>CASFVT010000016.1 GCA_949298195.1 uncultured Bacillota bacterium
GAGATCGTCGTCCTCAAGGGGGCGAGGTGCCGTTACACGACTGTCCAGAACTGGTCGACCAACATCGTCAACCTCGTCACCCAACGGGCCCTTGTCGAGGAAGACGGCCTGATGGAATGGGTCGACGGGAACATCGGGAGCTACCGGAACATGAAATATCCGGGTTGCATCCTCAAAGGGGACAGAGCCCGTGGGAATACCATCTCGATTGCGGTGGCCGGGGCCAACCAGTTTCAAGACAACGGGGCCCGGATGGTTCACCTCGGACGGGATACTTCCTCGACGATCATCTCGAAATCGATCGTTCGCGGCGGGGGAACGGTCAATTACCGGGGAACCGTTCGGATGCACCCCGGGGCCATCAACGCCCATAGCCACGTCGAGTGCGACACGTTGATCCTTGACGCGAAAAGCCAGAGCGACACCTTTCCAAAGAACGAGATCTTGAACGGGAATAGCTATATCGAGCACGAGGCAACCGTCAGCAAGATCAACGAGGACCAGCTCTTTTATTTGATGAGCCGCGGGTTGAGCGAACAAGAGGCGACCGAGATGATCGTCATGGGTTTCATCGAGCCCTTCTCGAAGGAGCTTCCGATGGAATATGCAGTCGAACTAAACCAACTCATCAAACTCGACATGGCAGGTTCAATCGGATGAGCGACTTCGATGTCATCGTCGTCGGAGGGGGGCATGCCGGAATCGAGGCGGCTCGGGCCGCTTCCGCCATTGGTGCCTCGACCCTTTTGATTAGCCTTAACCGTTCGATGATCGGGAATACCCCCTGCAACCCCCATATCGGCGGTTCGGCCAAGGGCATCGTCGTCCGGGAAGTGGATGCCCTCGGGGGACTCATGGGCCTTGCCGCGGATATCGCCCCCCTTCAGATCAAGATGCTCAATGAGAGCAAGGGGCCGGGTGTCCGTTGTCTCCGGGCGCAGGTCGCAAAGCATGAATATCCGGCGCATATCCTTGCCCTTTTATCGAGAATCCACAATTTGACCATTCTCGAAGGGGAGGTTTGCTCCCTGCTTTTCACCGATGGCCGCCTCTCTGGCATCCGTCTTTTGAATGGACGGGAAATCACTGCGAAATCGGTTGTGCTCACGACCGGGACCTACCTCGATGCCTCGGTCATCCGGGGGCAAACAGTCAAAAAAGAAGGGCCAGATGGGGAGAAGTCCTCCCTTCCCCTCGCCGGGGATTTACGTCGTCTCGGCCTCGAGCTGGTTCGCTTCAAGACCGGGACCCCGCCGCGACTTGATTACGGGAGCATCGATTTCTCCAAGGCCCAGATCCAGCTTGGGGAGGACGGGCCCTTGGCTTTTTCCTACCTCACGACGGACTACACCCCCCTTGAACGCCAGCTTCCCTGCTACATCGTCTACACCAACGAGAAGACCCACGAGCTCATTCGGGCCCACCTTTTCGAGTCGGCTGTCTATAACGGCATCATTTCCGGGATCGGACCTAGGTACTGCCCCTCTATCGAAAGCAAGCTCGTCCGTTTCCCCGACCACGACCGCCACCAGCTCTTCCTCGAGCCGGAGGAACGCGATTATTCCTCGGTTTACCTCCAAGGCTTTTCCACCGGTTTCGACGAAAAGATGCAAGAGCAAATGGTCCATACCATCGTCGGACTCGAAAAGGCCAAGATCATCAAGTATGCCTATCAAATCGAGTATGACGCGATTTCCTCCTTCGAGTTCGACCATTACCTCCGGGTCAAGAAGGTGCCGGGCCTATTCGGGGCCGGGCAAATCGTCGGAACTTCCGGTTACGAGGAAGCGGCCGGTCTAGGTCTCGTGGCCGGGGCCAATGCCGCCCTGTCTGCCCTTAGCCGCCCCCTTCTAAGCCTCGGCCGGGAGGAGGCCTACATCGGGGTGATGATCGATGACCTCGTGACGAAGGGGGCCGACGAACCCTACCGCCTTCTTTCGTCACGGGCTGAACATAGACTTCTCCTCCGCCACGACAATGCCGACCTCCGTCTTACCGAGAAGGGATATCAGTTCGGCCTCGTCGACGATAACCGCTACCGTCTCTACCTCCAACGGAAATGCGAGGTGGAAAAGGCCGTTGCTTATCTTGAGGAAACCAGGTTGAAGCCCTCGGACGGCCTCAACTCCTATCTCCGGCAAAACGGATACGAGGGGATTAGCCGCCCCTACCTTGCCTCGGAACTCCTCACGCGGGGCAGGCTCTCCCTCAAGGGGCTTCTACCCTTGTTGCCAGAATCATTGCAGCTGAGCCCCAATTCGACCTTGACCGTCGAGACCGAGATCAAGTTCCGCGGCTACATCGAGCGAGAGGAGAAGTCGATTGCCGAGAAACGAGCCTACGAGACCGAGCCAATTCCCGAAGACATCGATTATTCATCGATTAAGGGACTTCGGAACGAGGCCCGGGAAAAACTGGGCAAATTCCGTCCCCTGACGGTCGGGGAGGCCGGACGCATCCCCGGGGTCAACCCTGCGGACACGACCCTGCTCCTGCTATACTTGAAAAAGGCGGCCCATCAATGAATTTCGATAGTCTCATATCCTTCTTCCCCGATGTCCTCAACGAAGGAAAAGCCGCATCGTTCAGGCGTTATTTCGAATTGCTCGTCAAAGCCAATTCGATAATGAACCTGACCCGCATCAGTGACACGGATGAAGCCATCGTCAAGCATTTTTACGATAGTCTTGCCCCTGCCCACCTCCTCATGCCCTCCCCAAGCCTCATCGACGTTGGCTCGGGGGCCGGTTTCCCAGGTCTCGTCTACGCGATTGCCTATCCTGCCATCAAGGTGAGCCTCGTCGAGAGCAGCGGCAAGAAATGCCGCTTCCTCCATGAGGTCAAGGACGAATTGGGCCTGCAAAACGTCTCGATCATCAATGCCCGGGCGGAGAAGCTACGGGAGCGTGAGTTCTATGACGCGGCGACGGCCCGGGCCGTGAGCGAGCTCCCCGTCCTTCTCGAACTTCTCTCACCTCTTGTCAAAGTGGGAGGCAAGATCCTGGCTTACAAAGGGCCGGATGTTTCTGGTGAACTGGAAAAGGCCGAGAGGGCCATCCGCCTCCTCGGCCTCGAGCTCGCCACGGTCGAGGAGTCGGAACTCCCCCTCGCGATGGGAAAAAGAAGCAATGTCCTCTTGCGGAAGGCGAGGAGATGCCCGCGGAACTTCCCCCGTGACTATGCGGACATCAAAAGGAACCCCCTATGAGAAAGATCATCGCCATAGCCAACCAGAAAGGCGGGGTCGGGAAGACGACGACGGCCATCAACCTTTCCGCCGCCCTCGCCAGCGACGGCCGGAAGGTCCTTTTGATCGACTTCGATCCGCAGGGCAATGCCGGGCGGGGACTTGGCATCGACGTCAATGCCATCCTCGCCAGCAGTCTCGATGCCCTCTTTGCCGAGAACCCCGAGGCCTTTTGCCTCGAGACGGCGGTGGAAGGCCTCCGCCTTCTCCCGAGCAACCTCCGTCTCGCTTCCCTCGATGCCAAGGTTCAGGAAAGGCAACTCCCCGATCCGTTCTTCCTCCTCAAGAAGGCCATCGACCGCCTCGATGGGGAAGCCGATTACATCGTCATCGACTGTCCCCCGAGCCTCGGCCTCCTCAACATCAATGCCCTCGTTGCGTCCACCAGCGTCCTCATCCCGGTTCAATGCGAGTATTTCGCGATGGAAGCCGTCGCAGCCATCCTCTCTTCGATTTCCAAGGTAAAGCGTTCCTACAATCCCTCCCTCAAAATCGAGGGTTTCCTCCTCACGATGTACGATCCAAGGACGAGCTTGGCCACCGAGGTTGCCCAAGAGGTCCGGGGGCTATTCAAGGAAAACACCTTCTCGACCATCATCCCCCGGAACGCCTCGATTCCCGAAGCCTCGGCCCGGGGGCTTCCCGTCACCTCTTTCCGGCCGTCCGCCCAAGGTTCGATGGCCTACTTCGCCCTCGCCCGGGAACTCATCGACCATGAACAAAAAGGCTAAGCTAAACCCCGGGCTCGAGGAACTCGTCCGGAAATTCTCCCAAAGCGATGTCATCGCCGAGATGGAGAAGGAATACCAGTCATTGTCGCCGACCGAGCTTCCGGTCCGGGAAATCGACGATTCCCCCTTCTTGAAGCGGGTAGCCCCCAACTCAAACCTCATTGCCCAGATGGTGCCTTCGGTTCGGGAAAAAGGTCTTTTCTCGCCTCTCATCGTCCGGCGGGTTGCCTCCCATTACGAATTGATCCTCGGCCGGAAGAGGTATTTCGCGGCCAAGGCGGCTGGGCTTGAAACCGTTCCGGCGGCCATCCGTTCGGTCGATGACGAAGAGACGCTTCTCATGCTCCTTGCCGACACCCGCGACCAGCGGGAAGGCAACGTCGTCGAGATGGCCGTCCTCTATGAAGCCCTCGCGACCCGTTACAACTACTCGATGCGGACCTTGGCCACCCTTTCCCACGAATCCCGGAGTCAGGTCGCCAATTCGATGCGGATCCTCTCCCTGCCCGACGATGTCATCCAGATGGTCTCCCAAGGGGAGATTTCCTATGGCCACGCCCGAGCCCTTTGCCCCCTTTCCTCCAGTCTGGTCCATCGGGCCGTGCGGGACATCAAGCGGTTCGGCCTTTCAGTCCGGGAAACCGAGGAGTTGGCCGCTGGATTAAAGGGCGTCCCCCCTTGTTCGGGGGGCCTGGATGCCCTGGCCTCCTCAATCGGGGCCAAGGAGATCGTTGACCGGGGGAATAGTCTTGTGATCTCCTTCTCTAACGAAGGGGAAAAAGACCATTTCAAGGAACTTTTGCGCTCGTTTTTCGAAAAATAGGCATTCATTGGGGCCCTTGCCCCGGAAAGGAAGACTGATGCTCGAATACCGTTATGACACCCAACTCCTGATTGAGGGAAAGGGCCTCGACGAAAACGCGATCAACTCCTACATCGAATCGCATTTCAAGGGGGATTGCCTCCTTGTCGTCGGGGACGAAACCCTCATCAAGCTCCATTTCCACACCAATGAACCGTGGCTCGTCCTCGAGTACTGCGCCGGACTCGGAGAGGTCTATGACATCGTCATCGAGGACATGGACCGTCAAAGCCGCGGGCTCAAGGGCTGATTAGGCATTTACAGATACCGCACCGCGATTAAAATGTAGGGGCTTCAGGGCGACGAGAATTACGTCGACTGGCGGTATAGCCCGCGAGCTCCAACGAGCACGAGCCGGTGAGATTCCGGCGCCAACGGTAAAGTCCGGATGATAGAAGCCGCTACCGACTTCCCGTCCCCTCGAGCGTGTCCACGGAGGGGCTTTTTCATGGATTACCGTTCAATTGTCTTCATAGTTCTTCTCTTCGTCTTCCTCGTCCTCTTGGTCCGCTTTTACGCCAAGGGGCATAGTCCCAAGAGCTTCGACTGGCCGCGTTTCATCGCCCGGATCGGCATCTTCTCGGCCATCGCTGCTGTCCTCTACGTCGTGCCGATTTTCCAAATCAACCTGCCTTTCTTCCCAGCCTTCCTCGCCCTTCATTTCGACGAGATACCTATCTTCGTGGCCGGTTTCGCCTATGGGCCGGTCTCGGCCTTCGCGATCATCGTGGTGAAGACGATTATCAAACTACCCTTCACTTCGACCCTCTGCGTGGGGGAGTTGAGCGATCTCGTCTTCTCGGCCGCCTTCGTCATCCCGGCCGCCCTCATCTACAAGAGAATCAGGAATCTCAAGGGCGTGGCCATCGGCTTTGGGGTCGCCACTCTCATCCAGGTTGCCGTGGCCATGCTCATGAACGTTTACGCGATGCTCCCCTTCTACATGTTCGTCATGGGCTTTACCGAGGAGTCGCTTCTGGCGATGTGCCAAGCGGCCAACCCGAACATCACGAGTCTCGGATGGCCCTATGCCTTCTATGCCGTTCTTCCCCTCAACTTGATGAAGGACGCCATCGTGATCGTCGTCACCTTCCTTGTCTATAGGAGCTTGCATCTCTTCCTCCGTTATCAGAGGAAAGCATGAAAAAAGACCGGCAGCAGCCGGCCTTTTCATTCGGAAGCTTATTCTTCCTCGATCGCACCGACGGGGCAGGAAGCGACGATCTCGTCGATCCGGCTCTCGTCTTCGACGTCGCCGATGACTTCGCTTTTGCCGTCGGCCCCGAAGGCGAAGACGGTCGGGTCGAGGTTCACGCAGAGCCCGCAGCCGATGCAGGCCTCGGCGTTGATTTTGACTTTCTTGGCCATGGAAGTTCCTCCTAGTTCGGCACGAAATATAGCATTGATCGGTAGTCACTTCAACTTGCCAAGGACCGGTAAAAACGAGGTAGCCATGGCTAATCGGAAAATCGTCGCTTTCCCTCCTTTTTCCCGTGAAGGGAGAAAGGAAGGCAAGTAAAATAGACCGCGTGGGAAACAAGACGAGGATCCAGAGATGGAAACGCTACCGGGAGAAGATCAAGGCACTCCCCGATGCCTCCTTCGACACGAAGAAGGGGAACGCTATCTCCTTTTCCAAGGTCGATCGGGCCCGCCTCGAGGGTTCTGTCCAGCCTTCTTATGCCCCGCGCCTCGAGACGACGGCCTACAAATCATATTTGGCTCGTAAAAGGCGCAACCTCCTTCTCAAAAGCCTGGCCCTTATCCTCACCGTTGTCCTCTTCGTCCTTCTTTATGTTTTCTGGGTCGAGGCCCGCTAAGCGAAAGGAATCCGCATGAACACTTCACCGATTGCCATTGCCATCGACGGGCCGGCCGCGGCCGGGAAAAGCACCATCGCCCGCCGGGTGGCCGAGTGCCTTGGATTCACCTACGTCGATACCGGGGCCATGTACCGGGCCTTTACCCATGCGGTCATCAAGAAGGGGCTCGATCCCAAAAACGAGGCCCAGGCCATCACCCTCATCCCGGAGATCGAGATCGACCTCCTCGAGGACGGCCGGGTCATCTGCAACGACGAGGATGTTACCAAGACGATCAGGGAACCCCTCATCTCCGGGAACGTGAGTTACATCGCCGCCATGAAGCCGATTCGGCTCGCCCTCGTGGAGATGCAGCGCGCGATTGCCGCGCGCCACTCGGTCGTCATGGATGGTCGTGACATCGGTACCTACGTCCTCCCCGATGCCGCGGTGAAGATCTTTCAGACGGCCTCGGTCGAGACGAGGGCCATCCGCCGTTATGAGGAAAACCTCGCCAAGGGCATCCCGACTTCCCTCGAGGATGTCAAACGGGATCTCCGCGACCGCGATTACATCGATAGCCATCGCGAATTCGCACCCCTCCGCCCGGCCCCGGATTCGATCTTGATCGACACTTCCTTCATGAGCATCGACGAAGCGGTGGAAGCCGTTCTTCGGGCCGTGAAGCGGAAGATGGGAGACGGAATCACATGCTAGGGACCGTCGCCCTCGTCGGGCGGCCTTCCTCCGGGAAGAGCACCATCTTCAACCGGATCATCGGGGAACGCCGCTCCATCGTCGAGGAAACCCCCGGGGTGACCAGGGACCGCCTCTACGCCCATGCCGAATGGCTGACCAAGAAGTTCACCATCATCGATACCGGGGGAATCCAGCTCAAGGACGCTCCTTTCCAAGCCGAGATTCGGGCCCAGTGCGAGATTGCCATCGAGGAGAGCGACCTGGTCGTCTTCGTCACCGACGCCCATTCCCTCCTCACCGACGACGACCGCCTCATCGCCAAGCTCCTCCACCAGAAAAAGAAAAAGACAATCCTGGTGGCCAACAAGCTCGACAACATCGAATCCATTGGGGACGTATCCGAGTATTACCGCCTTGGCTTCGGGGAACCGATGGCCGTCTCCGGTGCCCATGGCATCGGCATCGGCGACCTTTTGGATCGGATCGTGAGGGAGCTCCCTGAGAAAGAGGAAATCGATTACCACGGGGCCATCGCCTTCTCCCTCATCGGGCGGCCGAACGTCGGCAAGAGTTCCCTCGTCAACCGCCTCATCGGAAAGGAACGCTCCATCGTGGCTGCCATCGAGGGAACGACCCGCGACTCGACCGATACCCCCTTCTCACGTGACGGAGTCAATTACGTGGCCATCGACACGGCCGGTCTCCTCAAGCGCGGGAGAATCTACGAGTCGATTGACAAATACGCTGCCTTGAGGGCATTGAGCGCCATCGACCGTTCGGAAGTGAGTTTCATCATCATCGATGCCCACGAGGGAATCCGTGAGCAGGACAAGCATGTGGCCGGCTATGCCTACGAGGCCGACAAGGCGATGGGCATCATCGTCAACAAGTGGGACCTTGCCAAGGCGGAGGGGAAAAACAAGGAGGACTTCACCCGGGAAATCCGTTCGGCCTTCAAGTTCCTCGACTTCGCCCCGATACTGTTCGTCTCGGCCCTGACCGGGGAAGGGACGGGGAAGATCCTCGAGGCTTGCCAGAACGCCCACGAGGCCCATAACCGCCGGGTACCGACGAGCATCCTCAACGACATCGTCCGCGATGCCCAGCAGATCAACCCGACCCCCGATTTCCACCACGGCCGCCTCAAAATCTACTATGCGAGCCAAGCCCGGGTCGCCCCTCCGACGTTCATCATGTTCTCGAATAACCCCCAGCACGCCCATTTCTCCTATACCCGCTACCTGGAGAACCGTCTCCGGGAGGCCTTCGATTTCGCGGGTTCGCCCATCAAGATCGTCTACCGGGAACGGAAATAGGAATTTCCCTCGGTTTCTTCGAAGTTTCACCAATGCCTCTGCAAATAATGAAAGCGTTTTCATTGACGGAGATCTTTATCGGAAAAAGCGGCCGAATATGGGCACTTTCCATGACAAAAGAGGCTGTCCCGACCATGTAAGGAATGAAAAAATCCATCAATTTTTAATGATGTGAACGCCATTCTTTAGATGACATCGGAATTTTTAGTGATTTTACTGCTTGCAATGGAATTGGAGCCTTGCTAACTTTAAGGCACAGTTTTGAAAGGAGACATTTCATGAACAAGGCTGAACTCGTCGAAGAAGTTGCCCTCAAAGGCACCCTTACCAAAAAAGACGCCGAGGCGGCGGTCGATGCGGTCATCGAAGTCATCACCGAAGCCCTCGTCGCCGGCAAGGAAGTGAAGCTCTCGGGCTTCGGCATCTTTGCCAAGAAGATCCGCCCGGCCCGGGAAGGCACCAACCCGGCCAACCAGGAAAAGATCACGATCCCGGAATCCGCGACCGCGACCTTCAAGATCTCCAAGGCCCTCAAAGAGAAGCTCAACTAGTTTCCCTAACCTGATGAACGAGCCCGCCCGGCGGGCTTTTCGTTATAATCATTGGGCATGGTACGCCTCCCCCTCTTCGATGAGCTGTCCGCCCTCTACTTCGAACACGGGTACACCCTCTACCTCGTCGGCGGAAGCAGTCGCGACCTCCTCTTGGGCCTCGAACCGGAGGACTACGATTTCGCGACCGAGGCAACTCCCGAGGAAGCTTCCTCCTTCCTTCCGCCCGATAGCGATTTTTCCTTCTCCCGCTTCGGCTGCGTGAAGCTCGGGAAGCGGTGGAAGGGGGCCGAGATCACCACCTTCCGGACAGAGGGGGGCTATCTGGACGGCCGTCACCCGAGCGAGATTTCCTTCGTGGGGGACATCGAACTGGATTCCCTTAGGCGTGACTTCACCATCAACGCGATTTACCTTGACCGGGATTACGTTCCCCATGATTTCCACGGGGGATTGGGCGATCTCCGTTCCGGGCTCATCAGGACAATCGGCGATCCCTACATGCGCTTCAAGGAGGATCCCCTCCGGATGGCGCGGGCCGAGCGCCTTGCCTCCCGGCTGGGCTTCGAAATAGAGGAGGCCACCTTGAAGGCCCTGCGGGAGTGCTATCCTCTCCTGGGGAAGTTGAATCCCGCCAAGCTGAAGGAAGAAGAAAGGAAGGGTTGGACATGGCAAATAGAGGAAAGTCGATGAAGGACTTCGTTCCCTTCGAGTACGTGATGCTCGAGACGTATCGGGAACTCGGACTGAGCGAAAACGAATTGGCCGTCCTGCTCATGAGCGACCACCTCCTCCAGCAGGGAACCCCGATTCTTTCAAGCGATACCCTTGCCCTCAAGATGAGCCTGAAGAGCGAGGAAATAGACACTCTCCTCGCTTCCCTGCTTTCCAGGAAGTTCCTCTCCTATGAAAGGCAGGGTGGGATGAGTACCTTGAGTGCCGCCCCTGCCAAGGAACGGGCCTATGCCCGCTTCGAACTCGCCGTCTCCAAGCGCGATGGCACCTCCGTTAGCGAGGAAAGGGTGGAGAAACTCATCGCCTTCTACGAGGACCGCCTCGAACGGGTACTTTCCCCTTTGGAACGTTCTTCCCTTTCCCGCTTCGTCGACATGGGTTTCCTCGACGGGGAAATCGAGGATGCCCTCCTTGACTGCCTCAGCGAGCACCGGGCCTCCCTCAAGGCGGTCGAGCGGCGCCTTCTCGCCCGGCGGCAGGCCGATGACATCCAAAAAGAAGGGGCGACCGCGGTTTCCCATCTCGATGCCACCCCAATCGAGGCAAGCCTCGAAAGGGAAACGGGGAGGGGCAAGTGAGGAAAAAGGATAAGCTCCCCCTCATCCTCGGCTTCCTCCATCGGGAATACCCGGATGCCCGGTGTGCCCTCCTCTTCCATGACGATTACGAGTGCTTATTCGCCATCGCCCTCTCGGCCCAGACAAGCGACCGGGCGGTGAACATGGTCACGCCGGCCCTCTTTGCCCGCTACCCGGACGTCGAATCTCTCTCCAAGGCCGACGAAGCGGAAGTCCGTTCCCTCATTGTCCGGCTTGGCCTAGCGAAGAGCAAGGCCCATAACCTGGTGTTGGCTTCTAGGGCCATCGTCGAGCGGTTTTCCTCGCAAATCCCTTCTAGCGTTGAGGATTTGACCAGCCTACCGGGCATCGGGCTGAAGACGGCTTCCGTCTATCTACTCGAACGGAAGGGCATTGCTTCCCTCCCCGTCGATACCCATGTCGGACGGATCGCCGTCCGCCTTGGGCTTGCCGAGGCAAAAGACAGCCCCGGAAAGATCAAGGAAAAACTCGAGGCCTATTTCCCGAAGGAGGAATGGCATTTCGTCCACTTGGCCTTCATTGCCTTCGGTCGGAACAGGTGCCGGGCCGTGAACCCCGATTGTTCGGATTGCCCTCTCATCGGTCCATGTTCTTTTCGAAGAAAAAAGAAGAAGCGGCCTTGAGGTAGGCGTAACGCGGCCGTAGGCCCTCTTCGAGGAGAATCCCGTTTTTCCGGATGTCGTCGACCGGAATCGACTTCCTCTTTCCTTCCTTCAGGAAGGCCAAGACGAAGGAGGCCGGGACGAAGTATGTCTCCCCGAGCTTGGGGAAGCGGATGAGGAAGAAGGCCCATCCCCCGTTTTCGATGACCGCGGTCAGGTGCTCGACCTGCTGGGGTGGGATGTTATGGAGGGGAAACGAGGTCATGGAATGACATTCCTTGGCCTCGAAGTCGAGGTAATGCCCCTTGTAGACTCCGTTGTAGTCGGTAGTCGATTGGGCCTCGAAATAGGCTTCCTTGATCTTGGCCCCGTGTGCATAGTCGACCTTCACGATCTTGATAGGTGTCGGGCGCTTGTAGACGAGGGCCTCGCCTTTCTCCCGGTAGTAGGCATTGCTTTCATTGATGTCGCTTTCGAAACCCATCCCCCGGTTGGCCGCCCGCTTGTCTTTGCGGCGGGGGAAGCTGTCCCCTTTTTCTTCTCTCTTTAGGGGAGTCACTCCCTTCGGATAGTTGAATTCCCTCATTTGAAACACTCCCGGACGAACAGTTCCCACATCGGGCGGTCGACCGTCTTCCCCTCCTGGATGGCCTCGAGGACCCTAAGGAGGGGGAGGGGGAGCTTCCGGTAATGGGAAAGGGTCTTCATGTATTCCCGTTCAAGGACATCGGGCGAGGAGATGACGGCTTGGTAAAGCCGAAAGAGGCTCATCGCATCGCTGGTCGCGTCGTGCTCCCGCCCCTTGAACGGGACCGAGAAGGCAAGAATGGCATTGTGGAGGGAGAGGGGGTTCCCGTTCCCGTCTTGGACGTAGGTCTTCAGGAAGGCTTGGAAATCAAGGTGCCGGCGGTAGAGAAAGCGGAGGAAGGAATCGTCAGCCTCCGATTGCTTCCGCGTCGCCTCGAGGATCTGGATGTCGCTTGGGCCCCAGGTGAGGAAGAGCGTCTCGTCAAGGCGGTAGCCGATGTAGTGCTTGAGGGCGTCGAGGGCCCTTTGGAAACTCGTCCCCTCTTCCTTGAGGAGGCGTTCGTCGATTCCGGTCAACGTCCTCACCAGTCTTCCGATGGGGTGCTTGGCTTTGACGTAAACGCGGAAAGGGGGGTGGCTTTTGCGGGGGTTTCCCTGTGGATCGACCTCGCACATCTCGGCCCCGATTTCGATGGCCTCGTGGCTCAACTGGGTGGCTTCGAGGTCGAGGAAGACGAGGGTAGAGGCCCCGCGGAGGGCCCTTTCGATGATTTTCACCCCGTTATCCTAACATAGTCGGGGCCGAAGGCCTTTATCTCGGGTCGATTTGACGGAAGAATATTAAAAAAGGAGAACGTCAAAGTCTTCGTTCAAGGATCTGCGAATCGTCGACAATTTCTACCAATCGAGTGCTTTCTATCCGATGCCGACCATCCTCGTCTCCACCCTCGACGACGAGGGGAAGACGACCTTGGGGGCCTATTCGCTCTGTTTCCCTTATTACATCGCCGGGAAGTCCTATTACGCGATGCTCCTCGAGTGCCGGAATTCATCGAATACCGCCCAGAACCTCCTGAAGCGGGGGAAATGCGCCCTCAACTTCCTGGAGGACTCCTACCGCGACTTCCGGGAAACGGTCAAGCTCGGCTTCCCGGGCCAGACCAGCAAGGAGAAAATGGCCCATTGTCCCTTCGAACTCGAAAAGGGACTCTCCGAAGGGGAAGACCGCCCCCTCGTCGTCAAGAAGGCCTATCAGGTCTTTGAATGCACGTGGGACGACGGCCTCGAAAACGCCTACGAGGACCGTGAACGGGTCGGTCAGCTCGACGGGATCGAGCCACCTTACCGTAACTTCAACGGCATCACCTCCAAATTCGGCTGCCACTTCATCCTCAAGGTCGACAAGATCCTCATGAAGGAGCGGTATCACGATGCCATCGTGAATGGGGTGAAGGCCTCGTCCTTCCCGAAGGTCCCGGTCGATTTTGGTTACCGCGATTCGACCTACTTCTGGTACACCAAGTTCTGACGTGGTCTCAAGTGCCCGATTCCGGACACCCAGTCCAATAGCCTTGGATCCGTCCGTTTTGCCGCTGACCGAATCGACCCGGAAATCAAATTCACCGACGGGGCCTGCGCGATGCTCGTCAAGGTCCCGCGGGTCTTCCTCAAGACCGTCCTCAATGGCTGTGTCAAATACGCCAGGGAACGCGGCATTGCCCTCATTGACGAGAAGGTGATGAAGGACATCAACGACAAACGCCGGGCCGAAAAAGGGAAGAAGTGAGAGCCGGCCAAAGAGAGAAGGACGTGTCCTTCTCTTTTCCTTGCTTCGATTGAAGAGATTTGGTGCCTTCAATATAATCTAGTGGCGTTATGGAACACCGTCTCGAACTCACGCCCAAGAAGATCCTCGAGGAGAAGTTCACCAAAAACGTCAAGGGGTACGATCCCGAGGAGGTCGATGCCTTCCTCGACAAGGTCATCCTCGACTACCGGTCCTTCCTTGCCTATCAAAAGGAGAACGAGGAGTACCTCTCCTCCCTCCGGGGCGAGATCGAGAAGCTCCGGGCTTCCTCGACCAGCTCGGGCGACGTCGAACGGCGTTATCTCGATCGCATCCGGTCGCTCGAGGCCGAGAACGCCTCCCTCCATAACAAACTCGACAAAATCCGTCCGGGCGATGCCCCGACCGCGGAGAACATCGGGCTCATCAACCAAGTGAATCGTCTTTCCGAGTTCGTCCACGACCTCGGTTACGATCCCAAGACCCTCACCAAGCGAGGATCTTGAACCCCGGCCCAGGCGGCAGCTACCGCTTAGGTAGAGGAAAGTCCATGCTCGCACGGCCTGCGATGGCCGTAACGATTGCGCTAGGCGAATCAATAAGCCTAGGTACGCGGGAGCGCGTAACGGCGGAAGAATGTCTCCAGTAGACAGGAATCCCCAAGGTGCCACAGAGACGAGCCTGCTCGCGAGGGCAGGATGAAACGAGGTAAACCCCGCAAGCGAGAAACCCAAATTCGGTAGGGGAAGGGCAAGGCGCGAACTGAAGCGCCACGCCCCGGGAAACCGAGATTAATTGCCGTCCTCGACAGAACATGGCTTACCGGGCCGGGTACTCAATCGACCGCTTAGAAAAATGAAAGTCAACCTCCCAACGAAAATCACCGTCTCCCGGATTGTCCTCGTCGTTCTCCTCTGGGTCTATTTCATCCTCGTGGATACGTTGGTTGCCGACCCCATTTATCTCGGGAATAGCGGCGTGAGCCTCTATTTCCTCATCGGGGGAGTCTTTTTCCTCCTGACTTCCCTCACCGATTGGCTCGACGGCTACTTGGCAAGGAAACTCAACATGGTGAGCGATCTTGGCAAGTTCCTCGATCCGATTGCCGACAAGCTCCTCGTCGATTCGGCCCTCATCTACCTTGCGGTCACGAGCTTCGACACCCTCCACATCCACTTTGCCTGCGTCATCCTGATGGTCGCCCGTGACCTCGTCGTCGATGCCTTCCGCCAAGTCGCCGCCAGCAAGGGCAAAATCCTCGCCGCCTCCTATTTCGGAAAAGCCAAGACCGTCCTCCAGATGATTGCCATCGTCCTCGTCTTCCTCAATGGTTGGCCATTCTCTTATTTCGATGCTGGTTGGGATCCCGCCCTCAGGGTGGCCAGCTGGTTCGTTTACCTCGCTACCGCGGTATCCTTCTTATCGATGATCGATTACCTGTGGAAGAACCGTGCGGTCTTGAAGGAGGAAGAACATGGTATCGCTTGAGAAATCCTACAAAGTCATCGAGGCCCTCGCGAGCCGTCGCCTGAGCATCGGCTCGGTCGAATCGATTACCGGAGGGCTCTTTGCATCGAGTCTCTGTGCCATCCCCGGGGCTTCCCGGGCCTTCCGCGGGGCCCTCGTGACCTATACGGCGGAGGAGAAACACCGACTCGTCGATGTCTCCCCCCGCGACATCGACCGTCACGGGGTCGTCAGCGAGCCGGTGGCCGTCCAGATGGCCATCGGGGGGCTTCGCAAGCTCGATGTAGACGTAGCCGTCTCCTTCACCGGAAACGCCGGCCCGACCCGCGAGAAGGGCGATGCCCCGGTCGGACGGGTCGAGATGTGCATCGCGACTAGACACGGCCATGTCTCGATGGGCCAGGATTTCTCCGGGACGAGGAACGAAATCCGGGAAAAGGCCGTCGAGATGATGCTCGACACCCTCCTTTCGATTTACGAGTGAGGGCCAAAACAGGAAATCTGGCCTATATAAGGATGGAGGAACCCATATGGTGGACAAAGAAGTGAAAAGCAAAGACGAGGCCTTGGAAGAGGCTCTCAAGTCGATTGAGAAGGTCTATGGAAAGGGCGCGGTCATGCGAATGGGGGAACAGCCCCATGTCGATGTCAACGCCATTTCCTCGGGGTCGCTTCTTCTCAACCAGGCCCTTGGGGTCGGGGGCTACCCGCGGGGTCGGATCATCGAGATCTACGGGCCTGAGAGCTCGGGCAAGACGACCCTCGCCCTCGAGGCGGTGAGCGAAGCCCAGAAGAAAGGCGGAAGAGCCGCCTACATCGATGCCGAGCACGCAATCGATCCCGAATACGCGGCCAAGCTCGGTGTCGACATCAACGAACTCATCCTCTCCCAGCCCGATAGCGGTGAACAGGCGCTCGAGATCGTCGACCTCCTGGCTTCTTCCGGGGCCATCGACATCATCATCGTCGACTCGGTGGCTGCCCTCGTTCCCCAGGCCGAACTCGACGGGGTGATGAGCGACAACCAAGTCGGCCTTCAGGCCCGCCTCATGTCGAAGGCGATGCGTAAATTGGCCGGCATCCTCGCCAGGAGCCAATGCTTGGTCATCTTCATCAACCAGCTCAGGGAGAAAGTCGGGGTCGTCTATGGCAATCCAGAGACGACGACCGGCGGGCGGGCCCTCAAGTTCTACGCCTCGATCCGGCTCGACATCCGGCGGGCCGAGGCCATCAAGAACGGTTCCGAGATCGTCGGGAACTCCGTCCGGGTCAAGGTGGTCAAGAACAAAGTGGCCCCGCCTTTCAAAAGCTGCACCATCGAGATCATCTACGGGAGCGGCATCTCCAAGGAAGGGGAACTGCTCGACCTCGGTGTCGAGTACGGCCTCCTCAAGAAGAGCGGCAATTGGTACCAATTCGGCGAGGAGAAGATTGGCAACGGCAAGGAGGCCGCGAAGGGCTTCCTCGAGGCCAACCCCGAACTGAGGGAACGCCTCGAAGCCGAGGTCACGGCCAAGCTCAAGGGAGAATGAGGGGCAAAACCCCTCTTTTTCATTCGCTTTTTTCTTATTTCTAGTATCATGGGCTAAAGGAGATGAATCATGAATAAGAAAGTCATAGCCTCGTTTGCCCTCCTCGCCCTCCTCGCCTCTTGTTCTCCAAAGGCCGGGGTATCCGTCCTCGACAAGGGAATCGCGGATGCCAACGTGATGGAAATCGAGCCCTTGGATTACCACCATGCCAATCTCGGCGAAGCGGTCTCGGTCGCCGAGTGGCTCGCGGATGGGTGGTCGCTCAATGACACTTCCTTCCTTTCCCGGGGACTCCTCATCCTCTCCAATGCCAGCGGGGAGAGGAGGATCTACGACCTAGTGTCCGCCACTTATGTCTCCCCGTTCGGGACGACGGCTCTTGCTTCCGACGTCGACTACGAGATTCTGACCAATCCGGCCTACGGCTACACGCTCGCGGTAAGCCAGGATGGGAAAACCAAGATCGTCGACGGGGCGGGGAACCTCCTTTACGACGACGATATCCTGCATAGCCTCACTCCATCGTATCGGGAAGAAAAGGACGGCAGTTTCTATTACGACATATCCGGACTCAATCTCGATGGCCAAAACGTGAGCCTCCACTTCACTTACGACGGCGATACCCACTTCCTCCACGAAAACGAGAATCTCGATTTGGCCTACCCCGGCATCGATTTCTCTTCCTTGCTCGATCTCGAACCGTACGGCCTTGAGGGACTTTACCTCAAGCGGACGAGCGGCTATGGGCTCTGGTATGTCATCAATGACCTCGGTAACATCGTCAATTCCTACTTCGTGCCGTCTTATTCGGCCGACACCCAGTCCGAAGTCATCGTCGACGGGCGGATCATCAAGCAGCTCTATTACAGTCTCGGAGACGACGAGACCTCCTATGATCTCGTCTCCGGCGGGAAAAAGATTGCCGTCGACACGGTGACCATCGATCTCCGGAGCGGGAAGATTTCCTCCCTTGAACTCCCTTACATCATCATGGGAACGGGGACCCCACTCAACAACGCCGAGGGGAAAGCCGCCTATTCGATGGTCAACATCGCGAAGATCAACGACCAGAAACGCCTCGCCGAGGCCGAACAGGTGGCCATCGACCGGAATGGCGAAATCGCCTTCGTCACCAACGGCATCAACCCGAAGAGCTTCGTGAAACTCGACGGGGGCAATTACTTCAACACGACCAGCGAATACCTCTATGACGAGAATCTCGTCCTCCGGGCCGACTTCTCGACCCTTACCTCGACCTACCTCCCAGGCTGGGAGATGCTACTCGTCAACGACGGGCTCCGCTATTCGATCATCGACGGCTACGGGCGGAAGCTCATTCCCTTCACGAGCGACGCCATCTATCCCTCGCCCCTCGCGGACGGCACTTTCTACCTTGAAAAAGACGACGGCTTCTACACCTTGACCCTCCAAGGCGAAGGGGTGGAAAAAAGCGTCGACGACAACCGCATCAAGGCCTACAAAGACGACTCCTACTACCATGTCTCTTCCCTCGGCGGGGGTCTCTACGCCCTCAGCGAAACCGACGGGAGCACGATGGAAACCAGTATCTCCATCTACTTCAACGGGGAAGTCATCGGAACGCTCAATGGGCTCGATGCCTCGGTGGATGGGACCCTCCTCGAATGGCTTGACGGGACCGGCTATGTCTTCCTCCGCCTCGTCGGCGGTAACGAGATTTCCTATCGGACCGTTTCCCTTTCCTGATGGCCCAAATGAAATGAGCCGGCTCCCCGGCTCTTTCTTTTGCCCGCAGTTGGTAACAAAAATATAGAAACAGGGAACAAAAATGAAAGAGATATCCATCCCAATGGTTCTATCATTCACTTAGCCACGTATGCGGTTTCCCCTTCACCAGTTGATTGGCGTTTCCCCTACGCGGTGATGTAAGGGCTTTCATGATGGAAAAGGATCTCGAGTCAACCCTAGGAAAACTCACTCTCCAAGAGAAGATTGCCTTGGTCTCCGGGCACGATTTCATGTTCACCAACCGAATCAAGCGACTTGGCATCAGGGCCCTTCGCTTTTCCGATGGCCCCCATGGCCTCCGCGTCCAGACGGAAGGTGGGGACAACGGGGTTACCGGATCGCTTCCGGCGACGGCCTTCCCAACCGCGGCGACCGTGGCCTCGAGTTGGAATCTCGATAATCCCCACAAAATCGGCTCGGCCCTCGGAAAGGAAGCCCATGAATACGGCATCGATGTCGTCCTCGGCCCCGGGGCCAACATCAAGCGTTGTCCCCTGGCCGGACGCAATTTCGAGTATTTCAGCGAAGACCCCTTGCTCTCCGGCAAGATGGCCGCGCAGGAAATCAAGGGCATCGAGAAAGAAGGCGTCGGGGTTTCCCTCAAGCACTTCGCCCTCAACAACACGGAGGATTACCGGAGCAACGGCGACTCCGTCTGCGACGAACGGGCGATGCGGGAAATCTACCTGAAATCCTTCGAAATCGCGGTGAAGGAAGGGAAGCCGGCGACCATCATGTCGGCCTATAACAAAGTCAACGGTACCTATTGTTCCGAGAATGAGTGGCTTCTCACCGATCTCCTCCGGAATGAATGGGGATTCGACGGCTTGGTGATGACTGACTGGGGAGCCATGCACGACCGGGTGAAGGCCCTCAAGGCCGGTCTCGACCTTGAGATGCCAGGCGATTCCTCGATTTGCCGGAAGTGGATCGAGGAAGCCATTGGGGATGGCCGGCTCCCGGCAAGCGTTCTCGACAAAGCCGTCTTGAACGTCCTCCGCCTCGTCGCGAAATACGATCGGGAGCACGCTGGCGATTGTTCGTTGCTGGATGACGACAAGCTGGCCGAGGAAGTGGCCATCGATTCGGCCGTCCTCCTCAAAAACGATGGGATCCTCCCTCTCAAAAGAGGAGATAGATACGTGGTCGTCGGCGATCTCTTCGCCAAGATGCGTTACCAAGGGGCCGGTTCCTCGATGATCAACCCGACTCGTTTGCTCACCCCCGAGGAGGCCTTCAAGGCCGCCGGGGTGGATTTCGTCTATCGTCGCGGTTATGAAGAAGAGCGAACGGAGACGGATGAGTCCCTTCTCAAGGAAGCGGTGGAAGAAGCGAAGAAAGGCGGAACGCTCATCCTCTTCGCCGGCTTGACCGATTACGTGGAGATGGAAAGCTCCGACCGGAAGGACATGCGCCTCCCGAAGAACCAGCTCGATCTCATCAACGCCCTTCTCCCGGTGAACCCAAACCTCGTCGTTGTCTTATATGGCGGTTCCAGCGTTGAGATGCCCTTCATTGCCGGGGCGAGGGCCATCCTTGACATGTACCTTCCGGGCCAAGCCGGGGGGAGGGCTACCTACTCCCTCCTTTTCGGGGAGGAATCGCCCTCTGGTCATTTGGCCGAGACCTGGTTCAAGGAATATTCCTCCCTTCCGTTCTCGAAGAGCTTCGGCCAGACGCCGGTCGAGAACTACAAGGAATCCATTTACGTTGGTTACCGTTATGGCCTCGCCCACCGGGAAGACGTCGCCTTCCCCTTCGGCTATGGGCTCAGCTATAGCCGTTTTGCCTGGTCGGACTTCACCCTCGAAGAAAACGGAAAAGACCTCATCTTCTCCCTCACGGTGGAAAACTGTGGGGAATTCAATGCCGCGGACGTGGTTCAGATCTACGTCCGGAAGCCCGTTTCGGGGCTTGACCGCCCTCTTCGCGAACTGAAGGGTTTTTGCAAGGTATATTTGAAAAAAAGCCAGCAAAAGAAGGTTGAAATTCGCGTTTCCAAGGAGGATTTGCAGGTCTATGACGTCTCGAGGCATGCCTTCTGCCTCGAGGAAGGGGAATATCTCTTCGAGGCGTGCTTAGATGCCTTCACCCCGCGCTTCTCCCTGAGCGTCAAGCTAAGCGGGGAGAAAATCGCCTCTTCCCTTGCACAAGGGCTGGAAAAGAAGTACCGGGCCGTCGACATCGCCTCCATCACCGAGGAAGAATACGATGAGTATGTCGGCTATCATCCGACGCTTCTTCCCTTGAAGCCCATTACCCTCGAAAGCAAGCTTGACGATCTCAAGGCGACTTTCATGGGGAGGATCCTCCGCGCGGCCGTCCTCTCGGTGGCAAAGAAAAAACTCAAGGCGGCCAAGAGGCTCCCGCCCGGAATCGAACGGAGCAACAAGGTCAAGGGAGCCATCTTCCTCCGCAATGTCATGGTCAACACCTCGCTCGTGTCGCTATCGATGAATGCCGGTGGGGCAATGCCCTACAACTACGCCGAGGGCTTCGTCGAGCTGAGCAACGGGCATCTTGTCAAAGGCATTAAATGCTTCGCGCGTCATATCGAGGCTTTAGATCTTCCTGAGGAGGCAAAACATGGCTGAGTCGAGACTTTTGAGCGGTCGCTTCTGGAATTCCAAGGCGCGATCCAAGAACGTGACCCGGGGTGAGAAATGGCTCGGGTATCTGGTCGGTCCCTGCGGGGCCATCCTCTTCAACGCCCTCCTCAGCACCTACCTCAATGTCTTCTATACCGACGTATTGGGCCTTGGGACCATCTGGGGTGGCCTTTTCCTCGTCGTCTTCCCGATCCTTTCGAAGATCATCGACGCCATCACCAACGTCATCATGGGCTGGATCATCGACCGGACGAAGACCAGGCAGGGGAAGGCCCGGCCCTGGCTTCTTCTGAGCGCCCCCTTCCTCGCCGTTACCGGCATACTTCTCTTCGTCGTCCCGAGCGGGAACCTCGCCCTCCAGATCGTCTGGGTCGTCCTTTCCTACAATCTCTTCTATTCGTTTGCCTACACCATTTACACGATGAGCCACAACCTGATGGTTCCCCTTTCGACGAGGAATGCCTCCCAACGCGGGGTCCTTGCCGTCTTCAACAACGTCTCCTCCATCATGATGACCGGCATCGTCGTCGCCCTCATCTTCCCGATGGCCATCATCCCGCTCCTGGGGACTTCCCAGAACCTCTGGATCATCGCCATGGGAATCCTTTCCTGCATCACCCTTCCCCTCACCGTCCTCGAATACTACTTCACCAAGGAACGGGTCACGGCCGAACTTGGAAACCAGAAGGAGAAGAAAATGCCCTTCCGCCTCCAACTCAAGGCCGTCTTCACCGACAAGTACCTCTTGCTCCTCCTCGGCTACTTCCTCCTTTCGACCATTACGACGAGCCTCAAGAACATGGCTCTTCCTTACTACTGCAATTATGTCCTCGGCGAATATTCGGATGGCATCACCCAGACCCTCATCTCGGTCCTCGGGGGAATCCCGATGGGCATCGGCATCTTCGCCGTTTGGCCCCTTGCCAAGAAGTTCGGCAAGAAAAACGTCACCGTCTTCGGCTTCCTCCTTTTTGCCTTTGGATCGCTGGTTTGTTGGCTCGCTCCCCGGAGCATGCCGGTCGTCTTGGTCGGGCAGTTCATCAAGAACATGGGTTCCCTGCCCAGCGCCTACGTCTTCATGGCCCTCTTCTCCGATACCCTCGACCACATGGAATGGAAGAACGGCTTCCGTTCCGATGGGCTCGCCATGTCGGTTTATTCGGTCATCCTGACGGCCGCCCAAGGGGTCGTCACCGGCATCTTCAACGGCAGCATCATGGCGGCCGGATACCTCGCCCCGACCACCCAGGAAACCGATCCCGGTGCCCTCACCGAGGCCATGCAGAAGGTCATTGCCAACCTCGACGGTACCTATTCGGTCATTTGGAACCAACCGGATGCCGTCAATAGCGCCATCGTCTTCTTCTTCCTCGGGCTCGAGGTCTTCGGTGGCCTTCTCTACGCCTTCATGCTTGCCTTTGTCCGGGTCGAGAAGACCCTTACCCCGAAGCAGAAGATGATTCGGGAGCGGATGAGGCTCAACACGATTGCCCGCGGCGAGGTTTGGGTCGATCCCGACGTCCGGGCCGAGGAAGAGCAAAGGAAGCTCGACGAAGAGGCCGAGAAGGCCTACCGCGAGGAACTCAAGGCACGCTGCAAGAAAAAGGACCTCGATTATGAGGCCGAACTGAGTGCTCACGTGGCCATCCTCGAGGAAAAGGCAGCCCGGCGGAAGGCCAAGGAAGACGCTCTTCTCAAGAAGGCCGAAGCCAAATCGGCCGCCAAGAAGGCCAAGGAAGAGGAAAAGCTCAAGGCCCTAACCGCCAAGAAACGGGAAGCCATCGAGCTCAAGAAGCAGAAGCAAGCAAACCACGACCGTTACCTTTGGGCCATCGAACGGGCCAAGGGCGAAATCCATTACGTCAAGAGCCATGGCGAACTCATCATCCTCGACGACGCCTATGAGCAAATCGACCACAACAAAGAGGAGATTTCCGCCCTCAAAAAGGAGGGGAAGGAGAACCCGCTGCTCGCCCCGTCCTCCGAAGCCAAGAGCAACCTCCTCCGCCTTGAAAACGAGCACATCCTCGCCAAGGCGAAGGCAGATGTCCGGGAACATCGGCGGGAGCACGAATCCGACGATTGGACGCTCCTCGCCAAAGAGTATCTCGCCGAGGGGGCTTGAAGATGGACGAAACGGCCTTCTTCCGTATCTTGACCGGGCTTTCTCTTGGCAAGGGAACGCCTGGAGAGGGCCTTCTACGAGGGAAGACCGTCTAGAAAAGACGCCGTGGGGACCCCCGTCAATGGCGTCGTCAATCGTTTGGGAGGAAGAAAGAAATGAAAGCCGTCGACTTGCGCGTCGATTACCTCGTGGCCCCACTCGGGCTCGGGGACAGGAAACCGGTTCTCAGCTGGCTCTGCGAGGGAGGCAGGAAGCAGACTGCCTTCGAAATAAAGCTCCGGGAGGGCGGAAAGACCATCCACGAATCCGGGAAGATCGCCTCTGACTCGATGTCGTATCAATTGCCCATCGAACTCTCTTCGCGCCAGCAAATCCATTGGGCGGTCAAGCTCTACGACGAAAACGGGGATAGCGAAGGTTACTCCGCCGAATCGAGTTTCGAGATGGGGTTCCTTGGGGAAGGCGATTTCCGTGCCCACTGGATCAACGGGAATTACCGGGCCAGCAAGAAGAAGCGCTATCCAGTCGATTGCTTCAAGAAGGAATTCACCGCGACTGGCATTCAGAAAGCCCGCCTCTACATCACCGCCTGCGGGCTTTACGAGGCGAAAATCAACGGGATCCGGGTTGGGGAATTCGTCCTCGCCCCCGGTCACACCGATTACCGCCTCCGCATCCAACTCCAGACTTATGACGTCACTTCCTTGCTCAAAGACGGCAAGAACGTCATCGAGGTCGAACTCGCCGATGGTTGGTACCGCGGCTCGATCGGGGCCTGGGGCCTCACCTACCAATATGGAAAGTTTAGCAAGCTATTCGCCCAGCTCGAAGTGGAGACCGTCTCCGGTTCCGTTGAAGTCCTGAGCGACGGTAGTTGGTCATGGAGCAATGACGGCCCGATCAGGTTCGCCGACAACAAAGACGGGGAGATCGTCGACTCGAGGCTCGTTCCTTCTTACGCGGGAAAGGCGAGGGTGAGCAGTTGCAAACTCATTCCGACCCCTTCCGACAACGTCGAGGTCAAGGAGGGAGAGCGCTTCACCCCGATAAGCAAGGCGCAAGCCCCGAGCGGCAAGTGGATCTATGCCTTTCCCCAAAACATCGCTGGTTATTCCCGCATCAAGTTCATGGCCGAGGGAAACGAGAAGATCATCCTTCGTTTTGGGGAGATGCTCGACGAAAGCGGGGAACTGAGCCTCAGGAACATCCAGTGCGTCAGCAAGAAAAAAGCCACCCCGCTCCAGAAACTCGAATACACCTGCCATCCCGGGCTCAACGAATACAAGCCGAAATTCACCATCTTCGGCTTCCAATACGTCGAATCGAACCTCGAGCTTGAATCGATCGAGGCCATTGCCGTTTACTCGGCCATGGAAGAGACCCTCACCTTTCATAGCTCGAATCCCCTCCTCGACAAATTCGTCGAATGCACGAAATGGTCGGCCAAGAACAATTCGGCCGACGTCCCGACCGACTGCCCGACGCGGGAACGGCACGGTTGGACCGGCGACTCGGAGATCTTCTTCCTAACCGCGGCCTATCTTTTCAACTACGCGCCCTTCGCCCGGAAGCACCTCCGGGACATCTACGACTGGCAGAAGAAAAGCGGGCGGCTGCCCCAGATCGCCCCCTATGGTGGGGTCGACTTCTACATGTGGACGATGAACGGGGCCCCCGGCTGGTCGGACGCGGGCATCATGATCCCTTACCGTTACGCGAAGGTCTACGCCGACGAAAAGATCCTCCGCGAGTTCTATCCGGGAATGCGCTCATATGCCGAGTTCATCATCCGTCGGATGGGCAAACACACCTTGCTCTCCAAGCCCCTCCATTTGAAACGCGCGGACCGGAAATATGCCGTCAACATCGGTCAGGCCTATGGGGAATGGCTCGAACCGGCGGACGTCCATCCCCTCGCCTGGACCGACATGATCCTCCCCAAGCCGGAGGTCGCGACCGCCTACGCCTCGTGGATGATGTCGATGATGGAGGAGATTGCCGGGAGGCTCGCCAACAAGGAAGACGAAAAGCGCTATGCCTTCTACGCCGAGAAAAGCAAGAAGGCCTATCAGGCCCTCCGCCGGACCCAAGATTATAGTCTCGACACCGACCGCCAGGCCCTTTTGGTGAGGCCCCTATACCTGAACCTCCTCGACGAAGGGCAGGCCGCCTATGCCAAGAAGCGCCTACTCGAGGCAATGGAGCACTATTCCTGGCGGATCGGGACCGGGTTCCTCTCAACCCCGCTCATCCTCTACGTCCTTCAGGACATCGATGTCGAGGCCGCCTATCGCCTCCTCGAAAACGAAGAGATGCCCGGCTGGCTCTTCATGGCCAAGGCCGGGGCCACGACAATTTGGGAATCGTGGGAAGGCAATTACGCGAAAGGCGGGATTGCCTCCCTCGACCATTATTCGAAGGGGGCCCTCCTCGAGTGGGTCTTCTCCCGGATGATGGGCATCAATGTGGCTGGTGAGAACCGTTTCCTCCTCACCCCGGCCCCCGGTGGCCATTTCCGCCATGCTTCCTGCTCCTACAAAAGCCGTTTCGGCACGGTCAAGTCGAGTTGGGAGAAACTAGATGATGGTTGGCGTTTCTCGATTGAGATCCCGTCCAACACCGAAGCCGACTTCCTCCTTCCTGACGGGAGCAAGACCCACCTGAATGCCGGAAAGCACGTCATCGAGCGGACAAACCGGGGTCATCGGGATTTCGAACAGGGCTAGCACCCTATCGTCAATCCCTTCATTTAAAACACCCAAATTTGCGCAAGGCAAAATCAATTTTGTGACGTTTTGAAAAGGAAAGCGGCT
This sequence comes from uncultured Bacillota bacterium, assembly GCA_949298195.1. GTDB lineage: Bacteria > Bacillota_I > Bacilli_A > RFN20 > CAG-826 > UBA4951. The sequence goes on from CASFVT010000016.1 coordinate 25,772, forward strand.
TTTTGCGGGGATATCTGGCCTGGTCGATGTTTTTTTGCCGATCGTATGCAAAAAGGGTGGTAGCGTCTTTCCCGGCAGGAGATTACAATTGACCCGTGCCGCAAGGCGACCCAAGCGTGCTTGGAAGATGGACTTCAGGGCCCTGCCCTCGTATAAAAAGCGATTTCCCGAGGTTTCGTGGTGGGCAAACGCCGCCGGCAGAAAAGGAGATATGCCGATGTTTTACCTTGAAATCAGCGACGCGGTCCTGGGCTTATCGCTAGCCGGGGCCCTCGTCGTCGGTCTCGTCCTGGCCCTCGTGGCCTTCCTTGCGTTCGGGCCGAAGCTCGCCAAGAAGAGCGCCTCGAAGGAGGCCAAGCAGATCTTGAGGGATGCCGAGACGAAGGCCGAACGGATCAAAAAGAACGCCGAACTCGATGCCAAGCAGGCCGCCTTCGAGAAAAAGCAGGAGACCCAGAACGAGATCCGGGAGATGAAATCCGAAATCATCGCCCAGCAGAACAACCTCTCGATGCGGGAGAAGACGATTGACCAACGTGACCGGGCCCTTCTCGACCGCGAGAAGGCACTCGAACAGAAAAACGAGGTCCTCGGCCAGAAGATCGAGGCCAATCAGAAGAAAGGCGAGGAACTCGACAAGAAGATCGAGGAAATCATTGCCGAGCTCGAGAAGGTCTCTGGAATGTCGACCAAGGAGGCCCATGACGAAATCATGGCCCGGGTCGAATCGCGGATGGCCAGCGAGATAGCCGCCTACATCAAGAACGCCGAAGACGAGGCCCACGACACGGCCGAAGCCAAGGCCAAGAACCTCCTCTCGATGGCATGCGACAAATACGCCCAGGAGGTGACCACCGAACGGACGGTCGCCGTCATCGCCCTGCCGACCGACGAGCTCAAGGGCCGGATCATCGGGCGGGAAGGCCGGAACATCCGGGTTCTCGAGCAGACCCTTGGAGTCGATCTCGTCATCGACGATACCCCGGAGGTCATCACCGTCAGCTGCTTCAACCCAATCCGTCGGGAAATCGCCCGGCGGACCCTCGAGGCCCTCGTCAAGGACGGCCGCATCCAGCCCGGCCGCATCGAGGAAGTCGCAGCCAAGATGAAGAAGGAAGTCGAGACCGAGACCCAAAAAGCCGGCGAAGAGGCGGCCAACAAACTCGGCTTGCCGCGGATCAGGCGGGAGCTCCTCGCCCAGCTCGGGAAGCTCAAGTACCGGACTTCCTATGGGCAAAACGTCCTCATGCACAGCATCGAGGTGGCCCATTTGACGGGCATCATGGCTGCCGAGCTCGGCCTTGACCAGAACCTTGCCAAGCGGGCCGGTCTCCTCCACGACATCGGCAAGGCCGTCGATTTCGAGATCGAGGGGAGCCACGTCGCCCTCGGGGCCGACTTGGCCCGGAAATACGGCGAGCCCGATGTCGTCGTCAACGCAATCGAGTCCCACCACGGCGACGTCGAGGCCAAATACGTCATCTCCTATCTCGTAAAGGCGGCCGATACTCTTTCGGCAGCCCGTCCGGGTGCCCGGAGCGAGACGATGGAGAACTACGTCAAGCGGATCGCCCAACTCGAGGAGATCGCCAATGGCTTCGAGGGAGTCCAGCAGGCCTACGCCGTCCAGGCAGGACGGGAAATCAGGGTCATGGTCATTCCCGAAAAGGTCTCCGATAGCGAGGCCGTGAAGATGGCCATGGAGATGAAGGACAAGATCGAGTCGACGATGGCCTACCCTGGCCAGATCAAGGTCAACGTCATTCGCGAATACCGGGCCGTGGAGACGGCCAAGTAGGAATGAGGATTCTCTTCTTCGGAGATGTCGTCGGAAGGAGTGGGCTAGCCGCCCTCTCCTTCTTTTTGCCTCGCTTGAAGGAGAAGACGAAAGCCGACTTCCTCATCGTCAATGGGGAGAATTCGGCCCCGGACGGCCGGGGGATGGGCTACCAGGAATTCGAACAACTATACGGCCTTGGGGCCGACTGCGTGACCCTGGGCAACCATTTCGACCGGAAGAAATCGATCCTGGCCCACCTCGACGGGGAAAGGGCAATCCTCCGCCCAGCCGGTTGGGAGGAAGAAGCCCGGGGTGCGTCTTCCCGCGTCTACTCGGTCGACGGCGTGCCCATCCGGGTGAGCAACCTCCTCGGGAGGGGCCTGATGGACCGGGAATATGCCTCGCCGTTCACGATGATCGACCGGATTCTAAAAGGGTCGGATGAGAAAATCCACCTCGTCGATTTCCATGCCGAATCGACTTCCGAGAAGGCCTTGTTCGCAAACTATCTCGATGGGAAGGTCTCCGCGGTCATCGGGACCCACACCCACGTCATGAGCGCGGACTCCAGGATCCTTCCCAGCGGGACCGCCTTCATCACCGATGTCGGGATGAACGGCGATCCCGACGGGATCATCGGCTTTGACGTCGAGACGGCCCTGGGTCGCTTTGTCTACGGAAAAGAAACCCATTTGACCCCCGGCCAGGGAAAGCGCCTCATGGCCAATGCCGTCCTCCTCGACATCGATGAGGGCGACGGCCATGCCAAATCGATCGAACCCATTTCCCTCATCGAGGAAGGAGAGAAACGATGAAACTCGAAGAACGCTACTTGGCTTGCCAAAAGGAAGCCGCGCGGAAACTCCAGACGGACTACGGACGCTTCCTTGGCCAGGTGCCGGCGCTGCTCAAGGAGAAATACGCCGGGCGGCGTTATTTCATCAAGACCTACGGCTGTCAAGGCAACGTCCGCGACGGGGAGACGATGGCCGGTCTACTCGAGCTTCTCGGCATGAAGCCGGCCACCGACGAGAAAGAAGCCGCCATCGGCATCATTAACACCTGCGCGGTGAGGGAGAACGCCGAGGAGAAGATCTTCGGGGAAATCGGGCTATACAAGGAAAACGCCGAAACCGACCCCGACTTCATCCTCGTCATCGCCGGCTGCGCGATGGCCATCGACGGCCTCGCCTCCTCGATCATGAAGCGTTATCCCTGGGTAAGACTTGTCATCTCCACCCACGAGGTCGGGGAACTGCTTTCCCTCCTTTCCGATGCCCTCGATAAGAGGATCATCGCGACGAGGAGCGCCGCCGCGGAAGTGGTGGAAGGCCTTCCGGCCGTCCGGACCGATCCCTACAAGGCCTACGTGAACATCTCCCATGGCTGCGACAAGTTCTGCACATATTGCATCGTTCCCTATGCCCGGGGCCGGGAACGGAGTCGGAAGAAGGAGGAGATACTCGAGGAGTGCCGTTCCCTCGTCCGGGCTGGTTATCAGGAAATCACCCTCCTCGGGCAAAACGTCAACTCCTACGGGCTCGACCTCGATGGAGGATATCACTTTGCCGAACTCCTCCGCGACGTCGCCGCGACGGGGATCCCGCGCCTTCGTTTCCTCACTTCCTATCCGAGCGTCTTCAACCTCGAGATGGCCGAGGCGATGGCCTCCTCCCCGAACATCTGCCCGGCCCTCCACTTCCCCGTCCAAAGCGGCTCAACGAGCTGCCTCCGGCGGATGGGCCGGCGTTATAGCCGTGAGGAATATCTCGAAAGATTATCCGAAATTCGGCGGGTCGTCCCGGGAATCGCGGTGAGCACCGACATCATCGTCGGCTTCCCCGGGGAGAGCGAGGAGGAATTCCTCGATACCCTTTCCCTGGTCAAGGAGGCCCGTTTTGCCTCGGCCTTCACCTTCATCTATTCCCCCCGGCCCGGCACCCCGGCCGCCAAGATGGAGCAGGTCGATCCGAAGATCAGCCACGAACGCTTCCTCCGCCTCAAGGAGGCGGTCGAGTATTCGACGGCCGAATATGCTTCCTCTTTCGTCGGGCGGGAAGTCGAGGTCCTCGTCGACGGCCCGAGCAAGAAGGACGGCGACATCCTCTCCGGCTACACGAGGGAAGGGAAACTCGTCCATTTCCCCGGGCCGGCCTACCTCCGGGGGACGATGGCCCGGGTGAAGATAGTCGAAAGCCATGTCTTCCACCTTAGGGGCGACCTCCTCGATGACCCGATTGAAACCAAGGCCCGGGAAGTCTCGCGCCTCCTGAATCTGGATCCCTCGGTCAGTTCGATCAAAAAGAAAAACGGCGACCCGAGGACCATTGCCCACCTCCGGGAAATCGACGAGAGGCTTCGCTCAAGCCAAAAGGAAATGGCCCTCGCCATCGGGGACGAGGCGGCCCATAAGAAGGCCAAGTCCGCCTACGAGGGACTCCTTGCTTCCATCCGAAGCGACCCCTTGGCCGTCAATTACCTCCGGGAGCACGCCTACCTCGAGGAAGAACTCCTCCTCATCAGGGAGATCCTCGAAAGATGATCGTCGCCCTCCTTGGCCCGACGGCCTCCGGGAAAAGCTCGCTTGCTGAAGAATTGGCCGCCGAGTTCCCGTTCGTCATCGTCAATGCCGATCCCTTCCAGACCTATCGGGGAATGGAGATCCTTTCCTCGGCCCCAAGCAAGGAAGACTTAGCCAAGGCCGATCACCGGCTCTATCTTTTCCAGGATGTCGATGTCCCTTATGACGTGGTGAGCTACCAAGCCGATGCCCGGCGGGAAATCGCTGCCGTCAAAGCCCTCGGAAAGATCCCCTTCTTCGTCGGCGGAAGTGGGCTCTACCTTCGTTCCGCCCTCTTCGAATATGAATTCCCGAAAGCCGTCAAGAAGATCGACATGAGTCCCTATTCCGCGCTTTCGGATGGGGATTTGCACGCGAAACTATCCGAACTCGACCCAGTTGAATCTAAGAAAATCCATCCCAACAACCGGGTGAGGGTCCTCCGGGCCATCGAGATCGTTCTCATGACCGGGAAAAGGAAAAGCGACCTCTTCCCCTCCCGTCCGAAGCCCATCGAGGAAACCCTCTTCCTCTATCTCAAACCCGACCGCGAGACGACCCGTAGGAAGATCGATGAGCGGCTCGATGGGATGATCGAGGCCGGACTCGTATCCGAGGTGGACTCCCTCGTCCGGCACTATGGCTACGGTGCCCCGGGGCTCAAGGCCATCGGGGCCAAGGAACTATTTCCATATTTCCGAGGGGAGAAGCCCCTCGAGGAATGCCTTCTCGACATCCGTACCCACACCCATCAATACGTCAAGCGACAAGAGACCTTCTTCGCCCATCAATTCACGACGACGAAAATATCTTCCAAGGAGGAAGCCGAAGATGCCATCAAAGCCTTCCTTTCAAAGTAGGACCGCCCTCTTGATTGGGGAAGACGGGGTGAAGTGTCTTGCCTCATCGAAGGTCTACCTCGCCGGTCTCGGCGGGGTCGGGGGCACTTGCTTCGAGGCCCTCGTCCGGTCTGGAATCGGATCCTTCTTCCTCGTCGACGGCGATAAAGTCGAGGAAAGCAATCTCAACCGTCAGCTCCTCTTCACCGAACTCGCCCTCGGAAGCTATAAAGTCGAGGCGGCTTACATGAGGGCAGCCTTGATCAATCATCGCCTTCAAGTGGATACGAGGAAGAAAAGAATCGAGGCCGAGGAGAGAATCGACCTCCGTGGCTATGACCTCGTCATCGACTGCATCGACGATGTCGGGGGCAAGCTTGCCCTCATCAAAAGCGCGATCGAGGCCGAAAAGCCGATTCTCTCAAGCCTAGGGATGGGCTTCCGGCTCGATCCCTCCGCCCTCAGGGCCGGGAAGATGGGGGAAGTCCAAGGCGACCCCCTGGCCAAGGCCCTCCGGACGAGGGCCCGGAAAGAGGGCATCGACCTCTGCCCGGTGACTTTTGTCTATAGCCAGGAGTTCCCGCACGGGCATGGGGAGGACGTGGCCTCGATGATGATGGTCCCTTCCGCGGCCGGGCTCCTCCTCGCCGCGGAGGCGGTCAAGGCCCTCCTCGGGATGAAGGGCGACTAGTCAACCAACCGGGGAATCCCTATCATTAACGTTGATATCTCTTTTTGAATGGGAGCGAGGCCTATGGTTTTGGATATTGTCGACGTTGCCAGGAAAGCGGGAATCGAGGAACGCCATCTCGAGCTCTATGGTCGCGACAAGGCCAAGATTCTCGATACCATCGCCGAGAAGGCCGATTCCCGGCACGACGGGAAACTCATCCTGGTGACGGCCATCACCCCGACCAAGGCCGGGGAAGGGAAGACCACGACCTCCATCGCCCTCGCCGAGGGATTCGGCGAGATGCACCAAAATGCCCTCCTTTGCCTCCGTGAGCCGGCCCTCGGGCCCGTCTTCGGCATCAAGGGCGGCGCGACCGGCGGCGGCAAGGCCTCCATCCATCCCTCCGAGGACATCAATCTCCATTTCACCGGGGACATGCACGCCCTCACTTCTTCGATCAACTTGGTGGCTGCCCTCATCGACAACGAGCTCTTCCATGGCAGCCTCGGGCTTGACATCGACCCGGAACGGGTGACCTGGAAACGGGCCCTCGACATGAACGACCGGGCCCTCCGGGAAATCGACATCGCTCTCGGGCCGAAAAACGGGCTGCCCCGTCATGACGGCTTCATCATTACCGTCGCCCACGAGATGATGGCCATCATGTGCCTAGCCAAAGACGAGGAGGATTTCCTCGCCCGCCTCAATGAGATGATCGTCGCCTATTCCAAATCGGGGAAGGAAGTCACCCTCCGTGACCTCCGTTGCTCGAAGGCGGTGATGCGTCTCATGAAGAAGGCCCTCCGCCCGAACCTCGTTCAGACCCTGAGCGGGGATCCGGTCTTCGTCCACGGGGGACCCTTTGCCAACATCGCCCACGGGTGCTCCTCCATCATTTCCCTCAAATTGGCCCTGAAGCTCTCGCCGCTTGTGATAACGGAGGCCGGTTTTGCGGCCGATTTGGGAGCCGAGAAGTTCTTCGACATCGTTGCCCGGGAGATGGGCATCAAGCCTTCCCTCACCGTCCTGGTGGCGACCATCCGGGCCCTCAAACTCCACGGCGGGGTTCCCTTCGGGGAACTCGCTTCGCCCGATGTCGAGGCCCTTAAGCGCGGACTTCCCAACCTCCTGGCCCATTACGAGAACCTCAAGAAGTTCGGGATGGACGTGGTGGTGGCCATCAATCATTTTTCCACTGACGTCCCGGAGGAGACTGCCTATCTCGAGGATTACCTCCGGGCACGCGATATCCGCTTTGCCTTCGTCGACGCCTATGAACGAGGGGCCAAGGGCGGGGTCGGCCTCGCCCACAAGGTAATCGAGGCCCTCGGGGTCGGGGCTTCCGATTATCGCCCCCTCTACGGGATGTCGGAATCAATCAAGGCGAAAATCGAGAAGATCGCCAGGGAAATCTACCGGGCCGACGGGGTCGAGTACAGCGAGCTCGCCGAACGGCAAATCGCCGATTGCGAGGCGAGGGGATACGGCTCCTTCTACGTCTGCATGGCCAAGACCCCGAATTCCTTGAGCGATGACCCGAAACTCCTCGGGGTACCTCTCCACCATGTCGTCCACATCCGGGAAGTCGAGGTGAGCAGGGGCGCCCGTTTCATCGTCCCCTTGGCCGGCTCGATCCTCCGGATGCCGGGCCTACCGAAGGTTCCCGCGGCCATCAAGATGGAGGACGAATGAGTTCGAGTGAACCTTCCTTTCTCCTCTACGACGTCGTCGAGATGAAACGCCCCCACCCTTGCAAGGACCGGGGCCGCCTCTTCCAGATCGTCCGCCTCGGGGCCGACGTGAAGATCACCTGCCTCTCCTGCGGGCGGACCATCATGCTCGACCGCGGCCATTTCGACGAACGGGTCAAGCGGAAGGTCTCCTCGCCGGGGGCCCCGATTAAGACGAAGTAAGGCCAAGATGCCGCCCCTCCGCCTATATAGGGGAGGGGTTTTCCTTTGGAAGTCAGGGATCTACATGTCGAATACCGTATCGGGAAGAGACGGGTGGAAATCCTCAAGGGGGTTTCTTTCTCTTTTCCCAAGAAGGGGCTATTTGCCGTTTACGGCCCCTCAGGGTCGGGGAAAAGCACCCTTTTGGCCGTCCTCTCGGGTTACTTGAGGGCCAAATCGGGTAAGGTCATCGAGGACGGGAAAGACCTCCTCCGCCTATCGCGCCGCGGACGGGAAAGACGTCTTCGGACCCGGGTTGGGATCATCCGCCAGGGCTTTGACCTCCTCGAGGGGAAAAGCGTCTTCTACAACGCCGCCTTGCCCCTCTTCCTCCTCGGGTGGGGGAAAAGAAAGGCCCTCGAGGCGGTTAGGCCCCTTTTGGAGAAGGAAGGGCTTCTTCCCTCGCTTGAGAAGAAAGCCGGGCTTCTCTCAGGAGGGGAAAAGGCCCGCCTGGCCCTAGTTAGGGCCCTCGTCAAGGATCCCGAAACCATCCTTGCCGACGAGCCGACCGGGAACCTCGACGGGAATAACGCCGCCCTCGCGATGAGCCTATTGAAGGAATGTTCGAAGGAGCGCCTCGTCATCCTCGTGAGCCACGACGAGCAGTTGTCCCGGCCTTACGTCGATGGGCATATCAGGCTCTATGACGGGGTGGTGGTCGAGGCCGATTTGCCGGTGGACACGTCCAAGGAGGTGAGGAAAATGAAGGGGAAGCGGTGGAATTTCCGCCCCAGCCGCCTTCGGGACTTCCTTCTTGAGGAATTTTGGAAGGGCAAGGGGAAGATGGCCCTCTCTTCGGCTGCCTCTTGCCTCTCGGCCCTCCTCTTCGTTTTCAGCGCCGCCTTCGAGGAAGGCGCGGAAATCTCCATCAAGGAGGAGAGCCGCCTCTCCCTATCCTATCTTTCCTTTTCGTATTCGATTGTCGAGGCAATCGAGGGAAATGGTCCGGTTTCCCTTACCCGGTCGCGTCGCCCGAGCAAAGAAGAAGAGGAAGAACTCCTTCTCCTTGAAGAGGACGTTCAGGTCGTCCCCAGCCTTTCTTATTATCTTCCGAGCCGTTACCCGGTGGAGGTCAACGGCTTTCCCTTCGACGAGGTGGAACTGGTTCCCATCGGAAGCTTCTCTTATCTCAACGATCCCATTTGGTCAGGGCGGGTAATCGGGGAGATACCGACCGGGAACCCCCTCTCATACTGCGTCGTCAACAAGGAATTCGCCTCCTTGGTCAAGGGGATTCCCCAAGGTGCCAAGGTGATGATTGAACGCGAAATCCACCTTGAAGAGGGTGACCTTACCGAGGATTTTTCCCTTGGACTGGAATTTTTCATTGCCGCGACCATCGACGAGTTCTCTTTCTTGTCCACCCCACGCCTTTATTATTCCTATGCGGCCCTGGCCGGTTATTTGAAGAACGTCGAATTCAAGACGATGGCCGGGAATCCCTACTCCCATGTCGAGGAGAGTTCGGATGCCTCCCCGGTTTCGTCCTACTCCTCACTCGTGTTCGCGGAGAGCCCGGAGGGGGCGGAGGAGCTTTACGCGGAGAGCAAGGCCCTTGAAGGCCATTCCCTCACCTCCGAGGCGATGGCCTCCGCGGAAAGCTTTGCCGAACTCTCTTCCTCGTTCATCCTCCTCATCGAGCCCTTCTTCCTCATCCTCCTTCTCGGGACGGGCTTCGTGATGGCTTCCCTCGCCTATTCCTCCTTCCTCAGCCGGAAGCGGGACTTCGCCATCCTCTCCTCCCTTGGGGCCAGGCACGGGGATTTATTGGCCCTTTACCTCATCCCGGTCTTCCTCTCCTCGCTCCTCGGGGCCCTCCTCGCCCTTTGCCCGGCTTCTTTCTACCTTTCCCTTGGCCGTTCATATTTCCTCGAGGCGACGAAGATGCCCCTCCTGGCCCCGGAACTTCCGTTGACGAGCATCATCTTCGGCCTCTTGATATTCGCCATCCTTCCCCTCGTTGGACTCATCGTTCCCTATTTCCGGGGCTCGTTTCGAAACCTCCATGAGGAACTCAACCGGGAATGAAGGGGATCAGGATCGAGGGCCTTCGGAAATCCTTTCCCGGGCGGCGGTTATTCACCTCCTTTTCCCTTGAACTCCCTTCCCGGGGTTTCTATGCCCTCTTCGGGGCTTCTGGTTCGGGGAAGACGACCGTCCTCGATTGCCTTTCCGGGCTCGAGAAAGCCGATGGCGGGGAGATCTTTCTCTTTGGTCGGGCCGTCAAGGGTGGCTATCCCGACCGCCTCCTCGATATCGGTTACCTCAGGCAGGGATATGACCTCCTCCTCGAGGAACGGGCAGTCGACAACGTCGCCCTGCCCCTATTGGCCGCCGGGACAAGGAAAGGCGTGGCCGAACGGAAAGCGCGCGAAACGTTGAAGCGGCTGGGCTTATCTTCCCATCTCCATGACAAAGCGAAGACCCTATCGGGTGGGGAGAGGGCCCGGCTGGCCCTGGCCCGGGCCCTTGTCCTTGACCCGCCCCTCCTACTTTGCGATGAGCCGACCGGGGCCCTCGACGGGGAGAATGCCCTCCTCGTCTATCGGCTCCTCGCCGTGGAAGGGAAGCGCCGCCTCGTCTTCATGGTGAGCCACGACGAGGAGCGGACCATCCCTTTTCTAAGCGGGGCTTATCGCCTTCGGGACGGGAAGGCCGAGCAGCTCTTCGAGCAAGGCGCGGAAACCTCTCGTGGGGGGAATCCAAGGCGCCGCAAAAGGAAGGACGGCTTCTGCCTTTTTCTCGAGATGGCCTTCCGGCGGCTCGGCTTTAGGAAAGTCGAGACGGGCTTTTTCCTCCTCGTCCTCTCCTTTGCCTTCTCTTCCCTCGGAATCGGTAATTACGTTTCAAACAGCCTCCCGATGGCCCTCGAGGAGTCCTTCACGGCCATTACCGGGAAAGGGGAGCTCCATGTCGAAAGCCGTGATGGTGTCCTTTCGATCAGCGAAACATCCCCGACGGATGAAGAGATGGGGGAACTAGGGTCCGTTCTCGGGGATGAGGCGGTGGCTTATGGGGCATCTTACCTCGCCCCGTGGGAAAGCCTTTTTCCCGAAGCCAATGAAGGGTCGATCGTCTATCGGAACCGTGCCTGCCCTTTGGACGGACTGACCATCAGGAGCGTCAATGACGTCCTTCTTCTCGATGAAGCAGTCGGCGAACTGATATATCCAAACCGGCCGGAGGTCATGGAGGTCGACCAAGTCATCTTGGGGCTTCCGTTCGAAGAGCTGAATGCGGTGTGCCGGGACTACGGAATCGGCCGCGATTACGAGTCCTTTGGCCGTTTTCTCGAGCAAAACCCAGTTGAATTGATCTTTTCCTTCGTCAATTCATCGTGGGGATACGATGCCGAGGTGCTCTTGGAGGTCATCGGGGTGATGGAGAGCGAGAAGGTGGGTCTCATCCATTCCTCAATGGGTTGGAACCAGGAGATGCTGGAGGGGGCGCTTTCCCTTCCTGCCTATCTCGAGGAAGGCGAAAGCGGGGAACCGTGGGCCATCCTTAAAAGGCCCTACGTCCTCCCTCGCGAGGATCCGACATCCTTCATTGCGAAATGGAGGGAGGATCCCCGGTTTGAAGGCTATCTCTTTGAACGCGCGAACCGGGAGCTCAATCGTGCCCATTTCGGGGAGGGGCCCGTCAGCCGGCTCAACCGGGTCTACATCACCTCTCTTGACGAGCTCCCGTTTGATGTCTGCTCATTCCGCGAAATCGCTTCCCGGGAGGAGATCGAGGGCGTGGCCTACCTCGCCTCCGGGTCATACCTTTCCTATCCTGAAGCCCTCGCGAGCGGTTTTGCCGCCCCGTTTTATCTTTCAACGGACGAGAAGCTGCTTTTCTCCGTGGTCGAGGCCCTCCCTTCTTATGGAATCGAGGGCGGGCGTCCCCTGCCGGAAGAGACGGATGGGGTAGACATCGGATATTTCCTTTTCCCGAGGACCGAGAGCCTCGTAATCTCCAATGGCGGGAGCCTCATCGAAGGGAAGAAACCCTCCTCTATCCACGAAATCGGCCTGAGCAAGTCCCTTTACGAGGAACTCGGCCGCCCGGAAAGAATCGAGGTGGCGGCTTATCGGGAAAGCGAGTTCGTCGGCCTTGACCAGTTGAAGGATGCCTATTCCTATCTGAGCCTTGAGGTATCGGGAATCTACGAAGGGGAAGGGGATGTCCTTCACGTCCCTCCCTACTGGAGCATCGACTTCTTCCGGGATGCCGTCGGGATGGACGCCTCGGAACTCCTCGTCTCCGAAGCCATCCTCGTCTTGGGCGAGGGGATCGACGGACCGTCCTTCGCCTCGTTCCTCAATTCCCGTTACCCCTCTTTCCGGTTCGTCGACCCATCGTCGCTTCTCGAGGAAGGGATCGACGAGGCGGTCTCTTACATGGGCGCTGTCCTTTCCGCCCTCGTCGCTTTCAGCGTCGCCATGGCCTTCTTCATGGCCATAGGGGTCGGACTCGGGGGGAGCGAGGCCTCTCAGAAGGAGGGAAGGGCCCTGTTCGTCCTCGGCTTCAATCGGGAGGAGGTATCCAGCCGGGAGTTCCTCTCGATGGCCCTCCCCCTCGTCTTGTCGCTCGTCTTTTCCCTCGCGGGGCTTCTCATCCTCGAGTGGAGCGCTCACGAGGCTCTTGCGGAAGCCTTCGGGGCCTCGACTTTCGAACTGGATGCCCGGCCCCTCGTCCTGGTCGCCATCCTGGCCTTGTTCATCCTCTTCGTGCTCGGGATAATCTCCTTCTTCAAGGGGAAAGGGCGCGATTTCTCGCGGAACGGGAGTTGAAGGAGGCGAAGGGGCTACATCGCGTTGTATTTCCTGGAGTTGTAGGGAAAGACCGACGGGATGTCGAGGAATCGGAGGTCGCGGATTTCCATTTGACAGTTGTATTTCGCCTCGGCCAGCTGTTCTTCCTGAGAAAGCAGAATGTCGAAGTAGAAGCCGATCGTCGGAACCACTTGGCCGAAGTCGATTTTCGAGGCGATGTTCCAAGCGCACAACGGGGTTCGGAGGAACCAGGAAACGTAGTCGTCTTCCATGAAACCGAAATTACCGAAGAAATCATATTGCTCTATGAATGAGCGGCCGGTCCCGAAAATCGTCTCGCCGTCATGTAGGAGCAGAAAGCACCACGGCCTTTTCTCATCCCAGAAATCATGGGAAGGCGTTGGGTTGTAGGCTTCGACCAGCAGCATGATGCCCTGAAGCGTTTTGCCTGCCCAGTTCATCGATGGCAGGAATTCCGCGTCGGATGGAGCGTCGACGGCAAACGACCAGGCCTCGACGAAGGTGAGGACGTTCCATTTGTCGTCCTTCACGACAAAGCCGTCGCGGTTCAAATCCCCTTCGGGGAACAGGAAGGGGTACGGCTCTTGTTTCGGCAGGGCCCGGGGGAGCTCGGCGGTTAGGACATCGGGATTCGCCCATTTCACCGAGTCGTAGAGATCCAGCAGGAACGAATATTCACGCGGGTATGGGGAATAGCCGCACTCCGCGTACCTTGCCTTCGAGCAGGCCCCGAGGGCGGATAGTCCCGCGAAGGCCACCCCGACGGAGGCGGCGAGCGCTCTTCCGACGGAACGGCGGGATGCGCCTTTCGCGTTCATGTGCCGCTCTCCTGGGGAAGCGAGGATCCCGGGACGGAAAACCCGTGGGTCGGGCGACGAGCAGGAAGGCTTCGGCCCAATGGGACCGCCATCCGTGGCCGTGGAGGCGGAAATAGACCATCTGGGAATGCTCGATCTCGAAGCCGATGTGGACATCGCCAAGCCATGGGCAGGGATCGTCGACAAGCTGAATGGCTTCCCCGCTTGGCGGGTCGAGCGGCGAGGCCGTCGGGTCGTCGGTCGGAAAGCTGAATGCCTCTATTGCGCAGCCGCCGTTGTGCGTGAGGTAGGCCAAATACGTGCCCCCGACGAGATGTGCCGAGAACCATTTCGCTTCCCCGGCCCTGATCGGCGGGACATGGGCAAAGGGCCGCACGTCCACGGAATCGTATTGCTCCATCGGGACGATTCCCCCCGGGAAGCCATGGCCGAGGAGGCCCTCCGCATACTCGTTTTCCGCGGTCGTCGGGTCCGGCGGGACGGAAGGGCCGACCGCGCCCGGGGCGCACCCGGAGGCCGCGAGGGCAACGCCGAGCAGCATGATGGAATTCAGCAATGCACCGTGTTTCACTCGGATACCTCCAGGTAGGGGATTTGCGCCATCGTTATGTCGGAAATCGGCCGGATCATGAACCAACATCCATCGTTGTAAGCGTTCCAGTCTTTCCCGAAAACCCTGAGATAAACTTTCTTCCCGGCCTCGGCGTAAAATGTGACACCGGTTTTGGCGATTCCCGGGCAATGGCGTTTTCTTCCTGTATGCATTCCCCGAATGGGGGATCGAACGGGGAATCAGTCGGCTCTCCGCAAGGCAGTTTAAAGGCTTGAATGGTCACGAGATTCGTATTCGGCGTATAGCATGTGTAATAGCCGTCGGACGGGGCGGTATAGGAGAACCACTTGAATTCGTATGGCTCGAGTGGGTCCGTTTGCATGCCTTCGCCGGACTGGCCTATTGGTTCGATGTCTTCGGAATTCGGCAGTCTGGAAAGCGCGGCGTTGGCCCATTTTTCGCCTTTGTCATCGGTAAAGTATACGGTTCCGCGCGATACCGCGTCTCGAGGCAGGGGACCCAAGGTATGAGGCCCGTAATAGAAGGGATGGTCGTCAATATCGTCGAAGAGTTCCTTGGTAACCCTATAATCGGCAAACTGCCTTCCGTCTTTATCATGTTCCGGGGCATCAATCCCTTCGAAATACAACGGAATCCACAGGATTTCGGTATTTTCTGCGCCATCTTGGAATTCGAAATAGTCATGATATCTTTTGAGATAATTCATCGCTTCCTCACCTGATGAGCAGGACTGCCTCAAGATTTGATTGATCGATTCCGAGCAAGCCCCGGAAACGATGTCGATTTCAAAACTCGCTATCGTTCCGAGAACACCGCCACCGTATAGGTAAGAAGCGACGAGGGAAAACAACCCTACTGTGGTCTCCACGAGCGAAAGAGTGAACGCGTTTCTTCCAAAAGCATCCTGCTGTGCCTCGAAATATTTGTATCCCATCTCAAAAACTTTTTTGAACGAATTTCTCAGTTCCTTTCCCCATACGACGGTGTACGAAGTCAACACCGGCTTTTTCCATTTGCCACCCAGCAGTCGTATGGCATGAAGTCATATCTATTTGCCGTTTCCGGGTAGTGCACCGTCACTGGTGAGGTGTTTTCAAACCAACTCATGAAATTCGCGTCGTAGGTCATGTAGGGAAAGTAATCGGCTTCCCAGAACGCCCCTTGCGCCCCTTTGAAGTGCTTTAGGTAGTAGATGTTGTGGGAAGGGCGCTTCAAATATGTGCAGCTGAAGATGATGTTGTATTTTTCGTTCTTGGTGTATTGGGAAGCGTCGGCTGTCCCCTCGATAGACAGGACGTAACTGCCGGCTTTCAACGGCATCTGCTCGGCATGCTTTGCCGTGATCGTTTTTTGATAGAACTGCTTTGGCTCGGTATAGACGGTGTATTCGGCTTGCTTCATTTGGGTGACCTCGCGCTTGTAGATGGTCACCTTTGCCCCGCGGGCCGCCATATTCCAGCCAGCCGGTTCGAACTGATAGCTGAAAAGGGCATCGGAAAGAAGGTAGAACGAATAGAAATCGATGTCGTTCTCGTTGGTATCAGAACACAACGTTGCTCCCATGAGCGCCGTTCTGTAGCTTCCGTCATAGGCGTGGACGTTTGTGACGGGCGTGGCATCCTTGAACATGTCGTTGGGCTCCAACGAGTCACCGGTAGGGAGACTATTGTCGGTCACCGTCCGCAAGACAAGCCTATCGTTCCCGATGCTGTCGAATTCCGGGTCAACGAATATTATGTTCGGGTACTGGAAATTTTCTTCTATCCCAATGAGCGCGTTCCCGCTCATCGCCTTGATCAAAATGCTGCCCAAGACAATCGAGGTGCTCAATATCGACATGTTTCTCCTTTCCCGCGGCTTTGCCGAAATGCCGTTGGCTGACCGCCTGCCAGCGCGGCGGATGTCGCTTTGAGGCGTCGACGAGGGGGTTAACGCCCACATTGTATCGGATGTCGATGGGCTTGGGCACCAGTCCCGCCCATCCCCAGAGCGGTCCAAGGAGACGAAGCCGAAGCGAAAATGCCGACGATATCGTGATTCTTTGCCTTCTATTGCATTGCTCACGCAAATTAAACGGCCTTGCGGTTGTTAGAGCAATCCGGTCTAGGCTTGGCTTTACCGTTGCCCGATGCCGAAACTGGTTTACCAGTCCATCTTTTCTGGTGATATATTTATCACCGGCCCGCAGGGGCCAGGAAAGAGAGGACTCCATGAAGGGAACCGTCAAGATGTTCAACGCGGAGAAGGGCTTCGGCTTCATCCACGGTGAGGACAACGTCGACTATTTCTTCCACTTCTCGGCCTTGGTGATGGAAGGCTATCACACTGCCGAAAAGGGCGAGCAAGTCGAATTCGAGGCGACCAATGGCGAGCGTGGCCCCCGGGCCGAGCACGTCGTGAGGATCGCCGAGTAAGCCTCGCGAGAACGCTTTCCCCCCTTGTGGGGGATTTTTCTTTTCCCTTCGTGCCTTTTCGCCCGCCCGCGCGAAGGCTATAATCGACCCTGGTCAATCCAGATGAGCATGAAAACCGGCATCGTCGGCCTTCCGAACGTGGGGAAGTCGACCCTCTTCAATGCCATAACCAATTCCCACGTCCTCGCGGAGAACTACCCTTTCGCCACCATCGACCCGAACGAGGGAATCGTCAGCGTCCCCGATGAACGACTCGCCTACCTATCCTCCCTCTATTCCCCGAAGAAGACCACCTACGCGACTTTCACCTTCTACGACATCGCCGGTTTGGTTCGGGGAGCCTCGAAGGGCGAGGGACTCGGCAACCGCTTCCTGGCCGCCATCCGGGAATGCGATGCCATCGTCGAGGTGGTCCGCTGCTTCGAAAGCGAGGACATCGTCCACGTCGACGGGAAAATCGATCCAAGGCGCGACATCGAGACCATCGACCTCGAACTCGCGATGGCCGACCTCGAGACGGTCAACAACCGGATCGGGAAGCAGGAAATCCGGGCCCGGGTCGCCAAAGACAAGCAAGCCATCTACGAGATGCCCATCCTCACCGCCCTCAAAGCCGTTCTCGAAGAAGGCCTACCGGCCCGCCGGGCCAAGGGGCTAAGCGAGGAGCAGCTCGAATATGCCAGGAAGAGCCTCTTCCTCCTCACTCTCAAGCCGATACTCTACGTGGCCAACGTTTCGGACGAGGGATACCAAGGAATCGAGGACAACCCCCATTTCCGGGTCGTCGAGGAAATCGCGAAGGAAGAAAACACCATCGCCATCCCGGTCTCCTGCGCGATCGAGTGCGAGATCAGCAAGCTTCCACCTGAAGAACGGGCCGAATTCCTCGAAAGCCTCGGGACGAAGGAAAGCGGCCTCGACCGTTTGGTCAAGGCTTCCTATTCCCTCCTCGATCTCGCGACCTTCTTCACGACCGGAAAGGACGAATGCCGGGCCTGGACCTTCAAGAAGGGAATGAAGGCCCCGGAATGCGCCGGGATCATCCATAGCGACTTCGAGAAGGGCTTCATCCGGGCCGAGGTCACTTCCTATGACGACCTCCGCGAACTCGGGAGCGAGGAAGCGGTGAAGGAGAAGGGCAAACTCCGGCTCGAAGGCAAGGACTACGTGATGAAGGACGGGGACATCTGCTACTTCCGTTTCAACACATGAAGGAATTCCGGATTGGATACGGTGAGGACATCCACGTCCTAGAAAAGGGCCGGAAGCTCGTCCTCGGGGGGATTGAGGTTCCCTCTTCGGTCGGCTCCCTCGCCCATAGCGACGGCGATTGCCTATACCATGCCATCGCCGACGCCCTCCTCGGGGCGGTCGGGGATCGTGACATCGGGCATCTCTTCCCCGACGACGACCCGGAGACCGAGGGAATCGACTCCTCGTTCATCCTCCTCGCGGCCGGGAAGAAAGCGGAGGATGCCGGTTACGTGGTAAGCAACCTCGATTGCCATTTGGCCCTTGAATGCCCGAAGGTCGGGCCCTATGTCGCGGCGATGAAGGCAAAGACCGCCGCCCTCCTCGAAATCGAAGAAAGCGACATCTCGATCAAAGCCGGTACCGAGGAAGGCCTCGGCCCCATCGGCGAAGGAAAGGCCGTCCGGGCAACCGCCGTCGTCTTGTTAGTGAGAAAGGAACAGCATGGATAACCAAACGCGTTTGAGAAAGGCCATTGCCGCCGCCCTGTCGGATCTCGGTCTCTCCATCGATGAAGAAAAAGTCCCGTTGGTCGAGAGCAAGGAGAAAAGCCATGGCGACTATGCCACCTCGATTGCCCTCAAATTGGCCAAGCCGGCCGGGAAAAGTCCCCTCGAGCTGGCCAATTCGATTGCCTCCTTATTGCCGAAGGAACTGGTCGAGCACTATGAGGTGGCCGGACCTGGCTTCATCAACTTCTTCCTCAAAAAAGAGGATTTAGAGGGGGTCATTGCGACAATTTTGAAGGAAGGCGCCCATTATGGCGACGGGCGGAAAAAGGGCAAGAAGGTCGACATCGAGTTCGTCTCGGCCAATCCGACCGGCGACCTCCACCTCGGCCACACCCGGGGGGCGGCCCTCGGGGACGCGACGGCCTCCCTCCTATCGAAAGCCGGTTACAAAGTCACCCGCGAGTACTACGTCAACGACTGCGGCAACCAAGTCCGCCACCTTGGCCTAAGTCTCTATGCCCGTTACCGGGAACTATTCGGCTATCCCCTCGAACTCGGGGACGACGATTACCACGGGGAAGACCTCATCGAGATTGCCCGGGAAATCAAGGAAAAGAAAGGCGACTCCCTTTTGAACGGCAGCGAGGAAGACCTCGCCTACTTCTCCCGTTACGGGGTCGATCGGGAACTGGGCAAGATCAAGGATGACCTCGCCGCCTTCGGGGTCCATTTCGATGTCTTCAGTTACGAAAGCGACATCCGGAAGTCCGGGAAGATCGAGGAAGCCATCGCCTATTTCAAGGAAAACGGCCTGGCCTACGAGGACGGCGGGGCCCTCTACCTCAAGACCTCGGCCTACCTCGATGACAAGGACCGCCCGATTGTCAAAAAAGACGGGAGCTATACCTACTTCATGCCGGACATCGCCTACCATTACGACAAGATCAGCCGCGGTTATGACCTCCTCATCGACATGCTGGGGGCCGATCACCACGGGTATCTCGCCCGGATGAAAAGCGCCCTCATGATGAAGGGCTATCCCGAAGACGTCCTCGAGTTCGGGCTCTACCAGATCGTCCGCGTCTACAAAGACGGCGCCGAGGTCAAGATGAGCAAGCGGACCGGGAAGGCGGTCGCCCACCGCGACCTCGTCGCCGAAGTCGGCAAGGATGCCGTCCGCTACTTCTTCAGCGAGCGGAGCGGGGATACCCATCTCGACTTCGACCTCGACCTCGCCCTCTCGAAGAGCAAGGAGAACCCGGTCTATTACTCCCAGTACGCTTATGCGCGCTGCCAAAGCGTCCTCCATCTCGCCGAGCCGATTTGCCCGGAACTCACCTTGGGGACCCTCGTCCTTCCCCTAGAAGGGGAAATCCTCAAGCATTTGGCCTCTTTCCCTGCTATGATAGAGGCCGCCGGCGAAGCCCGGGCCCCCTATAAGGTGGCCGGCTACGTCTACCGCCTGGCTTCCCTCATCCACGAGTACTACGCCTCGACGAGGATCATCGACCGGGAGAACGCCGTCTTGACCGCTTCCCGCCTCGCCCTCATCAAAGCCGCATCCATCGTGATCAAGGAAGGCCTGGGCATCCTCGGGGTCACGGCCCCGGAAAAAATGTAGAATCCCAAAGGAGAAAACCATGAATACCGAAAAAAGCATGATCGATGCCGCCTACGAAGCCCTCGAGAAGCACGGTGGGGCCCTCACCTTCACCGATCTCGTGAACGAGGTGGCCGCCATCCTCGAGATGAGCGAAGAGGAAAAGCTCGCCCGCCTCGGTTCCCTTTATACCGATTTGACCCTCGACGGACGCTTCGTCGCCCTTACCGACAACTTCTGGGACCTCCGCAAGAACCACACCTACGACAAGGTCCACATCGACTACAACGAAGTCTATAGCGAGGACGTCGAGGAAGAAGGCGAGGAAAAGGACAAGGAAGAGGAAGAAGGCGAGGAAGGCGAAGGCGAGGAAGATGACGGAAACGTCGAGGAAGAAGGCGAGGAAAAGACCGTTGCCCTCGACGAGGACGTCGCTTCCTTCGTCGGTCAGAACCAATAGGCTGCGTTCCATTTGATATATTCCAAGGAGGTCAAAATGGAAAACAAATACAATCTCCCCAACTACGTGAGCATGACCGAGATGCTCA
The DNA here is from genome assembly GCA_949298195.1 of uncultured Bacillota bacterium. Classification (GTDB taxonomy): domain Bacteria; phylum Bacillota_I; class Bacilli_A; order RFN20; family CAG-826; genus UBA4951. Next base: position 46,014 of record CASFVT010000016.1, read on the forward strand.
GGAAGGCCCAGGCCGGCCACTACGCGGTCGGGCAGTTCAACATCAACAACCTCGAATGGGTGAGTGCCATCCTCGACACCTGCCAGGAACTCAAGGCCCCGGTCATCCTCGGGGTGAGCAAGGGAGCCTGCACCTACATGGGCGGCCACCACGTCGTCGTCGACATGGTCCTTGCCTACATGCACGACAACCACATCAGCATCCCGGTGGCCATCCACGTCGACCACGGCCCGACCTTCGAGTGGTGCAAATCCGCCATCGACGCCGGCTATAGCTCGGTGATGATCGACGGGAGCCACTTCCCCCTCGAGGAGAACATCGCCCTCGTCAAGAAAGTCGTCGAATACGCCCATCCCCGCGGCGTCTCGGTCGAGGCCGAACTCGGCCGCGTCGGTGGGCAGGAAGACGAAGTCGTGGCCGAGAGCATGTACGCGGTCCCCTCCGAGTGCGTCCGCCTCGTGAAGGAGACCGGCATCGATTGCCTTGCCCCGGCCCTCGGCTCGGTCCATGGGCCCTACCATGGCGAGCCGAAACTCGGCTTTGACGAGATGGAGGAAATCCATGACCTCGTCGGCATCCCCCTCGTCCTCCATGGCGGGAGCGGCATCCCCGACGAGCAGATCCGGAAGGCCATCGACCGCGGGACTTGCAAGATCAACGTCAACACCGAGTGCCAGCAGTATTGGACGAGGGTCGTCCGCGAAGTGCTCAAAAACGACGAGAAGGTCTATGACCCGCGCCACATCATCGGGCCGGGGAAGAAGGGCATTGCCCAAACGGTCCGCGAACACTGCGAGGTGTTTGGCTGCATCGGCAAGGCCGAATAAGTTTGCATCGTAACGCAAGGGACGGGCACTCCCCGTCCCTTTTGTCTTAGAATTCGGGAGGAGGTTTCACCAATGGACATCAAGAAGGCCCTCGTGGACATGGAAAAGACGGCTCGTGAGGCCGGCAAACTCATCCTCGAGATATACGAGACCGATTTCGCGGTGGAGGTCAAAAGCGACGATAGCCCGGTTACCGCGGCCGACAAGACAAGCGATGCCTTCATCAGGGAACGGCTTTCTTCCCTTTACCCGGAAGCCGCCTTCCTCACCGAGGAAAGCGGGGACGACCCCTCGCGTCTAAAGAAAGAGTGGGTCTACATCGTCGATCCCCTCGACGGCACGAGCGACTTCGTGAACCACGACGGGGAGTTCGCCGTCCTCATCGCCCTCGTCCACTTCCACGAGGTCGTCGCCGGGGTCATTTACTCCCCGACCCTCGATCTTCTCTACTCGGCCATCCGGGGCGAGGGGGCCTATAAGGAAACGGGTGGCAAGAAGGAGAGGATCCACGTTTCCGACCGGGTGGGGAATTCCCTCCGCTTGCTTATATCGAAGACCCATTTCAACGAGAAGGAGAAAGACTACATCGCAGCCCGGAAGTCGGCTTTCACGAGCATCGAACCCCGCGGGGCAGCCATCAAGTTCGGCCTCATCGCCGAGGGGAAGGCCGATGTCTCCTACCGTTTCTCGCCCTTTACCAAGGAATGGGACGTCGCCCCGGGGAGTCTCATCCTCGAAGAGGCCGGGGGCTACATGCTGAAGCCGGACGGAACCGCCTATTCATTCAACCGCCCCGACGTCTATAACCGGGAAGGGTATTTCCTTCTAAACAAGAAGGAAAACCTCGACCTCCCAATCGACGGATAGTTGATGAACCCAGCTGCCCAATCGGGTATATTTAGGTCAGAAAGGAAGTAAAGAAACATGACTTGGTTCAACAAGCAATCCCGCATCGTCCAATTGATCCTCCTCCTCATCCCGGTCGTCAACTGGGTCGTTGAGATCTTCGTCCGGGTGACCGCGATCATCGAGAAGCCGACTCTTCGGAACCTCATCGGGCTCCTCCTCGGGGTCATCCTCGGCTTTGCCTTTGGTTGGGTCGACTTCATCTGGGTTCTCATCTTCAACCACCTCTTCCTCTGCAAGTAGATGAGCGAAGGGGAAAAGAGCTTCAGGGAGGCCCTGTTAAGCCTCCCGTTCTGGGCCAAAATCGTCCTTTGCCTAGCCGATTTCGTCTACGGCATCGAACGTTCGATCGAGGCCTATAGGGCCAAGAACGTGCTAGCCCTCGTCGTCTCGATCGTCTGGATCTTCGTCTATCCGGCCAACCTGATTGTCGATCTCGTCTATCTCCTCCTCAAGGGGAGATGGCTCTCGATTCTCGAGCTCTTCGCCGAGGCGGGGAATGTCGACACCCACGGGGCCATCGAGGTAGAAGTGAAGGAAAAGGATGGGAATTGACCCGCAAAACGGGGACATTCATGACAAAAGCGAGGCTTAGACGGCCTCGCTTTCCTTTTTCGATTGAAGGGCCTTTTCCTTTTTGGCCCGGTATTTTTCCAAGACGTCTATCGGGGCTTTGTCGCTTGAGAGGACCCGGACGACACCGGGGACTTCTTCCATGAGGATGATCTCGACCCCGGCCGAGATGTCCGCGTCGGCGTAGAGGCAGCCGGCGCAGGCCCCGTTCATTTCGACGTAGACGGTCCCGTCCTTTTCCCCGACGTAGGAGATGTCACCGCCCTCGCGCTGCATGAAGGGGCGGATCTTGTCGAGGACGGTCTCGATTTGACGGTCCAATTCTTCGCTCATACCGGACGTATTTTAGTGAGGGGGGAGAGACTAGACAAGAAAAGCGGCTCGAAAGGGATTTATAATCGCGGGTAGGAGAAACGACATGGAAAAGGAAACCCCCTCATACGAAGAATGGGAAGCGGTGAAGATGAAGCCGTCTTCCTACCTCAAGAAGATCGACAAGGCCATCAAGGGCCTTGAGGAAGCCGCTTCGGCCAAAGACGCCATCCGGGCAGTCAAGGCCTATTCGAAGGCAATGGACAAGGTACTCGACGATTTCGGGACGGTTTCCCTTGCTTACACCCTCGATACCCGGGACGAGGAGAATGGGAAAAACCAGAAAGCGGTCGATGCGGCCACCCCGCTCGTCCAGGAAGCCTCCCTCCCCTATGCCCGGGCCCTCCTCTCCTCGCCCTACAAAGACGAGATCGAGGCCAGGTTCGGTTCCCATTACCTCACGATGCTCGAATACCAGCTCAAGGGCTTCTCGCCGGAAGTGGTCGCCCTCTCCCAGAAGGAGAACGAGCTGGGCAGCCGTTACGATGCGGTGAAAAGCCAAGCCGTCGTCCACTTCGAGGGCCGGGATTACGGCCTTGGCCAAATCGGGGCCTTCTATGGCGACAAGGACAGGAACAGGCGAAAGGCGGCCCAAGATGCCGCGATTGCCGCGGTGAACCAAATCGCCCCGGAACTCGAGGACATCTTCGACGAACTGGTGAAGATCAGGAACGAAAAAGCCCACCTCCTCGGCTTCGATAGCTATAGCGACCTCTCCTACTATCTGATGGGCCGTTACGACTATGGTCGGAGGGAGGTCTCTTCCTACCGCGAAGCCATCCATGAGGTCGTGACCCCCCTCGCCGAGAAGATTGCCCGGGAGGAAGCCCGGGCCCTGGGCCTCAAACGCCTCTCCTACGAAGACCTCGAGGTGTATTACCCCGACGGGAACCCCCTTCCGCGGGGGAGCACCGAGGAGAAGGTGGACAACGCCAGGAAGATGTATGGAGCCCTCTCCGCGGAGACGGGTCGTTTCTTCGACTTCATGGTGGAAAAGCACCTCCTCTTCCTCGAGGCGAAGCCCGGCAAGGCCCTCGGGGGTTACATGAACTACTTGCCTCTCAAGAAATGCCCGGTCATCTTCTCGAACTTCAACGGCACTTCTGGGGACATCGACGTCTTGACCCACGAATTCGGGCACGCCTTCCAAAGTTACCTTGCCCGGAACATCAAGCTGCCCGATTACCGGTGCCCGACGATGGACGGGGCGGAGATCGATTCGATGGCCATGGAGTTCTTCGCCTGGCCCTACATGGACCTCTTCTTCGACGAACCCGACAAATACCGTTACCAGCATCTTGCCAGCGCGATTCTCTTCCTCCCCTACGGGGTCACGGTCGACGAGTGGCAGCATTGGGTCTACGATCACCCGGAGGTCGGCAAGGCCGAACGCCGGGCGGCCTGGAAGGAGATCGAGGCCAAGTACACCCCCTACAAGAGCCGGGCCTACGAAGGGGCCGGTTACCTAGGGGAAGGGCTCCGCTGGATCATGCAGGGGCACGTCTATTCCTCGCCGTTCTACTACATCGACTACACCTTGGCCCAGGTGGTGGCCTTCGAGTTCCTCGCCCTCGATCAGAAGGACCACGAACGGGCCTGGCGGAAATACGTCCGGCTTGGCAGCCTCGGCGGGAAGTACCCCTTCCAGCACCTCCTCAAGAAGGCCGGCCTCCGTTCGCCTCTCGAGGAAGGCGCCCTCAAAAAGATCGTCACCCCGGTCAAGCGAATCCTCAAAATCGAGGAAGAGAAGGCCTATCGATGAGTCTTTCCCTTGCAAAACAGACTTCTTTTCTTGGGAAAAAGAAGTGTTTTGCCTAGGAAGGGAACTCGTGGTATAAAACGGCGGTCAACATGGAAGAAACGGACAAGGAAGCGGTAGGCGGGGAAGTCTCACTCGCCTACAAGGACAAAAAGGAGTGGCTAAAAGCCACGGTCCTCGGCTTTTTCATCGGCCTCGCGGTCATCGTTCCCGGCGTCTCGGGATCGGCCGTGGCCATCATGATGAAGCTCTATGAGCGGCTCCTCCACGCCATGTCCTCGCTTCTCAAGAGCTTCAAGACCGCCTTCCTCTTCCTCCTACCGATCCTCATCGGGGCGGTGGTGGGCTTCGGGCTCGGCTTCCTGGCCGTCAAAGCCCTTCTCGAGTTGATCCCGTTTGCCATCATCCTCTTCTTCGGTGGCCTCATGCTCGGGGCCTACCCGTCGATTTACGATGAATGGAAGGGTGACGGGCACACTCCCTGGCGGGTCGTTCTCTTCGTTTTTGGCATCCTCGTTCCCCTCGCCATGGCCCTCCTTTCGAGTTTCTTCCGGGAAGGGAGCCTCGACCTAGGCAACCTTTCTTGGTACCACTATGTGCTCTACCTTTTCCTCGGCTTCCTCATGGCCATCACCCAACTCGTCCCCGGCCTTTCGGCGACGGCCCTCCTCATGGCCGTCGGGACATATACCCCCCTCATGGATTCGGTGAGTCTCACCTATTGGGGGGAAAATCCCATGGTCTTCCTCGTCTACGGTTGCCTCGCGGTCGGTTTCCTCCTCGGCCTCTTCCTCGTTTCCAAGGCCATCGGTTACCTCCTCAAGCGGTGGAGGGCGGCCGCCTTCCACCTCATCGGGGGGCTTTCCCTCGGCTCGATCGCCGCGATGCTCCTTTCCCCGGAAACCTTCGAGGTCTATTTCTCCTGGTCGAAGGAAGGAATCGACGGTCTCGACCTCGGTCTCGGAATCGGGCTCTTCTTCCTCGGGACCGTCCTCTCCTTCCTCCTTTACCGCTTCGAGAAAAGGAAGGGAGAGGGTAGCGGCGCGATGGGCGGGACGCCGGCCTCCTGATCCCCCTTGGTCGTTTTCCTGCGCATTGCTAGATATTGCGTGCATCGGTGGGAGCCTTCACCCGGCTCGGATATACTCATCTGGAGGTATTCGACGTGAACTTCTTATCGACTTTCGCCCGCCTGGCAGAAAAAGGCGTGGCCCATCGGGGCCTCCATGGCCCCTTGGCTTTCCAGAACTCCCCCCTCGCCTTCCGCTTGGCCCTCGAATGGGGCTATCCCTTCGAAACCGACGTCCACCTGAGCAAAGACGGGGAACTCTTCCTCATCCACGATCACGACTTGATCTACCAAACCGGTGAGCCGGGGATCATCGAGGAACTCGCTTCCGAGGAAATCGCGTCTTACTCACTCCCCGACGGGACGAAGATCATGAGACTCGGGGAGCTTCTTGAGATGATCCACGGGCGGGTTCCCATCGTCCTCGAGCTCAAGGCCTACCAAGGGAACGGGAAAGCCCTCGCCGCGGCAGTCGAATCCGCTATCCGGGGTTATGGAGGCGAGCTCCTCATCATCTCCTTCAACGAGGAGGCCCTCTTCGCCTTCCCGCGGGAAAAAGCCCCGCGGGGGCTTCTCATCGGGGGCGACGAACTCCGGTACTTGGACGAGGGGAAGATGGGCAAATGCGACTTCCTCGACGTCGCCTATCCTCTCCTCGACGACCCAAAAATACTTTCCTACCGGAAAAGAGGTGGGAAGGTCCTCTCCTGGACGATCCGCGATGAGCTTTCCCTTGAGAAGGCCTCGGCCTTGAGCGACGCGGTGACCTTCGAGGGCTTCCGTCCCTTTGGGCCTGACCAGAGGAAGGTGGAAGGGTTCTATCTCCAATCCATCGAGAAGACGATGAACGGTTCCCTCCTTTATCTTCATGACCTCCCGGAAGAGGCCGCCTTCCTCGAGGTGGCCGGAGCCAGCGAATACCAGCTCTTCCTCAACGGGAAGTTCCTCCTTTACGGGCCCGAACGCGGGGCCAAGGGCCGTTTCTACGTCGATGAGGCGCTCCTACCCCCGGCCCCGAAGAGGAGATTGGCCGTCCTTTTGACCGGGAGCAACGCGAAAGGCTACGAACGGGTCAACGAGCCGCCGTTCCTCTTCCTTCGCCTTTACGGTCGGAAGGGAGAACTCCTGAAGACACTCGAAGAGGGCGAAACCGCCTACCGGAGTCCCTTCCGCCTCGAGAAGGTGGCCCGCTTTTCCTACCAACGGGCCTTCTCGGAAGCTTATCGCTTTGATTACGCGAAGCACCGGGCAATGAAAACCCCGGGCCTCCCCTTCGAAGGGGAAGGGGAGAAACTTTCCCCGACCGGTTGCTTCGAGCTCAATGAACGGAGGACCCATTGCCCCCGTTACGAAAAATCCGAGGGTCATCCGCTTGAAGGCGGAACTTATGTTCTCGACGAAAGTCTACCGGTCTACGACGACCGTTCGATGCACGCTCCCTTCCTCGGGATGTACGAGAAGAAGGAGTGGGAAGTCGCTCCGTCGGACTATCTTTCCAAATGCGTCTTCGAGGCCGGGGAACTCTCCTATTCCTTGACCAAGGGCCGCTTCCTCACCTATGACCTCGGGGCGAGTCAGACCGGCTTCCCCGTCCTCCGTCTCAAAGTGAATGCGCCCAGCCGCTTCATTCTCGCCTTCGACGAGGTCGATACCTCCCGCCGCGGGGTCACCGTCGGGATCGATTTCAAGCGGAACGGGACGATGAACCTCCTATATTACGAGTTGACCCCGGGAACGTATGAGCTGACCGGCTTCCTCCCCGTTTCGGGACGCTACTTCCGCCTCCTCCTCGTCGATGGCTGGATCGAGGCCTCCCCTGGCTCCTTCTCCCTCATCCGCCTTGAGAATCCCGATTACGCCCGGCTTTCCTACCGGGTGATGGACGCGGAACTCCAATCCATACTGGAGGCCGCGGTCTCCTCCTTCCGTCAGGATGCGGTCGACCTCCTCATGGACTGCCCCTCCCGGGAGCGGGCCGGTTGGCTCTGCGACACCTACTTCACCGGGCGGGCCGAGGCCCTCATCACCGGGGAGAACGTAGTTGAGAAGGCCTTCCTCGACAACTTCGCCCATTACGTCAACCTCGGCGACCAACCGCCGAAGATGATCCCGATGTGCCATCCGAGCGACTATGGGGATCAAGGCTACATCCCCAATTGGCCGATGTTCTACGTCCTCGAGCTTTTCGAGGCGTACAAAAGGAACCATCGGACGGTCGATCTTTCCTCGCCATTGTCCCGCATCGACGATTTCCTCTCCTGGTGCGAGGGGTTCGAGGACGAGGACGGCTTCCTCGAGGACCTCGACGGGGTCGTCTTCGTCGAGTGGAGCCACGCGAATGACCTCGAAAGCACGAGGGGGGTCAATTTCCCGACCAACATGCTTTATTCGCGGATGTTGGAGGCCCTGGCCAGTCTCTATCCCGACCGTTACGCCCACTTGAAGGGAAAGGTCGCCCGCCTCGAAAAAGCCATCAAGGGGCTCGGCTACGACGGGCAGTGGTGGAACGACAACGCGAAGCGGGGGGAGGACGGTAGGCTCCACCTGACCGGTCGGATCAGCGAGGTCGCTCAATACTATGCCCTCCACTTCGGATACGTTCCCGACGACGGGTTCAAGAAGCGCGTCCATTCCCTTCTTGGGCCTAGACGCGATCCGAGCGTCAAGGAAGACCGCGTCTTCCCGGCCAACATGTTCATCGGCTACTACCTCCGCCTCTCTTCCCTGCTTGCCGACGGGGAATACGCGAAGGTCATCGAGGAATGCCGCCTCTATTTCGGGAAGATGGCCCTGTATACCGGGACCCTCTGGGAATACGATTCCTTCTATGCCTCCCTCACCCATGGCTTCACCTCCTTCGCGGTCAACTTGATCGTCGAATCCCTCACCGGCATTTCCTTCATAAGCGAGGGCAAGAAGGAAGTCCGCCGCGGCAAGGGGAAGAGGGTAGAGATTGACTGCTCCTTCTCCCTCCCCCTCGAAGGCGGGCGGAAATTCATCTACTTCGCAAGAAAAGGAGGGGAAGAATCGCTCCTTCTCCCTCCCGATTACCGCTTGGTCGAGGATTAGGCGCCGTAAACATCATCCACGAAGGAGTCGGGGAGGACGATCCCCGACTTCTTTTCATGGACAGGGGCGAAGTCCGGGTCGGCCCCGAGGGAACCGTTCCCGACGATGACCTCGGGGCTATAAAGACCGTGGCCGAGCGCGGCGTCGTAGTAGTAGAAGGTACCGTGTAGGTATTGATCGGTGGCCGTGTCGCCCTCCAAGAGGATGAACTCGGCCGGGACGCTTACGCTGGCATGGCCATACGTCTCGGCGGTCGTGGCCGTCAGGCCATCGAGGCCGTCGACGTTCTCGAGATAGATGTACTTCGCCGGCGTCAGCTCGGCAATCACGTCCTTCGATTTCTCGGCCACGTCGGTCGTCACGATGTTGCTGGCGTTTTTGAAATTGCTCTGGTCTTTGTAGGTGTAGCTATTGATCGGATACCCCCTGGCGAGGAAATCGTAGGCGTTGCCAAAGAGGGTGCCACTCATCGAGTAATCGCACCCCCACTGGTATTTCCGGAAGTAGTCGATTGCCCCTTCCGGGTCCTCGGGCCCGACGTATTCGAAATTGTAGTCGGGGCCGTATCCGATGCTGGCAAGCGGCATCCAGGGGCTGTGTTCACGGGCCCCTTCGATGAAGGGAGGGAAGTAGGAAATGCCGAGGACTTGCTTTTCCATACCGGTTTTGCGGACGATTTCCTCCACGTAGCGCATCGGATCCTTGCCTAGGACCCTCTCACTGCACCAGTCCATCTTGAGCTCGAGCATGTAGACGAGGGGGGATCCCTTCCCGGCGAGGAGGGCTTCTTCAAGGGTCGGGACGGTGTTCCCTTCGTCGACCCCGTTGTCGTCGAGTCGGTAATGCTTGATGTCGTCCCAGTTCTCGCTTATGAAGCGGGTACTGATGCCCGGGCACTCGGACGAGAAATAGGCCGGGCTATCGTCGTGGCAGACGACTACCACGTTGTCCTTGGTGATTTGGAGGTCGATTTCCACGTGGGTGGCCCCGGCATCGTAGGCATCGGCGATGGCCGGCAGGGAGTTCTGGTTGTAGACCCCGGCAGTCGTCAGTCCCCGGTGGGCGGAAAGGAACTGCTTCCGGGTCCGTCCCGCCTTGGAGAATTTGCCCAAAAGGGAATCCATGGCCTGCAAATCGCCGCTCACGATGCCATAAGCCCCGGAGCAGACGGCCCTTGGGAGCTCGCCGTCCTCGGCCATCACCCAAGTGTTCTTGAAACGGGCATTCAGGTATTCCACGGCCGCCTCGAGGCTTTGATTGTCGGCATCCAGGATGATCGTGTCGGCCCCGGCCGCCGTCGCGGCCGCCTCGAGGAGGTAATAATCTTCATCGTTTTCCAATTTGGCCGCCCTTGCGTCGAAAGCCAAGGAGAAAAGCTTGGCGAATTCGTCGTTTCCGGCCGCGAGAAGCACTTCGAGGTCGTCGGAGACGATGTAGGAATCGTTGACCGCGAGCGATTTCCGGATGCTCAAGAGGTAGGCGTGGAGGGCCTCTTTCGCCTCCAGGTAGACCGCCGGGATGCTCGGATGGCCGTTGAGGCAGTCCAGGTAAACGGCGTTCCACGTCCCGAGTTTCTCTCCGCCAGCCCCCATCACATTGAGACCATCGTCGAGACGAAGGAGGGTCACCGTCGTCTTCTTGGCGGCCTCCTTCAAAGCCGTGAGGTCTTCGGAAGAGGAAGGTGCATAGACGCGGATGGGCTCATTGAGGAGCTGGTTGCCGATTGGCGTGACGTCCGCGAATGTGTCGACAATCAAGCCCGTTTGCTCGTTTGGCAGTTCCTCCAAGGAGGATTCCGAGACGCTCGAAGAGGCGGTGGTTGGCCCGCAGGAAGCGAGGACCAAGAGGATGGCGGAAGGCAAAAGTACCGATGTTCGTGGCTTTTTCATGTTATGTATCTCCTCTCATTACCTTCTATCGAAACGGTTGGCGAATGCAACAGGCCGGCCGTTCCGGCATCTCGCCTCTTCCCAAGGATTGGCGATTGCGCGTGCCGATTTTCGCATTTGTGCGCAATGCGCAAATTTGCGCGCCGGTTTCAAGAGGCAATCACCAGTTGGACGTTGTGGCGCCGGAAGGCCTCTTTGTAGTCTTCGCTTGGCTCCTGGTCGGTAACGAGGACGTCGAGGTCCGACACCCGGCAATCAGAGGCCAATAAGCCTCGATCGAACTTCGTGTGGTCGATCATGGCGATGAGGCGCTTGGAACGTCTGGCCATTGCCGATTTGACTCGTTGCTGCTCGACGGTTCCTTCGCTCGGACCGGTTTCTAGCGAAAAGCCACGGCAGGAGAAAATGAAGGTGTCGACCGTGAAATTGCTCACAAAGGCCACGGTATCCGGGCCAATCGAGGACCCGACGTTGAAGGCAATGATGCCCGGGGCCATGTAGGATGAGAAATTGGCGCAGTTGGACAGGGCCGCGGCATTGTCGAAGCCATTGGTGATGATGGTGATGTCCGAGAAGTTCTTGAGAAGCGGTATGAGCTGGGCAACCGTCGTGGAGGAATCGAAGAAATAGCTCTCCCCTTCGTGGAGGAACTGAAGGGCGGCCTGGGCCATCTTCTTCTTTTCGGCGATGTTGCTTTGGCGCCTGATGATGGAAGACACCTCGCCAGTCGTCGGCGGAAGGGCCGAGGCACCTCCCCGAACCCTCTTTATGAGGCCGGCGTTCGCCAGGTCGGCCAGGTCACGGCGTATCGTCGCCGGGGAGGCAAAGACCATTTTTGCCAGCTCGTCCACCGACACATACGTTTTGCCCTTGGTAATCTCCAGGATTTCCGTTTTTCGTTCGTCAATGAGCATAATCGCACCTCACGTGATTTAACTTTCGCAAAAATCTGCTCAATTATCAACGTTTCAATCAAAGACAATCAAAACCTTGCACATCTGCTTACGGCACTCGAGAATGAAAGCGCTTTAGCGGAGGGATAGCATGTCATTTCAGTGCAAAAGCAATTCGATGAAGGGAAAAGCGGCGGTGGGCCTCGCCCTAGCCACGTTTGCCCTCAGCGGTTGCGGTCCGACAGGGGTGGGTTCATCTTCCAGCATCCCCGTTTCTGAAGAACCGTCTTCTTCCTCGGGAGAGGTGTTCGAATCGCTCGACCCCGAGAAGATGCCCAACTACGTCGAGGACCTCGATTCGTTTGAATACGATTACGAGACCAATCCGAAAGCCGTCACCGATCCTTTCTTCGACGGAAACATCATCTACAACGAAACGGTCATGCTTAGGACCCAGGAAGACGGGACCGGGCTTGGGTATCTTCGCTTCGAACCGACGAAGATAATCTCGGTCCGCGACTACACCCTCAAGAACGTCTTTGCCGAGGGAACCGATTACGTGATCGACGGCAATTCGATTGCCGCCCCGGCCGGTAGCAAAATTGGGCATTGGACCGACAAGCAGATGCATGGGGAAGAGGACATCCCGGCCCCTTACGTCAAGACCAACGGAATCAAAAACACCCTCACCGACTACATGTTGATGAGCTCGACGGTCTACACCGAGTCGCCGTTTTATTACGGCACACAGGTGTACGTGACGTATGCCTACGATGTCTCAGAGGTCAACGCGGCCGAACTGCCCAAGAGCCAAATCGCCTCCCTTCCGAACCTCAAGGCCAAGTTGGAGGCGAAAAGCGGTTCGCTCAAGGTAGTCGGGATCGGCGATAGCGTCATCGAGGGCTGTTCCTCGTCCGAGAAATTCAACCACGAACCTTACCAGGCTCCTTTCTTCGACCTCTTCACCGAGGCAATCGAACGCGATTACGGCCTTGACGTGACCGGGGAGAACATGGCGGTCGGGGGAACCACCTCCTCCAACGGAGCCCAGGATGCGCTTCTCGCTCGGGTCGTCAATCAAAACCCTGATCTCGTTTTGGTCCACTATGGCATCAACGACTTACCGACCACCTCGCCGAACAAATTCAAAGACAACATCGAATACATCGTCCTCTACTTGAAGAGCCATCTCCCGAACGTGGAAATCATCCTCATGTCCCCGATTTCCCCCAATAACCGGAGTTACGACATCTTCCGGCTCGAGGACTATCGGAGCCGGATGGACTACTTCGTCGAGAAAAACGACGGGGTCATCTTCCTCGACATGACCGCCTATTCCAATTTCATGCTCGAGGGCGGTCGTGACTACTACGACATGACCGGCAACGGCATCAACCATCCCAACGACTATGGGCACCGCCTTTACACCGGGGCCCTCCTCGCCACCATCAAGACTGCTTAATCAAGGAGGTCATTCATGAAAAGCAAGCACACCATCATCCTCGGAGGGCTCTTAACGGCCATTGCCCTCACCGGCTGTGTCATCGAAAAGCCTGGGGAAAGCGGGCAATCATCGTTTGTCGAGCAGGAAATAGAGATCGGCATCCCGGCCGACTACGATGGCTCCATCGGGATCCTCATCCCCTCCGGCAACGAAAACGAGCAGACGATGATCGACGCGGCCATCGAGGCTTTCAAGCTCAAGTATCCGAAAGTCAACATCTCGACGACCTTCGTCACGATCAGCACCTATGAATCGCAGGTGCGGCAAATGCACATGGCCGAGAGACTTCCCGACATCGTGTGGACCAATTCCCAGGAAGTCTACTTCCTCCGCTCCCTCAATGTCATCGAGCCGCTCAACAATTACATCAACGCCTCCGAGGCGCGCGGCGATTACGACTTCGAGGCCGACTTCAAGACCGAGTTCTTCGACATGGCTGGCGATGGGGATCTCTACTATGCCGTTCCCCGGAGCGCCGACACGGTCGTTACCTTCTACAACAAGAAACTCCTGAGCGACGCCGGCATTTCGATGGACAAAATCAAAAACGGCTGGACTTGGGACGATTTCCTGAGCATCTGCGCCCAGTGGCGGACCCACGCCGATGCCCTCGGCCACGCCGAGGACTGGTTCTGCGCGGACTTCAACATGAGTTGGTCGTCCGTCTACTACCCCTTCATGCGGAGCTACGGCGCCGACATTTTCCAAGCCGAGAATACCATCGGGGTCGATACCCAGGCCATGCGTGACGCCCTCGCCGCCATGCGCGATCTGGCCGACAAGCGTTATTGCGTCGGGGCGGGGGTGACTTCCGGTTCCTCCTTCGAATCGGCAACCTGCCCGTTCATCTTCCAGTCGGCGGCCATTTCCCACTATGACAACATGCGCGCCCTCAAGGGCAACATCGACATCGTCACCTTCCCGATCATCAACGGGGAGCAGGGGAAAATCGGTGCTGGCATTGCCGGGTATTCCCTCACCTCGGCTTCCAAGGAGAAGCTCCTTTCCTGGGAATTCCTGAACTTCCTCATGTCCTATGACGGGCAACAGGCCCTTGCCAGCGGCGGCCTCAACCTCCCGTCCATCCGTAATGACCTTGCCGATCCCGACAATACCGATGCCAACTGGACGAAAGGCTACACCGACCGCAACCTCGAGGCCTACGTCCTCTACGACGAACGCAAGATCGCCGACGAGTACTATTCCTACATCGACCCGTCCGCGATGGCCGACGTTACCCTCGCCATCGGCGACGTCGTCGGTGACACCCTTTCGACGAGCAGCAACCGCCCGACCATCGACAAGATCATCGAAAACGCCATCGAAGACCTCGAATACGCCATCAACGACTGATAACCACCTCTACCATCATCCAAGCAAATAGGTAATACGTCCATGGAACCGACAGCAACGGGCAACGAGAAGAAACCCTTTCTCGTTGCCTTGAAAGAGAAAGCGTCTTCTCTTTTACCGAAGAAAAAAGACGTTGGGGACCCGAATTTCAAGCGCCCCAAGATAAAGATGAGCGCTTCGAGGAAGAAGGAAACCATCGCCGGTTGGGTTTGCTGTTCTCCCCTCATCATCGGCTTGGCGCTATTCACGGCCATCCCGATGTTCTGCTCGCTCATCTGGAGCTTCTTCTGGTATGACGGCTTCAATATGTCCCCGGCCGGCTTCGGGAACTTCGTCCATGCCTTCACGGACGCCCAGGTAGGGACGGCCGCCCTCAACACCCTCATCTACGCCTGCGTGAACATCCCCCTGAACCTCGTTCTCAGCTACTTCCTGGCCCTTTTGGTCAACAACAGCCACAAGTTCACCCGGGTGTTCCGCGTCCTCTTCTATTTGCCGGTCGTCATCCCGGCCGTCGTCTCCGGCCTTCTTTGGAAGGATCTCTTCGACAACACCTATGGCATCTTCAACAAGATCCTGACTTCACTCGGGCTCGACAAGTTCCCGTTCTTCATGGATCCGAAGACCGCCATGTTCTCTCTCATCTTCATGGGATTATGGGGAATCGGCGGTGGCATGATCCTCTGGCTTTCGGCCTTCAAGAACATCCCCAAGGATCTCTACGAGTCGGCCAAGGTCGACGGGGCCAACGCCTTCCAGCGGTTCTGCCACATCACCATACCGATGTCGACCCCGATCATCTTCTTCAACCTCGTCACCTCGGTCATCGGCTCGCTCCAGTACAACGGAACCCTCATCTTCGCCCCGCGTGACGGGCGCGGATACGAGGATTCCCTCCTCCTTTACGGGGTCAAGATCTACTGGGAAGCCATCAGGGTCGGGGACATTGGCTATGCTAGCGCCCTCTCGTGGCTGCTCTGCATCGTCATTTCACTGCTCACCTTTGTCTTGTTCAAGACATCGAAGTGGGTCTTCTACGGAGGCGAGTGAGAATGAACTACCAGACACTCAAAGACCGCCTCACCGGGGATGCCTTCAAGAGCAACCGGACGGCCCGTGCATGGGATTTCACGAAGACCAGCGCCCTCTTCCTCGGGATGTGCTTGGTGGCCCTCGTCCTCATGTTCCCGTACATCTTCATGGTGTTCAAGTCGCTCATGTCGGAGGCGGAGATCCTCGATCCGAATCCCCATTTCTTCCCGAATTGGTCAGATTTGCAGTGGAACAACTTCGTCACCCTCTTCACCGATGCGAGTTCCGGCTACAACTATGCGGTCGCCCTCGGGAACACCTTGCTCATCATCCTCTTCAACATCATTGCCATTCCCCTTTCGGCCACCCTCATCGCCTACAGTTTCTCGAAACTCAGGTGGAAGGGCCGCAACGTCGTCTTCGCCATCATGATGCTGACGATGACCCTTCCGGGCGTCGTTACCCAGATTCCCCTCTACGTCATCTACTCGAAGGTCGGCTGGCTCAACACCTTGATGCCGTTCACCATCCCGAACCTCTTCGGGGGCGGCGCGATGTACATCTTCCTCATCCGCCAGTACATGTTCGGCATCCCCAACGAACTATGCGACGCGGCGAAGATCGATGGCTGCGGCCCCTTCCGCATCTATTGGTCGATCATCCTCCCCAACTGCAAGTCGATCATCATCTACATCATCATCTCCGTCTTCAATTCCTATTGGGGCGACTACTACGGCCCGCTCCTTTACATGCCGTCCACCGATGCCCCCTACACGTTCGCCTATGCGATTTTCAAGAGCACGGTCGAGGGCATGGCGGCCACCCAATGGGCGGCGGTCAGGATGGCCGGTGGCGTCTTCATGACCCTCTTCCCGACGATCCTCTTCATCGTCTTCCAAGAGCAACTTACCGACGGAGCCCTCACCAGCGGCATCAAAGGATAAAGCCATGAAAGCCAAAAGGACCATCATTCCAAGCGTCGTTCTCCTCGCCACCTGTTTACTGGCTTCCTGCAACGAGGCCAACCGGCCAAGCCATGAGCGCATCGAGGACAACCGTTCGCTCACCGACGAACAGTTCACCGTCAATTCACTTGCGGCAACCGATGCCTTCGGCCGTTCCTTTTCCTCGGTCTCCATGGCCAACCCCGAGAAGGAAACCGGGATGTTCTATTCCCTTTGGCACGGTAGCCACGAATCGGGCATCTACGACGTCACGGAACTGAAGGAAACGAATCCGACCGCCCTCTGGGACGTGACTTCGGGAACGGGCCTACCGACGGCCAGCCCCCTTGGCCAATACCATTATTTCGGCCGTCCCCTCTATGGCTATTACGACAGCCGCGACCCCTGGGTATTGGCCCGGCACTGCGAGCTCTTCACGATGGCCGGCATCGACTATCTCGTCTTCGACACGACCAATAGCGTCATCTACACGGACGTGGTAAGCGCCCTCATCGAGGTTTGGCGGAAGTTCGCCGCCCAGGGCTTCGAAGTCCCGAAGCTGGCCTTCTACACGAATTCCCATAGCCAAATCACCGTCAATTCCCTTTACGGCATCTGGTTCCAGGACGACTCCTACGACGATGTCTGGTACATGGTCGACGGCAAGCCGATGCTCGTTACCCGGAAGGAAGACTTCACCGACCTCGAGCGGCTCGCCCTCTACGAGGAGCGCTTCACCCTGAAGTCGAGCCAATGGCCCGACGAGCGGATGCAGCGCGATGCCTTCCCCTGGATGAACTGGGATTGGCCGCAGTTCAACCACAACGGCACGATGTCCGTCTCGATTGCCCAGATGCCTGGCTACAACGCGGCCAATCAGGAAGAAAGCAACTACGGCCGGGGATACACCCGGGCGACCGAAGGCTATGAGTGGGGCGAGCAAAACCTCGACGAATACGAGAAGGGTCTCAACTTCGAAGAGGAGTGGCGGACTGTCTTCGACGAGGAGCTCAACGAGGGCAAGGAAGTCAATAATGTCTTCATCACCCAGTGGAATGAGTGGATGGCCATCAAGAACCGGGCCAACAACGGCGACATGCAGATGGTCGACGGCTTCGACCTCATTTACAGCCGCGATGCCGAGATGACCGATAGCGAAACCGGATATGGCGATGGATTCTACCTGCAAATCGCCCGTAATCTCCGCAATTTCGCCTATGAGGACGGGGAGCATTATCTTCTTGACCACCAAAGCATTTCCATCGGGACCGACGATCCGAAGTGGAACGAGGTCGAATACACTTACCGCGATTTCGAGGGCGATGCCCAGTTCCGGAATTTCGAGAACGCGGCCACGGCCGGTTCCCCCGGTTACGAGGTTTATAGCGACCTCACTGCCCGCAACGACATCGTCAACACCAAGATCGCCCACGACAACGACAACATCTACGTTCGGGTCGAGACCTCGGCCGACATCATCGCGAGTTCCGGCGACGAGAGCTGGATGAACCTTTTCATCGGCAACCCCGATTTGGAAGAGAGGTCGGCTTATGCCGACAACTTCGACTTCCGGATCGTCCCTAACGGAAGCGGGACGCTCGACGTCTTGACTTACGACGCCGAGACGAATGAATGGGTCAAAAAGGAAAGCGCCGGTGCCTATGTTTATGCGGGCGATGTCATCGAATACCGCATCCCCCGCGGTTCGCTCGGCCTCGCCGGCGGCGATCCGCACCTCCTCTTGAAAGTGACCGACCACTTGGTTGACCCGACCGACGTCGACGATTTCTACGTGAGCGGGGATAGCGCCCCGATCGGGAGGCTCGCCTATGAATACGCCCACTAAGTTCCTTGGCCTTGCCCTTGGCGTTCTTTGCTTGACCGCCTGCGGGCCGACAGGAGGTAGTTCCATGGATGATTTGCCTTCCGGCGTCAGTTTCGATGCCGGCCTTCCGCGCGATGAACGCGTCCTTAGCGATGCCGACTTCAGCCAGTTGCAGCTCGAGGGCATCGATGAATTGGGGCGGAAAGTGCTACCGGCTGGCGGCTTCCGCGATGGCGAGCACAACGTCGGGCTCTTCTACCACATCTGGCTCGGCCAGCACGATTACGATTTCCGGGGGAATACCGGTCCCCGCGACATCTCGGCCCTCCTTTCGACCGAGGAAGGCCGGAAGGCCCTCTATAGCGAGGACGATCCGCTTTCCCCAAACGGCCGTTTCCACACCTGGGGCAAGCCCCTTTATGGCTATTACAACTCGGCCGATCCCTGGGTCATCCGCAAACACCTCGAGCTCTTTGCCAACTGCGGGGTCGATTATCTTTGCTTCGACACGACCAACGCGGTCATCTACGAGGACGTGGTCCCGACCATCCTCAACGAGATCGTGAAACTCCAAGCCCAGGGCATCAAGGTACCGAAGGTCATGTT
Source organism: uncultured Bacillota bacterium (assembly GCA_949298195.1). GTDB lineage: Bacteria > Bacillota_I > Bacilli_A > RFN20 > CAG-826 > UBA4951. Next base: position 64,635 of record CASFVT010000016.1, read on the forward strand.
CTACACGAACACTTCCTCGGGCCAGACCGTCCAGATGCTCTACAACGCCTATTACACCCACCCGGAATGGGAGAGTTGCTGGTGGGCCCCCACGGGCAAACCGCGGATCGTCGGAATCACCGAAAATAACGGAGAGGCCAGCGACCAGACCAAATACGAGGGCAAGAACCCGGTCATGTCGGCCGAGATGCAGCTTTATTTCGATGTCCTCGAGAGCCAGTGGCCCAACGGCAACTACAACGAGAACGCCCAGCCGTGGATGAGCTGGAGCCGGGCTCCCGGTGGGGGAAGCGGCCAGGCCGGAATGACCTACGGCTACCCCCAGAAAATCCACAATGGGCACATCGCCGTCCCGGTCGCCCAGCACAACCACGACTTGATCTGCTACTCGCTTGAAGGAGCCGAGTCGCACCGTGGCTACAATCCCGAGACCGACAAGGTCGAAGGCGATTGGAAGGAAGGCTTGGCTTTCCAGAAGATGTTCGACACGGCCCTCGACCCGGCAAACGGGGTGAGCGACGTCTTCGTCACCGGCTGGAACGAATGGCAAGCCATCAAGCAGTGGGACGGGACAAACATCGGCTATGGCGGCGACAAGGGCATCTACTTCGTCGACACCTGGGACAACGAGTATTCCCGCGACCTCGAGATGATGGAAGGCGGCTATGGCGACAACTACTACATGCAGTTCGTCAAGAACGCCAGGGCCTACAAGATGACCACCGATTACGTCGAATATGCCCATGCCCGGAAGAGCATCGACATCAATGATTTCTCCGAGGGCAATTGGGCTGGCATCGAGCGTTCCTACCTCGATCCGACGGGGGATGCCGACGACCGCGACTTCAAAGGCATCACGGTTCCGGCCTACTACACCGACGATTCCGGCAGGAACGACATCAAGTCGGTCAAAGTGACCAACGATGACTCGATGGCCTACTTCCGCATCGAATGCAACGCTGACATCGAGATGGGCGATAAGGGCGATGCCCTGGTCATCCTCCTCGGGAAGGAAGCGGATGGTGAGGGCTTCATGGGCACCTATTCGTATCGGATTGGGACCGCCAAGTCCGACGGGAAAGCCTCCCTTGAACGTTACGAGAGTGGGAAGTGGACCGCCTCGACCGCTGACATTTCCTATGCTCTCAGCGGGCGATTCCTGCAAATCGCCGTTCCTTTGTCCAGTTTTGGTGCGGATCCGTCGCGGGTCAGCTTCGTCTTCAAGGTCTACGACAACGTGACCGACCCCGACGATCCGATGAGTTACTACCAAAGCGGGGACGTCATGCCGCTCGGGCGGCTCGGCTACCGCTACTAGTGAAAGGAGGGACGGAATCGAAGAGTTAATTAAAACCCATCTCCATTCAATTAGACGAATAGCTTCATGCAGAAAGGAAAAGAAAGCTAATGAAAGCTAAGAAATCGCTCCTACTTGGAGCAGTGGCGTTCCTTGGCCTTGCCGCGACGGGCGTCGTTTCGACCCCAGCCGTGATGGCGGAAGCCGAGGATGTTCACGCAACCAGCGTCCTGGTTCGTAACCGCGATTCGCTCATGTGGGGTGGCGGCGACTACGGCAAAGCGGTAGCGGTGACCCTTCCCGGACAAGATTTCAGCGTATGGGCAGCAGGATATTCCTTGACCAACGTAACACCAGATTTGGCCTTTGAAATCTACGATGAATATGGGGTTATGTCCGAGTTCGGAAGAAACAGTTCAGGAATCTTCCCATTTGGCGACAGCATCCTCATATCCTTCAATAACATCAATAGGCACGGGGACATCCTCCATATTCCGTCCGGAATTTCGTTTACGTCTTCGAACGCGCCCAACGAAGGCAAAACATTCATCTTCGACAACGAATCTTGGTGGATTTGCAAATTGGCCGATGGCGCGGGTGGCGAATGGGAACAGTTGATAAGGCCGACTGTCTTTGAGTTCACGCAAGAAGAAGCCGATCTCGACCTCAATGCCGAACTCGATCTAACGACCGTCTTGACCAATACGACGACCGATGACGATCCGCTTGTCTTCTACAAGAGCAGCAACGACGCCGTTGCCAAAGTCGATGCCAATGGCAAAGTGACCGCCGCTGGCGAAGGCACGGCAACCATTACGGCCTATTCCGCGATGGAAACCGCCGAAATCACCGTTAACGTGACCATTCCGGCTGCCCAGACCGGAATCAAGGTAATCTCGCCTGAAGATGGCAAGATCACTACCTATGTCGGGGTTGAACCCGATTGGTCCAAGATCCAGCTTGCCGCCACCTACGATGACGGTAGCGAGGGTGCCATCAGCTGGACCCCCGGCGAGGACACCATCGGGGATTACAACCCCACCCAAATCGGCGATCAGGCCGTTACCATCACCGTCAATGGCTTCTCGACCACCGTCACCCTGACCATCCAGGAAGTTACCGCCGAGCTCAAGCCGAACCTCGCCTCCTTTGGCGTCAACAGCGGGTGGGGTGGCATCTTCTACATGGATTGGGACGGCGTTGCCATCACCCAGTCGTTCAACCTCTATGACGAGGCGCTTAAGAACGTCCTTGACCACATCGTGATCGAAGGCCCGAGCGGAAAGGTCACCGATGTCAAATTCCTTCAAGCCGCCCGTTACATCCTCTATTCCAACGGCGATGACAAGATTCTGCCGACCGATTGGAAGATCGGCGATTCGGTTAGCTTCACCCCCGGAATGTATCAATGGAGCTATACTGGCACCATTGATGCCGGGAGTCAGAATCCGAACGGCGATGGCGACTGGGTTCCGGTGGCCGTCCTGAAAGAGGGAATCAAGTGGGTCTACAACGGCTCCAGCTTCGTCCTCTCGGACAGCAAGCCGACCGACTTCACCCTCGAATACGAGGATGACATCGTCCGCGTCGGGGACACCCTCGATGCTTCCTTCGCCTTCGATCCGGCCACCTCGGGTGCCACCCCGGAATTCGTTTCCAGTGACCCGACCGTCCTGAGCGTTGACCGCTATGGCAACGTCACCGGCCTCAAGGCCGGCAAGGCCACGGTCACCGCGACCGTGGAAGGCACGACCGGCGGCGATACCCCGGAAGCCAAGACCATCACCAAGACCTTTGATTTCGAGGTCGTCGATCTCGACATCGTCGGCGTCAAGCCCTATACCGGTTGGGAAGTCAACCACCAAGTCTACGTTGGACAAGACCTCACCAACTGGAATCCGAGCATCCCGTATTTCCACCTCATCCTCGAAGGCGATGTCGAGTACATGAAGAACTTCGATGCCGCCTCCTTCACCTACACCATCGACAAAACGTTCGACCACTCCAAGGTCGGCGACGTGACCGCTTCGATGAGCGTCACCTACGACGAGCAGAACTACACGACCACCCTCCCTGTCACGGTTTATGAGCTCTACGACCAAGAGATCACGACCGCGAGCATCGTCAGCTGGTTCAGCTTCTGGATTTTCGCCGATGCGCCGAACACCGCCTCCAACGATCCGAACATCTCCAACGAAGCCGGCACCGCCTGGACCGACGCGAACATGCTCCAGCATGTCCATTACACCCGGGCCGACGGAACCGAGGTCCCCATCAAGACCATCTACATGCTCGGCCATAACGTCGCCATCGAGCCTTCGTTCCTCGATGCCGGCTGCAACGACACCAACTACGGCAACAGCGACTACTACAAGCTCGACGACATGCTGACCATCGATGCCGGCATGCCGATCCCGAAGTTCACCGGTAGCAAGATCGGGTCCGCCGATCCGAGCAACCCGGATGGCATGGATCTCTCGACTGGCGAAATCATCATCGACGGTTACACCACCGAGACGGTCCAGTACCGCTTCGACGGCACCTCCTTGGTCCGTTACAAGGAAGCCACCGGCCTCAAGGCCACCCAGACGACGATTGAACTCGAGGTCGGCCAAAATGCCCTTGCCGGCGTTGAGAAGGATCCGGTTGATGCGACGACCGGAACAATTACCTACACCTCCAGCGATCCGAATGTCGCGACGGTGAGCGAAGCCGGCATCATCTCCGGCGTCGGCGTCGGCACCTGCACCATCACGGCCTCGATGACCCTCGAAGACGGCACGGTCTCCACGGTCACCATTACCGTCAACGTCAAGGCAGCCCCTTCCTCCGAACCGACTGAGCCGACTGAACCCCCCGCCTCCACGGGACTCACTCCCGGCCAGATCGGCGGCATCGTCGGCGGTGTCTGCGGTGGTATCGTCGTCATCGGAGTCGTCGTCTTCCTCGTCCTCCACTTCAAGAAGAAGAAGCAGTAACACTGGCTTCTGAAAGGTCCTCCCCATGATCAGAATCGAAACCTTCGCCCTCGACGGCAACCCCCTCCTCGCCCCGCGGAAACCTTCTTTCCTCTATTCCCTTTCGGGCGACGAGAACCTTGAGAAGGCGGAAATCGTGCTGGTCAAGGGAAAGAACCTGACCGAACCCCTGAACGTTTACACTTCCTCTTCCTATTCGGGACGGGCCTATTACAAGGGCCCGTCCCTCCTCCCCCGGGAGGAGTACACCGTCCGCCTCGTCGTCGACGGGGCAAGCGGTGGACATGACGAAAAAGAGGCGAGCTTCCTCCTCGCCCCAACCCCCCGTGACTTCAAAGGCCGTTACATCGGTACCGCCCTCCTCGGTGACGGCCCGCTCTCCATTCGCAAGCGGCTCGATCCCTTCCCCGAAGACGACCCCCTCGTCCGGGCGATCGCCTATGTCGCCGGGGTCGGTTATCACGAAGTCTATGTCAACGGGGAGAAAGTCGGCACCGACCGCTTAGCTCCAAGCCAAAGCGACTATTCCAAGCGCGTTTATTTCAAGGCCTACGACCTCGCCCCCCATTTGAACGGGCAGGGCGACGTCTTCGGCGTCCTCCTCGCGAATGGATGGTTTGGAAGTAAGTGCGTCAACCTCCTCATCGAACTCCGCTTCGCCAGCGGCAAGAAACGCTCATACTATTCCACCTGCAACGGCAATTGGTGGTTCGCGACCTCCCCGATCGTCGAGAGTTCGATCTACGGCGGGGAAACGATCGACTACCGGGAAGGCCGTCCCGGGGATTTCACGAAGCAGGATGTCGAGGCCGGTTACCACAAGGGATGGTTCGGCTCGATTTACGCCTACGGGCCGTCGGGGACGCTGATGCCCGATCCCCTTCCGCCGATTGAGGATAACGGCCATTATCCCCTGCAAATCCTTTCCAAAAGCAGCAATGTCACCGTTTACGATGCCCTCTATAACCTCGCCGGCCACGTGGCCATGAAGGTAAGGGGCACCCGCGGCAGCAAGATCACCCTGCGCTTCGCCGAGGCCCTCGACGAAGGCGGGAACATCGACCAGACGAATCTAAGAAACGCCCGGGCCGCGGATACCTTCATCCTTGCCGGGGAGGGCATCGAGGAACTGGAGCCCCATTTCACCTTCCACGGATTCCGTTACGTCAAGATGGAGGTCGAGGGCGAAGTCGACGTGCTCGAGGCCTATGCCGTCCACGTCCATTCTTCCCTCGAGAAGGTAGGGCAGGTGGACATTGCCGACGAGAAACTCCAGCGCCTCCACGACATCCTCATCAGGACCGAGGAAAACAACGAGCAGTCCGTCTTCAGCGATTGTCCCCAACGCGACGAAAGGTTTGGCTGGCTCAACGACCTCTCGACCCGTCTCTATTACCTGAATTACGACTTCGATGCCTCTTCCTATCTCGGGAAGGTCGCCCTCGACATCGCCGACACGGCGAACAAAAGAGGCGAGATTGCCGATACGGCCCCTTATTTCACCGGGGGGCAGCCGGCCGATACCACTTCCCTGTCCTTCCTCTTGCTCGGGAAGTTCCTTATCAAGGAATACGGGGACACCGAGAAGGTCCGTCCCCTCTACCCGGCCTTCAAGAAATGGGTCGAGGCTTTGCTGAGGCGGAGCCATGGCTATCGGATGGATTATTACTACTACGCCGACTGGGTCCGTCCCGATGGGCTCAAGAGCCTCCAGGCCAATCCGCGGGTCGTTTCCAGCTTCTTCCTCAACTGGCATTTGGCCACCTTGTCCGAACTGGCCGGGAAACTCGGGAAAAGCGGGGACGAGCGCCGTTACGCGAGAATGGCCTCCGAAAGTCGGGCGGCCCTCAGGAAGTCTTATCTCAAAAAAGGCCTCTTCGGGAACGGCTCGGTCACCGAGACCGCCATGGCCCTCACCCTTTCCCTTTACGATGAGGAAGAGAGGGACCGGGCCTATGCCCACATGAAGGAACTCGTCGTCCTCGATGGCTACCACCTCAACTGCGGTAACCAGGGCTACCGCCATGCCTTCTACCAATTGGCCGCCCATGGCGACCTCGACATCGCCTTCAAAATCCTCGTCAACCCGGAATACCCGGGGTGGGGATACATGCTCGAAAACGGGGCGACCACCGTCTGGGAACGGTGGGAGAAGGCGGTCCTCGCCACGATGAATTCCTTCGATCACCCGATGTTCGGTTGTTACGACGCCCTCTTCTACCGCTATCTTGCCGGCCTCGAGGTCATCGACATCGAGAAGGGCGAAGGCGTCTTCGATCCGACGCCCTTGAAAGAGGCCATCCCCTTCAAAGTCTCGCTTAAGACAAGGAAAGGGAGCATCGAAGTGCGTTCCGATGATGTAGACCCCCACGTTCGGACGTATCATATTGGGGTCCCTTATGGCATCAGCCTTTACGTTCCCAAGCTGAACAAGTGGCTTTTGGCCGGTGAGCACGAAATCGCGTTCAATGTCGAATGACAACAAATATCTACCAGGAGGTCAAAGAGAATGAACGAAAAGACGAAGCAAGCCTATTTAGAGGCCAAGAAGGCCTACGCGGAGTACGGGGTCGACGTTGAGAGGGCCCTCGAGGAATTCAAGAAGATACAGGTGTCCCTCCAATGCTGGGCGGGCGATGACGTCAAGGGGTTTGAGAACCTCGGACCGGTCGCCAGCGAGAACGTCGTCACCGGTGGCTACCCCTATGCCGCCCGGAACGGCGACGAACTCCGGATGGACATCGACGAGGCCTTCTCCCTTTCGCCGCTCAGCCACCGGGTGAACCTCCACTCGATGTATGCCGAGCACGGCCATCCGCGGAACGACCTGACCATCGAGGATTTCCGCGAATGGGTCGACTGGGCCAAGGAAAAGGGCTACAAACTCGACTTCAACACCTCCTTCTTCACCCATCCGATGATGGACAATGGGAATTCCGTCACTTCTTTCAAAAAGGAAGTGCGCGACTACTGGATCAAGGCCGGCATCGACTCGAGGAAGATCTCGGTGGCCATCGGGAAGGAACTCAACGACAAGTGCTACAACAACTTCTGGTTCCCCGATGGGACCAAGGACATCCCGGCCAACCGGAAGTACTACCGCGAGCTTCTCACCGAGGCCCTCGACAAGATGTTCGAGCATAAATACACCGCGGAAGAGAGCAAATACGCCTGCGACGTCCTCGAGGGGAAGTGGTTCGGCATCCAGACCGAGTCCTTCGTCGTCGGGAGCCACGACTACTACATCGCCTACGCGGCCAAGAACGGCCTCGGGGTCACCCTCGATACCGGGCACTTCCGCCCGACGGAGGACGTGGCCGACAAGGTGAGTGCGATTTACCCCTTCGTGAACGGCCTCATGCTCCATGTGAGCCGCGGCATCCACTGGGACAGCGACCACGTCGTCATCGAGGACGACGGGCTCCAGGGGATGATGAACGAGCTCAAGCGCGGCGGTTATTACGGCAAGGTTGCCATCGGCCTCGACTTCTTCGATGCCTCGATCTCCCGCGTCTATGGCTGGGTCATCGGCCTCCGGGCCACGGCCAAGGCCATTCTCCGGAGCCTCCTTGAACCGACCAAGATGCTCCAAGAGGCCGAACTCGCCGAAGACAAGAGCCAACGCCTCCTCCTCATGGAAGAGCAGAACAACCTCCCCTTCAATGCCGTCTGGGATTACCTCCTCGAAGAGAAAGGCATCAAGAGCGGGCTCGCGATGGAAAAGGAACTGAAGCGCTACGAGCGCGAGGTCCAGTCCGTCCGGAAGTAAGGAGAGACAAATGGAAAAGATTCTTGAGTGCCTATCGATCGAGAAATACCTCTCGATCATCGACAACATGTACCGCCTCGGCTGGGATGAGCGCAATGGCGGCAACGTCTCGATGCTCCTTCTCAAGGAGGAGGTCGAAGCCTACGTCCCGAAGGCGGTCATCCGCGAGATCCCCCTCCCGATCGTCGCCGACCCCCTCCTCCGGGGGAAGACCCTTGCCATCACGAGGACCGGTGGCTATTTCCGAAACACCAAGGCCCATCCCGAGCATAACATCGGGATCATCGAGATTTCCCCTGACGGGACGAAGGCCCTCCTCCATTGGGGATTCGAGGACGACGGTTGCTTCACGAGCGAAGTCTATGCCCACCTCCTTTGCCATGCCGCCCGGCTCAAGGTCAACCCCAACAACCGGATCGTCATGCACACCCACCCGACCAACCTCCTTGCCCTCACCCATCTCGTCAAGCTCGACGAGAAGGAACTGACCCTCGCCCTCTGGCGGACGATGACGGAATCGATCGTCGTCTTCCCGGAAGGGGTGGGGCTCCTCCCCTGGATGCTCTGCGGGACCAACGAAATCGGGCAGGCGACGGCCGAGAAGATGGCCGACCACCGGGTCGTCGTCTGGTCGCTTCACGGGGTCTATGGTTCCGGGGACACCATCGACGAGGCCTTTGGTCTCATCGAGACGGTCGAGAAGGCCGCGGAGATCATGATCAAGGAACTCGGTCACGAGATAATAAACGACATCGACGACGAGGGCCTCAAGGCCATCGCCGCCCACTTCAAGCTAACCCCCCACCCGGGGTATCTGAAATGAGCCGCTACCTAGCTGCCGTCGACATTGGAGCCACCTCGGGGCGGCTCCTTTTGGCTTCTTCCCCGAAAGAAGAGGACCTCAAGGAAATCCACCGATTCAAGACCCCCCTCGTCGATGACGGCGACGGGCATTGCCACTGGGATGTCAAGGCCCTCTTCGACGAGATCGTCGCCGGTCTAAAAAAATGCCGGGAGCTCGGGACGGTGCCCTCCCGCCTTGGGATCGATTCCTTCGGGGTCGATTACGCCCTCCTCGACGAGGACGACCATTTGGTGGGCGAAGTGATTTCCTACCGCGACCGGCGGACCGATGGGGTTACTGCCAAATTCATGTCGAAGGAGAGGCTTTTCTCCCTGACTGGCATCCAACCCCAGAACTTCAATAGCGTCTACCAACTCTTCCTCGATAGGGAATCGGGGAAACTAGCCAGGGCTTCCTCCCTGCTCTTCCTTCCGTGTTACTTGGCCTACCTATTGACGGGCACCAAGGCGAATGAGCTCTCCATTGTCTCGACTTCTGGTTTGTTTTCGTCCGCAAAACGAACCTATGTTCCCGAAATCCTCTCCGAACTCGGACTCGATGCCTCATTCTTCGGGGCGACCGTCCACTCCGGAGAAAGCCTTGGACACCTCCGGAAGGAACTGGTCGAGGAAATCGGCTACGACATCGAGGTCGTCTCCTCCCTCAACCACGACACGGCCGCGGCCTTCCTCGGCTCCGGGGCCGAAGCTGGGGACATCCTCATCTCCTCCGGGACGTGGTCGCTTATCGGGGTCATTCTTCCCGAACCGATCGTTACCCCGGATGCCATGGCAGCCGGTTTTACCAACGAGCTCTCCCGTCCCGGGGAAGTCCGCTTCCTCAAAAACGTGGTCGGGATGTACATCGTCAATCGGTTGAGGGACGAATTGACGGCAGGCCTCCCCTTCTCCAGCGTGGTCGAATCGGCCCGCGCTTCCACCTACGAAGGCAACTTCGATCCGACTCTCGATTCCCTCCTCAATCCCGAGAACATGGTCGATGAGGTGACTCGTCTCCTCATCGAAGGGGGATATCCCCGCCCCGAGAAGCCCGGTGACTATTTCAAGGCGGCCTATCTATCCCTGGCCCTCGCCTATGGCAAGACCGCCTTTGAACTAAACGAGATAGCCCACGTGGAGCCGAAAGGAATTTGCGTCTTCGGCGGCGGGAGCCAGAATCTCTACCTCAACGAGCTGACTTCCGAGATGACCGGCCTGCCGGTCAAGAAAGGCCCCAGCGAGGCGACGGGACTGGGAACCATCCTTGCCATCGACGGGTAAGTCGATTCTTCAAAAGTCCCAAGCAAGGAACTTTTGGACGTTTTCCTATTTCGCCCTTACTACCGGAAGGGGTTTCGATTTCTTTGCTTGGAGTCCTTCAACGATCCAAGACCTCCCAATACCCGCCTTTATCGGGACCGACATGGCGGATGATTTTCGCGTCCTGGAGTTTTCTCAAATGGTGGCGGACATTTCCTTCGCTGAGACCGAGGATGCTCGAAATGTCTTTTCGCGACAATTGGCTATTGCCTTTCAATAGGCCCGTTATCATCTCCTCGATGTCCTCGGAACCGATTTTCGTCTTATTGGTCTTTGCTTTTTGAAATCCCTCCTTGTTGAAAGGGATTATCACATCGATGAAGAACTCGGAAAAAACATATGCCCGTTCACCGTATGTCCGAACGACCGACGGTACTCCGTGTCCACTTTCCTCGGCGAAACGGCAAGCCCGGAAGACATTGAAGAGTTCTTTATTCACCGGCTCGCTTTTGCCCTTTAGAAACTGTTCCTTGGTCAAGGCCCTGGGAATGCCCCCAAAGGATTCGATTTCCAACCGGTTGTCATAAACGTATATGCCAGGATGGTTGCTTTCGCTCCACTTGTTGTGCACACAGGCATTTATCCACGCTTGTTCGGAAGCCTCAGGATCGAACATCTTGATTTCTCGGCGGGGGGTCTTGCTCAGATCGACGAAGGTCTGGTTGATCGATTCGATGTAATTCTTGGCCTGTTCCATGGCCAACAATAGGCATTTCCCACCGAATTCCTCCCTTTTCAGGTATTTGGTTTTGTCATTTGAGGAGAAGGTCGCAACGTTAATGACGATGTCATTGATGTCCGAAAGTATCTCAGCCAGATAGTTGAATTTCCTGTCTTTGGTCAGGAGGTGGTAGTTTTCGAGGAAGGTCTCTTCGGAAAAATGATTGCCGTTGGACAAGAGGTAGTTCTTCAGAATCTGGAAGGTGAGTTTCTTTCTGCGAGAAGGGATATCGATAATGCTGATATCGGTATTCATCAAAGATTTGATGTAGCGGTCTTTGATTTCCTCGGGTGTCAGGCTTTTGCACGACGATCCGACCTTGACATAGCAGCCGGCCTCCGACAAACCGTATTTCTTGATGTAGAAGAGTTTGGGGGCCTTTAGTTATTTCGATTTTAATGACGTCCTTTTCCTCGAGCTTCATGTGGTTTTGCTTGACAAGTGAAATGGCCCGGGGAGAGATTTGATCGGTGATGATGTCAGTGATATTGCGCATTGAGACATCGATATCACCGAGGCCGGTTACTTCTCCTTTTGAGTTAATGCCGACGTAAATCACTCCCCCGTCCGTGTTCAAAAATGACACGATTTCCTTGGGGAGGGAGTTCGAAACCCTTTCCTTTGCTTCGACTCGATCGTCTTCTTTGATTAACGTCGTGCATTCCTCTCAAGGGAATTTCACGTGAAGAACAACCAGAAAAACAACCAGAAAACATCCGGAAACATCCAGAAAACGATTCATGGCAAAATGGTTGGGATTCTCTTACGCGCATAATGAATTTCAAAACGGCATCCGACCTGTGCCGGGTGCCGCATCTCAATTCGTGGTGGCCTCTGCGGGAATCGAACCCGCACGGAGGATCGCTCCCCAGGATTTTAAGTCCCGTTTGTCTACCAATTCCAACAAGCGGCCTTCGATAGGTCCTTGGCTTTGACGTTTGGTGTCCCGTGAGAGTTTCGAACTCTCGACCCCTTGATTAAAAGTCAAGTGCTCTACCGCTGAGCTAACGGGACGGCTCGTGGCA
>CASFVT010000017.1 GCA_949298195.1 uncultured Bacillota bacterium
AGTTATATGGCAATGCAATTATAAGTTCGATAAGAAAAGCAAAGCGCAGTGCCAAACCCCAACTCTAAACGAAGAAGATATAAAAGCTATGTTTGTTGATGCTTATAACAAGATGATCATAAGTAAAGACGAGATTCTTAAAAATCTGGAATTAGTTCTTGATCAAATCGTCAGTGTTGAAAGCATCGAAGAGAAAATCAAGAAGGTTCACGAAGATATAGAAGCAGTTGTTAATGAGGTTGAAGTACTTATTCATTCTTCTAACGAAACTGATGAGATAAAGGAAAAAGAGCTAGAACTCAAATATGATAAACTAATTGGAAAGTTAAAAGACTTAGAACATCAAAAAGAAGAAGTGATGGATAAGCAAATCGCCATTGTCCTGAAAGGCGATGGAATCCGGGCATCGTTCGATGACGGCGGGGAAGGCAGATATCCACGCTCGTCAATTCGAAGGAAGAGGTCATGGAGGCCATTTTGCCGTTCTATCGAAATGGCTACGATGCCGGGAAGGATTATTCCTTCCTGATCGAAAAGGCCCGCGAAGCGATCCGCACGGGCGATTGAATCGGGCATGGCAAAGCGGAATCTGCTTCACGGCGGATTTTTTGAATCTGAAGGGGCGTTGTCTTTGGTAGACCTTCTTTTGGAATTCGGAGACTCCTGAAGGTTTCGAACTGATGCCTCTAGAAAGAACGAAGCAAAACACTAGGCAAGGAAAAGGGACTGGCCGCCGCCGGCGCCCTTCACGTATGACGATGTTTAGCGGAGCTAGTAAACCGCCAAGTAGCCGGCGCGGAGGTCTCGGCCACTTGGCCGACCTTTATGAAACCGCCACGGCCTGAGTCGTTGGGTGCTTTGCACCGATGACATTGACGTATTCGATGCTAGGCTTGGATCGAAAGGCACGCTTAAGGAATAGGGAAATTCCCCATCGCAACTATCAAGCTAGTTTTTTAAAAACCAATCAGATTTTGCGGCGATTTTGGATCATGGATCGTCTTGATTATGCCGGGCGATGGTGAAGGGATAGCCCCCAGGACGGGATTTCCGCCAATCGTGGAAAACCGGGGCCGGGGAAGGCGCTTCCTCTTTCGGGGCCGTGCTTTCCACGGGGAATTCCCGTTTCTCGATGGTGTCAAGGGGGAGGCGGTGGAATTCGATGTCGTCGACGAGATTCCTTTTCTTTCCCCGGGCGAGGGCTTTGGGGGCAATCGACCCGCTCTTGACGAGGGCGAACTTGGCTAACGCCGGCCCGGCCATCTCGTAAAGGACCGAGGAGCATAGGATGATGGTAAGGAAGGTATCGCCCATCTCCACCGGAAGGATCCTTTGCCCCAGATATGCTAGCCCGATGGCCACCCCGGCTTGGGGGGCAAGGGCCAGTCCAAGGTAATTCCTCGTCTTTTTCCCCGTCTTGGTGAGCATGGCCCCGAAATAGGCGCCGGCGTATTTCCCTATCATGCGAACGAGGAAATAGACGATGCCGACGATGCCGATGGTAGCAAAAGACGCGAGGTCCATGTTGATGCCACTCATGACGAAGAACAGGAGCATGATCGGTGGGTTGAAATGGTCGACGTATTTGAAGAGTTTCTCGTCCTTTGTCATGTTTACGTAGGTGGCCCCGAACACCATGCAGGAAAGAAGGGGCGAAACGTCGAGCAAGATCCCGCATCCGGAAATGACGGAGATGATTGCCACGGCGATGATGAGACGGCTATTGGGCGACCTTCCCTTCACGAGGAAGCGAAGAAGGATACCGCCAAGGAAGCCGGCCACGATGAAGAGGAGGTTATAGGCAATCGGGAGGAAGATTCCCATGAAGTCGATGCTACCAGAGGCCGTGGCCCCGGCAATCGAGGAGGCTAGGGAAAAACAGAGCAGGCAGACGACGTCGTCGAGGGCGACCACTTGGAGCAGGATTTCAACGAACTCCCCTTTGGCCTCGTATTGGTTGATCGTCATGAGGGTCGAGGCCGGCGCGGTGGCCGTGGCGATGGCTGCGAGAAGAAGGGCAAATGAGAGCCCGAGCTCCGGAAAGAAGGCGTAAACAACGACGAAGACGAGGATGCCAGCCAATAACGCCTCGAGCAGGGTGATGACGATGACCCGGCTCCCGGTCGAGCGGAGGACTTCCTTCTTGAAGAACTTGCCGACCCCGAAGGCGATGAAGCCGAGGGCGAGGTCGGAGAGGAAGTCCATCCCCTCGACGACCTCCGGCGGGACGAGGTTGAGGACGAAGGGGCCGATGAGGATGCCGCTGACGATATAGCCGGTGACGTTGGGCAGATGGAAGAGCTTGCTTACCCGCGAGAGGGCAAAGCCGGCCAAGAACATGATGGCGAGGGCAATCAGGGTGGTCGCCCCACCGTGTCCGTCATAGAAACCATAGAGTTTGAGCAACATGAAAAACCTCCTTCCGGCCTTCTTTTTCAGGCCTTCCATTTATCTCCAAACGCCCATATCATAGGGAGGACAAAAATAAGAGGAACTAATTTTTGCCAATGGAAACATAAGCAATACTTATAAGGAGGTTCCTATGCTAGATCCCAAGTTGCTCAGCTTCATCAAGGTCAACGAGAAAGGCTCATATACCTTGGCGGCCAAAGAACTATCCCTTTCCCAACCGGCCGTCTCCCAACACATCCGCCTCCTCGAGGAAGAGACTGGCGTTCGTCTCTTCAATCGGGGTGATGGGCAAATGAAACTGACCATCGAGGGAGAGACCGTCCTCAAATACGCCCGGCGAATCGCTTCCCTTTATGAAGACATGACCCGGAAACTCAAGGACGAACGTCTCGGGAAGCGGAGCTACGTGATCGGGATCACCCACACCAGCGAAGCCAATTTGATCGCCGAGGTCCTTGCGAGTTACGCCTCCGAACACCCCGGGGTGAGGATAAAGATCAAAAGCGATTCCATAACGAGGCTTTATGAACGCCTTTCGAATTATGAAATCGACCTGGCCATCGTCGATGGGAATCCGACCAGTCGGAAATATTCATCGATCCTCCTGGATACCGATTCCCTGGTCGCCGTGATGGCCAGGAGTCATCCCTTGGCCCTTTCTTCCTCGGTGAAGATCGATGATCTACGGAAAGTGCCCCTCATCCTCCGTTCCAAGTCGAGCGAGACCCGGAGCCTCTTCGCCTCGGCCCTCGCGTCCTTGTCCCTAGGGATCGACGATTTCAACGTCGTCCTCGAAATCGACAACATCATGACCATCAAGGAACTGGTGGCCAAGGGCGAGATCGTGAGCGTCCTCCCCCGGAGCGCCTGTCACGGACACGGGGACAAAGAAAGCCTCGCCATACGGCCGATCGAGAACCTCACGATGGTTCGGGAAGTCAACGTCGTCTTCCCCCGCGATTTCGAGGACCGGGGATTCCTCGATGCCATCATCGATGGCTATCATCGTCGCCTCTCCTCCTAAGAAGAGTCAACGCCTCATTGATTTCTCGGAAATCCGGAACTTGCAGTTCTGGTTACTGCACTTCCAATAGGGACCGTAAGGCCCCTCGAGCCGTTTAAGAGGGGAACCGCAGCTCGGGCAGCGGTGGTCCTTTTGAGGGCCTTGTTCCGTTTCTTCAACGCCTTCCGGTGGGCGCGGTCGCTGATGTCAATCCGGTTGGCTGCTTTCAGCTTTGCCTCGAGATCGGCCAAATCGTCGTTTTGAAGCGGGGGCTCCATTTGGAAGCGGTCGAGCCATTTCCGCAGTTTCGAGATTCCGATGACGTTCTTTACCCCAGTTGTCTCATTGTCCCCGGCGAAGACCACGAGGCCCCTTGATTTTCGCCCGAGGGCCTTTTCCAGCTCCCGCACATGGGTTCCGTTTTGGATAAGGGGCGAGACAAAACTGCTCTTTTTCTTCCCTACCCACTGGATCCATTCTTTGGATTCTTCCTTTCCGTAGACGCGGCCGGCGAAGTTCTTGACCTCGATGACGAGGATGCCCTTCTTGGAAATGGCCACGATGTCGATCTGGTGGGTGTGCTCCCTCTCGTCCTTCAAGATGACGTCGTGAAAAGTAGACCAACCTGCCTTTTTGAGGACGGAGAGCATTTTTCCTCTCCACGGGCCCCCTTTGCCCGTTTCAACCACGGGGTTAGGAGGTAAGAAATCAACTCTTCGAAGGCGTTCATGTTCTTATTTTCTTAATGAAATATTCATTTGCGGTTTTTGCTGAATCATCGGTGCTTTTGAACTCAAATCCCAGCAAAAAGGCATTGGAATGTGTTATTTCAATTATCCAAGAGACTCGATTCGGGCCGTTTCAAAGAGAAATCCTCAAAGGGGAAGAGGGCGAGGTAACGTTCGTAGATGTCCTTCGTGAGAGCCAGCTTCCCGCCCTTTTTCATCCGTTCGAGGTCCCAGGGTTTGAGGGGATCCCAGAAACGGTAAACGTGCTTGGGGAAATGGGCGATGACGGTGTCTTCTTTGATGTGGCGTTGGTCGTTGTACTTGGTCGGGAGTTCGATCCAATGCTCGACCAGGCGGTTGAGAGCCGTTTGATCGGGGTAGGGGAGCTTTTTCTCCTCGAGGAGGGCGATGGCCCGTTCGAAGAGGCGGGTCTTCTTGATTTCCGGTGGGTTGAGGTAAAGGACACCGGCATTGAAGTAGTGGGCCCCGATCCACCATTGCCCGAGATAATCAAGAACAGCTCCAAGTTCTAATCCATTGAAGTCGAATTCCCGGTACCCGAGGGCGACGTCCCCGGTCACGAGGGTATCGGCATCGAGGTAGACGAGGTTATCGAGCTCCTCCTCCACGGCCTCGAAGAAAAACAGGCGCATCAAGGTGAAGGGGGTGTAGAAGTTGTCGTGGTTTTTGCTGTGGCGGAGGGTTTTCTCGTAATAAGGGGTGATGTCGACGAGACGGATCTCGTTAGCCTCATTTAGCCCTTTGGCAGCCGTTTGAAGCGAGAGGATGTCCTTTTCCTCGATCTTCTTCCCTTTCTCCCCGAGGTCATCGACCTCCATCGTGAAGACGTAAACGGTGAAGGGCCCCTTGCCCCTCATCATTGCCGAGAGGGCGGAGAGGAAGATGCCCTTGTAGATGAGGCGGTTTCCACAGTAAAGGAGGTTGGTGCGGGTGGTGGCTTTTTCCATGCATGAATCTTAGCACACCGGGCATTTTCTTCGATACGGTCTGAGTCGATTTCCGAATCGGAGAAGAGAGTGGCGGAAAATTGGTTTTACCCCCTCCCTTTAAAGGGAGGAAGGGCGTAGACTACGCCGCGTATGGAGATTGGTAGTCTTCCTTTAATCCGGGTCTTCAAACGGAATGCCTCCATCGTCAAACTGGCCGTCCCGGTCTTCCTCGAGCTGATGCTCTCGGTGGCGATGGGTTACGTCAACCAGTTCCTTTTGGCAGGCATCCCCTTGGCTAGCAACGGGGTGGCCCAGTCAAACCAAATCGGCAACATCTTCATCGTCTCCTTCTCTGTCCTTTCCTCCTCCTCGCTCATCCTCATCTCGCAGCTCCTCGGCAAGAAGGAAGAAGGGGAAACCTCCATCGGGAAGATCTATAGTCTCTCCTTCTTCATCAACCTCGTTCTCGGCCTCGTCGTGGCCGCCGTGGTCATTGGGGCCGCTTTCTTTGTCTTCCCGATCATGGGAGTGGACGAAAACGTCATTCCCTTCGCCGTCCGTTATCAACTCATCAGTGCCCCGTCCTTGGTCTTCCTCGCCCTTACCAATGTCTATTCCGCTTTCCTCAGGGCGAACAAGAAAATGGTCTTCCCGACCGCGGTCGCCTTCCTCACCAACGTGGTCAATGCCGCGGTGGCCGCCATTTTCATCTGGGGCGTGCCCGGACTTGACGAGATGGACAAACTGACTGGGGTGGCCATCGCGACCGACGTGAGTCGCCTGTTTGGCCTCATTGCCTCCATCCTCTTCTTCCGACTGGCCGTGAAGGGCCGTATCTCGCTTAAGGAACTTTCGCCCTTTCCGGGCAAGACCTTGAGAAAGCTCCTCTCAATCGGCCTCCCGACGGCCGGGGAAACCCTCTCCTACAACCTCTCCCAGCTCGTCCTCATGGTCATCGTCAATTATTCAGTCTCGGTGATGGAGCAGAACCTCCGTAGCTACATCATGACCTTCACCTCGTTCATCTATCTCTTCGCGGCCGGTACCTCGGTAGCCATGCAAGTGGTGGAAGGCAATCTCCTCGGGGCGGGCGAAAAGGAAAAGGCCGAGCGGCTCGTCCACGACGTCGGAACGATGTCACGCACCGTTTCCTTTATCATGGCCATCCTATTCACCGCCCTCGCCTATCCGGTTTTCTACGCCCTCATGGGACCGGCCGTCGCCTCCCCGGAGACCAATGACATCGGAATCGGCATATCCGAAGTGGCCCTCATGGCCGTTTTCTGCATGCTCATTGACATCGTCCTCGACCAAGGGCGGGCCACCAACCTCGTATATGTCAAGGGTCTGGAGACGAGCGGGGACATTTCCTTCCCGGTCCTCTGTTCCATCTTCACTTCCTGGATCTTCACCGTTGGGGTGAGCGCCCTCCTTTGCCTCGTCGCGGGGCTCGGCATCTACGGAGCCTTCCTCGGGGCAATGCTCGATGAATGCGTCCGGGCCGTCCTTTTCTACCTCCGTTGGCGGAAGGGAGGCTGGAAGAAAAAAAGCCTGACTTCGGAATTGGATTGAGGCCTTCCCCCAACTTGCATATCATGAGCCCATGAGCAAGAAACCGCTTGTGGCCCTTTTGGCGGGGCTCCTTCCCATCCTCGCTTCCTGCAATCTCGATATCTTCTCCCTCGTCAACGGGAGTTCTTTCACTGAGGAGCCTATTTCGGAATCGAGTTCCAGCCTCAGTTCCTCATCCTCTTCTTCCCCCATTTCCTCCTCCTCGTCGCTCGGCGAGGCCTCTTCCTCCGATCCATCCTCATCGAGCGGCGAGACCCCAATTCCTCCCGATGCCGAGGATCTTCAGGTCGTGGCCATCGAGATGCGGGGCCGTTATGGGGACTCGACCCTCATCAAGCACGGCGATTACGAGATCCTCATCGATGCCGGGACGACGACCGACGAGGAGTACGTCCAGGAGGCCTTGGAGGAATACGTCGAGGACGGAGTGCTCGATCTTCTGGTCCTCTCCCACCTCCACGCCGACCATATCGGAGCCATGCAGGACGTCTCCTTTTTCGGGGGCCTTCAAATCGGGACGATCGTCGATCCGGATACCAAACCGGAATCGACAACGGCCCGGAATTACATCGCCATGCGGGATGAATTCGTCTCCCGAGGCACTGTCTACCATTCCTATTACGACATCTTGAAGGGCGATGATCCCTGCCCGGTCTTGGAAATCGAGGGTCATGATGGCCTCTACATTGAGTTCTTCGACACCGGCATGGTCAAGCCGAGCGGGTCTTCATTTGGCGATCTCAATGAGTCATCGGTGGCTTTTGTCATCAATTACGGAACGACAAAATGGGTTTTTGCTGGTGATTTGCCGGATTCCCGCGATGCCGATCTGGTGGCCAGCTTCAAGAAGAGCCGCCCGGAGTACTTCAGCGAGAGCGACGAGGTCGTCTTCAAGGCTTGTCACCACGGAAGCAACACTTCCAATAGCGACACCCTCCTCTCCTATGTGAAGCCGGATGTTGTCTTTGCGATGGCCGGAATCGTGAGCGCGAACAAGGGAACCGCCGGGCCAACCGTGGCCCAGCACCCCTACTATGGCTGTCTTGAACGTCTCCGGCGTTACACAGAGGAAGTCTATTGGACTGGCATCAACGGTCGGATCGAGTTCGTGAGCAATGGAGAGGCTCTCGAAATGGACTTCGC
>CASFVT010000018.1 GCA_949298195.1 uncultured Bacillota bacterium
CTCTAGCGGATTGCTCCGCCCGATCGACTTGCATGTATTAGGCACGCCGCCAGCGTTCATCCTGAGCCAGGATCAAACTCTCAAATAGGTATGATCTAGTTCAAATTGAATTATCTGGTTAATGATTCCAATAAAGGAATCGACGTCTTGTTTAAAGGTTGTACATCTACTCAGTTTTCAAAGATCGAACCGCACACAACGGGGTGACCCGCCGGGCTCGGCCCGGAATTTGTGTGCCTTGCTAATATAGGAGTTTGCTTCCACCACGTCAAGAGAAGAATCAAGTTTTTTCTTTTTTCCTTCTGGGCGAGGCTAGGAGAAACCGCCACCGGGGTTTTCAACCCCCCTATTTGAGGTGGCAGTGCCGCTATTTTACCCAAGGAGGAGACGCTGGCAAGGAGAATTTTCCCCTTTTCCCATCAGAAAAGCGGGAAAGCGTTTTCACGCCCCCGCTTGTCCTTATGTATAGGGTATGTATAAGGTATTCAGTTGCTTCTCCTGGTAAGGAGGAGGAGATAGAGGATCCGGATGAGGATCATCATGAAGTCGCAGTAGAAGTTCATCGCGCACATGAGGGCGATGTTTTTGTTGTTGGCGGATGTCAGGGCGATCTTCTTGAGCCGCCGGGCATCGACGGCCACGAGGAGGGCGACCATGACGACGAAGGCGACCGAGATCCCGAAGTCCATGAGGACAACGGCCTGCATCCCCCCGAAGAAGTACATCGGGAGGAATAGAAGGGAACAGGCCAGGATCCCGAAGCCGATGGCCATTGCGAGGAACGAGAGGATCTTGAGCTCCCCCTTGGCGAAGTAGCCGACGAGGAAGCACGCCCCGAAAACGAGGAAGGTGATGAGGAAAGCCTCGCCGATGAGGGCGAAACTGACCCCCGGGATGACGATGAAGCTCCCGAACATCACCCCTTCGATGATCGAATAGAGGATGTAACTGACCCACGGGGGATTGGCCTTCGTCACCGCGTTCTTGCTGAAGACGAAGGCAACGATCATCCCGGCAACGAGGGCGATGACGAGGATGACGAGCATGACCAACGACCCGGTATCGGAGAGATAGCCCCCCTCCTCCCCGAAGAGACTCGCCATGAGGAAGGCGAAGAGGAAGGCCGTCACTCCCGTCACGAGAAGGGCGATGCTCATGTAACCGAGGGTCCTGGCGAGGAGCTTGGAAGGAAGGGCCTTTTCCTGGGAAACCGGGGCCAGGCCCGCCTCGCCGCCGGAACCGACCGGACGAAGTGGTTCGATGGGACTCATAGCATTCCCTCGAGGAGTTCCCGATAGCTATCGAGGGCGAGGGAAGCCCCGCCGACGAGGGCCCCGTCCACGTTCGGGCAGGCCATGTAGTCACGGATGTTGTTCGGCTTGACGGAACCGCCGTAGAGGATCCTGATGTCCTCGCTGACCGCGGGGCCATACATCTCCCGGAGCGAGCGGCGGAGGAAGCCGATGACGTCCTCGGCGATTTCCTTGTTCGCGCTTCTGCCGGTCCCGATGGCCCAGATCGGTTCGTAGGCGATGACGACCTTCCGGGCTTCCTCACCCGTCAAGTCCTTGAAGCCTTCCTCAAGTTGTCTCTTGACGAAGGACTTGGTGAGCCCCTCCTCAAAGGTGGAGAGGGATTCGCCAAGGCAATAGACCGGGGTCATCCCACTGGAGAGGAGGGCCTTGATCTTGGCGTTGCAGGACAAGGAGGTCTCGGCGTTGTATTCCCGGCGCTCGCTATGGCCGATGATGGCCCAGTCGATTCCGATGTCCTTGAGCATCGGGATGGAAACCTCGCCGGTATAGGCCCCGTGATCGTGTTCGTTGACGTTTTGGCTGCTCACGATGAACTCCGGGGGGAGGAGGCGCCGGACGCTTTCAAGGGCAACGTAGGCCGGGGCGACGCCGATGTCGATGCCATGGCTGGAGGCAAGTTCGAGAAGGGAAGCCGCCTCGGAGGCGAAAGAGACCGCCTCCGTGCGGGTCTTGTTCATCTTCCAGTTGCCAAGGAGGAGTTTCTTCCGCATGGGGTTACCTCAGGATGTCGACGCCGGGAAGGTGGCCGTCGTTTTCAATCATCTCGAGGGAGGCACCGCCGCCGGTCGAGACATGGGAGAAATCGTCGCGGTAGCCGAACTGCTTGACGGCCGAGGCGCTGTCCCCGCCGCCGCAGACGGTGAAGGCCTTCCCCTTGATGGCCCGGACGCCATCGCAGATGGCAATCGTCCCGGCCTGGAAGTCCTTTTGCTCGAAGACACCCATCGGCCCGTTCCAGAAGACGAGGTGGGCCTTGGAAAGCTCCCCTTTGTAGAGCTCGGCGGTCTTCGGGCCGATGTCGACGCCCTCGAAGCCGGCGGGAATGCCGCCGTCGACGGTCATAATCTTCCTCTCGGGGGATTCCTCGAACTTATCGGTGACCACCGAATCGATGGGGAGGAGGAGCCGGCCATTGGCCTCTTCGTAGCACTTCTTCGCGTAATCGAGCTGGTCGAGTTCGACCGGGGAATCCCCGATTTCCTCGCCGAGGGCCTTCTTGAAGGTGTAGGCCATGGCCCCGCCGATCAGGATCTTGTCGCATTTTTTCAAGAGGCTATCGATGACCTTGATCTTGTCGGACACCTTGAAGCCGCCGAGGACGGCGACGTAGGGACGGTCGGCTTCGCTCGGCTCGACGCAGCGCGAGAGGTTCTCGACCTCCTTGAGCATGAGGTAGCCGAGGGCGACCGGCTTCCCGGCCTCCTTCATGTGGCTCGGGACGCCGACGGTCGAGGCGTGGGCCCGGTGGGCGCTTCCGAAGGCGTCCATCACGTAGATGTCGGCCAGGGAAGCCCATTCCGCGGCAAGTTCCTGGTCGTTTTTCTCTTCGCCCTTCTCGTAACGGGTGTTCTGGACGAGGAGGACTTCCCCGTCCTTGAGGGCTTCCACCGCCTTCTTGAGGGCTTCCCCGCGGGTATCCGGGGAGAAATGGACGCCCACCCCGGGCAGGAGTTCGGCGAGGGCCAAAGCCACCGGGGCCATGTCGTTGGCCTTTTTCATTTCCTCGATCTTGGCGGGATCAGGTTCCTTCCACTTGATCTTCCCGAGGTGGGACATGAGGATGAGGCGGGAACCGCCCTCGAGCAGCTTCTTGATGGTCGGGAGGGCGGCGACGATCCGGTTGTTGTCGCGGATCACGCCGTTCTTCTGGGGGACGTTGAAGTCGACCCGGACATAGACTTTCTTGCCCTTGAGGTCGTGTAGGCTATCGACGGTAAGCATTTTCTGGATTCCTCCTAAAGTCGTTACGGGAATATTAACACGGTGGGGAGGGAAAAAGTTGGAAAAGGGACCCCGAAGGGTCCCGTTCCGTATCTTGGTTCGATTGGCTTACTTGCAGCCGAGGACCTTGCCATAAGCGGCCGCCAGACGGACGTATTGGCAGGTGAAGGAGAACTCGTTGTCGTACCAGGAGACGACCTTGACGTGTTGTTCGCCCTCCGGGGTGTCGAAGACGACGGTCTGGGTGGCGTCGAAGATCGAGCCCTCGGTCCGGCCGATGATGTCGCTCGAGACGATTTCGTCTTCGGTGTAGCCGAGGACGTCCTTGAGCGAGGTCTCGCTGGCTTCCTTGAGGACGGCATTGATTTCTTCCTTGGTCGTCTTCTTCTCGAGGTTGAGGGAGAGGTCGACGAGGGAGCCGGCCGGGACCGGGACGCGGATGGCCCCGCCCATGAGACGGCCCTTGAGCTCGGGAACGACGAGGTTGATGGCCTTGGCCGCCCCGGTCGAGGTCGGGACGATGTTGCTGGCCGCGGCCCGCCCACGCCGGAGGTTGCCCTTGGCGAGGTCGAGGATGGTCTGGTCGTTGGTGTAGGCATGGACGGTCGTCATGAAGCCGCCCTTGATGCCGAACTTGTCTTGGAGGACCCGGACGACCGGGGCAAGGCAGTTGGTCGTGCAGCTGCCGCCGGAGATGATGGTCATGTCCTTGGTCAGCTTGTCGCTATTGACCCCGTAGACGAAAGTCGGGATGTCCTTGCTCGAGGAGGGAGCGGAGATGATGACGCCCTTGGCACCGTTATGGAGATGGACGTCGCCGTCTTCGTGGCTCTTGAGCCGGCCGGTGCACTCGAGGACGATGTCGACCCCGTATTCGCCCCATTTGAGGTCGTGGGGATCCTTCTTGCCGAGGACCGGGATCTTCTTCCCCTCGAATTCGATGTAGTTCTCGAGGATCTTGCCTTCCTCGTCCTTGTTGACGACTCCCTTGATCGACCCGGGCCGCCAGGTGCCTTGGGTGGTGTCGTACTTGAGGAGGTAGGCGAGCGTCTTGGCGTCGACGAGGTCGTTGATGGCCACGACTTCGAAGCCGCCGACTTCGTAAGCCCTCCGGAAGGCGAGCCGGCCGATGCGGCCGAACCCATTGATCGCGAGTTTGATTGACATGCTAGGTTATGTCCTCCTTATAAAACCGCAGGAAGATTATAAAGCAGTCCCGTCGAAGAGAAAAGACGGCTTCGGCCTTAAGGCCGGAAACCGTCAAAGTCCCTCGAGAAGCCGGCCGGGATCGACCCGGAGGGCGAGGGCCAATCGGCGGAGGAGGAAGGCCGATGGGTTCCGCTTCCCGCGTTCGAGGTCGCTCAAATAGGTCTTGGAGACCCCGGCCTCGATGGCCAGCTCGAGTTGGCTCATCCCCCGCTCGTGGCGGAGGGTGCTGACCCGGTGCCCGAGGAAGATGAGGAAGCCTTCTTTGACCGAGCTCATCGTTTGCCTCCGTAATCGGCGATTATCTTGCGGAACAGGTGATTGACGTTGGACTTGCTGACCGTGCAGCCGAGGCGCTCCCCCAAAAGGGAAGCGAGTTCGCTCAACGACGCATCGGGGTGCGCGAGGCGGAGCTCGACCAGGGCGGCGAGCTTCGGGTTCGAGGCGAGGTAATTGGGGTTCTCCTTGGCCCTAGCGATGGCCGCGAGCTGCCCCTCCCCGGCCTTCGCGCTCCGACGGTAATTGGCCCCGTCGAGGTTGGAGAAGCGGTTGGAAATGGCCGCGAAGTCACGGTCGACCCGGGCATTCTCGAAGCGTAGGCAGCTTTCGGAGGCCCCGATGTAGATGAGGAAATCGGAAATCGAGGAACTCCTCTTGAGGTAAAGGACGGCCCTTTTCCCCCGGTGGAGGAGGCGAAAGGGGAAACGGGGCTTGGCCCTTTGGAGGACGTGGAGGAGGGCGGGCGCCTCTTTCTCGGGTGCGACGATCTCGAGATGGTAGTTGCTCGAGGAAGGGGCGTTCACCGAGCCGGAGGCCATGAAGGCCCCGGCAAGGTAGGCGGATTCCCTCTCCTCCCCCTCCAGGAGGGAGGAATCGATTTCGCTTTCGCCCACTCCGAGGCGGCGGAGGATTTCCCCGCCCGGATCGTCGATCAAAAGGCGATAGGAGATACGGGACAGATACCCCTTCCCCCGGGTGTAGCTGAAACGACCCCGGATCCCGAAGCCTTCCTTGAGGCGCTCGTAGAGGGAACGGGCGATTTGGGCGTGTTCGCTGACGAGGACGATCGTCTTTTCCTCGAGGTGCCCACGGAGGCGGGCGTAGGCGGAAAGCAGGGAGAGGGATGGTTCGGCACCCCGCCTTTTCATCGCCGCCTCTTCCTTGGCGAACTCGGAAAAGGAATAGGGCCTTTCACTTCCCGGGGTAGAGGCCATGGCGCTTCTCCTCCCGGTGGAAGAGGCGGGTCCGCCCCTCCTTGAATTCATTCGCGGCTCTTCCGGCGAAATAGACGCTCCGGTGCTGCCCGCCCGAGCAGCCGAGGGCGAAGACGACCAGGTGGCGCCCGCCCCTTAGCGCCCCTTGGTAGGTGAACTCGGCCAATTCGAGGATGAGCCTCGCGAAGCGCTCGGTCCGCGGGTCGGATTCGATGTAAGAAGAGACGGGGGCATCGAGGCCGGTAAGGGAGCGGAGCTCGCCCTTCCAATAGGGGTTCTTGATTGAACGGCAGTCGAGGACGACGTCGGCGTCAAGGGGAATCCCATATTGGTAGCCGAAGCTCTCGAAGAGCATCGTCGGTCCCGCCTCGTCGGTCAAAAGGGCGATCCGCTCCTTGAGTTCGTGGGGCGTGAGGGAGGAAGTGTCGATGAGCTCGTCGAAGTTCCAGCGGGCTTTCGTGAAGGCGAGGTGATCGAGCTCGAGGCACTCCTCGAGGGTCTTGCCCTTGGCCTCGAGGGGGTGGAGGTGGCGGGTGAGGCGGTAACGCCGCCGGAGTTCCTCACGGCTGGCGATTAGCCCGATGCTCAGCAAAGAGACATCCGGGTCATTCCGGAAGGAGGCGACTTCCTCCATCGCGACGATGGGGACCGCGACCGCGGTGCGGGCATAGATCTGGGGGTGGAGGCGCATGAGCTCGAGGAGGGAGGGGAGCAGTTCCCCGGGGAGATCCATGATGGCCTCGTAACCCCGTTCCTCGAGGGCAGCAAGGGCGGTCGTCTTGCCAGCCCCCGATAGTCCCGAGAGGACGACCAGCTCGAGCTTAGCCATTCCGCTTGGCCCTCCGGACGTAGGCGATGAGGGAAGTGGCGGCCACGGCCCCGTCGCTTAAGGCGGTCACCACCTGGCGGAGGCCCTTCTTCACGATATCCCCGGCCGCGAACAAGCCGGGAATCGAGCTCATCATCCCCCCGTCGACCTCGAGGAAGCGCCCGTCGCTACGCGGGGCAAGGGAGGAAAGGAAGGCGAGCGCGCTTCTTTCGCCATAAAAAGGGAAGACGGCATCGTAGAGCAGTTCTTTTTTCGTTCCGTGGATGGAAACCGTGGCCTTGATCTTCCCGCCCCCGTTTGGGGACAGGGAAAGCACTTCCCCTTCCCCATAGACATGGACGTTGGGCGAATGCTTCCCCTCGATCGGGGCCTGGCGGCTCAGGGCAGTCACCTCGTTGGCGAGGCCGGAAAGATAGGCGACTTCCTCCTCGACCCGGCTCCCTTCCCCATAGACGAGGACATCCTTTCCCCGGTAGAGGGGCCCGTCGCACGTCGCGCAATAAGAGACCCCGTGCCCGCGGAGTTCCCTTTCCCCGGGGATGAGGGCCTCGTAAACGAAGCCGGTCGCGACGATGAGGGCCCGGGCCCGGTACTCGTCGACGTCGGTCCGGACGAAAAAGAAATCCCCTTCCCTCTCGACGGAAACGACCTCGCCATAGCTCACCCCGACATCGAGACGGCTGACGCTTGAATAGAGCTCTTTGGCGAGTTCCGGCCCCTTGAGGGGAATAAACCCCGGCATGTTCGCGATTTCGTGGATCTCGTTGAGCTTTCCGCCGGGACCCATCTTGTCGAGGAGGAGGAAAGAAAGGTTGCCCCTCTTGAGGTAGAGGGCGGCGGCTAGGCCGGCCGGCCCGGCCCCGATGACGAGGGCATCAAGTTCCAACATGAGGACAGTATAGACGATAAGTCGCGATAAGACCTAAGAAACGCCACGGGACGGGGCGTATCGAGGAGTTCCCGGGGGTAAAAGGAAGCGGCGATGAACTTCACCCCGGCGTTCCCGGCTGCGAGTTGGTCGAACCGGGAATCCCCGAGGTAGACGGCGTTCTCCCGATTGATCCCGGTGCTAGCAAGGATCGACTCGATTCCCTCGGGGCTGGGTTTTTGCTCGGCATCCCCGCCGGCCACCACGGCATCGAAAAGGCCTTCCAACCCGAATTGGGCGAGGGCCTTGAGGGCCTGCTCCCGGGCTTTGTTGGTGTGGATGGCCAGGCGGCAGCCTTTTCCACGGAGCTCGGTGAGGGCCTCTTTCTCGTAAGGGAAAAGGGTCGCGTAACGCTCATAGAGGGGGTCGCCGAGTTCGATGTAAAGGCGCTTCACTACCTCGGGATCGAGGTCGGGGAAGCACTTCCGACAACTGTCCAGGAGGGGCGGCCCCGAGAAGGATTGAAGAAGGGAAAGCGAAAGCGGTCGATTGGGGTCGAGACGGCGGAAGACCTCGACCCAGGTGAGGACGATCAAAAGCTCGCTATCGAGGCTCGTCCCGTCCATGTCGAGGATGAGCAAATGGTCCTCAAACGCCAGCTTCAGCGATTTCGCCCTCCCGTTTCTCGAGGCGGTTGGCCCCGTATCGGGCCAAGAGGACGGTGAGGGGGAGAAGGGCGGCGATGATGAGGAAGATGGCCGCGAGGGAGAAACCGTAGGAGAGGTTGACCGAACTCCCCTCCCCGACGAAGAAGGAAGGCCCGAGGGTCCCCGTCCCGATGAAGAAGAAGAGGGCCGCGAGGGCGAGGAAGGGGATGGCAGAGAGGAATAGAAGGCTTTCGAAATCGAAGGTTTCCGGCCGGCCCTTGCCCCGGCCGAGGGTCAACCACGGGAAGCTGAGGGAATAGGCGAACTTCCCTTTCCGGCGGAGGATGCTCAGAAGGAGGACGGCAAGGAGGATGACGCCCGACATGGCAAGGAGGACGAGGGCAGCCAGGAAGAGGGGCGCTTCCCCGCTCCCGATTGCCTCATAGCCGCCCATGGGGATGACCTCGCTTCCGTCGACGAGGTTGATCGAGGGAAGCAAGGGGGCGAAGAAGGAGAGGAACGCCAGGGCGAAAGCCGCGACCGCGGAAGGAAGGGGATCGCGCCGCCTCAGGTAGTCGTCGTGGAGATGGAGGAGGAGAACCACGGCCAAGCCAATGAAGACGTAGGCCATCGAGTTGACGACGCTCCAGGCATCGTCGGTACCCATGTTGAAGTTGGTGTCCCGCATCGGCTCCATGATCATCCTGACGATTCCGTACCAGATGAAATAGGCCCCACCGAGGTCGCCGGGAACGAGCCGTTTCCCGAAGAGGGCCGGTAGCCCCTTGCTGATGACGAAATAGCCGACGAGGTTGATGACCCCCTCGATGAGGAAGAGCGGCACGTAGATTTCCCCGGCGGGCAAAAGGCTGCCCCCGTTGGAGACGTGCATCTGCTCGAGGAGCCAATTGGGGAGGAAGCTCCATCCCTCGACGCTCACCGCCTGGCCATAGACCTCGCAGTTGAAGAAGTTGCCCCACCTCCCGACGAACTGGGCCAGGAGGATGGTCGGGACGATGACATCGACCGCCCAGCGGGGGTCGACGTATTTCCGGCGGAGGCGCATGAAGATGAAGCCAACGACGATTCCAACCGCCGCCCCACCGAGGATGGTGAGCCCCCCGTTCCAGATCTCGAAGACGCTATACCAAGGCCGACCGGCGAACTCCCGTTCGAAATTGCCGACGACATACCAGATCCGGGCCCCGATGATCCCGGCCGGGAAAGCGACGAGGACCAAGGTATCGATGATCCCGTGCCTACCGTACCGCTTGTACATCTTGTGATCGCAGATGACATAGCAAATCGCCACCCCGATGAGATAGCACAACGCGTACCAGGTGATGTGCAGTCCGTCGTGGCTTTCCCCGACCCGGAGCCAATAGACCCCTTCGTTCCCGAAGCCGATCCCGTTGACGAGGGGGTATTCGAGATAGGGCCCGAAGCCGCTCGTGGCGAGGACAAAGGAAAAAACGGCGAGCGGAATCGAACAATAAAGGACGGTTTTGACTAGTTTTTTGTTTTCTCCATCGAGTTTTTCCTTCTTGACGAGGACGACCATCGCCCCGTTGAGGAGGGTGGCCGTGACCCCGAAGACGAAGGCCCCGATGAGGGCCGAGGAGAGGTAAAGGGCATAATTGACGCTCCGCCCGGCGAAGACACTCTCGGTAGGGAAGGCGGTAATCCCGGCCCAACCGGGGGAGGCCAGGAAGGCGGTCAGGGCCAATAGAAGGAAGCCGAGTCCAAGGGCAAAGGCCCCCGACAAGGCCAAAAGAAGGGGCTTTTTGCGGAAGGAAACCACCGGCGAGGCCCGGTTGAAGACAACGAGGCGCGAATAGTAGAGATAGCCGCCCCCGAGGGTGAGGAGGATGGCGAAGACGAGGGCAATGATCGATTCCGTGTTCATACGTTGGGGATTTTACTAAGAGAGATGGCCTTTTTCCACGGCTTCCCTCAGAACGGAGCGAAGATACTTCCCGGTATAAGAGCCTTCGACGGCGCTCACTTCCTCCGGGGTACCGCTCGCGACCAGCGTTCCACCGCGGTCGCCCCCCTCCGGCCCGAGGTCGATGACGTGGTCGGCCACCTTGATGATGTCGAGGTTGTGCTCGATGACGATGACCGTGTCACCGTGATCGACGATGGCGTTGAGGACGGAGATGAGGCGCTTGACGTCGTCGACGTGGAGCCCGGTCGACGGTTCGTCGAGGATGTAGACGCTCTTCCCGGTCGGCCGCTTCTGGAGCTCGCTGGCGAGCTTGACCCGCTGGGCCTCGCCCCCGGAGAGGGTGGTGGCCGGTTGGCCGAGCTTCACGTAGCCGAGCCCGACGTCGAGGAGGGTCTTGATCTTCCGGCTGATCTGGGGCTGGGCGGAGAAGAACTCGTAAGCATCCTCGATCCGCATCTCGAGGACGTCGTAGACGGATTTTCCCTTGTATAGGCAGGCCAGGGTCTCCTCGTTATAGCGCTTCCCCTCGCATTCGTCGCAGCGCACATAGACGTCCGGAAGGAAGTTCATCGGGACGTAGGTCACCCCGGCCCCGCCGCATTTCTCGCAACGGCCACCGGGGACGTTGAAGGAGAAACGGCCTTTGTCGAAGCCGCGGGCCCGGGCCTCGGGGGTCTCGGCGAAAAGGGCCCGGATGTCGTCGAAGACCCCGGTATAGGTCGCCGGGTTGCTT
The DNA here is from genome assembly GCA_949298195.1 of uncultured Bacillota bacterium. GTDB lineage: Bacteria > Bacillota_I > Bacilli_A > RFN20 > CAG-826 > UBA4951. The sequence continues at coordinate 10,703 of CASFVT010000018.1, forward strand.
CGTGGGGTCCGCCCGATCGGTTCCTGGGTGACGTCGATCAACTTGTCGACGAGGCTTTTCCCCCGGAGTTCCCGGTACTTACCGGGGGTCACGTCCGAGCCGTTGACCTCCTTCATGAGGGATTTGGCCAGCGTCTCGTTGACGAGGGAGCTCTTCCCGGAGCCCGAGACCCCGGTCACGACGATGAACTTGCCAAGGGGGAAACTCACGTCGATGTCCTTGAGGTTGTGGCAGCTGCATCCCTTGAGGACGAGGCTTTTCCCGTTTCCCTTCCGCCGGGAACGGGGAACGGGGATGAATTTCCGCCCCGCGAGATAATCGCCGGTGATCGAAAGGGGGCAATCCTCGATGTCCTTCAAGCTTCCCTCGGCCACCACTTCCCCGCCGTGGACGCCGGCCCCGGGGCCGATGTCGACGATGTGGTCGGCCGAACGGATCGTCTCTTCGTCGTGCTCGACGACGATGAGGGTGTTGCCGAGGTCGCGCATTTCCTTGAGGGTCTTGATGAGTTTCGCGTTGTCGCGTTGATGAAGGCCGATCGAGGGCTCGTCGAGGACATAGAGGACCCCGGTGAGCCGGCTTCCGATCTGGGTGGCGAGGCGGATGCGTTGGGCTTCGCCGCCCGAGAGGGTCATCGCCAGCCGCGAAAGGGTCAGGTAATCGAGCCCGACATCGAGGAGGAAAGAGGCCCGGCTCTCGATTTCCTTGAGGACCAGCTCGGCGATGTGAAGTTCGTTCTCCTTGAGGGAAGCGCGGACCTCGGAGAGGTATTCGAGGAGTCCCCCGATCGGGAGGTCGGTCACTTCCTTGATGTTCTTCCCGGCGACGTAGACCGAAAGGGCGGCTTCGTTGAGCCTGGAGCCATGGCACTTGGGACAGATGTCGTCTTTCATGAACGACTCGTAGTACTCGAGCATCCACTTGCTCTTCGTCTCGAGGTAGAGGCGTTCGATTTTCTCCTTGACCCCCTCGATCCGGCCGCTCGGGCGCATGACGTTGCCCCCGCTCGAGACGATGGTCCGTTCAATCGGGCGATCGGAACCGTAAAGGACGATGTCCTTTTCCTTCTTGGAGAGTTTTTCCCAAGGGACGTCCATCCTGACCTTGTAGGCCTTCAGCAAGGTCTCGAAGTTCTGCCAATCGAGGTTCTTGGTCCCGACGACGTTTTTGTAGAAGCGGATGCAGCCCTCGAGGATGCTCCGCTTCGGGTCGGGGATGAGGAGTTCCTCGCTCACCGTCCGGGAGATGCCCAGTCCCTTGCAGGAAGGGCAGTAGCCAAGGGGGGCGTTGAAGGAGAAAAGCCGGGGTTCGAGTTCGGGGACCGAAAAGCCGCATTCCGGGCAGGAGTGGCGGCTCGAGAAAAGCCGCTCGTCCCCTTTCTCGTCCCGAACCCGAAGATAGCCGTGCGATTCGTCGAGGGCGAGTTCCACGTCCTCGTGGACCCGGCTCTCGATTCCCGGTTTCACGATGAGGCGGTCGATGACCAGGTCGATGTCGTGACGGATGTTCTTTTCGAGGTCGGGAACCTCCTCTAGCAGGTAGTCGCCAGCATCCACCCGGACGCGGGTGTAGCCTCGGGAACGGAGGCTTTCGAGGACGTCTTTGTGGCTGCCCTTCTCGTGACGGACGATCGGGGCGAGGAGGACGAGGCGGCTCCCCTCGGGGTAGGAGAGGATCCGGTGGGTCATCTCGACCGGGGTCGAGGCCGTGATCTTCACGTGGTGGTGGGGGCAATAGGGAACCCCGACCCGGGCGAAGAGCAGACGAAGGAAATCGTAGATCTCCGTCACCGTCCCGACGGTCGATCGCGGGTTATGGGAGGTCGTCTTCTGATCAATCGAGATGGCCGGGGAGAGCCCCTCGATGCTATCGACGTCGGGTTTATCGACCCCGCCGAGGAACTGCCGGGCATAAGGGGAAAGGCTTTCGACGTAACGCCGCTGCCCTTCCGCGTAGATGGTGTCGAAGGCCAAGGTGGATTTGCCCGATCCCGAGAGGCCGGTGAAGACGGTGAGGGTGTCCTTCGGGATGGAAAGGGAGATGTCCTTGAGGTTGTTCTCGCGGGCCCCTTCGATGACGATCTGCCGTTTCTCTTCCATGCAAGGCGATTATACCCTCCGTTCGTCGTTTTCGGGAAAAAGCGCTTCTTAGAGAGGCGGATTTGCCTGTAAAACCCCTTTCTTTTTCCAAAAACCACCGTGCATGGCCAGATGCATCGCCCTTTCTAGTGGCGTTTGCCGCTTTCCCGCGTATAATAAGCGCGCCGGGACGTAGCACAGCTTGGTAGTGCACTACCTTGGGGTGGTAGGGGTCACGAGTTCAAATCTCGCCGTTCCGACCAATTGCCGACGAAGCCCTGCCTGAGCGGGGCTTTTCCTTATTGCAGACAAAGGAAAAGGAGGGCCGTGGCCCTCCTGTCCTTGGGGCGAAGATTAAGCGCCGAACTTCTTGATGGCTTCCCACCGCTTCTTGGCGTATTCCTCGCACTTGGCAAGGAGTTCCTTGGCATGGGTGGGGTTGACCACCGGGAGCTGGCTGAAGCGCGTCTCGTGCATGAGGAAGTCCTGGAACTTCTCCCACTTCGGTTCGGGGCAATCGATCTGAAGGGGGCTCTTGCCTTCCTTGGCTAGACGCGGGTCGTAACGGAAGGTCGTGAAGTAGCCGCATTCGACGGCATCCTTCTCCTCCTGGATGGAGTTGACGAGCCCGCCCTTGATGTGCTGCTCGGCGCAAGGGCAGTAGCAGATGACGAGGGACGGCCCGTCGTAGCTTTCGGCCTCCTTGAAGGCCTGGATGGCCTTCATGGGGTTGCTACCGAGGGCAATCTGGGCGACGTAGACGTGGCCATAGGCCATCGCCATGAGGGCCAAATTCTTCTTGGCTTCCTTCTTGCCCGAGGCCGTGAACTTGTTGATTGAGCCGGTCTGGGAACTCTTGGAAGCCTGGCCGCCGGTATTCGAGTAGATCTCGGTGTCGAGGACCATGACGTTGACGTCGGCTTCGTTGGCAAGGACGTGGTCGAGGCCGCCGTAGCCGATGTCGTAGCTCCAGCCGTCGCCCCCGACGATCCACACCGACTTGTCGATGAGGTCGCGCTCATAGGCGAGGACTTCCTTGACCCCCTCGTCAGCGCTCTTTTTGACGAGCTCGACGAGATGCGGGACGTGTTCGCGGAGGTATTCGCGGTCCTTGACGTGGGATTTGTAGCCCTCGATGGCCGCCTTGAGCTCGGCTTCGCACTTCTCGGAGGCAAGGGCCTTCTCGAGGATCGCGAGGATGGTCGACATCTTGTAATCGGAGGCGATCCGCATCCCGAAGCCGTACTCGGCATTGTCCTCGAAGAGGGAGTTGGCCCAAGAGGGGCCTTCCCCGTTCTCGTCGCGGACGAAGGGGGTAAGCGGAGTCGAGCCGCAGTAGATGGAGGAACAGCCGGTCGCGTTGGCCACCATCATGTCGCGGCCGAAGAGCTGGGAGAGGAGCCGGTAATAAGGCGCTTCCCCGCAGCCGGCGCAGGCCCCGGAGACTTCCATGTAGGGACGGAGGAAGCCGACGCCCTTCATCGTGGAGAGGGGGAAGACGTCGGTCTTGCTCGAACAATGGGCATAGAGGTAATCGGCCCCTTCCTGCTCCTTGAACTCGCCCTTGGCCTCGACCATCTTGAGGGCCAATTTGCTCTCATCGACGGGCTTGCCCAGTTTCTTGGCGAGGCTCATTTGGGCCTTGTTGGCCATGCACTCGGCAACGCAGAGGCCGCATCCGACGCAGTTCATCGTCGCGACTTGGATCTTGAACTTGTAGGCGGCGGCCTTCGGGGAACCGATGGCCGGCTTCACCGTTTCCTTCACGATCGCGGGGGCGGCGGCCAGTTCCTCTTCGCTGATGAGGTAGGGGCGGATGGTCGCGTGGGGGCAGACGAAGGCACAGGTGTTGCACTGGATGCAGGCGTTCATGTTCCAGTGCGGGACCCGGTCGGCGATGGCCCGCTTCCCCTTGAAGGTGATGTTCGGGTTCATCGTCCCGTCGAGGAGTTCGTGCTTGCTGAAGGCCGAGGTCGGGAGCTCGTCGCCGTCGAGGCGGTCGATGACCGCGACGTATTCGTCGTAATAGGTATCCCCGGTATCGGAAGAGACTTCCTTGTTATAGGGGAGCTTGATCCACTCGGGATCGACCTTGACCTCGCGAAGCCCCTTGGGGCCGGCATCGATGGCATCCCAGTTGTTTTTCACGATGTCCATGCCTTTCTTGGCATAGGACTTCTCGGCGAACTTCTTCATCCACTTCTCGGCTTCCTCGTAGGGCATGATCTTCGGGGAGAGCTTGAAGAAGGCGGCCTGGAGGGTCGTGTTGGTGTGACGGCCCATGTGGCACTCGGCGGCCAGCTTGTTCGCGTCGATGACGTAGAAACGGGCGTGTTTCTCGGCCAAGAGGTGCTTCATCCGGTTCGGCATCGACTTCACGAGGGTCGCGTCGTCCATGTCGGTATTGAGAAGGAAGGTGCCGCCGTCCTTCAAATTGGCGATCATGTCGTAATGGAAGATGTAGGTATCGAGCGAACAGGAGATGAAGTCGGCGTTCTTGACGTAGTATTCGCTGTGGATCGGGCTCTTCCCGAAGCGGAGGTGGCTCCGGGTCGTCCCGCCGGCCTTCCTCGAGTCGTATTGGAAGTAGGCCTGGGCGTATTGACCGGTCGCGTCGCCGATGATCTTGACGCTGCTCTTGTTGGCCGAGACGGTCCCGTCGCTGCCGAGTCCGTAGAAGAGGCAGCTCGTGTAGTCGTGGTCGATGACGAAGCCCTCGTCGACCGGGATCGACTTCCCGGTGAGGTCGTCGTTGATCCCGACGGTGAAGCCGTGGAAGGGGTTCTCATCGAGGAAATCGTAGACGCTCTTGACGTGCTTGGGCTGGGTGTCCTTGCTCGAGAGGCCGTAACGCCCCCCGACGATGACCTCCATTTTTCGGCCCATTCTCGCGAGGGCGGAAACGACGTCGAGGTAAAGTGGCTCGCCCTCGCTACCGTTTTCCTTGGTCCGGTCGAGGACGGCGATCTTCTTGACGCTTTGGGGGATGGCCTTGCTGAGGTACTCGGCCGAGAAGGGACGGTAGAGGTGAACCTTGACGAGGCCGACCTTCTCCCCGCGCTTATTGAGCTCGTCGACCACTTCCATCGCGGTCTCTGTGACCGAGCCCATCGCGATGACGATCTTCTCGGCATCCGCGGCCCCGTAATAGACGAACGGGGCATATTCGCGTCCGGTGAGGCGGCTTGCCTCCTTGAAGTAATGGATGGCCGTCTCGAGGACGTCGTCGAAGTGCTTGTTCTGGGCTTCGCGGGCTTGGAAGTAGATGTCGTCGTTCTCGGCCCCGCCGCGGGTCACCGCGTGGGTATGGGGGTTGAGGGCCCGGGCACGGAAGGCCTCGACCTTGTCCATCGGGAGGAGCTTCTTCCACTCCGATTCATCGATGAACTCGACGTTCTGTACTTCGTGGGAAGTCCGGAAGCCATCGAAGAAATGCATGACCGGGGTCGAGGAAGAGATGGCCACGAGGTGGGCCACCGGGGCGAGGTCGGCGATTTCCTGGACGCTATTGGAACAGATCATCGTGACGCCGGTCTGGCGGCAGGCGTAGATGTCGGCCTGGTCGCCGAAGATCGAAAGGGCCCGGGTGGCGAGGGAACGGGCCGAGACGTGGAGGACGGCCGGGAGGAGTTCCCCCACCCACTTGTAGATGTTCGGGATCATGAGGAGGAGACCCTGCGAGGCCGTGTAGGTCGTCGCGAGGGCCCCGCCCTGGAGGGCACCGTGGACGGCCCCGGAAGCGCCGGCTTCCGACTGCATCTCCACGACCTTGACCGGTTGCCCGAAGAAGTTCTCGTCGCCCTTCGAGGCCATGACGTCGACCAGTTCGGCCATCGGGGAAGAGGGGGTAATCGGGTAGATGGCCGCTACTTCGGTGAAGTAGTAGCTTTCCATTGCCGCCGCGGTGTTCCCGTCGACGGACTTCATGGTTTTCTTGATTTCACTCATTTTCGTTATGTGAATCTCCTGTCCGGGGTTAAGTATAGGACCCATGGGGGGCTTGGGCAATGGAGTTTTGCCCTTTCTAACCCCTATGGGGTTAAGGCCATCATTCCGTTAGCCATGGCTAATGTAATGGGCAAAAGACAAACGCCAAAGTAAAAAGCCCCCGCAAAAGGGGCACGCATCCACCGAAGGCTATTTTTCCTTGAGGCGGAGGCGTTCTTCCCTGGCCACCTTGATGAGGAGACGGAGGTCGTGGTCGCTCAGGCGGATCGAGGGATCGATGAGCCCCCCGGCCGTGGTCAATTTCCGATAGACGAAGTCGGCCACCGAGGCGTAGTCCCCCGCTTCCTTCTTCCGGGCGGGTTTCTCGCGCCTGACGACCTTCCTCTCCTCGAGGTAGGCCTCCAGATACGGGAGGAGGCTCCGGACGTTGAAGGAGGCATCGAGCATGATGGAAGGGGCGAAGTAAGTGAGTTCCTCGCCGAGGGCATCGCTATAAAGGCCGAGGGCGCTCGAGAGCATCTCGAGGGAAACGTATTTCGCCTTGCTCTTTTTGAGGTAGGCGATGGCCTCCCGGACGTGCTTGGCCTTCACTTCCCGCATGGCTTAGAAGATCCCGGGGAGGAAATCGGAGGGGCCAAGGCCCTCGGGCCCGGCCTCGACGAAGGAGAGGGTGTAATCGGAACGCGTCCAGTTGAAGGGGGTCATGAGGGCCGAGGACTGGAACTTGTATTCCTTGATGTAATGATGGGCCACCGCGCCTTCCTTCTCGATCTGCTTAAGGCGGTAGGAACAGTCGGTGATCGCGTAACTCGTCTCATCGTAGGCGTCCATCGTGATGTTGAACTCGAGGTCGTAATCGTAGTCGCCGTCATCCAACTTGAGGCGGCAACTGTAGCCGACCGTCGAGCCGATGTTGGCTTCCCCGAGCTCGAGATGGTAATAGTCCCCTCCATCGAAACCGTCGAGTTCCCCGAGGGCGAGGTCCCGGAGGGTGAGGTAGGCATTGAGGCAAGTCGTGTAGTCGCGTCGGTAGATGTTTTCGGCCATCTCCCGGTAGGAGTCGAGCTTCTCCGGGCTCGTGTAGACGAGGCCGCGGGCCGAGGAACCGCTTCCCATGAGGGCGTAGTAGTAGTCGTTGACCCGGTCGTAGGTTCCCGTGATGGTGAGGGTACCATAGGGGAAGGAAAAGGCATCCCCTTCATAGAAATGGATTTCCCGGATGCCGTCGTTTCCCATTCCCTCGAAGGGGAAAAGGGAGACCACCGCGGCGTTGTCGGCGATCTGGCTGGCCAATTGGGGCACCGCGACGATCGAGGAGGAAGGAAGGTATTCCTCGGCAGTGACGACCTCGACGAAATCGGAGGGGTCGCTGGGGACATCCCCGTAGACCTCGACCGAACAGGAAGCGAGGAGGAAGGGGAGCATGAGAAGGCTAATCTTGGTTCCGGACATCGTTTTTGTCTCCTCCTTCCAAAGAGGTCCCGATCCCGAAGCAGATGCCGGCAACCAGGATGACGAGGCCGCTGACGAGGGCCCCATAGGCATCGTGGACGTAGAGCTGGTAATAGTTCCAATACCGGGAGGCATCGGTGTTTTCGGTGAAATCGGCCCCGCCGAAGCCATTGCTGGCCAAGAACCAGATGGGGCCCATGACGACCATGAGTCCGCATAGGACATAGAAGAGGATGACGAGCTTGGCCCATTTCTCGTTCTTCTTGGTGAAATTGAGCCAGACGCTCATCCCGCAGGCGGCGAGGGCCAAGACGAACATCCCGAGGGCGAACCAATTGAACTTGGCGACCTGGGAGACGAGGACCTCGACCCCTTGGTATTCCGAGTTCTTGTAATAGGCGAACGGGGTTCCGCCGAAGAAATTGTTGATTCCCGAGATGAGCTCGACCGGGAACTGCTCGATGACCCGGTCCCCGGTGACGACGGTCGTGTCGTAGACCTGGTACTGGATGATGATTTGGGGGAGGGCGAGGTAGAGGACGAGGCCGACGAGGCAGACGAGGACGGCCACCAGGCGCATCCATTGCCCGCTCCTAAGGGCCTTAATCGAGGCAAATATCCCCGGACGACCTTCTTTCTTGGCGGTTTCTTCCATAACTTCAACGGGATTATAGCCCGAGGAAGAAGCGACAATCAACGCGCGCGGGCGGAAAAGAAGGCGGCAAACGAAAAACCCGGCCAATGCCGGGTCCACCGCTTGCTTGGTGATCCGTGAGGGACTCGAACCCGCGACCCGCTGATTAAGAGTCAGCTGCTCTACCAACTGAGCTAACGGACCAGCCCGA
>CASFVT010000019.1 GCA_949298195.1 uncultured Bacillota bacterium
ATTGGTGGGCCTTAATGGGCTCGAACCATCGACCTTGCGCTTATCAAGCGCACGCTCTAACCAGCTGAGCTAAAGGCCCATCGCGCCGAAGCGCTTCGTTAATATAAACCTCTACGTAGGTGGACACAAGTCCCAATCTCTCATTCGCCCACCGAGGGATAATCGAGTTCAGCAATGTCCTTCCAAGCCGAGGCAATCGCCCGGACTTCCCCTTCCAAGGCGGCGAGGTTTTCCCCGTCTCCCCGGAGGGCGGTATCGATGAGGTCGGCAATCTTAACTGCCTCCATCCGGCTACAGCCGCGCGAGGTCGCCGCCGCAAAGCCGATTCTCAGCCCACTGGCCTTGCTGGGAGGCAAGGTGTCGCCGTGAATCATGTTCTTGTTGACGGTGATGCCGATCTGCCCTAGGCGCGTCTCGGCTTCCTTGCCGTTAAGTCCGTAGCTGGAGAGCACATTGAGGAGGAAGAGGTGGTTCTCACTCCCGGAGACGATGGCCCCGTGGGCAGCCAAACGGTCATTGCAGGCTTTGGTATTCTCGAGGACCTTTTCGATGTAGCCGTGGAAAGAGGGGTGGGCAGCTTCGGCAAAAGCCACGGCTTTCGCGGCAATGACATGCTCGAGGGGGCCCCCTTGGGCATAGGGGAAGACGGCGGAATCGAGTTTCTTAGCTAGGCTCGGGTCATTTGAGAGTATCAATCCACCACGGGGACCCCGGAGGGTCTTGTGGGTAGTCGAGGTGACCACATCGGCATAAAGGCACGGGTTTTGGGCGATGCCCGCGGCCACGAGGCCGGCGATGTGGGCCATGTCGACCATGAAACGCACATGCCGACCGTGGCTTTTGTTATAAGCGTCGACCGCCTCTCTCATCCTCTTGAAGTCGATGGCATAGGGGTAGGCCGAGTACCCGGCCAGGAATAGAGCCGGGTCGACCTCCTCCAAGAGGGCAGGGAGACTCTCATAATCGATCCTGGAATTTTCCCCGAGGGGATAAAAACGGAAATCATAGAGGTTCCCGGAAAAGGAAACCGGGGAACCATGCGTGAGGTGACCCCCGTCGTTGAGGGTGAGGGCCAAGACTCGTTCACCAGGTTTAAGGAGAGCCCTATAAGCGGCAAAATTGGCTTGCGATCCCGAGTGTGGCTGGACGTTGGCGTAGCTGACGGCAAAGAGGGATTTGGCCCGGTCGATGGCCAGGCTTTCCACCTCGTCCACCACTTCGCATCCCCCGTAGTAGCGCTTCCCGGGGTAGCCTTCCGCGTATTTGTCGGTCAAAACGCTCCCCTGAGCGGCCATGACGGCCCTAGAGGGATAGTTTTCGGAGGCGATAAGTTCGATACCGGCGTTTTGCCGTTTCCGTTCCAAGTCGATCAAGTGGTTGATGGCGATGTCCATGGCTAAGAGGGTGGCACCTCTCAAGGTGCCTTTCAAGGGGAAAGACGAGAAAAGCCCGGGCCAAGGGCACCGGGCTTCGAGGGTGAAGTGACAATCAGCGCTTGCTGAACTGGGGAGCCCGACGGGCGGCCTTGAGACCGTACTTCTTCCGTTCCTTCGAACGGGCGTTCCGGGTAAGCATCCCGTGGATCTTGAGGGTCTTCCGGTCTTCCCCGGCTTCGAGGAGGGCTCGGGCAATCCCGAGGCGGATGGCCTCGGCTTGGCCGGTGAAACCGCCACCGGAAGCCTCGCAACGGATGTCGTACTTCCCGTCGACGCCAAGAAGGGTCAACGGCTGCTTGAGGTTCTGGACGAGGGTCGCGTAGGGCATGTACTCGTTCACGTCGCGGTCGTTGACGGTGATCTTGCCCTTCCCGGCGGTCAGATAGACGCGGGCGATCGACTTCTTCCGCCGCCCGGTTCCGTAATAGGTGTTCTTGTCGCTCATGGTGTCTCCTTACTTCTTGAGATCGAGGACGATCGGCTTCTGGGCCGCTTGCTCGTGCCTATCGTCTGCATAGACGAAGAGCTTCTTGATGATCTTGCGCCCGAGGGGGCCCTTCGAGAGCATGCCCCAGACGGCCCGTTCGACCATCTCGACCGGGAACTCGCGGAGCATCACGCCGGAGCTCCGGGTCCGAAGGCCGCCGTTGTAGCCCGAGACGTTGTAGTAGTTCTTCTTGTGCTCGGCATCGCCAGTCAGCTTCACCTTGGAGGCGTTGATGACGATGACGAAGTCGCCAAGGTCTTGGTTGGGGGTGTAGATTGGCTTGTCCTTGCCGCTGATGATCATCGCAACCTGCGATGCAAGCCGTCCCAGCGGGATGTCCGTGGCATCGACGAGATACCACTTGCGCTCGATTTCATGGGGTTTGGCCATGGTCGTTTGACGTTGCATGTTTTCCTTTTCCTTGTTCTGGTCGATGAGACCTTCCTAATGTCGTTGAACTTTACCGGGGTTTAACTCTTTAGGTCAGTGCCGGCGTTAAATATATACGCGTAAGCGCGTGGAGTAAAGTATTTCCGCTTGCTCCCCTAGACACCAGGGGTCCGGTAGGCTTCTTTTTCTTCCTCGCTCAGCGTCTCATCCCGTTTCCGGAGCCGGAAGTCAATGACCTCGTGAAGGAGGAACATGAAGATGGCAAAGCCGAGGACGAGGTAGGGGAGGATCCCGAACTCATTTCCAAGCGACTTCGCGATGAGCCCGAAAAGAGGCGAAACGACGAGGCTGCCGAGATAGGCCACCGCCATTTCCATCGACATGGCCGTCTGGGAAAGGCGTTTGGAGAAACGGTACGGCGTAAGGAGGATGATGCTCGGGAAGATGGGGCCGCAGCCAATGCCGATGAGAAGGAAGCCGGCTGCCGAAACCTGCCAAGGGAGGGGAAGGAGGGCCGTCACGGAACCGATCAATAGGACAATCTCCCCGATTCTGATCATCCACCGCGGCTTCAGTTTCACCGATAGAAGACCTGAGAAAAAGCGCCCGACGGCGATTCCGATGTAGAAAAGGGAAGCAAGGGAAGCCGAGAGGGAACTGTCGAGCCCTTTGGCGTAAGAGAAGAAACTGGCTCCCCAGAACCCCGAGGAGGTCTCAAGGGCGCAATAGGAGAAGAAGCCGAGGACGGCGAGATAGAAGATGGGCTCTTTCAGGAGCCTCCGATGGTCGCCTTTTTCGATTGGGGCTTCTTCCTCCGGGGCCTTCTTTCCTTGGGCCGCCACCCTGTCCCAGAGGGGAAGGGTGAGGAAGACAAGCAAGGCGATTGCAAACTGGATGATGGAGATGGTGAGGACCCCGTTAGGCCACCCGTCATCGGTCGCCGGGTCGATGAAGGCTCCAAGGATCAAGGGGCTGGTCGAGGCCCCGATGCCCCAGGAGCAATGGAGCCAATTCATGTGGATGGCCTTGTAATGGAGGGCGACGAAGTTATTGAGCGCGGCATCGATTCCCCCGGCTCCAAGGCCCACGAGGACGGCAATCGGAAAGAAAGCCCACCACGTATCATTCCTGACAAAGGAGAAAAGCAAGAGCCCGAGGGCCGTCATGAGAACAGAGACGGCCACGTAGTACTTCGCCTTGACCTTCTGGAGGACGAAAGAGGAGAGGAAGGAGGAGAGGATGGTCGCCGCGGTAAGCCCGATCCCGATGTAGCCAGCAAGATCGCTAGACAAGCCGAGGTTCCCGGAGATGGCCGGGAAAGAGGAACCGAGGACCGGATCGGGGAGACCGAGGCTGATGAAAGTCAGGTAGATGACAACAAGAAGGGCAATTGCCATATCCGAAAAGATAATCGTCAAAAGGGGACTGGACAACAAAAAAGCCGTCGCTGGAACGGCTTTCATTAGGGGGTTCGATCAGGCGTTGGAAACGTTGTGGTAGACGTTTTGGACGTCCTCGCACTCATTGAGCTCGACGAGCATCTTCTTGAAGTGCTCGAGGTCCTCGCCCTCGAGGGTGACATACTCGTTGGGGACGAAACTCACCTCGGCCGTCTCGAAATCGTCGTGCCCGAGTCCCTTGATGATGTCCTTGGCCTTCTCGAGGTCACTCGGGGCAGCCAATATCTCGACGTAACCGTCCTCGAAGGAGACAGAAGCGACGTCGACGTCTCCGAGGATCAACGCTTCCTCGATTTGGTCGCGCGCCGCCTCATCGCCGGCGAGGTCGATCACGGAGCGCATCTCGAAGTTGTAGAGGACGCTGCCGGGTTTGCCGCCCTTGCGGGTGACGATGGTCCTCACCTCGGTCAGGGCGCGGTTCCCATTGTCGCTCATCGTGTCGACGATGACGAGGGAGCCGCCGGGGCCAAAGTACTCGTAACGCCCTTCGATGTAGGCGACGCTATCGCCGCCCTTGGCCTTCTCGATGGCCCGATCGATGACGTCGCGTGGGCAACTCTTCCGGTATTTCTCGATGGCACTCCGGAGGGCCAGGTTGCTGGCTGGATCGGGGATGCCCTTTTTCGCGGCCGCATAGATTTCCTTGCTGGCCCGCATGTAAATGGCGCTTTTCGCCTTGGCCGTCGCGGCCATCGCGGCCGCCCGGACCTCAAAATGTCTTCCCATGGGAAACTCCTTCTTGAAACCGTGTAATTATAGTCACCGCTTCCTTGTCAGGGAAAGGGGGCTTACCGGCCCCACTTCTCTTTGAGAAGGGCGATTCGCTTCTCGATCTCGTCCCCGGAAAGGACCTCGAGCCCGTGTCTATTCACGAAAGAGAGGGCATAGGCGAGGTTGGTGTTCTCCTTGAGGTCGAAGGGAGAATGGGCATCGACCCCGATGACGCACTTGGCCCCGAGCTCACGGGCGAGCTTCCAAAAAGGACTACATGGATAGGCATAGGAAAGCTCACCGTCGATTGAATATGGTCTAGTCCAGCGGGTGTAACCGAGATTGACCTCGAGGGGAAGGTCGTGTCGCACCGCTGCCTCGATGATCTTCCGGGCAGCCTCAATGGCCGTGCGGTCCCAAGCTTGGAGGGGGTTCCAGGACATGTAGAGGTCAGGATGGGCAAGGTAAAGAAAGTAGCCGCTTTCGATTCCCTCGATGACTTCCCTTGCGTAAAGGGGGAAGGCTCTCTCGCCCAGCGAGGCAAACCAACGTGGCCTCTCCCCGTTGAAGGAAAGGTGATGGCCGAGGATAAAGTAATCGAAGCCCTTTTCCCTGTAGAGCCATTCGTAATAGTCATTTCTACGCTCCCCGTACCACTCGGCCTCAAAGGCGAGGAAGATCTTGATTTTCGAGGCGAATTCCGCCCGCAAAAGCCCGACTGATGAAATGTAATCGTCGAGTTCGGAATAATCACCACGCATCCCGGGCTGGGAGAGGAAAGGCAGGATTGCGTGGTCGGAAAAACCGAGGCGCCGATACCCATCGTCGATGGCGTGCTCGACATACTCGCGGTCGGCCCCGAAGGCGTGACCGCAACGGGCGGTGTGGGTGTGGAAACAGTAATCGAGATTGTCCATCTGGTCAGTATTCTACCTTGAGGAGGGTGAGACCCTCCGCTGGGGCTTTGTAGGAGAGGATCTTCCTTTCCTTCGAATCCAGCCGGGAGGCGATTTCGTTTAGATCCATCCGTCCTGAGGCCACCCGGAGGGCAGCCCCGACCATGAAGCGTATCATATAGGTCATGAAGCCGTCCCCGTGGAAGACGGAGACATAGACACCGTCTTTATAGACGACGTCGATCGATTCGATGTGCCTAACGAAACCCTTCCCGTCTTTCATCTTGGAGGTAAAGGAGGAGAAATCGTGGGTGCCAGCAAAGAGGGAAAGGGCTTTTTGGAAGAGGGTTTCGGAAAAAGCGCTCCCATGCTCGAGATAGGCAATGCCCGAAGCGAGAACATCGCGGGGCGCGAAGGAAAAGGAATACGAGTAGAACTTCCCTTTCGCCTCTTTACGGGGGTCGAAGCCGTCCTCGACTTCCTCGAAGGAGATGATGGCGAGGTCAAGGGGGAGGCGCCGATCGATGGCCCGGCGCTCCCGTTCGAGGTCATGGATGAGTCGAGGCGGTACGAAGGCAATGACTTGCTCGGCCGCATTGACCCCGGCATCGGTCCGCCCGGCCCCCTTGATCTTGATTGGCTTCCTGAAATGGGCACTCAAGGCCTCCTCTAGTTCGCCTTGGACCGTCCGTTCGCCTTTTTGGCGTTCGAAACCCTTGAAGAAAGCACCGCGATAGGCGACGAGGGCCTTGATCACCATGCCGCTACCCCAACGAGTCGGAAGAGATCCACGTTGGCAATCGATAGATACATTACCCCGGCCGTGAAGGCAGCGACGAGAAGGATCCCGAAAAGGTCGACGAGGTGAAAGGAGAGCTTCCGGTAGCGGCTCCTCTTCGCGTTCGGGTCATAGCCTCGGGCCTCCATTGCATTGGCCAATTCGTCGCTCCGGACGAAGGACTGGACGAAAAGGGGAACGATGAGGGAAACCATCGCCTTGATCTTGCTGACGATGGAGCCCTTTTGGTAATCGACCCCGCGGCTGGTCTGGGCCTTCATGATCCGATTGACGTCGTCCATGATGGTCGGGATGAAGCGGAGGGCAAGGGATAGCATCATCGCGAAGATATGGGTCGGGAAGCCGATGAACTTGAGGGGATGGAAATACCATTCGAGGGCGTCGGTGAGGTCGAGGGGACGGGTCGTGGCCGTCAAGACGAGGGAAAACATCACCATGAGGATGAGTCGGAGGAGGATCCTCCCGGTATCGAGGAAGGCTTCCCAATAGACGTCGAAACCCCAAAGGGTGAAGGCGAGATGGGGGTTCCCCGAACTCCGGTCGGTGAAGAGATAGACGATGAGGAGGAAGAGGATCATGAACCAGAGGCTCATGATGGATTTCAGGAGGGTCTTCATCTTCATCCGACTCTCGAGGTAAAGAGCAACCGCGATGACGAGGATGACCCCCTCGACGAGGAAACTCATCGAATAAGTGACCTGACCCATGAAGATGGAGATCATGAGGAAAATCAAAGCCAGGATCTTGGTTCGGGGATCCATCCGGTGGAGGAAGGTATCGTAGGGAACGTACCGCCCCATCGATAGCGAATTCATCGACGGGCCTCCTTGATGGCCCTCGCAAGGCCATTGACGTCCTTGATTCCCTCCGGGGCGACGTGAAGTCCTCCCTTTTCGAGAAGGGAGAGGAAGGAATAGACCTTCGGGGCCTCGAGGGCGTAGGAAGTCAAATCGACTTCGAGGAGGGAAGAGGGACTACCGTCCTTCTTCACTTCGCCGTCTTCGAGGACGATAAGGCGATCAGCCGCGGCCAAGACGAGGTCCATGTCGTGGGAAATCAGAATGATCGTCGTCCCTTTGCGGTTGATTTTCCTGAAAAGTTCCAATGTCTCCCGGCTCGCTTCCGGGTCGAGGCCGGCCGTCGGCTCGTCGAGGACGAGGACATCGGGTTCCATCGCGAGGATTCCGGCGATGGCCACTTTCCTTTTCTCCCCACCGGAGAGGGCGAACGGGGACCTCGTGAAGAAGCTTTCGTCCAGTCCGACTTCCCTAATGGCGGCATGGGCTTTCTCAAGGGCCTCATCAAGCTTGGCCCCAAAGTTCCGTGGACCGTAGGCAACGTCTTTCTCTACCGTGTCCAGGAAGAGCTGGTACTCCGGGAACTGGAAGACGAGACCCACTTTTTTCCGAAGGCCTTTCAGCTTCTTGCTTCGCCTCTTCTTGTTGCTCGAATTGACGAATTCGTCAACGGCGACCTCCCCCGCGGTCGGGGTAAGGAGGGCGTTGAGGAGTTGGGCCATCGTCGACTTGCCAGAGCCCGTCCGCCCGACGATGGCGACGAAACTCCCCGGCTCAATCGAAAGATTCACCTTTGAAAGGGCGTTCGACGAAAAAGGGGAACCGGCTTGGTAGACATAAGAAACATTGGAGAAACTTATCGGCATAGGTACCTCGCGAGGCCTTCCTCGTCATTGATCTCGGAGGGGATTTCCATCCCAAGCTCCCGGAGCGCGTTCGCCAAACGATAAGCGAAAGGGGCATCAAGGTGGATTTCCCCGAGCAGTTCCCGCTCCTTGAAGACTTCCCGTGGGGTTCCCTCAAGGACTTTCTTCCCTTCGTTGAGGACGATCACATAATCGCTATTGGCCGCCTCCTCAACGTCGTGGGTAATGGAAAGGATGCTGAGGCTGGGGTCTTTTTCCCGTAGCCGGTGGACGAGGGAAAGTATTTCCCTCTTTCCAGTGGGATCGAGCATGCTCGTCGCCTCGTCGAGGATGAGGAGGCGAGGTCCCATCGCGAGAACCCCGGCGATGGCCACCCGTTGTTTCTGACCGCCGGAAAGCCCCTCCGGGGATTTCTTGAGATAATCGATCATCCCGACCTCCCGGGCGAATTCGTCGATGATTGCCTGCATCTCCTCCCGCTTGATTCCCCGGTTCTCGAGCCCGAAGGCAATGTCTTCCTCAACGGTGGAGCCGACGAACTGATTGTCGGGATTCTGAAAGACGAGGCCGATGTCCTTCCGGGCCTTCACGATGCTCTTCTTGTCAAGCAGGGTCCCGAAGAGGGAAACCTTCCCCTCGTAGGAGAAGCCGAGAAGCCCGCTGATGAGCTTGGCGAGGGTGCTTTTTCCCGACCCGTTGTGGCCAATGAGGGAAACGTAACTCCCCTCCTCGATGGAAAAACTCAGATCGGAGACGGCCTTGGGCTCATCCTGGGAGTAGGAAAAGCCGAGGTGTTCGACTTCGAGGGCTTTCATCGCTTCTCCTTCTTCTTCCGCTTGGAAAGATGGATGTAGATCTCGTTGGCTAGGACGAGGGTGAGGAGGAGGAAGGCGAGGATCCCGAGGATGAGGTAAGAGACCCAGTCACCAAGTCCGACCGCGGCCGCGGCGATCCCAAAGCCCGAGCCAAGGAGGATGGCGGCGACCAGGACATAGACGAACAATCGGTATGAAAACGGTTTGTTGGAACTCATTTTGCGGAGATTTCGATGTTTTTTCCCTTGTATTCGCGCACATTCACCCCAGCCATCTGAAAGAGGCGGCGCGAGGCTTGGTAGATGGTCCCCTCGCTATATTTGTCGGAGAGGTAGACAAGTTCCTTGATACCGGTCTGGATGATGGCCTTCGCACACTCGTTGCACGGGAAGAGGGTGACATAGAGGGTACAGCCCTTGAGGTTGGAGCCACCACGGGCATTGAGGATGGCATTGAATTCGGCATGGCAGACATAGAGGTACTTGCTCTCAAGGCCCTCCCCATGGCCCCAGGGGATTCTCTCATCGTCGACACCCCGTGGCATGCCATTGTAACCGATGGAGACGACCTTCCGGTCGGAATCGACGATGCAAGCCCCGACCTGGGTGGAGGGATCCTTGCTCCGCATGGCGGACAGAATGGCGATGCCCATGAAGTACTCGTCCCAGTTGAGATAATCGTCGCGGTGCTTTTCGAACATTGCCAATCTCTCCTTACGGCGGCTTAGTATACACCAAAGGAACCTTCTTCAGTGAAGAAGGTAGGGCCGCCCCATTCAGCGGATTTCGGCGATCAGGGCCTCGTATGGACGGAGGAATTTCTTGTATGTGAGTCCCGCCCCCTCGTAGTTGGAGAGAAGCACTTCCCCGCGGAGGGAACGGATCTGCTTCGGGAGACCCACTTTCCGGGCCGTGAGGTTGAGGAGGACGAAACGGGTCTTCCCCTCGTAACGACGGTAGAAGGCGAAGATGCGGCTATTAGTCTTCACCGGCTCGAAGCTCCCGTAAGTGAGGGCCCCGTCCTTCTTCCTAAGGGCGATGAGCTTCCGGTAATAGTTGAGGATTGACTCCCCATCGATTTCTTCCTTCGCCACGTTGATTTCCCGATGGTTGGGGTGAACGGGCAGCCAAGTCGCTTGGTTGCTCGAGAAGCCGGCAGCCGCAGTCTCGTCCCACTGCATCGGGATCCTGGCGTGGTCGCGGTTCATGTTGTCGACGAATTTCAGACACCGGTTGTCGGAGAAGCCGATCCTCCTAAGGAGCCCGTAGAGCCAGAAATTGACCGGGTCTTGGTACTCCTTCTTCTTGAAAAGGGGGTAGTCCACCATCCCGATTTCCTCGCCCTGGTAAATGAAGGGGGTACCACGCAGGGTCAGTAGGAGGGTGCCGAGCATCTTGGCGGATAGAGAGTGGAACCCGGGGCTCCCGAAACGGGAGACGGAACGCTTCTGATCGTGGTTCTCGAGGTAAACAGCATTCCAGTCGACGGCCCCTTCCCAGCCGATCAAGCTCTTTTTAAAGGCGGGCTGCCAATGTTTCCTGACGAAGATCGGGACGATGAACTTATCCGCGTTCATCGTGTCGAACTGGAAGACGAGGTCGAGTTCCCCATCGAGGAAGCGCTTGGCGTTCTCGAAGTCCACGTCGTAAGTCTCGCCGACCGTCATGCAGTCGTAATGGGCGAAGACATCGTCGTGGAGGCGCTTGAGGATGAGATGGTTCCCCTCCTTCATGAGGTAATGTTCCTGGCCGATCAGCCAAGGCTTCCATTTCCCGTCATCGAAGCTCTCCTTGTAGATCTGGTTGATGACGTCGCAACGGAACCCGTATATCCCCTTGTCGAGCCAGAAACGGAGGATGGACTCGACTTCCTCGAGGACCTTGGGGTTCCGCCAATTGAGGTCGGGCTGTTTCTTCGAGAAGAGGTGAAGGTACCACTCATCGAGTTCGGGGATGTATTCCCAAGCCGGGCCCCCGAAATTCGAGGACCAGTTGTTCGGTGGAACCCCCGGCTTCTTTCCCCTCTTGTAGATGTAGTAATCATGGTAAGGGGAGTTAGGATCCTTCGAGGCTAGGAACCATGGGTGCTCGTCGGAGGTGTGGTTGACGACCAGGTCCATGACGATCCTGATTCCCCGTTTCCGGGCCTCGAGGATGAGACGGTCCATGTCCTCCATCGTCCCGAGTTCCGGGTTGATGGCCTTGTAGTCGGAGATGTCATAACCGAAATCGGCATTCGGGGTCGGGTACACCGGGGAAAGCCAGATGATGTCAATCCCGAGGCTCTTGACGTAATCGAGTTTCGAGACGATACCGGGGAGGTCCCCAATGCCGTCCCCGTTGCTGTCCTTGAAGGAACGAGGATAGATTTGGTAGACGATGCCACCGACGAAAGGCTTGTTTTTGTCCATGGCTATAGGGTAATCGGAACAAGGGAAAAGAAAAAGACCCCATAGGGGTCGGGTGAGCAAGGGCAGCCTTCACTCGCCCTTCAAATAGAGGTCAAGGGCGACCGCGTAGGCCTTCCAGAACGTCTCGTCGCTACCAAGGAACGAGGACACGTAATCGGGAGTGAAGAGCTCATCGCCTTCGAAATACGTTTCCCTTATGGCCTGATCGCTTCTTTCCACGGCAGCAATTCTCCATGGCGAGAGAAAAGGAGGCAAGGGGGGCAGTTTGGACGTTGTCAAAGAAAAGAGGCCCAAGTCGGCCTCAGATCTCGTTTCCGTCTTCGAAGATCATTTTCCTTCGACCTTCGATGAAGCGGTACCCGACCCCGTAGATGGAATCGATTGAGCCGATGTCGAGGCCAGCGATCTTCTTCCGGATGGAAGCGATGTGCACGTCGACCGTCCGCGTCTTACGCGGAGAATCCGACTTGCCCCAAATCGCCTCGATGAGGATTTCGCGTTTCACGGTCTTCGGCATTTCGCGCCAGAGGATAACGAGAATTTCCCATTCGTGCGGGGAGAAGAAAATCGCGGTCCGCCCAGCGATCAGCCGACGCTTGCGAAGGTCAATGTAAACGCTGTTTCCCCGGTGTGGTCTAGAGTAATCCATAAGCCTTCTACCCTTTCCTTAGTTATCATTGACGAATATTATAAGCAAATCAAGCATTGTAAAGGCTTATTCTGGATAATATCCGCTGCTGCCTTTGATCGGGGGCACGTTGATTTTATATCCCCCCATTTTCAAATGACGGCCAAAACGACGAGGCAGACGACCATCAGGACGGCGACAATCCCGAAAAACAAACACCATCCAATCGGGAAACGGTTTGGATTTCCTTGCTCAAGGCGAATTCCTTCTTTCTCAGGGATTTCAAGGGGTTCCGCCACCTGCTTTTCCTCATTTTTACCGATTTCCATCGCTTCCCTCCAATAAACCCAATTTGGACATCACTGAACAGTATACATTGACGAAGAAATTGGAGATCATGACGTTGATTGGGAGGGCTGCCGCGAGCATTGAGAGGACGAAGGGAAAGGGGACTGGGGAGGGGCTCGACGAGAGGAAGGACAGGAAAAGGCAAAAGGCCCCGGCCTTGAGATATGTCCCGCACAGCAGCTCGGTCGAGTATGCGATGAGGAGGATTCCCCGGCCAAGGGAGGAAGTCCCCCGCCTCAAGGAAAGGAGGAAATAAAGGAAGGCCCCGAGGTTGAGGAGGACGACGACGGTGAGTACCAGGGGGAGTGCCCATTCGGATGAGGTACCGAAGAAACCGGCTAGGCCTGGATCGATGACAAGATAGGGAACAAGGGCGGCCATCGAGATGAGGAAGAGGACCGGGAGTGCATAGACGGAAGATAACCACGGGAATCTCCGTATGAGGAAAGCAAAAAGGGCTGGGAGGGCCCCGTAGAGCCCATAGACGAGGGTGATGAGGAAATTGACTTCGATGAGGCCGGTGGGCACCAGAAAGGCCGGAATGAGGTCGGCGAGCATCCCAATGGCCGCTCCATAGAAGGGGCCAAGGAACAAGGAAGAAAAGATGATGAGGGAGGGGGTGAGGGAAAAACGGACGAAGACGAGGTTTCCCATCGGAACCAATTTGAAGATGGCGGTCGAGACGATGGCCATCGCAAGAAGAAGGGCGGCATAAGTCAATTTCCTGCCGGCTTTCATCTTCGGGAAAAAGAGATTCATTTTTTCCTCCTGAGTTCCCCGCTAACATAAGAGGCGAACGCCAATGAGCCCGTGAAAAGGACGAGGGCATCGGGATGGGTCGAACTAAGACGGGAAATGGCTGCCCGGAAATCGGGAACATAGGGAAGATTGATGCCACGGGCCCGGTAGTCCTCTTCCCTCATCGCCCGTCTATGGGGAAAGCCGGTGAGGACAGTTCTCCCCAGCCCCTTTTCGTAGATCCGCAATTCTTTATTGACGTCCTTGTCAGAAAAGGAAGCGAAGACAACGCGGACATCGCGGCTAGGGAAAGCGGCCTTCAAGGACTCGAGGAGGACGGAAGCCGCTTCTGGGTTATGGGCCCCGTCGTAAAGGAAGGGCGGGTCAACCTCCAGGCGGCATGGGAGCACCCCCTCGAGAAGGCCCTTCCGGATGTCCAATTCACTGAAGGGAAAACGAAGGCGAAGGAGCATTGCTGCCGCGATGGCCATAGAGGCGTCGGTTGCAAGATAAAGGGCCGGGGACGGAATGAGGAGACCATTATAAGGGGCGAGGTCAAACCTGACATAAGGGTTGGAATAGATTACGTTTTGGGGATTGGGGGGGGTTTTTGCAGGTGAATTCCGTTTTGCGGCCTCCATCTCAATCACTTTTTTGGCTTCGGGAGGTAAGTTCCCCAATAAAACCGGCACGCCATTCTTGATGATGCCGGCCTTATGGAAGGCGACACTGGCGAGGTCATTGCCAAGGAAACGTGTATGTTCGAGGGAGACACTGGTGATGATCGATAGAAGGGGCTTCTCGTTAGGCAAATTCGTCGCATCGAGTTTCCCGCCCATCCCGGCCTCCACGATGGCGAGGTCGGGTTTCTTCTCGTTGAAATAGGTATACGCGATGGCTACGAGGGCCTCGAAGGCGCTCAAGCCGCATTCCCTGATGTCCGGAAGGAGTTCTTCGATGATCCGGGCAAAAGCCGTTTCCGATATGGCCTCCCCGTTGAAAAGCATCATCTCCCGTTCCTCATAAAGGAAGGGCTTTGAGAATAGGGCGGTTTTATAACCGGCCGCTTGGAAGATGGCGTGGAGAAAAGAGGCGGTCGAGCCTTTGCCGTTACTGCCGGCGATGTGGACGAAAGGGCACTCGAGGTGAAGGCCCGTCTTCCTCACATAGGCATCGAACCGCGTTCGCTCGTATCGCTCCATCGTGAGGTCGATTGAGCGGAGGTAGGAAATCGCGTCCTGATAAGTCATTATTCTTCGCTTTGCCCGTGGCTTTTCTTTGCTTCCTTCACGCGCCTGGCCAAATCGCGTTCCTTGATGGAGGCCCGCTTGTCGTAGAGCTTCTTGCCCTTAGCGAGGGCGATTTCGAGCTTCGCCCGGCCGTGATGGAGGAAGCATTTGGTCGGGACGCAGGTGTATCCGCCTTCCTTCAAGCGGGCCCCGAGCTTCCCAATTTCCTTTTTGTTGAGAAGGAGTTTCCGGTCGCGGAGGTGGTCGACGTTGAAGATGTTCCCTTCCTTGTAAGGAGCAATGTGCATGTTGGCCACGTAAGCCTCCCCATCCCGGACATAGACGTAGGCATCGCTAATCGAGGCGTCGCGCCGGCGGAGCGACTTGATCTCGGTGCCGGTAAGGACGAGCCCGGCCGTCAAAAAGTCGGAAAGGAAGTACTCGTAATGGGCACGACGGTTCTCAAGCAAAAGCGAACTTTCCTTTTTCCTCACCATGGTGGGTCAATTATAGACTTCCGCTCCGTTCGATGGTGATGGAAACGGAGGAGTCCCCACCGCTACGGATGCCGTTGACGGTCAATGAATAGCCCCACTCCTCCCCGCGGTTCAGAAGGGCCTTGCCGTCCTTCCCCTCCCGGAAGAAGAAGGAAGAGAAATTTCGCATGTCGAAACGGGAGTGCTTCTCATCGGGATAAAAGAGAGTTCGGTTGTCTGCCCCGCGGAGGGGCTCTCCCTCAAAGGCCTTCTGATTCCAGAAGGTCAATTTGCCCTCGGCCTCGAGAAGATGGAGGAGAGGGGCATGGTAATCCCCGGCTGAATAGGAATAGGTGTTTGAGGCAGCCACGTCGAAATAGCCATTGATCGGATTGCCGAGACCCTCCCAATCGATGTCGAGCGGATCGCCTTCCATGTAGACGTTCGAGGAGGAGCAATTGGCCCCGAACCCCTTCATCCGGGCATCGACATGGTAGATTTTCACCCCGGGCATCGAGTAACCGTTCGGATAGCCATCCTGATAATGGCGGCCGGCATCGTAGCCATTGAGGCCGGTCGGGGCATAGAACTCGACGAGGATGTATTCGTCGAAGGCATGCCCGCGGTAGGGATGCCCGGCCGCCGGGATGACTAGGAAATCGCCCGAACTCACGAAAGGCAGCAGTTCGACTGTGATTTCGTCTTTTCCCTCGAAGAGGCTTTCGTCGATGACGTAGGGAGAAGCCCAGCCAATGGCGAACTTGCTGAAGGCACTATGGTCGAGGATGCCATAATCCATCATGTCAAGCATCCCGGTCGGGGCGCGGTTCGCTTCCGTAAGCGGGGCATCGGAATCCGCGTTTCCCCGGTCGTTGGAATAATAGTCGTCGAGTCCGAATAGATGCCCGGTTTCATGGATGAAGGTATGGGGGTCGAGTTTCAATCCCTTTCCTTTCTCCATGAAGGAAGCGGCAATCCAGCTATGGGCATTCGGGGCTGGGGAGTCGGGATTGGCTACCGCCCCCGATTGGTAGTAGGTATAGGCCCAAAGCTCGTTGATCTGCTTCTCAGTCAAAGAACCACCGTAATCGAAGCTCAGGTAGTCGGGGGCGCTATATACGAGGATGGTACCATCGATGAAACCATCCCGGTCCCCGTCGTAAGCGGCAAGGTCGACTTCGCTACCGAGGGAAGAGACCGCGAGGGGAAGCAGGTACGAGGAGAGGCGCCTCGGTCCGGCGGCCTCGAAGGCCTCGATGAGGGAAAGCCCGGTTTCATAGACGGGGGCAATGTCGAATTCGAGTTCTTTCTGGCCATAGGAGGATTCCTTGTAATAGCGGGCGACCGAGGGATAGCCAGGAAGTTCGGGGTCGTTATAAAGGGAATCGAGGGAAGCGACGATTCCCTCCTCAAAGGGATGATCATCGAATTCGATGGGGACGACGAGGAGGCGGCTCTTCCCAAAGGGGGGCAAAGAGGTCCGCCCACCGGCATCGACTTGGTGGTAGAAATCGTGATAGACGAGGGGCACGCTCTCTGCCTTTTGAGGGGAAACCGTCGCTTCGATATAGGAGAAGGAATCCCCCAAACCGGCGAGGGAACAGCCCACAAGGAGGAAGGGAAGAAAAATCAACGGCAAAACGGCCTTCATCCCGCACATTTTAGCGATTAGCCGAGGGAAAGGTAAATGGAGAGGAACATGAGAACGGTCCCAGCGAGGCAAAAGAAGTGGAAGACCGTGTGCCACCATGGCGAATGTTTCTTCCCGATGCCGTATAAAGCGGCCCCGATGGAATAGGCAATTCCCCCGGCTAGGAGGAGGGCGGTGCCCGGCCACCAGCCGAGGGCCATGACGATCGGGTAGAAGGCGATGATGCAGACCCACCCCATAAGGAGATAGTCGACCATCGAGAAGACGGCGAACTTCTTGATGTTGCAGCTGTTGAGAACGATGCCAAGAATCCCCAGCGACATGCAGATGGCCCAGATCGAAAAACCCCAGGCCGGGGAATAGGAACGGACGAAAGAGAGGCAATAGGGGGTATAGCTCCCCATGATGAGGACGAAGACCATGTCGTGATCCATCACCCGAAGGACCTTCTTCCCGGCGTGGCGGCCCATCGCATGGTAGAGGCAAGAAAAGAGGTACATGATAAAAATGGCAAAAAGGAACACCGAAGAGGTCGCGATGTTCCAAGGATCCCCGGTCTCCACGCATTTGATGATGAGAAACGGCCCCCCGACGAGGGCGATGAGGGTACCTAGCCCATGGCTGATGGAATTCCAGAGTTCCTGGGCGAGACTGTAATTGGGAAGTTCGATTTGCTTGATGCTCACGGGTTAATCATAGTCAACCTAGTTGCCAAATCAAATACATTTAGTCTTTGTTACTAGGTTATCGCCGTGTCGTGGCTCGCGATTCATCATATAATCACGGCGATGGTCAATTTTCTCCGCCGCGTCTTCATCAAGGACTATCAAAACACCAGCGATCCGAAGGTGAGGGAAGCCCACGGGGTGCTCTCCTCCGTTTTCGGCATCGTCACCAATTTCCTCCTAGTCGTCCTCAAGGCCGTCGCGGCCATCGTCTTGGCCATTCCGACCGGGATGCTCTCCGTGGCCCTTCTGGCGGATGCCATCAACAACCTGACCGACATGGCTTCATCGCTTGTCTCCCTCGTCGGCTTCCGGGCAGCCAGCCGCCCGGCCGACAAAGACCATCCATTCGGCCACGGACGGATCGAGTACATTTCCGGTCTCATCGTCAGCATGGTAGTCGTCCTCGTCGCCGTCGAGCTCTTCAAGGGGTCGCTGGAAAAAGCCATTGAGGGCAGTGTCCAGAATTACGACATCCTGACAATGGCCGTCCTCGGGATCGCCATCCTCCTAAAGGCCTATCAAGGCTATTTCAACTTCCGGATGGGGAAACTCATCGATTCGACGGCCCTGAAGGCCACCGCGGTCGATTCCCTTTCCGATGTCGTGGCCACCGCCTCAGTCCTCGTCTCGGCAGTCCTTGGCTATAGCCTCGGCTGGGGCTTCCTCGATGCCTATCTCGGAATGGCCGTCTCCATCCTCGTCCTCGTGGCCGGCGTCAGGATGATCATCGACACCAGCCGCCCCCTCATCGGTGAGGCGGCCAAGAAGGATTTCGTCGAGCAGGTCGTCTCCTTCGCCCTCGAACACCCCGGGATCAAGGGAGTCCACGACGTGATGATCCATAGTTACGGCCCCAACGCCCACTTCATCTCATTCCATGCCGAGATCGATGCCAAGATGGCGATGCTCGATGCCCATGACCTCATCGACAACCTCGAAGAGGACATCCGGAAGAAGTTCCACGCCGAGGTCTCCATTCACATGGATCCCATCCTCATCGGGGACGAGGCTACCGAAGCTGCCAAGGCCCAGTGCCTCGAGATACTCCAAGGGCTCGACGAGCGTCTTTCCATCCACGATTTCCGACTGGTGGCCGGACCGTCCCATCTCAACATGATCTTCGATGTCCTAGTGCCATACGAGACCCAACTCGACGAAGCCAAGATCAGGTCCGCCCTCATGAAAGGATTCGAGAACAACGTGCCAAAGGTCAATTTCGTGATTCGAATCGACCGCCCATACGAAGAGTAGGCGCATTCCTTCTCCCCTAGCGGGAGCTTCTTTATAATTAGGGAAAGGAGCCACGAACCATGAAGGAAGCCAAAATCTACCGTTGTCCCCATTGCGGGAACATCGTCCTCGTCCTCGTCGACGGAGGGGTCAACCCCGTTTGCTGCGGGCAAAAGATGGAGCAATTGACCGCCAAGACCGGCGACCAAGGAATGGAAAAACACGTCCCGGAGGTCGTCAAGGACGGAGAAAGCCTCCTCGTCAAGGTCGGAAGCATTCCCCACCCAATGCTCGAGGAGCATTCCATCCAGTGGATTGCCCTCGTCGGGGAGAAGGACACCTACATCCACTACCTCCACCCGGGCGAGGCCCCCGAAGCACGCTTCCCCTCCCTGAAGGAAGGGACGGCCTATTCCCATTGCAACATCCACGGTCTCTGGAAGAGCACCTTCTAAGCCCCTCTCCTGACCAATGAAAGCCCTCGTCTTATCCGGAGGCGGCTCCCTCGGTTCCTACGAAATGGGGGCCTGGAAGGCCCTTCGCGAGGAGGGCGAGCGCTTTTCCCTTGTCACGGGAACCTCGATCGGGGCCTTCATCGGGGCCTTCGTCGCCCTCGATAGGTTCGAGGAATGCCTCCGGCTTTGGGAAGGGGCGAAGGTCACCGACGTGATGAAAGACGGCTTCTCCCTCTCCAAGGATTTCTTCAAGGAAGCGCGGCTGGTCCAGGCCAACAAGCTACTGGCCTTCGCGAAGTCCTACATCACCCACCGGGGGGCCGACATCTCCCCTTTCAGGGAGCTGATGGATCGCTACATCGATTACGAGGCCGTCTCGCGTTCGGAGGTGCCGATTGGAATCGTCATGACCGCCTATCCCTCCCTTCGGGAAGTCGATGTCCGTCTCGACCAACTCGCCCCGGACGAGATCAGGGACTGCCTATTGGCCACCTCGGCCTGCTTTCCCCTTTTCCCAATCCACTCCTTCAAGGGGCAGAAATGGATTGACGGTGGCTTCACCAACAACCTGCCGATCGATTTGGCCATCAAGATGGGAGCCACCGACATCGTGGCCGTCTCGCTCCCGGCCATCCCGCGGGTACCCCAGCATAACGAGCTCACCCGCCTCCCCTTCGTCCGCCTAATCGCTCCCCGGGAAGAAATCGGGACCATCATGGACTTCGCTCCCCGGCGACTGAAGACGAACATGACCCTCGGGTACCTAGATGCAAGAAGGGCCCTCGGGCTCAACTTGGGCCAGAACTACTATTTCCGGATGAGCGAGGTCGAGAAACGGGCCGGGGAAAGCTTTGCCTACCAGCTCTTCAAAAAAGACCCCCTACTCCTCGAGCCGATGAATAAGGCCCTCGGCCTTGAAGAAGGAATCGCTCACCAGGCGATCGACTATCTTTCCTCGACGGCCGAGCTGGCCGCCGCCTCTTTAGAAATCGACCGCCTTCGCGAGTACAAGCTCCATGAGATCGAATACCTCATCCACGCCAGGCTCGAAGAACAGGCCCTTCCCTTTTACGATGGAAGCAATTTCCGTGACCGCCGTCTTACCCCCAAGAAGAACAAGGAGTTCCTCTTGACTTGCTATGGAGCCAAAAAACACCGCAAAAAGCCCATATTTCATAAAGACCTTTTCAAAAACAGCCCGGAAGCGGCAGCCTTGCAACTCCTGGTCAACCTCCTCTTCCGGAGGCGGTTATAAAAAGACAGCCCGGCGGGCTGCCTTTTCAAGACAACTTGTTCTAGATGCTTTCGCCCGGCCCGGCGGTTCCCGTTCCTTCGAGGGGAACGTAGTCCGATAGGTTGTCGGGATAGTCGATTCCATACGACCCGTCGGGGATACTCAGCTTGATTTCGTAGTTGAAGCTCAGGTCAAAGCCGATGCTTTGCCCCTCGCCCAACGCGAGTTCCTCAACCGACACTTCGAAGCCGAGGCCGAAGGTGAAGTTGGCCCCGGTCAGGGTTTGGGTCATGACGGCATTTTCCAACGAGACGCTCTCGAGGAGCAGAAGAAGCGAGACGTATTGGCTCGGATCCTCGGCTTCGCCCATCATCATCCTGAGGAGCTGCATGATGTTGGCTTTCTCGATGTCGACGGTGACCGAATTGCCATCCTCGACATAACTCGCACTGCCGAGGAAGGAGAAGTCGTTGTGGAGAAGGGCCACCGAATCGGCCAGCCCGGTCTTCGCCTCGGCGATTTCCTCCTCGCTCATCGAGACCGAGACAGGTGATTGGAAGAGGGGGAAGCCCTCGGGAAGGACAAGGCTCAGCATCCCGGTGATGCTTGGGGCCATCTTGCTCAAGTCGAGATACATCGTGCCTTCCTTCAAGTAGACGGAATAGGGCAGTTGGTCGGACAAAGGCGTGGGGGTGGATGGCACTTCGGGCGTGAGGCTATTGCTCAAACCGATGGTCGCGGCGAAATCCCCGTCCCCTTCGATCCCGATCCCGAGTTCCTCGTTGGCCTGAAGGCCGGTGAACATCCCACTGGAGGAACTTTCGAACCGATCGATGGAAATGTCGACGTAAGTGATCGATTCCGGCGTGGAGTCCTGGAGGGTCGGATCGGAACCAGAGGACGAGGCCATGGCCATATCGATGTCTCCATTCATGGATAAGTCCATGTTGACGATCTCGATGTCGCTGGCCGCTGCGTAGGCCTTCCGCGAGGCCTCGAGGCGGGCTTTGAAGGCTTCTTCCGGCGTCTCCCCCGGATCGGATTGGCTCGTCATCGCCCCTCCGGCGGTCGAAGTGGAAATAGAGGCATCTTCACTTGGCTCACATCCGGCAAGGCCGAGGGCCAAAATCACGGCGAGAAGGGGTAAAAACTGTTTTTTCATGATGGGAATCCTCCTAACGGAACTAGGTTATGCCCTTGAAGGGGCCCGGTCAAACCAAACGAGAGGGCAATTCATGGGGTGCATCGAATACATCTGGATTTTCTACGCTCTACTGGAAAATGGTAGTTCAAGAGAAAGGCTCCCATCGTCGGGGAGCCGGTCTTTTCGAGTGGATTTAGAGGTAGTACTTGTTGATCACCGAGAGGTCTTTCTCGTCGAGTTCGTAGACGAGAGGCTTACCGGTCGGGATCTCGACCGAGACGATCTCGGCAGCCGTAAGGTGCTCGAGTTCCATCACGAGGGCCCGAAGGCTATTGCCGTGCGCGGCAATGAGGACCTTCCGCCCCTTCTTGAGGGCCGGGGCAATCGTCGAGTCGAAATACGGTTTGACCCGTTTGGCCGTGTCGACGAGGCACTCGGTCACCGGGAGATCGTTTTCTTCCATCTCCCCGTTCTTGACGAGGGCTTGGTACTTCGGGTCGTTGCCGGGGAAACGCTCGTCGTCCCTACTTAGGGAAGGAGGGGGTACGTCCGCGCTCCGCCGCCAGATGTGGACTTGCTCATCCCCCCACTTCTTGGCCGAGTCGGCCTTGTTGAGGCCCTGAAGGGCTCCGTAGTGACGCTCGTTGAGCCGCCAGGAATAATGCTTCTCGATGCCTTCCTCCCCGAGTTCATGGAGGATGAGGTCCATCGTCCGGTTGGCCCGCTTGAGGACGGAGGTGTAGGCGACGTCGAAGCTGTAACCGTCCTTTTTCAGGAGACGGCCGGCTTCCTTGGCCTCCTCCACCCCTTGTTCGGAGAGATCGACGTCGGTCCAGCCGGTGAAGAGGTTCTTGAGGTTCCACTCGCTTTGCCCGTGCCGGCAGAGAACTAGTTTGATCATGTGAATGTCCTTTCTTCCTTGAGGGATTATAGCTTATCGCTTGCTCCCGTTGGGGAGGGAAAACGTCTGATAAACCCCGTCTTTCATCTCGAGGGGGACTTCCCCGCTGACGAGGGGGAGCAGGTAGTCGAGGAAGAGGGGGTTGACCTCGCGACTGGAGACTACCCATTCGGGCGGGAAAGAGTGCACTTCCCCCATGGCCCTGCCAAGCGGCACGAGTTCGAAGGAGGACTCATAGGGATGACTGGCCTCCCGCTTGATGGAGACCATCTTCCCGCTTTCCCCTCCCTTGAAGGACATCACCGAAAGGCGCGAGGAGGCCTCGGCTTCCCAGACATCGAGCGGGGAGAGCGAAAGGGGATCGGAGCGGAGGCTCGCCCCGAATACCAGCGATTTGGGGGAGAGCCCATTCTCACGCAGTTTGCAGGTGAGGGTCTCCACCGCCTTGGCATCGCCGAAGAGATTGGCCTCGACCAGGGCGAGGACCCGCCCCTTCGCTTCGTGGGCTGCCTTGATTTCCCCCACGACGGAATCGATGCCAGGTACGGTTCCCGGGAGATAGATGAGATCGGGTCGGCTTTCTTCCTCGAGGACGAAGGGAGAGGCCGTCAGCCAAGCACCCGGGGTCTCGAGAAGGAGGATTTCCCCCTCCCGGCGGGAACGTAGGTCGATGGCAAGTCCCTTGACCGCATTGAGAAGGTGCTTGGCCGCACTCGGATAGCCGAGGGAGTGGTCGGTGGAGGGAATGGAGTTATTCACCCCCTTGGGGACGACGAGGACTTGGATTTCCTCTCCCTCGGTAAGGAAATAGGAAGAAAGAAGAAGCGCGGTCGAAATGCTCTTCCGATCCCCGATAAGGAGGAGATAGCCGATGCCGCGTTCATGGAGGCGGTCCTTGATGGAGGCCCCGTCCCCTGGGAGGTCGATGTCCCTCTCCGAGGTGCCGAGAAACGACCCCGGAGTGGACATCAGGAGGTTGAGGTCGTCTTTCTCAAGTTCCTCGAGATTCACGATTTCGTTGTTCAATAGGCCGTCAAAACCGAATTTGGCCCCGTAAATCCCGTCAATCCAGGAAGATTTCCGGGCTTCGAGGATGGCCCCGCGAAGTATCGAATTGGCAACCGGGGCCGTCTCCCCGGATTCGACGATCAAAAGGGATTTCTTGTCCATGGCTTCCTAATTATAGGTAGGAGGAAGGCCGATGAAAGGCCTTCCCGCCTCAAAGGGCCTCGTAATGGGCGTAGAGATCGAGATCGCGGTTGACCGGGGTCGTGTCGACGAAATGGCCGGCGTTGGGGTCTTCTATGTCGGACGGGGCCGTCCACCAACCGGTGAAACGGTGCCCGTCGAGACTCGCGCCCGGGAGTTCGATCGTCTCCGCGGAGGGGACGCTCAGGTAGTAGGTACCCTCCTCCCCGACGATGAGCCCGGGAAGGAGCTCGATTTCGCCGCCCTCGGGATGGAAGGTCACCGTGAAATTGACCTCCGATCCAAAGGCATGGAACAAAACCCAACTCGTCGAGTTCTTGTAGTAGATGATCCTGTTCATCGTGTCGATGTAGAAGGAGCCTTCCGCGTAGTCCGCGTAGGAGGGGTTCCCGACCGGGGAACCGGCATCCTGATACCAATGGGCCCCGTTCTTGGAGGCCCCGACGTCCTCGAGGACGGCATCGGAGCCGTCGGTATAGACGATCGTCACCGTGTAACCACCGGAAACGGGGTTGAACTCGAAGGAAATGTCTTCGATCCCCCGACCGGGATCGCCCTTTTCGCCCTTCTCGATCGTCTCGACATAAGTCGAGCCGTCGTCGAGGGTGACGGTCATCGTCTTCGCGCCGGTCACGGCATCGGGTTCCGAGAACTCGATCGAGGCAATCCCGTTCCCGGTCGGGAGGATGATGCTGTCGGACAAGGAGCCGTCCGTGTAAACGAAGTAGAAACTGGTCGTCGCCCCGGCCTGATTCCGCTCATAGACGATCGAATCGATGCCGACGCCGGTCACGACCGGATAGGTAAGGAGTTCCTCTTCCCGTCCGTCGCTATATTCGACCCGGACGGTGACTTCCTCTTCGACGGGGTCATAGGTGGCTTCAAGCCCCTCGATCGAGACGCCGCTTTGCCCTTTCGGGATCGTGAAGACGGTATCCGCGATCCGGGAGTCGGTGTAGGAAATCCGGACCACCGTGTCCCCGACGTCGTTGACGGTGCTGGTCACTTCCTTGATCGAATAATTCCCGCTGCCGTTGAAGAAACCGCAGGAACTGAGCCCGAAGACGGCCGCCCCGAGCAAGGGCAGCAATAGTCCTTTCGCTTTCTTTTCCATTCTCATTTGCCTCCTCTTTCCTTAAGGTCGTTCAGATTGACGGTCTCGCCGAATAGATATGGCGTTTCCCCTCCCCGACCGTCGATGCCGAGGTAGAAACGGAAGGGATTGCTCCCGGCCGCGAGGGGAACGCAACGGGCGAGGTAGGCGGAGTACTGGTTTCCCCCGCTTAGTCCCTCCCCGGTAAGACACGCCCGGGCGTAATCGATGCTCACTTCCTCCCCGAAGGGATTGACCATGAGTCCCGAGACATCGAGGGTCGAGGTGTTGTGCCCACCGCCATAGAAGGCGATGGCCCCTAGGACTTCCGCTTCGTCCCCGTCATTATAGACATATCCCTTCCGGGCGGCTTCTTCGCTCAGGAGGGCCTTGATCGGGAAGTAGGAGTCGATCGGGAAGTCAAGCCCTTCCGTCCCGAGGGAAGCGAGGACGGAGGAGATCTGCTCGTAGATGAGACACGAGGCGTCAATCGAGGCAATCGACTTGTAATCGTAGAAGCGGGTATCCCCGCTCAACTTGAGATGGACCGGCGAGGAGACCCCGCCGATCTGATGGGGGGAGACCGAGGTGAGTTGGAGGGCTCCCATCACCACGTCGAGGAGTTCCTGGACGAAGGAGGGAACCCCACTATAGAGGTAGGCCCCGTTGAAGAGGCTCTCGAAGGCGATGGCGAAGAGTCCCGATCGCTCGAAGAAGCTGTCGCGGACTTCCACCCCGTAGCCTTCGCGCAATTCGACGTCGTCGAGTCCGGACTGGATGGAGGCCATGGCCTTCATCGCCTCGTCGGGACTCACGATCGAACGGACGATCGAATCAAGGATCCGGTCGGCCGCCTTCCCGGGGGCGAGGAGCTCGTCGAGGGTACCGCTTCCGATGATGCCGTTGTAATCAAGGCCGATCCGGGTGAACTCGTCGGGCCGGCTCACTTCGTTGTTACCGAGCTTGAGGAGGAATTCCCGGGCATTGTTGAGATAACAATTGTCGAGGAGGAAATCCGGGGAGGAATAGACCCTGAGGGTCACCCGGCCGTTCCGGAGGTAGGTGTCCCTCACCTCGACATTCGAGCCGAGGACGTCCATCGTCGTGCCGACGTATTCGAGGAGGTTGAGGTCACCGACGTTGTCGACGCTCAGGAGCTTGAGGTCAGACACGGTGATGTCGTCCCCTTCCACGTACATCGTCGAGTTGTCCTGCCCGTAGGCGGTGATGACCTGTAGCGAGTAAGGCCCGAGGAAAACATATGGGAGGGGGCCTTCGAAGTTGTCTTTCTCCCCGTCCATCGAGGGGGCCCAGCGGCCGTTGGGCTGATAGCCGCCATGGTAGGTGTAGGCCAGTTCCTGGGAGGATATCGTGAAGCCGTTTCCGATGAAGTCCTTCTGGACGTGGATGCCGGTCTTCACGAGGGAATGCTCCGCGGCGGTGCCCTCACTCGGGTTGAGGGCGAAATACTGCTTCAGGAAGTCGTGGGGATAGGTCGTCTCGAACTGATAGAGGTCGAAGGAAGAGGTTTGGGAGGGGAAGTCGAAGTAACCGAAGAGGCGGGTGTTCTGATTCAATAGCTCATCGACGAAATTCCCGTCGCCGTCCTGGACGTAGGTCGATTTGAGGGAGAGGAGGTTGCGCTGGAGGCAGATCTTCTCCCCTTCTTCCGAGAGGTTGGTCGCGGCCATGAGGTCACCGTAGTCCTTGACGTTGACCGCTTCTTCCTCGACGTAGAAGGAATAGGTCGAGAGGACCGAAGGGGTCTTCTCGAGGCCGAAGCTCACATAGCTCTCCCCCGGGGCATTGATGGTGATGACCCCGTTGGAATAGGAAAGGTTGTTCGAATGGGCCCGCAAAACGGCCTTGTCGTCATCGTAATCGCTGTAGATGCCGAACTTCAGGTCGACGGTCGCCCGCTTCTTGGAATATCGACCGTCGGTCGAGTAGTCGTATTCCCCGTAAGTCCTCTTCTTTTCGAAAGAATCCCCGGAAGCCGGCGTCGAAGCGTCGACGATGGTGATTGCCCCGTCTTCGTAGACGGTCGCGAGGAAGCTCCGGCTGACGCTCCCCTTCTGGTTGGAGCAGGTCAAGCGGGTCGTCCCTTCCTTCTGGGGATTGAGATAAGTTTCCTCCCCGCGGACGGTAATCGAGGCAATGTCCGGATCCGCACTCGACCAAACGAGGTCGTTGCCCGGGGCCAGGGCGAAGTTATCGTCGTAGATCGGCTCGGCGACGAGCTCGCTCTCCACGTCGACCTTGAACCCCTCGGAATCGAGGTAGTCCCATTTGATCCCGGAGATGTCGACCTCGATGAGATTCTTGATCGGGGTAATCGAAATGTAGGTGAGGATGCTCACCGCGAAGGGGATGAGGAGCAAAAGGGGGAGGGTCTTCTTCATACGGTTGCCCCCATCGATAGGTAAAGCCCCTTCAGGCGGAAGGGCAGATAGCATAGCGGCAACAAGAGAAGAAGGGCCAAACCGACTTCGGAGAGATAGACGGCATAAGAAGGCAGTTTGAGGAACATGAGGAGGAAGTGCAGTCCGGCGACGAAGAGGGGAAAGAGGATGGAAATTATGGTCGGGAAGAACTCGTAAACCCCCCGCTTCCCGGTCAATGAGTAGGAGGAAATGTCGGAAAGAAGACCGTATGAGGCCACCGAGACGATGAGGAGGGAACCAGTCACGAGGGAGACGAAGAAGAGGGGCCAGGCGATTTCGCCAAAAAAGAGGAGGACGATGTTGGTCACCAGGAAGGAGAAGACGGAGACACCGACCGGGATGAGGAGCTTGTAGAAAGTGGCCTTGAGAGGGGAGACGGGAGTCGTCTTGAGAAGGAGACGGCCCTTTCCCTCCCGGGTGATGCCATCGCTCGCGCCGGAAGTGAGGATCGAGGCGAACAGGAGCAGGACCAAGAGGGTGATTCCGTTCGGAAGCTCGGAAAAGTAATCGAGGAAGATGGCGAGGTTCCCATAGAGGAGGGATGAGAGGCTCGAGATGACGACATAGGCGAGGAAGGGCTGCATGAACAAGAGGGAGGTGAAAGAGAATAGATACGAGCCGTTGCGGAAAAGGAGGATGAATTCCTTCTTGAGGAGGGCTTTGTCGAGGGAGAGGACCTTGTTTGCTCTTCCCCCGCTTTTCCTTTTCCCTTCTTTCCCGGGGAGGGCTTCCTTGTTCCGATTGTAGAGGAAGGAGAGGAGATAGAGGCCGAGGAAGGCCATCAGGAAGACGGAACCGAGGAGAAAGAAAAGGGAACTCACGAGGTTCCCCGTCCCCCGCATGAGGGAGAAGATGGAGCTGCAGGGGATGAGCCAAGCCGCGACCTCGTGGAGGCCGGTGAGGAAAGAGGCCGAGACGTATTGGTCGAGTCGGCTCCCCTGGACGACCGAGAGGAAGAGGGAAAGAACATACTGGTAGAGGAAGCAAAGGGCGATGGCGATCAAAGTCCCGAGGATCAACTGGAGGAGGTAACGCCCGCTTAAGAAGGAGTAGACCCTCTCATAGAGGGGGAGGAGGGCCATCGTAAGCCCGATCCCAACGAAGGAGACGATGAAGGGGTAGGCGGCCGAGAGGACGTAGAAGGACGGGTCGAGGGAACGGCTGCTCCCGTAGGCGACGAGGATCGGGGTGGCCAGCAAGAGGCTCGACAAGGCGAGGCGGAGATATAGGTAAAGCCCCTTTCCGAGGATGACGTCGTCGGGAGGAATCGGGAGTGGCGAAAGGATCTTCTCGTCGATGTCCCGGTAGAGGCTCCGGTGGGCGCTCGGGAGGGTGGCCAGGGACGACAAAAGGAAATATAGGAAGAGGAACAGAACGAGGAAATCGTCGCTTCCGTAGGAGGAGAACTCCTGAAACTGGGCATCGAGGGCCAGGAAAAGATACACCTCGAGGGCGACGAAGAGGCCGGCCCCGAGGAGGAGGAAGAGGGATTTGAGGATCCGTTCGGTCAAGTTCCCCCGCGGCAGGGCTCCCTTGAACTCGTTGACGAAGATGTTGAGGATCATCGGGGGTGTTCCCCGTAAACGCGGAAGAAGATGAGTTTGAGGTCCTTCCGCTTGAGGGGCTCCTTGTGGAAATCGATGAGGGTGGCGACCTTCCCTTCGTCGATGATGGCCACCCGGTCGCAGACATCGGCGATGAGGTCGATGTTATGGGAGGTAAGGAGGATGGTGTTCCCGTTCTCCCCATAGGCCTTCATCATCGAGAGGAGGGTCTCGTAGGCCATCACGTCGAGCCCGACCGTCGGTTCGTCGAGGATCCAGAGTTTGGGATTGTGGATGAGGGAGGCGATGAGCCCCTCTTTTTGCTTCATGCCGTGGGAATAGCCGTCGATTCGGCGGCTGAGGGCCTCTTCCCCGAGTTCGAACTTCCCGTCGAGGAAGGCGAGGTTCTTATCGAAGCTCTCCTGGCTGATCCCGTAGGCCGAGGCGACGAATTGGAGGTACTCGTAGCCGCTCATCTGCTCGTAAAGAAGGGGCTCGGAAGGCACATAGCCGTATAGCGACTTCACCTCGAGGGGATATTCGTCGACCGGGAGGCCGAAGACCTCAATCGAGCCGCTCTCGTAGCCCTTGGCCCCGATGATGGAGT
The DNA here is from genome assembly GCA_949298195.1 of uncultured Bacillota bacterium. Lineage (GTDB taxonomy): Bacteria > Bacillota_I > Bacilli_A > RFN20 > CAG-826 > UBA4951. Next base: position 28,727 of record CASFVT010000019.1, read on the forward strand.
CGATGGTCGTCGATTTGCCAACCCCGTTTTTGCCGAGCAGCCCGAAGATTTCCCCGCGATGGACCGTGAAATCGAGTCCCTTGAGGACTTCGTGGGAGCCGTATGATTTGTGGACGTCATGGACGGCCACCGCCTCGACGGAGAGGTCATCGGCCAGGCGGTCGATGTCGACGATGGTCGATTTCTTGATCTTGGCCATCATCATCTCCCCCTGATCCCCTTGATCCAGATGGCTGGATCGACGTTCCCCCCGAGGAGGGAAACCTGGCTATGGCAATCGAGGCAAGTCAAGTCCTTTTTGCCGGTTTTGAGGAGACGTGGGGCCCCGCAGACGGGGCAGAAGAGGAGCTTCCTCCCATCGAGGGGGAGGACCAGCGAGAGGGTCTTGAATAGCCGCGGGAAAATGGATTCCGTAATCTCCGGATTGACCTCGAGGATGCCCTCGTAAACCCCGGAGGCGTTCTTGAGGGCGATGACGTAGGAATCGCGGAGAAGGGCCAGGTTCTCGCTCTTCTTCTTGAACTCGCCATAAAGCCTGATTTCCCGCCTTGAGATTGCCCCGCGGTAGAGAATCTCGACCCTTAGGGTCTTCTCCTCGACCTTGCAGTGGTAAAGGAACCCGTCTTTGTTGAAGGCGAAGGCGGATATGACGATCTTCCCGTCCTTCCACTTGAAAGTCGGCTCCTGGGCCAGGCGGTAACCGTCCGCGAGGAGTTCCTTGAGTAGACGATAGGCGAAATAGGCGTACGGCGGTTCGTCGACTTCCTTCCCGAAGTCGCTCAGATGGGAGAGGTAATACCGGTAGAGGCGGTTGTAACGGGGATCGTGGATGAGGATGTTGGTCGCTAGAAAGGGGGTGCTCACCTTCTTCCCCTTCCTCTCGAGGAAGCGGACGAAGGAAGATAGCGAAAGGCGCCTGGCCTTCGAAACGGCCTTCGAGAGAAGGGAAGCATTCCCCTCCTCACTCAAAGAGGAAAGGTAGGAAGCGGCCGCCTCCTCGCTGTTTTCAAGCTGGCTGATCGGGCCCGCCTCCGGGAAGATGGCCAATGGGGACTGGTAAAGGCGTTCGAGGGAACGCCCTTCCTTGATCGTCCCGCTTTCCTCGATTGAGGAAAGGCGGTCCTTGAGGCCGTCGAAGATGGCGAGGGCCACTTCGTTTTCGTAGGTGAGGAGGGAGTCCCCGTATTCCTCCCCATAGACGTATTCCGGGGCAAAGTCCCCATCCCCTTTCTTCCGCCAGAAAGAGGGCTCGAGGCTGGTCTTGTGGAACTGCTCGGGGGTAAGGGAGGCGGAGAGTTCGCTCCGAAGGACGATTTCCTCCGGTTCGCTTTTCCGGTGGGGGTTCATGGCAATGTCCATGAAGGTGTCGAGAAGGGAGGATATTTCGTTTATTTCATCCGTGCTTTGCTCGTGGTATTCGAATTCGAGCGGTTTTTCGCAGAAGGAAAGGAACCCCGCGCGTTTGACGACCAGCAGGGACAATGCCTCATTGAAACTGCTCGCAAACGAGGGCATCTCGTCTTTCCTCAGCTAAAGCGCCGGAGATAGTGCGCAAGACGCTCGTGGGTGAGGGGGAAGGCGTTCTTCCCATACGTCCGGTCGATTTCGTCGCGGAGGGCGATGAGGGCGTCCTTGACGAATTCCTCGTATCGACCCTCGAGCTTACTCGCGATCTTCTCCGCGAACATGAAGTCGAGGGCTTCTTCCTTGCTTCCCCCGCAGGCGACGAAGACCGGGACGAAGAGCTCGATCTGGTGGTAGACGCGGTTGCCGAAGGTGATTTCGAAATCCTCATAGGTCTTGTTGAGGATGGAGCGGAACTTCGACCAGTCGGCCTTGCTGAGGCGCTTTTCCTCATCCTTCTGGGCTTCCGCGAAGAGGCCCATGAGGTGCGAATAGGAAATGGAAATCGGTTCCGGGATTTTCTTGACCGAGAATGGCTCGTTCCGGTCGTTGAAGGAAATGACGATGGCCCGGTCGTAGACCTTGTCGGTGATCGTGTAGGTCGAATCGTCCCGGTTGGCCGTTCCGATGAACCAGGTGGTCTCGGGGATTTTCAGGTTGCCGTCCTGGAGATGCTCCGGCGGGGTGAAGTCATAAGGGAGGTTCATGATCTTGAGAACCCGTTCGTCGAGGGGGTATTCCATGATGGATAGGAAGTCGGCGAAGTAGTACTCGATCCGGGCGATGTTCATCTCGTCGAGGACCATGACGTTGATGTCCTGGCTCTCGTAGGTGGCTTGGTAGAGGCGCTTGAGGAACTCAGTTTCGTTATAGGTCTTCGAGAAATCGTTCCAGTAGCCGAGGATGGATGTCCGGTCCCTCCAGGTGGCCTGGACGAGGACGAAGAAGCTCTTCTCCGAGATGAAGTTGGAGAAATAACGGGCAATGGAACTCTTGCCGGTGCCCGAAAGGCCTTGGAGGATGATGAGCCGGGAGGCCGATAAGCCTGCCACGAAGGCCCGAACTGCCGTCTTCTCGTAATAGAGGCCCTCTTCCCCGGCAAGGTAATCGCGGAAGGAATCGGCGATGGTTCTCAAATCGAGTCCATCGTCGTCGAACTTCTTGACATCGACCATCTCGGCCCGGGAATCGATGAGGGAGAGGCCAGGGAAGACCCGGTTCCGGTCGAGGCCATAGAAATCGTCGTTTGGGAGGGGGCCGCTGGCCGTCCCGACCGCGGTTGCCCGCTCACGGGTGGCGAAGGCGGAGGAAACGTCCTCCACGTCCATGACCTCGTCGACCTTGGCTTCAAGTTCCTCGAGCTTCTCGGCTTCCTCGCTTTTCGGGCTGCTCTCCTCGAGGGGCTTCCGCCGGTAAACGAGGGAATAGACGAGGAGGACAAGGAAGAAGAGGCTGAGGTAGAGGACGAGGGCCACCACGAGGGCAACGAGGAAGGATTCGCCGGTGAAGGCGAGGGATTGCCCGAGAAGGTCCATCCCGTTCTCAAAGGCGAGGTGGGAGGCCGAGCCGATCCCGATTCCCAGCCCGAAGAGGACGATGAAGCTCGCCGCGTAGATGGAAATCCATTTGGCCGAATAGGGCTTTTCGTCGTAGTAACCGGCAAGCCTCACCTCGATGACGACCGCGAGGGCAAAGAGGAAGGCGTAGACGGCCATTAGGACGAGCATGATGTAGCTCTGCATCCCGACCGATTCGACGGTCACGAAGCCGAAGGCCGTGGCCAAGGAAGCAATCGGGTTGCCGTTCATCACCACCGTCGAGTTCGGGTCGAGGCAGATGCCGCTAAAGACGACGATCAGGAGATAGAAGAAGACAAGCGAGAGGGCAATCCCATCGATCCTTTTGAAGAGAGTTCTCATTTTTCGACCTCCTGGTTGGTTTGTTCTTCTTGTTTGGGCAGTTCGCCATCGGGAAGAAGGTACTCTTTCCCATCATAGGTAAGTACTTCCTGGAAGGAAACGTCGGCTTCCCTATCGGGAGCGAAGGGAAGCAGGGAGAGGAGCCCCTCGGTCCTCTTCTCGATTGAGCGATCCATCTTCCTCCGGTAGTACTCGAAGATGAGGAAGCAATAGACAATCGAGACGATGCAGATGACCCCGGCCCCGCTTTGGAGGAAGAGGACGAAGGCCCCGGCCGCCGGGATGCGGAAGCCATCGTAATGGCCGACCACCTGTTGGAACGGGAGGTAGTCGCCGTAGAAGACGTTCTGGTCGGTCTTGTCGTTCGCGTCGCCTTGGGTGATGAACATCTTCCCGTCGCTGGTGTCGACGATGTCGACTACCCGGTGGACGACGATCGAGCCGTCACTGCCTTGGTAGGCCAAGACATCGTAGAGTTCCACCTCGTCGACCTCCCGGTACGGGGTGACGACGATGATGTCGTAGGTATTGAACTGGTCGTCCAGTCCATTCGCGAAGAGGTAGGGGTTCGAGGGGTGCTTCTCCGACATCGAGCCCGAGACGATGACGAGGGGGATATTCCCCCCGAAGTTCATTGCCGTGCCCATGAAGCGGGAGGCGAGACTATAGGCGAAGACCCCGACCAAGACGAGGAGAAGGAGGTAGGATAGTCCTTTCCCGGTGTAATGGAGGATCTTCCGCGGGAGGGATTTTTCTTTCCGGCGGTTGCTTTCCTCGATGAGGAGTTCGACATCCTCTTCCCCGCTGTCGACCGCCTCGATGATGCCCCGGAAGTAGTTCCGGAAGAGGAAGGTGAAGACGAAGGAGAGGCTAACAAGGGCGACGATGGTCACGATGAGGGAGAGGATTTCAATGCTGCTCATCTAAGTCGACCCCCTCATAAAGACACGGCCTAGCCAACGAACACGCCGGCTAGGCCATAGATGGAGAAATGGCAATCAATAGCCTGCCGCCAAGTAAGGCGTGACGGTGATGGTGAACTTGGCGTTGCTGGCCTTTTCAAGGAGCGAGAGGGCCGACATGGCGACCGAGGCCGACTCCGAATTGCCATCGTAATCGCCGGGATTGCCGTATCCGAAGAAGGACCCCCACCCAAAGGAGAGCGTCAGGTTCACGTCGAGGGTAGAACCGTCGGCATTCGCGGCCACATACCCGGTGACCCCACCGTCATGGTCGGTTACAGCTTTCTTATTGAAAGTACTCGAAGAGGTTCCGGCAGCGTTCAAAGGGGTGTCCGCCTTGGCGAATTCGGTAGGAGAATCCGTGGAATTCGACACCGGGAGGACAAGATAGCTACTTGAGATGGCATCGTTGAGGTAAGAGCCGGTGGTCGTATCTTCCCCATCGGTCTTGACGGTCATCGAGAGCTTGAAACCGCCGTAATGATCGGCGAAGGCAGCGTTCTTCACCGCATTGGTGATCTGGAAGGAGAGGCCGAAGCTCAGCTGCTCGCCACCGCCATCCTCGGATCCGTATTGGATGAGGCCACTGGTGTCGCTCGTCGCGGCATCGAAGCGGAGGGGCGGCTCGTTGTCGACGTCCACCGCGTCGATCTTCATACTGTAATCCTTGACCTCGCCGGTGACGACGGTAATCGGACTCGTGGTATCCGGTTCTTGCTGGCTCAGGATCCAGGCGCCGAAGGCCGTGCCGGCCAAGGCGATGGTCCCGGCTCCGACCAAGACGTAGGCAATCGATTTGTTGCCCTTCAATTTGCTAGCCATGTTGGTTGTTCCTTTGCTCTTTATCAGGCACCGGCCCCGTACTTTTCGACCTTGACGGTCAAGACGAGGTCCTCGCCGTTGAGGGCCTTATACATCGCATCCATCTCGGCCGCGATGTTCTGGGCAGCCGTGACGGTCAGGGCCTCGCGGCTATCGGTAGCTTCCCCGTCAAGAGCCGAACCCGAGTCATCGGCCTTGTAATAAAGGTCATTGTAGAAAGTGGCCGGGCTACTACCGCCGAAGAAAGTCCCCCACTTGAAGCTGACTTCCTGATTCTGGACAGTGACTGTATAGGTGCCGTTGGTGGCCGTGCCGGCTGGCGTAAGATCCTGCGTGGTGGTCGCGAGGTCAACGTAGGTCCATTTGCCGTCTTGGGTCGCTGTCTCCGAAGACCGTTTGCTCCCGAGTTTGTTGCCGTCGCTAGCCACGAGGTTGGCTGCATTGGCCCCATCGGCATACCCAAGTGAGAAAACGAGCCGCAGATCGTTCTCATCGTCGGTCAGGTAACCGGAACCGTAATTGATGGTGAGGGTCGGCAGGGTGATCTTGAGATTCCCGGTGTTCGTCCCGTCCCAGCCAACGGCATGGGTATCCTCGTCGATCGTTGCGCCCGTCTCGCTGAGGGTGATTGCCAGGCCAGTGCCACTGGCCATCGTGAGTTCGACGAAATCACCGCTCACGGTGTCGACGGTGACGCCAACATTCGGATTCTGCGTGGTGTTCGAAACCGAGATGATGTAGGTAGCGGTCGCCGTGGTCAACAAGGCGATGGCTCCGAGGCCCAAAACGGTTCCGAGAATCGTCTTGCGCCGCTTTTCTAGTTTGGTCTGTTTTCTCATTTAGACCCCCCTTTGCTTCGCGCTGGATGAGGCAGTCGGGTCTTATGAATAACCCCCCCCCAACGGAATCGACGGGACCTTCAACCGACGAACGGACCCAACGAAGCAAGGGATGCCTTGTCCGGCGACACGCATTTTTACCATTCCCAACCCCTTACTTCAAGGAAAAGACAACATCACGAAAATACCAAAACCGATATCTCCGCAAAAGCTCCTTTTTCCGTTAGTTTTTCGTAAGGTTGTTTTACCCGGCTTTTCCTCCAAAATGAGCGCCTGTGCAACGAAATTGGTAAGCCCCAGGCAACGTATGTCTTCGAAGAACAATAGCTATCATCTATTTTCGCCTCTAGAGCGACAAGACTAGCAAATAGGGGTTTTCTATCTTAACAGTTAATCTTTCTATCGCTTCTCGTGGTCATACCCGGGTCTACCTTGAAGGACATTTCCGGGTACTTCCATTCCAAGGTTACCACGGGAATGTTGCACATTTGTCATTTTCCATATAGGGGAATGGCGGTTTCTTGTTTACAATAGTCTAAACAGAATAGAGGAGCGAGCCATGAGCGAAAACATCTACTTGTCCTCGAAGAAAAGAGTCGAGGACGTTCTCTCATCCACGGCCAAGATCAAAAAGGTCAACTCAATCAAAGACCTTTCGGAAGTCGATGGCTATCAAAACGGCATCAAGACTTGGATTGCCGCCCTCGCCATCGACATCCGCAACGCCGCTTCCCTCTTCTCGGAAGAGGACAACGCAGACGTCATCAGAATCACCAAGGCGTTCTTCGGGGAGGCCAACCGGATTGCTAGGTCCAATCCACGCTGCATCCAGACCGAAATCCAAGGTGACAAATTCTTTGCCTACTATGCCACCCCTGGGCAGAACGACTTGGTGCAACTCCTCGAGGACGCGGTATACCTCAACACTTTCCATGCGATGCTGATCAAGATCCTCGATCTCAAGAACATGCCGGTCTTCGACATCGGAATCGGCATTTCCAGCTCCGAGTGCATCATTGCGAGGTCAGGTGATGCCGGCTCACCATACATTTTCATCGGGGATGCCGTCTTCAATGCCACCCGTCTGGCAAGACAGGGCAATAAGGATGGCTTCGGGGAAATCATCGTCGACCGCCTCTTCTATGACAACGTCAAGAACTACGCGGCCAACGAGAAACAGGGCTACTGGGAGTTCTTCAAGAGGAAATTCTCAAAACTACTGAACATGTGGTGCTTCCACACCTCGGCAATCGACGCGGCTTACAGCGAGTGGATTGACCAGAAGGTCAAGTAAGCGATAAGTGTTAAAAATGCCGGTGTCCGTAAGGGCATCGGCTTTTCCGGTTCTACTGGCTTTGGCGTGGTGACGTTGAGAGAAATTTCAAACTAAGACTTTCGCTTCTTACTAATGCAACGACACGCCAATAAGAACCGTTTTCAATTTGCCGTCCAAAACCACCAGCCAAGAGATCCACGTGTGCTGACAAGTGACGGAAATCGTGTCAAAGCCGGTGCAGCTCTTATTCAATGCGAGGAGCCCGCAGACGGTAGAAGGCTTACAAAGAGGTCGGCGTATTCGTTTGCCATTGTCGTGTCGGAGTGCTTTTTGGATTCCGCCAAAGCACCTTGTGAAAGCCGTTGTAGTTGCTTCGAATCTCGTAATACATTCGCTATTGTCTTGGCTGCCCCTTGGATATCACCGACTTCGAACGTATATCCGTTTTCTCCATCGTGAACCATATCGGGAACGCCCCCTACTGAGGTTGCGATTACTGGGATGCCAAATGCATTTGCCTCCAATATTACGATCGGCGACCCTTCTCTTTCGGAGGTCAAGACAAACAATTTGCTCCTTTCATATAGTTCATCTGTTTTTTGCCCCTTCCCAAAAAAATCCACATACTGGCGAATGCCAATGGCATCAGCCTCCCGTTCCAACTCCGCCTGAAGCGCTCCATATCCGGCAATCGCTCCTCTAACCTGAATCCCAATATCGTGTAACGATTTAATGATCTTTAGGAAGTCTGATTGCCTTTTGACGGCATCCATACGCCCGACAGTCAAAAGATCATAAGTCTTGGCAGTGTGGTTGTCATTCGAAGGAAGATGGATGCCGTTGTCAATCGCTCGCACAGATGAACGATAGATCGACTCGGCTTCCCCCATCAGTCTATGGTGACATGCCACGATGATTATGTTCCTTTTTTTGACGTTGCCACTTATTGATGCACGATAAATTGCTGGGAGATCGTTTTTGGGCTTGGCATGGATGGTATGAACGATTTTGCATCTCTTGTAATCGACGATCAGATTGAGATAAAAGACGCACGTAAGGTGAGAACTAATAATATCCGGGTCGATATGCGCAACCGTCCGTCTGAGTTCAAACATAAAGGGGATGTCAATCGTGCATTTTTTGTGGAGGATATAGACCCGAACGGATGGGTCACGGAGGAGCGATGAATACCTACCGTCTATGCGATCGAAGAAAACTATCAGGCTGATTTCAAACCTCGAATCGCCCTTCAAGCGATTAACCAAATCGTAAACGACTTGCGATGAGCCACCCACATCCAACGACTGGATGGCAAAGCAAAGCTTGATTCTTTTTTCTTTCATCAACCAAAGGATACAAGAAGCGTATTCTAATGGCGAGACGCCTGCCAAGCATCCAACACGCAGCAAGGATTATCCAGCAATCGGAGTGATAGTCGCTTTCTTTGAAATAACAGCCGCTTTTCACATTGGTCACTGTGCGAAACAATCAGTGCCCCACCAGCTAAAAACCACTAAACTATGTCTGGCTTTATGAAATCGTTCCTTACTAAAACGAAAGCAGTTCTCAAGACAATCGGTTCTTGGTTCTCCGCCGCTTTTGACTTCATTAGGGATTCAGTCTGTCAATTGAGGAACCCCCTTCATCATTGGCAAACATATGTTGTTCTCGCTCTTTATGTTGCCGGGGTTATCTCGGCCTCGTTTGCTTTTAGAGGAAACGTCGCAATGGATGTATGGCCCCAAGGTTTCCTCATTGCTGAAAAACTAGCTCATGAAAATTCACTTGTATCCTACACGATACAAAGCGAACCAACAGTCCTTGACGATTGGCGGGAAAATAACCGATTTTCCTCAATGGTTTCCGATATAAATACCTACACATATGATGGGTATTCCGTTCTCTCACCATCGAACGAGGATTTAAGCCCAACACTTGGGGAGATTGTTTGGATTGGCGACAAACAAAACGAAATTAGTGGAATATCATGCGGTAGCATCGATGTATGCAACTACATCGGTGGGGCTGTTGGCTGGGAATATCTTTCAGGTATCACCATGAACTGCCTCTACACTGAACTCGAAAATATAGTTTGGTCTGAATTCAATTTTCCAAACAAAGAAGCATCTTCGTATATCCCCACAACACTGGCCGATATGATAATTGCATTCGATGAGAACGACTCATTTCAAACGTATGACGATTTGATAGGTTTGGCTTTTGGTTATCGATTTGTCGAAAAGACACTCGCTTTCTCGATCAACAACATCTACGACGCCGAAACGCTTTATGGCCCTGCTGTTACAACGACGTTTGTCAATCCCATCATTACCGATTCAAAAACGATTTTCGACAAGCATCCGGTATCCCTCTATGCTGGAACAAACCGTGATGCAATCGTATATAGGGAATTGGTTTATCAGCTCGGAATCGTGGCGGGCTGGGGCTATGACTTCACATCATATTTCGTCGACACAAATTCACGCCGTCTGCCGTCAAATGACGATACAGCTCACATCATCAAGAACCTGACAAACAATGGCCCGGCGTTTTTCAACGGAACGAACGCGCTTTGGTTTTCGTTTCTCGTAGTATGTCTTTTGGCTTCTCTTCTCTTATTGGCCTTTTCCGGTTTCAAGAATTATTGGGTTCCTTTTTCGAACATGCATTTCCTCTGGGCGTTCTCCCTGTCCGTTCTCTTCATGTTGGCATCCGGCGTCGGATTTGCTGCCCTTGGATGGGGTTTAGCAGCATATAAGGCAATCAACCCAGCGTACGGCATCGTCGGTGTTTTCTTGCCTTATATCGGAATGGGAATGTTCTTTCTTGGCGCCAAAATTGGGAGAAGGAGGGTGATGACAAATGAAAAACTTGTTTAGCCGCTCCACATCAGCATATAAATCGGAATTCGAGACGGTTAGGGAAGCCGTGAAGAATAAGGATTGGCCATTCCTTCTTGCATCGATCCTCTTCTTTGCCTACATCCTCTTGTTTCTTTGCTTCGCCCGTCCCCCGTTCAATAGTCTTTATAACCCGATATTCATCGTTTTGTCTTTGGCGGTCATCTTCTTTTGCGTTTGGCGCACCGGACTGAAATTTAATATCGGCGTTTTCGGTGTCTTATGCTACCTCATCATCGTTTTTGCCATAAACGCTGCGAAAGGCATCTATTCGCTAAGTCCTTTAATTCCCCCAATTGCCATCTTAGTCACATACGAATTTGCCTCTTCTTGTCGAAAAAGGGAAAATGAACTTCTTCTCCGTTTGGTTTACATCGCCCTCATCATTCTTCTCGTCTGGTCATACATCCGTTATATGCCTGATTGGATTGAGACAAGAGATGTGTCGATTTTCCTGGATGGTTTCTTTGAGAATTTGGATGGCCTCACCGATTATTTTGCAATCCTTTTTGCCATCTCGCTCCACTATGTGGGGAAAAAACAATGGGAATCAATCATGGTAAGCCTCGCTTCTCTCTTCTTCATAATCGCAAGCGAAAGAAGAACGGGATTGCTGCTATGTCTTGGGGCCATTGTCCTTTTCGCATATTTCAAATTCGGACACAAGAATCCACCGGCCTTTGCCATTGGCTTGGCGATGTCTTTGGTTGTGGCTCTCCTGATTCTCATCCTCGTTCCCCAATTCCAGAGTCTGGGAGATCGAATACTGGCTGCCGTTCAATCAATCCTTACCTACGAGGGGCAATTCGCCGGGGAACCGAGGTTGGCTCTGGTAATTCGGGGACTCGTATACGGCTTCTCGAATTTCTTCGGGGCAATGGGTTATGATAGCATCGCCAACCTCTTGAATAGCACCCCTGCGCACGATTTGATTGGTGATCTCTCACAGAATTACGGCGGTTTGGTTGGAATTACCACCGTCGTGTTCTTCTCGATAATCGCCTTCAAAATGCTATTCAAATCCCGGGGTGATCGTTATCTCAATTCGTTTTACGGTCTTTTCTTCTTCCTTTTCATTTTTCTGGGAACGTTTTTGTACAATCGAGCTTTTTGTTTTTTTGGCGGCTTCTTTGCCGCTTTCTCGTTCAATAGTGTTGCGTCGCCCGCCTTCCCCAAAAAGAGGGCATTGGTAGTTTGCTAAAACATGTAAGGCCGTATTGATTTGAATATCCCAATGGGATATGTTGCACCACTGTATGTCGGAATCTGAACTGAAAGGCAAATCCCCCGAGGAAAAGCACGACGAAGCCAAAAGCAACCACAAAATAGCTTTTGGCAGCCTTGCAAGTTATCTCTTCATCGCCTTGCAAATAATCAGTGGCATTGTCTTCATTCCCATCATTTCGAAAACATACGGCCAGAATCAATACGGCCTCATTACTCTTTCCAATTCTTTCGTAACCTTGTTCTTGACGGATATTGGTTTATCGGTCGTCGCCACGAAGTACCTCTCCCAGTTCAATGCCGAAGGGCGCCACGACGAAGCCAGAACGCTCATTGGCCTTATCTACAAAATATTCTTTCTCATTTCCGGAATAGCTTTTGTAATCCTATTCGTCGCTTATTTTTTCTTGGGTGACATCTATGCCGGCCTCACAGCTGACGAAATACCCGTCTTCCGAATCATATTCTCCATTACGGCAATCTTTGGGGTCGTCTCCCTTCCTTTCATGACGCTGGAAGGAGTCCTGAATGCTTACGAGGAATATACGGCAATTCGCATAATCAACATTATTCAACGACTCTTGTACATTTCATTTTGCTTGTTGTCTGTTCTACTAAAATGGCCAATTTATGCCATTGCGCTTGCGGCATCTGGAACAGGTTTAATTTCGTATTTGCTGAAATATGCATATTCCAAGAAGAAGACCGGGTTCAAAGCCGATCTTAAATCGAAATTGCCGACCTCTTTGAAAAGAGAAATCGTAGTCTTTTCAATTTGGAATATCATCGTCTCGATTTGTTGGCGTCTATTCACTTTTGTCGGTCCTTCGATTCTTGGCATTGTCTCAGATTCATCCAATATTGCGGTTTTTACCGTTGCTGCCCAAATAGAATCTTACGGGTTTGCCATATGCGGCGTCCTGAATACTTATTTCCTTCCGAAATTATCAAGGATATTTGCCTCCACCGAACTAACCCTCGAGGAACAGTACAAAAGAGTTATTTCTCTTGGATCGAAGGTGGCTATCCTCACTTCCAGCCTGATAATCATCATCTGTGTTGGATTTGCTTCATGTGGGCAAGAATTCGTGACGGTTTGGATGGACGATCCCGGCTATAACAACGTCTATCCGTGCTCCCTCATCATGCTCTGTGGAATCGCCTTCACGTTGCCGAATACTGTTCTGAAAAACGCCTTGAACTACCATGGGCAAATTAAGTACCTGGCCATCACCCAAATCATTGGCGTCATTGTTTTTTTGGCTGTGTCTTTCGCTCTTAGCTGGTTCGCAGGGGCCCTAGGGACCGCAATCGGAGCGGCTATTGGTGAAATCGTTTCCTTCGTTGGAATGAATGTCTGCTACAAAAGGCTCTGGGGAATGAAGCTTGCCCCTTTCTACTTGAAGGTTTATGCAAGACAAATCGTTCCTCTTTCCCTGTCTTTGCTGGTCGGGCTTCTCCTTCACTTCTACTTGCCATTGTCGGAACCGTGGAAACTTGTAGTCATCGCAATCGCCGTATCCATAGTTTACTTACCGATTTGTTGGTTCTTTGTCTTTGACCACGAACTCAGAGGGGGCCTGCTGTCCATCTTCTTCAAGAAGAAAGCTAAAGGAACATGAAAAGCAGTCCGGCGTCTTTGCTAAACTAAATGAGCATGATGTCAGTGACAATGTGCTTGTACTATGGATCAGCCAAGTAGGAGCCCCTGGACTGACAACGCTTCTGCAATGAGGTTATTACATGGGGACTTTTGAACACAGAGCTGGATCCGACCGCGGGAATCCATGGCTCAGCGTCATCATTCCTTGCTATGAATCACAGCAATATTTTCAAGCTTTGGTCGATTCGTTGATTGCAGGCCAATCTGACGAATCAGTGGGGGTGGAGTTGATTTTCGTCAATGACGGCTCGAAAGCCTTTCATGATTTTTACTGTCGTTGGTGCAGCGAAAACGGCATTGCCTACCCTCACCCGCAAAGCCATTCACAAGACCGCTATCGTGGATTCGAATTTGTGTATTTATGGCAAAGCAATAAGGGGCCAGCCACTGCAAGAAACAAAGGCTTGTCGTTGGCAAAAGGCGAGTTCGTCGCCTTCTTCGATTCTGATGACTCCGTAAAGCCCGAGTGGCTAAAAATCTTGAGAACAGCGATAAAGATTCCTTCCGACATAACGATATTCCAGTTCTTCGTTTCGAAAGATCAAGAAGCTTCCCCGGCAATCGATTTCCGGGAAAACGCAATTGATATCAAGGACACGAGAATCGTGCCTTTTGATGCGTTCCTTAGATTCTGCACCAGCTCACTGGATAAAGGATTCTTTGCAGGCGCAAGCAAGGAAAAATGGGCCGGCCCCTATCGCTTTCTCTTCAAGCGGAGTTTCATCATGGCGAACGATTTGGTTTTTCCAACGGAAATTCGCTACATGGAGGACAACCTTTTTCTCGGCATGGCACTTCTGCGGAACCCTTCCATACGGGAACTGCCTATTGGATATTACGTATACAATTGTCGGAACCAAGGAATTTCTCAGAGTTTTTTTGAGAAAAACGATTGCAAAAGCAATCTGGATTTTATAAAAACCTTCCTAAGACTGAAACAGGATTCACTTATGGCTTGGCGAGCTAAGGGCTTCCTAATCGCTCCATCGATGATGACCGGGTATATCTATCACATAGTGATGTCCATGCTCCCCTTCCTCAATAAAACGGCCGTGAATGAACTTAGGGTTATCCTTTCCCAAAAATCCCTTCTCGGGGTTCTATCGAATATCGATACGGGCATCGAGGGAATTAGCTTGGTCAGGAGATTTGCAGTTGCCTTGTTCAAAAAGCGTCATTTAGCGGCCTTAAAATTCATGCTTAAAATCAAGGCTTTCGTTCGAGGGGGGCGAAAAAATTGAAAAGGCTGCTACTGTACATAGGCTATGATTTCGGCCGTGAAATCGAGGAAGAGCTCATTCTCCATCAAAAAGCAAATTCGCGTCTTTCAGGGCTCATCTATTCTGGCAAAATCCTTCCTGGTCTCGAAAATGTCTATGGGGATTCTTGGCTTGAATACTTGGTCTTCCCTGCCGGCTGGTGGCCACGTTTCTCCAAGAAACTCAGGATTCGAGGATTAAGTTCTTCCGAGAAAAGAAAACGAAAGCCATCTTATTGCAATATCGTCGGTCTAAAAGCCGACTCGATCTATCGATCATTAAAAAGGGATTTTACATCCTTACTAAGAGACGGAACCGTTTCTAGTGACGATGAACTTGACATCTTTGTCTCCGAAACAAAAAGGGGTTATCTGAAATTTGCCAAATACGTAAAATCCCTTTGCCCCGCTTCGAAGATAATCGCAGACGTCCAAGACGTGCCAGGAATCAATTACGAGCCCCTGCGTGGGTTGTCCAGATTCAAAGTGTTTGACGATTGGCTAACGATGTCGCTTCTGAAAAGAATCACCGATGCCTATGTTTTATTGTCCCCTTTCATGATGGATGAGATCAAACAATCCGATAAACCATTCATCGTCTCGGAAGGTATATGTTCACCGGTTAATCGCGAGATTCCGCAGACAATAAGGCATTCGATCGTTTACACAGGTTCTTTAGTTGAAAGCCGTTGCAACGCATCGATTCTCATAGAAGCATTTAAATTGATAAAGGCTACATTCCCGGATGCTCGCCTTTTGATTGCCGGATCAGAACCAAACGAGGCTATTGTAAAAGCGAAGAATATGGTTGGATTTACTTATCTGGGTAATGTTTCCCCGGAAGAGGCAAAAAAAGTCCAACGTTCGGCTGAAGTTCTGGTTAACCTGCGTTCCCCGAACCCCAAGTTCAAATACGCCTTCCCCTCTAAACTGACCGATTATCTAAGTGCAGGAAAGCCGATTATCAGCTCAGCTCTTGATTTCTTGCCAGTTGAGTACACGGATGTTGTCTTCGTTCCGGACTCCCTTACGGCCGAAGGCGTTGCTTCAAAAATAGATTATATC
This sequence comes from uncultured Bacillota bacterium, assembly GCA_949298195.1. Classification (GTDB taxonomy): domain Bacteria; phylum Bacillota_I; class Bacilli_A; order RFN20; family CAG-826; genus UBA4951. The sequence goes on from CASFVT010000019.1 coordinate 44,059, forward strand.
TTCCGGCTCAAAGACCATGAATTAATGGAGATAGGTGCCAAAGCCATTAACTTGGCAAATAGTAAAGACGGCCTTTCATTTGGCAAAAATGTAAAATCTTTATTTGATAGTTTGAGATCATGACTGCGGTATCGTTCGTCATACCGGCCTTTAATGCCGAAAAAACATTGGAAACTTGTATTTCCTCACTCTATAAACATCATCCATCATCTGATTTCGAATGCATAGTCGTCAATGATGGTTCAAGGGATTCAACCGAAGCGATTTGCATCGCTTTCGCGAATCGCTTTGAAAATTTCAAATACTTCACAATTCCCAATTCCGGAGTAAGCGTCGCTAGGAACAAGGGGATAAAAATGGCAACCGGTAAATATCTATGTTTCGTCGATTCAGACGACTTTTTGGTTTCTGCCGTCGACGTTTCTTCAATTTACTCAAGAAGCGCCGACATGATACTCTTCCCCCTCCTCTCGACTAGACATCCTGTTGAGAGTGGCTGTATCGATCGAGCATCGCTATTTGAATGGACACTGGACAACCGTCACCCGGAATTGAATTTGCGCAGCGTGTGGTCGAAATTGTATCTCAGAAGCAAAATAGTGGAGTCCGGCACTTCTTTTCCAAATGGAATCAACATGGGAGAAGACTGGTTATTCAACCTTTCGTTTGTGCAGTCCATCGGAACTTGTGAAATCGACCCTCGTATATTTTATGTCCACGTCGAGAACCAAAACGGCCTTTCCAGTGGCTACAACCCAAACTACTTCGAAAGCGACCGCAAGTTCCATACCGTCCTCGCCAGGATTTTGAATGATAAGAAATATGGCGGCTTCTTGAAACGCCTAAAATTCGAGGGATTGCTCACGGGCTTCCAACTATGCACATTCAATTCAAGAAATGTCTCGTCATATGGACAGCGAAAGAAATCGTTCCTTGCTATATTGAATGACCCTTGCTATTCAGACACCTTTGTTAAACCTTTTCCCGAGCTAAGAAATTGGAAAGAGCGTCTTCTTTATCGAATCATCAGTCATAAAGCGTTTGCCTTATTGGAGTTTATATTCCGACTCAATTAACCAAAAGCTAGACAGACGCAATTCGACCATAGCTGGCAAACATCAATCGCGACCATATAAATCTCGCGAATAGACCTTTGAAAGGAAAGGAGTCAGCCTTTCGTCAACCCTATTGGCAAGTATGAGCGTGGATGATTCGATGAATTCATCGAAATCGGCAACAATGGAAACCCCGTGATATTCTTCAAGATCCAAAGATGGCTCGTAAACGATTAAATCTATACCTTTTTTAAGGAGTAGCTCCATGACCCCTTGAACAGATGATTGACGAAAGTTGTCGGAATTGGCTTTCATCGTGAGACGATAGACACCGACAATAGGCTTAGTTGGCGAATTCCGATTGTCTTCCAGTATTTTCAGAATGTCGTCGGCAATGAATTGTTTTCGTGTCTGATTGGCTTCGACAATAGCCGAGATCAGATTCTCGGGAACATCCCGGAAGTTAGCTCGAAGTTGTTTGGAATCCTTGGGTAGACAATAACCTCCATATCCAAACGATGGATTGTTGTAATAAAGACCTATTCTTGGGTCGAGGCACACACCGTCAATGATGTTCTTTGTAGAGAGTCCTTTTGCTTCCGAATAGGTGTCGAGTTCGTTGAAGAAAGAAACACGAAGGGCAAGGTAAGTGTTGGCGAATAACTTTACTGCCTCAGCTTCGCTGGAATTCATGAAACGAAGCGGGACGTTGTTTTTCAACGCGCTGTCACTCAACACTTTCGCAAATTGCTCTGCCCGGCGTTCGCTATCGGGGTCTTTTGTGGGGTAGCCGACGATTATTCTCGATGGGCAAAGGTTATCGTACAGGGCTTTCGATTCCCTAAGAAATTCTGGCGAGAAAAGCAAGTGGAGTTTAGGATGCAACTCTTGTGCGCGAGCCGTATATCCAACCGGAACAGTGGACTTAATTACAACGGTCGCTGTAGGAGAAGTCTCCTCAATTTCTTCCAACACACCGTCAACGCTCGATGTATCGAAAAAATCCTTTTCCTGATCATAATCAGTCGGAACGGCAACAATGATCAAATCGCGGTTTGAGTATCCTTCTACTGCCGAGTCCGTGGCAACAAGATTGAGTCGTCGGTTCTTGAGAAAATCGGCAATATCATCATCTTTGACAGGCGATATTCCAGAATTTAACAGGTCGACCTTTTTCTTGACGACGTCAACAGCTACTACTTCGTTATGCTGAGAAAGAAGAACCGCTAACGATAGCCCAACATATCCCAATCCAGCAACTGCTATCTTCATGAAATGGCCCAATTCAAAAAATAAACTACTACATTTCCATTCGGTTGTCTCGGGAACCAGCCCCATTTCAAGAAAGGAGTTGAAGAAATAACAACCCACACCGTTGTGTTGTAACCGCAACGGTGAAACAGAGAGTAAGCCATGGAAAATCTAACACAAGAGACCATGAGAGAGTGGCCCCGAAGACCGGCGTTAACATTTCAAAAATCTGATTAGAAGAAAGTGTACGTCCTCAATCGTTCGAGCAGTAAAAGAGAACCCCATCAAAAATCTTAAATTTTCGGTGATGACGGATATCTTACCGATGGATAAGCGCAGGTAACAATTGTCTTCCATAGGGGTTCTTAATATTTTAGAAACACCTTATTGAATATGACCGAAACCACATAGAAACAGGATTTCAATACTCCCATTTTTTCTTGCTTCCGATACATGGAAAAAAGAAACTTCAATGTTTCCAATTTGTGGGAGGAAAGAGAAGAGCTCCCGACTCGGTAAGAGGCTAGGCATTGTCCGACCGATAAGGCAGAACACCGTGAATCACGAAGGATTTCCAACCAGCAGGCATAGTCTTCGCACAATTTGGTAGCAGGAAAAAGTCGTTTGCCCAGCGAGGCAGTGTCGTAAACGACGGTAAGGGTACCGATGTAATTGGAATGTAGAAGTTTTTTATGGGTAAGCTTTTCCGGCGGGGCAAAAGAAGTTTCTTTCCCATTTTCATAAATCACCCGATACGGACCATAAGAGAAATTGGCCTTCTTTTCCTCCATGAAAGCGATTTGCCTTTCCAGTTTCGTCGACAACCATGAATCGTCGCTATCAAGGAAGGCAATATAACGCCCGCTGGCTAATTTGATACCTTCGTTTCTTGCCTCGCCGGCCCAAAGACGAGAAGGCAAATTGACAAGTTTGATTCGGGGATCTTTTTTCGCAAATTGTTCAAGGATCACGGAAGTTCGATCGGTTGAACCCGGGTTCACCACGATTAATTCAAAATCATCCATCGTCTGGGCAAGGGCAGATTCCAAAGAAACGGCTATGTGTCGCTCGGCGTTATAGGCCGGCATGATGATGCTTACCAAGGGACTATTACCATTCATCGCAATTAAGGACCGAATATTTGGCTAAATCATTTTATCCAGCTTGGCAAAGAAAGGACAAACCGGATGCGCTCCCCATTGCCTAGGTCCGCTGGTATAATGCCGCCGATGAAAGCGGGGAAACACCTTAACCGGTGCAAGCGGGCCTACTTGGCCTTCAAGCGATTCGTCGATATCTCTGGTTCCCTTTTTGGCCTCATCGTCTTATCGCCTTTCTTCCTCCTCTGTGCAATCGGGACCAAGTGCTCCAGCAAAGGACCTGTAATTTTCAAGCAAGAACGAATCGGGCTCTATCAAAGACCATTTTCCTTCTACAAGTTTCGTTCCATGCGCATCGATGCCCCCCAAGTCGCCCCAAGCGACATCACGGTCAGCAAACAGCAAGCTCTCGTCACCCCATGGGGATCGTTCATGCGGAAGACGTCTCTTGATGAACTCCCCCAACTCGTCAATATCCTCAAAGGAGACATGTCCTTCATAGGCCCCCGGCCATCGCAGGGAAAGAGTGTGGAAGGCGAACTCATTGCCCTCCGGGAAAGCAAGGATCCATCGCCTTACGAAGTCCGTCCAGGTTTAAGCGGCATGGCCCAGATCTATCTCGACCGCAACCACGACCCGGCCAAGAAATCCGAACTCGATTCCCTTTATGTGAAAAAACTGAGCCTCTGGCTCGATATCAAACTCTTCTTGCTATCGTTCGCCGTGTTGTTCGGCTATGAACCCGGGAGGTAAATTGGCATGGGCAAACTAAAACTCGCCACCATAGTCGGGACCCGTCCGGAGATAATCCGGTTAAGCGAGGTCATCAAAAAGGCCGACAAATATTTCGACCACATCCTCATTCACACAGGTCAAAACTATGATTACGAACTCAACGAGATCTTCTTCAAGGAACTCGGCCTCCGTTCCCCCGACTACCTCCTGTCCTGCTCCGGCAAGGATCTCGGGGAAACGATGGGCAACGTGATTGCCAAAACCTACGAGATCCTCAAGGAGGGAAACCCGGATGCCGTTTTGATCCTCGGGGATACCAACTCGGCCCTCTCCGCCATCGCGGCCAAGCGTCTCAAGCTCCCCATCTTCCATATGGAAGCCGGGAACCGCTGCTGGGATTGGAACGTGGCCGAGATGACCAACCGAACCATCGTCGACCACATCGCGGACGTCAACCTCCCCTACACTGAGAACTCGAGGCTCTATCTCCTCAAGGAGGGAATCGATCCCAAGCGGATCTTCGTTACCGGTTCCCCCATGCACGAGGTCATCGAAGCCCACCGGGAAGAGATCGACAATGCCCGGGTGCTCGATAAGATCGGACTCCAGAGGAAGAAATACATCCTCCTCTCCGCCCACCGGGAAGAAAACATCGACATCGATGAGAATCTGGACGAACTGGTTGGCTCAATCAACGCGATTGCCGAAAAGTACGGCTTGCCGATTGTCTATTCCCTCCATCCACGTTCGCGAAAGAAACTCGAGACGCGCGGCCTGAGATTCCATTCCCTCGTCAGGGAAATGAAGCCTTTCGGCTTCTTCGAATACGTTTCCCTCGAACGGAACGCGAAGCTGGTGATAAGCGATTCCGGTACCCTCACCGAGGAAAGCGCGATGGCCGATTTCCCCGCCGTCCTCCTAAGGACCTCGACCGAACGCCCGGAAGGCCTCGATGAGGGCAACATCGTCATTGGGGGCATCAAGAAGGAAGATGTCCTTCGGGCCGCGGAATTGGCCATCTCCCTCAGGGACAATCACGACGATGCCTATGGCCTCCCCCGCGACTACGAGGACATGGACGTTTCCAGCAAGGTCATCAAGATCATTCAGAGCTACTACCACATCGTCAAAACTGAGACGTGGCTCAAGCGTTAAAGCAGGCACAAAGAGGATTTGGACCTCTTTTAGGATGTTTTAAAAAAGCTTTTGCGGTTGTTTTTGCTTAATCTTGATAAGTATCAGGAGTCGAATCGTCATATTCCTCGTTAGCCCAAATGACCGTCAGGGCCTCTTGATCTCCGATGTTTTCGATTTCATGGAGATAACCGGGTTTCACGTCGACGATGATGTATTCGTCCTTGACCTCGATTTCCGTTTCCTTGGTTTCCTCCGGGTGAAAGAGGGGATACGTCCGATAGATGACGTGCCCGGAGAGGAAAGCGAATTTCTCGATCTTCGTCTCGTGGTAATGGCCGCCTTTCTTCTCGCGGGGAGCGATGACGTTGATGGAAACCTGCCCCATTCCCCCAAGGCGGAACAACTCGTTGAAGGAGCCCCGCTTCTCTTTCCTTATGGACAAGGAATAAGAAATGTCATCGTCCTCCAGATAGGAAATGTAAGTCGCGTACAGTTTCTTCCCGATGCCGGCTTGGAGGGGCAAATGACGGGTAAGGCGGCTACTCCCGCATTCGCGGAGAAAGGACAGGATGTCCCCAAGTCTCATTTCATAGACCGGCTTGGCCTCGAGGTAGAGGGGGATTTCCTTCAAGGCAAGCCGCCCAACCACGTCATTCACGAAGTCGTCGACATAAAGGAGGCGGAGCTTCTTGTCTGGGTCATCGATGACCGGGGTCCCGCCGCGGGTCAATTGATGACACCAAGTCGCGATGACGGAGTTGTAGAAGGGCCGGGCCCCCTTGCCGAAGACATTGGGGAGACGGTAGATGCCCACTTGGGTGCCGTGACGTTCCCTGAGGGATTCCAAGACCTTCTCCGCCTCTTTCTTGCTCCGCCCATAGGGATTGTCTAGTTCCGCTTGAATCGACGAGGCGAAGAAAAGCTTCTTGGCTGGGTCTTCTTTTTCGAGGATTCCCGCTAGTTGGGCCGTCAAGCCGTAGTTGACCCGGCGGAAGTCCCCCACGTCATCTGGTCTGTTTTCCCCGGCCAAATGGACGATGGCTTCGGCTTCATGGACCAAGGCACCTAGTTCATCGAGGGTGTTGTCGCGGTCGAAAGAAAGGACCTCATGGCCCTCTCTTATTAGATAACGGGCAAAGGTCTTCCCAATGAAGCCGTTTGAACCGGTGACGAGGACTTTCATTCAGTCTCCCGCGAAGAGATCGAGCCGGCGGAGCTCCTTCTCCATTCCCTCCACGTCGAGGCGGTTGGTGTTGTGGGAGGTATAGGGTTCGGCCAAATCGATGTGGCGGTTTCCCTTCTCCACGTATTTGTCGTAGTTGAGGTCCCGGTTATCGGCCTTGATTCGGTAGAAGCCTCCCTCATCGACGGCCCGGACCATCTCCTCGCTGGTGACGAGGGTCTCGTAAAGTTTCTCCCCGTGCCTGGTCCCGATGTAGTCGATTCCGACATCGGAATGCTTCAATTCGAGGACGGCCTCGGCCAAGGTGGCGATCGTCGCGGCCGGGGCCTTTTGGACGAAGAGGTCACCCTGCTTGGCATGCTCGAAGGCATAGAGGACGAGCTCCACCGCATCGGAGAGGGTCATCATGAAGCGGGTCATCTCGGGATTGGTGACCGTGAGGGGCCTATGGGCCGCGATTTGTTCGAGGAAGAGGGGGATGACGCTCCCGCGGCTGGCCATGACGTTGCCATAGCGCGTGAGGCAGAAGACGGTATCCCCGGGTAAGCACTGCCTGGAACGGGCGATGACGTTTTTCTCCATGAGGGCCTTGCTCATCCCCATCGCGTTGATCGGGTAGGCGGCCTTGTCGGTGGAAAGGAAGACGGCCTTCTTCACGTGGTTGTGGAGACAGGCGGTCATCACGTTGTCGGTTCCGATGACGTTCGTCTTCACGGCTTCCATCGGGTAGAACTCACAAGACGGAACCTGCTTGAGGGCCGCGGCCGCGAAGACGAAATCGACCCCGCGGAAGGCTCCCTCGATGGCCGAGAGATCGCGGACATCCCCGATGTAGAACTTCAAGCGGTCGTCTTGGTAGGACTTCCGCATGTCGTCCTGCTTCTTCTCGTCCCGGGAAAGGATGCGGATTTCCTTGATGTCGGTCTGGAGGAAGCGCTCGACCGCGGCATGTCCGAAACTGCCGGTCCCGCCCGTAATGAGGAGAACTTGATCGCGATAACTGACTGCCATTGTTTGACTCCTTCTTTCAACGTCCCGTCCCTTTCTTCCTGAGCGAAAGAATAAGAAGCGGGAAACTCACCAATAGGAAAGTGTAAACGACGCCCAAATACAAGTGCGACGGGGCGAGGGACAAGGGGGAAGACGGAAAAACGGCGGCCAGTAGGTAAGAGAAGCCCACGGCCAAGGCAAAGGAAACGATGTCGATGAAAACGGTAACGAAAGCCATTGGCTCTTTATCCCTGCCGGACGAGTCTTCGCCCCACGAGGAAGTGACGACATAGCCGTGCATGAGGAAGGTGAAGAGGGCCAAGACGAGCAAGACGGCCCCGAGGGCGGCGTCTCCGAAAGCGAAAAGCCCCCCGGCAAAGGACAGGGAATAAATGCCAAGGAAGGCGAAGATGGAGAGGAAGGGGAAGGCGGTTTTGCCCTGCTTCCAAATGGCTCTTAGGCCAAGGGGCTTATTGGAAATCAGATTGCGCCTATGGCGTTTGATCTCCCGCAAGCTCGCCTTGGGGCTTTCCCTACTTTGATGAAAAGCCAACGGGAGTTCGAAATGACCCGCAAAAGCGGACTCGATTCGCGAAAGATTTTCTGTGTTCCCCTTCTTCGAGAGGTCGATCGAGAGATACATGGCCTCTTCTTCCTCGAGAACGGAAAGGGCCTTTTCGAGCTTCGCCTCGGGGGAAAGGGACGTCTCCCTAAAAGAAGAGAGGCGGTCGAGAACGGTCTTTTCCTTGGACCGCGCATCTTCACTACTTACGAGGAAGACCGCGGTCATCTCGACCAGTCCGGCAATCAGGACGTCGAGTTCGAAAAACGAAAGGTCCTCGGGCCTTTTTGAAGAAAAGATTTCTTCCTGACCCTCGAAGAAGCTTACTTCCCCCACCTCATAGGCTTCGTCGAGGAAGAGGATGAGTCCCTGTTTGGACTTGTCGACGAGATTGTAGCCCGGGCTCAAAACGAGGGTCTTGGTTTCCCCATTTGAATCGGCAACGATCCTGAGAGTCGGTCTCATGGGGCAATCATACCCTTTCTTGTCCCCGCTTGGGCCAGAGGGAGGAGATGTCCTTCCAATAGGCCACCGTCGAAAACAGGAGATAAGGCACGGCATAGAAGAGGGCCGCGAGGATGAAGGAGGGGAGGTGCCCGATGCTTTCGACCGGGATGAGGCTCATGAGCCCGCGGGAAACCGCAACCCCGGCCGCGGCAAACAAAAGAAGAACGAGGAAGGAGAGGAGGCTCCTGCCTATCGGGAGTTTCATCTTGAACCGATAGATGAGGTTGTTGACGATGCCGAAAGAGACAAAGGAAGAGCCACCGAGTCCGAAGAGGGGGCCATAGACCTTCGTCTCGTCCGGCAAATAGACGACGAGGAGGGCGCTGACGAGGGCCCCGAGGAGGGCTATCGCCAAGTCGAGGATCCCGATGATGGCATGTTCTTTCCTGGCCCGGGCAATCTCGAGGGAGGCATTCCCGGCCAGGGGAAGGGCAAAGAGAATCAAATATCCCACCCCGAGGCAATATACGGTATCCTTGGCCCATTCGTTCAAGGGGGTGTGACCGAGCCAAGCGTAGACGAACTCGCGGCCGGAGGAGACGAAGCCCCCGACGATGAGCATGAGAAGGAAACTGACGGCCAAGGTGCACTTCCGGTGGAGTTCCTTGGCCTTTTCCTCGTCCCCGGCCGCCACCGCCTCGTTGAGGGAGGGAATGAAGACCCGGGAAACGGAAAGGGCGAAGAGGGACTCGTAGACGTAGAACTCGATGCCATAGGCGATGAGGGTGACGTCCTCCACCGCCCCGAAGGCCCCGACCGCCCAACGGCCAAAGCCGGCATTGAGCTCGGAGACGACCATCGAGAGAAAGACGAAGACCGAGAAAGAGAGTATCTCCTTGAGATAGGGCTTGGCCTCTGAGAAGGCCATCCTCTCAAAACGCATCTCGTGATGATGGAGGGAAGCCACGAGGCAAAGGAGCCCAGAGAAAATGTTTGCCGCGAAGGCCGCGATGGCTACATAGATGGCATCGCCCCCGATCGCGAGGGCAATGGCCCCGATGCTGGCCGAGAGGATCTTGGTGAGGATGTGGGCTCCTTGGTAGACAACGAAGTGGGTTTTGAAGAAGAGGTGCCACGAGAATAGCGAAAGGAAAAAGCCGAGTCCCTGCGATAGGCCCAGGAGCAGGAGGTAATTGCACATCAACTCGTGCTCTTCGGGGTCGTAGCCGGTCGAGACGGCCCCGGACTTGAAGACCGAGTAGACGATGAGGGTGCCGACGACCTGGGCAATCCCGATCAAGGCGAAAACGACGAGATAGAGGAAGTTGACCTTCCGTAGGGCGTCTCCCCCTTCCTTCTCGGCCCGGGTGGCAAAGCGGATGTAGGAGTTCTCGATCCCGAAGGAAAGCAACGACATGAAGAGAACGATCGAGGCGGCATATTGATAAATGCCGTCTTTCGTCTCCCCGACGATCGAGAGGGCGAAGGGAGGGTATAGAAGCGAGACGACGAGGGAGACGAAGACGGCGATCATCGACATGATGACCCCGGTCCTGATCGAAGAGCCGTGACGCGGCTCAAGCACCTTGGAAGGCATTAGGCTTTCCCTCCTTTTCCCTGGCGGCGGAATGGCACCCGCCCTTTCTTTTCGATTTTCCGTTCATAAAGGGCGGCCAGTTTCCCTTCCGAGACGAACAAGAGGCGTTCATAGGCCCGTTCCGGGTAAATGATGGCCCCATCGAAGCCCGAGAGGCAACATTCAAACGGAGCCACGACGTAAACGAGGACGTAGACGAAGGCACAGGTGGTGGTTAGGAGGAGGTGGTAGAAGCCGTTCGGGGCCACGTAGGAGTGGAGGAAATAGGCAAAGACGGAGGAGGAAACGATGACGAAAGCAAACGGGAGATAAAGGAGGGCCCAGCCGCGGCCCTTGATGCCCAGGCCAGCCAAGCCAATGACGAGGATGGCGGCAACGGGGAGGACGAGGCTGACGAGCATCGAGGCCACGGGGGGTAGTAGAAGCGGCCCGAGGATGGCGTTGAGTAGAAGGAGGAAGCCGAACAAGAGGGGCCAGAAACGGCCGCCAAAGCCTTCCTCGGCCTTATATGAGCCGAAGGAGTATGTACCGGCGATGGCATAAGCGAGGAGGGAAAGAAAATAAAGGAAGACCTCCCCGTGGGGGAAGAAGGGGTTTGAGACGACGTAGGGAAAGAGGAAGACGAGGGGGATGGCACTCGCGGAAAGAGCCAAGCGGAGACTCCGATAAGGGAGCCTCTTCGCGGCTGTCTTCTGGTTCGAGAAATCCTCGATCACCTGTTCTCCGACCTCAGGGTGAAGGTGATGGTGGTTATGGACGAGGGGAATCATCAATATGACGCCATAGAAGCCGAGCGACCAGGCATCGAAGAGCATGAGTCCCCCGCTTTCGACGAACGTCCGGGCGAGGATGGCGAAGTAGAGGATGAGGGCGAACTGGGATTCCCGGTTCCCCCTGACCATGGCCTTGAGGATGATGATGAGCCCGGCGAGCCATAAGAGGAGTTCGAGGGCCATCCCGAGAGCCCCGGCATTGACGAAGGCATAGACCCACTCGATGTCGATAGCCACGGTCGAGGAGGGATTTCCCCGGAGGAGGGAATACAAAACGACGAGGCTCGACTTGAACCCGAGGCCGAAGACGGTGGCCAAGGGCCCCATGCCGTTCACCGCATCCATCGCCTCCTTGGCGAGGGAGATGCGGGCAAGGAGGTTCTGGGAGCCGTTGGTAAGAACCGAGGTGAAGAAATCCTTCAGGATGTCAAAGAGGTCGCTCGAACCCCGTTCGCCCGGAACCGTCCAGACGGCAATGAGGGCGGCAAAAGCAATCAGGACAAGGGCCAAGAGGACGTTGTTCCTGATCTTGTGGGCCTTGAGGCTCCGGGCGTAGGCAAGGAGGGGGAGGATGAGGATGAGGACGGCGGTGATGATGACCTGGGTCCTGGAAAGAAGGGGTACCTGGATGAGGGCGAGGAGGATGGCGAGGAGCCACCGCCACCACCGGGGGGAGCCGGTTACGAGGATCATCTCGGCGGCAAAGCCGATGAAAAGGACGGTCGCGAAGATGTTCTTGTTCCGGTATAAGCCGCTGATCCCTTCGTTACCGATGTCGAAGGTCGTGAAGAACTCCTTCCAGACCTCGAACTCCAACAAGAGGGAGGCAAAGAAGGAGAAAAAGGCCACGACGACGAGGCCCTTGAGGACGAGACGGGGGAAGAAAGTCCCCCCGACCACCCGGGGAAGAATGGCAAAGAGGAAATAGAAGAGCATCGCGTTGAGGAGGCCAACGATGATGTAACGGGCTTTGAGGACGTCGGTGAAGGCGAGGACAAGGTTCCCCTCGAAATAGACGTCCTTGCAATTGAGCGTGACCGCGACGGTGTTCCCGATGGCAAGGGCAAGGGCAAAGAAAAGCCACCCCCAGTGGACACTCGTCCTGAAACCCCGATAGGCAATGAGGAGGATGACCGCGTAGAGGAGGAAGGCCAACGCGGACAAAAAGAAAAACTGGTTGTTGGTGATGTCGCCGATGATGAGGTCCTCGGCGAAGATGCCATGCCCCTCGAGGAGAAGGAAGAAAACGAGAACGAAAAGAAGGCCGGCGATGGAAGCGACGATGCTTTCCCGCCGGCGGGTACTGATCTTCTTGCCTCGAAAGGCGAGCATCGTTACCCGCCCACTCCCTTGAGGGCCCAAGCGGCGATTTCCCCATACGGGGCCGCCTTCCCTTCTTCGTTGAGGATCTCGTGACGCATCTTCGGGTAGACGATGACCCGAAGATCCTGGACACCCTGCTTCTCGTACATCTTCTTCAGGCGTTCGATGCCGATTCCCATTTCCCCGACCGGGTCGCCTTCCCCGGCCAGGATGAGGATCCTCTCCTTCGGGCTGACCTTCCCGATTTCCCTTTTCTCGTAAAGATGCGACATCCCCCTAAGGAATTCCTTCCAGAAGATGTTCGTGTTGGTGATGCCGCAGAGAGGATCATCGTGATAAGCCTGGATGTTCTCTTCGCTATAGGAGAGCCAGTCCAAGGGCCCTTTCCGATCCTTGATGGCCCGTTCATAGGCCCCGATGCCAAGTGACTGGATGAATTTCGATGGTTTCTTGGCGTTTTTCCCGTTCACGATGAGGGAAGCGAGAAAATAGGATATCTTCATCTTGGCTAGGCAGGGGCCGTTCGAGCCGATGATCCCGACGAAATCGGCCTCGCCGGGGTAAAGCTCCAGGAAGCGCTGGGTCATGAAAGACCCCATCGAGTGGCCCATGATGCCGGTCGGGAGGGCGGTCCGGGTTTTCACCTCCAGGAGTTTCTCGTGCCCCAAGGAAACGGTTCGGTCGAAATCGCCTTCCACCCAAACCTGGGGAAGCTTTCCTTTCCCCTCATCGATGTTGAGACCCTGTCCCGGGGCATCAAGGACGTAAAGGGAGATTCCGCGGTCATTCAAATAGGAGGCGAAGTCCGCGTAACGGAGGGCGTGCTCCTCCATCCCGGTGAAAAAGACGATGTTGGCCTTGGCCGTAGGGGTTTCCCAAGCCCGGCCCAAGAGGGAATGCCCGTTTTTGGCAATGCTGAACACTTCCATGTGACGGCCCTTATTATACGCGAGGGCGCGCGCTCGCCCAGCCCCAAAGGCAGGTCTCGCGATTTCACTTCATCGACAATAGAAATTTCACAAGGCGATGGACCTGAGTCCGACCATTGATTGGAACTGCATCCCCTGCTACCTGGGTATCAAGGGACTCGGAAAACGAGATGGCGTTTTCCGTGCGGCTTTGAATCATGGAGAATACATCGTAATTCTTCGTATATCCGGGAATGTACTTTCGAATAGTGCCCAAAACCTTCTCCTGACTGGGAAGTAGGCAGGTGATTCGAGAAAATGGCATAGGAACCACATTTCGAAACATGGATTGGAAAAACAAACGGCAATCTTTTGATATTCCTTCTGCAAAAACAGCTTGTTTTTCATCAATTCATTTCTTTTCCGATCAGTATCGACATCAACCAAGAGATAGGCCCTGTCGCCTCTATTTGAATTGAATCCTCGGCGTTTGAGAGTATCCAAGGCATAGTCGAACATCCCCTTTAAATCACTGTGTTTGGAGCTTATCGCTCGAATGGAATATGCATTCTGAAGACCATGGAAATGGGAAAAATAGTTGACCTCGGTCTTGTTGTCGTTGCCCTCGCAGAAAATGAAACAGACTGGCTTTCTTTTCTTCAGCCCCGATTTCATAACTCGAGGCATTCCTCCCCAATGTAAGGAAGGTCGACATATCTACCGGCCAAATACCCCTTGAGGACATCGTCGCTTTTTCGAACGGAATAGGCGGCAAGTGGGCTCAGAAAGGTAGTTCCCTTTTCCCTGTCCCTTTCGGTGAAGACGATTTGATCCCTCCTCAGCAATCCCTCGTCCATCAAGAGGAGGTCGTGGGAATTGAAGAGGATTTGAGCCCCTGTTTTGTTCACGTCGGGATCAAAGAAGAGAGAAAGCAAATAGGTAGCCAGCTCGTGATGGAGCGAGGAGCCGAATTCATCGATCACAAGCAAAAGTCCATTGTTGAGGGCATTGAAGAACAGACCGGACAGGGCCATTACCTTCTGCGTGCCCAAGGATTCCTCATAGAGCCCGAGCTCATGCGTCTTCCCATCGATCACGTGTCTTGAAAAAACACGATTGATTTCACCGTTGAACTGAGGATTTCCCTGAGATGAAAAGGGGAGGTTCAGCGGGAGGGCAAATTGAACCTTCTCCTTCCTTTCGCTTATGTCATCGATACTCAAATCGGAGACCCTGAGTAGTGAAAGAAGGAACTTGCGATACGCGTTTGACGAGCCAAGCAATTGTCCTATCCCGTCTTCGTTGGGTTGGAAGCCTTCTGGCTGAAAAATGAGCCCACGGGCAAAGAAATCGAAAGCCTCTGAAAGGTAGTTGACGTTGAGCTGGGCCCCGAGGGTCAAAACGGGCTTGCAGTCAAGGATTCTCGCAGCAAGCAATTTGACGAGGTCATCGGAGAAAAGGGCCTTATTGAAACGAACGACCCCCTCATTGTCGCGGACGAAAACGACCGTTTTCCTTTTCTTGAGGTAGGTGATCAACTCTTCCCGCTCGATCCGTTCGGAGGTAAGGGAAACCGAATAGGCGAACTCTCTCTTGGTGGGAAAAGCGTATGGCAAAAGAAGTCGCCCCCTTGGCCGTCGTGCCATCGAAGGCAAATGGGATAATCCACGGGAGTTTGAAACCGGCAACCGCATTGACGGTCCCGATCACGGTTTGTTGAAGGGCGCTGACGGCTTTGACAACGTTGCTTTTGCCGGTCGCATTGCCACCGAAAAGACCCACGGCCTTCAGAATGCGTTTACCGCCGTTTTCAAAGTAAGCCGGATAACGGACATTGTCGTCGAGCCCATTCCCGGCAAAGGAGACAGAGACTCTTTCTTTGATGGAGCGGAAGTTGGCTACCGAGAATTCGAAAAGCATGCTATGACCTCTGTCGCCATTATATAGGTTGATATAGATATTTGCATGAAATTAGCAAATATCATTTTTTATAGTGTGATAAGAGGACACTTTTAAAATATTTTGCTTATTTTTTGCAAATTATAGAAATCACTTGATTCCTTCCGGGTTCATTTTCTGGAAGTTGTAAGCATCGCGGCAGGCATCCTCGACGGTGAGGACGGCCCTCCAGTGGAGCTCCCTTTCGGCCTTCGAGCAGTCGGCGTAGTTGCTGGCAACGTCTCCTGGCCGCCGGGGAGCGATGACATAGGGAATCTTGACCCCGGTCGCTTTCTCAAAAGCTTTCACGACCTCAAGGACAGAGGTTCCACGGCCGGTTCCGAGATTGTAGACATCGACCCCCTTGAGGGTCTCTAGGCGCTTGAGGGCCGCGACATGCCCGCGGGCCAAATCGACGACGTGGATGTAGTCGCGCACCCCGGTCCCGTCCGGGGTCGGGTAGTCGTCCCCGTTGACATTCAGGTGATTTAGGCGACCGATGGCCACTTGGCTCACATACGGCATGAGGTTATTGGGGATGCCGTTCGGATCCTCGCCCAAAAGCCCCGATGGATGGGCTCCGATGGGGTTGAAGTAACGTAGGAGGATGCCTTTGAAATCCGGGTCGGCCTTTGCCTCGTCCTCGATGATCCGTTCAATCATGATCTTGGTTTCCCCATAGGGGTTGGTTGCTTCCTGCACGGGGTCGGTCTCGACGAGGGGCAAGCGGCTGGGAACCCCATAGACGGTAGCCGAGGAGGAGAAGATGATTCCGTGGACGTCGTGCCGTTTCATGAGGCGGAGGACGACGATGGAGGAAAGGAGGTTGTTTCGGTAATACTCGAGGGGCTTCTCCACGCTTTCGGCCACGGCCTTGTAGCCGGCAAAGTGGATGACCGCATCGATTTCATTTTCCCCGAAGACTTTTTCAAGGGCCTTTTCATCGCAGCAATCGACCTGGTAAAAGGCCGGTCGGACCTTGGTAAGTTCCTCAATGCGGTCGAGGACGGCCGACTTGCTATTGAAGAGATTGTCGACCACGACCGGCTCATAGCCGTTCTTGATCAACTCGATGGTCGTCTCGCTTCCGATGAAGCCGAGGCCCCCGGTGACCAGTATCCTTTTCATTCCCCTTCCTCCTTCTTCTGCCTTTTCTTGGCATCCTTCTTTTTCATCTTGAGGGCAGCGTCTTTCTTCTCCCGGAGTTCCTTGGCCGCGTCGACATCGAGGCGGGCCATCCCCTTCTCGAGCTTCCGGTTCTTCTTGAGAGGGCTTTCGCCCTTCTCCTCGGCCACATAGGAGAGGAGGAGGGAAGCCAGCATTTTGTGCGCGGTGGCTTCGATCGAGGCGCGGAGGGCCAAGAGGGCGGCCCGGTCGCGGAGGGCCTTCTCGTCGCTTGCATCGATTCCTTCTTTGAAACGCTTCAACCTCGAGGCGAGGCGGCTGGCACTCTCCTTCATGATGTCCGCGCTCATCGAACGGAAGAAACCGTAGAGGACGCTCTTGTCCTTGCTGAGCTCGGAATCGAGTTCGATGAGCATGGCGATTTCCGACATCGAAAGTGTCTTCTTCAAAGTGGAAATCGCCAGCAAATAGCCAATGTGTTCCTTGGAATAGCGTTTCTTCTCGGGTTCGGAGATGATTCTTGCCTTCACGTAGTTGTTGACCATGAAGGAGGTGAGGAGGGGTTCCCCGCCTTTGTTGATCGGGGCAAAGACGTCCCGGACGTAATCGGTCACCTGTTCCATGTATAAACCGATACCCGGAAGATCCTTGTAAGGAGGGAGCTCAAAGGAAGCGAGGCTTTCCACGTACTCTTCCAGTTCGTCGTATCTGTCTTTCATGCCCGTTTGTAATTCTAGCGTTTTTCAGGGCACCCTTCCTCTACAAGGAAAAGACCGCCATGGAAATCCGCATATCAAAAGGGGCCCGAAGGCCCCAACTTGATCACCTCTTCGCGAGTTCCTCCTTGAGGAGCTCCATCACCAAGGACGGCTTGGCCTTTCCCTTCGAGAGTTTCATAACCTGCCCGACCAGATAGGAGATGGCCCGGTCCTTCCCGGCCTTGTAATCGGCGATGGACTGGGGATTGTTATCCAAAGCCGCGTTCACGAATTCGAGGACGGCCGCGCGGTCATCGAGCATGGCGACGATCCCGAGGGCGCTTTTGGCCTCAAGGGGCCGCAAGCCGTCGTTCAGGCACTTGAAGAGGATGTCCGCACCCTGCTTATGGGTGAGGTTCTCCTTCTTGAGGAGAAGGACGATTTCCCCGAGATCGAGCGGATCGAGGCTTATTCCGTCGATGGACTTCCCGGTTTTGTTGAGATGGGAATTCATTTCGACAATGAGGAAGTTGGCCACTTCCTTGCTCGAGGCCCCACCGGAAACGGCCTTCTCGAAATAAGAAGCCATCGCCGGGTCCATCAGAATGATCTCGGCATCCTTTTCGGAGAGGCCCATCGCAAGGTAACGCTCGAATTTGCTCTCATAGAGCTCGGGGCAGCTCCTGATTGCCTCCGCGACGAAATCCTCGCTCAGGCGGATGGGGGTGATGTTCGGCTCGGCGAAGTACTTGTAGTCCACCGCATCCGTCTTCACACGCATGAGGGAGGTCACCCCCCGACTCTCGTCGTAACGCCGGGTCTCCTGGAGGATCTTCTCGCCCGACAAAAGGGCCCTCGATTGGCGGAGGATCTCATAATCGATCGCGTCTTGGATGTTCCTTATGGAGTTGAGGTTCTTGATTTCGACCTTTGTCCCGAACTCGCTTTGGCCATAGGGACGGAGGGAGATGTTCACGTCGACCCGGAGTGAGCCTTCTTCCATCTTGCCGTCCGAGGTTCCCGAATAGACGACGATGTTCCGAATGGCCTCGACGTATTTCATCGCGTCGTAGCCATCGTGCATCTCCGGCCGGGAAACAATCTCGACGAGGGGCACCCCAGCCCGGTTGTAGTCAAGGAGGGTGTAGTCGACGAAGTGGGTCTGCTTACAGGTGTCTTCCTCCATGTGGATCCGTTCGATCCCGATCCGCTTCTTCTTCCCATCCCGCCTGATCTCGAGATAGCCGTCGGAGCCGATGGGCCGCCTCTGCTGGGTGATCTGATAGCCCTTCGGGAGGTCGGGATAGAAATAATTCTTCCGATCGAAATGGAGTTCGCGGTCGATTTTCATGTGGAGGGCGTTGGCCACCCGGATGGCTTTCCGCACGGCTTCCTTGTTTACGACCGGCATCGTCCCCGGGAAGGCCATGTCGAGGGGGGCCACTTCGGTATTGACGTTCCGGGAGAAAGAGTTCGGCGCGGCGGAGAACATCTTGCTCCGCGTCTTCATCTCGACGTGGATCTCGAGCCCGATGACCGCTTCGAAGTTCATAAGAGGCCCTCCTTCTTGTTGATGGCGGAGACACCGGCGAGTCCGGTGACCTTCTCCACTTCGTAGGCAAAGCGGAAGAGGGTCTTCTCTTCGTGAGCCCGGCCCATCGCGTTGACCCCGAGGGGGAGGCCGTCCTCGAAAGCGAGCGGAAGGCTAATCGAGGGGAGCCCGGCGAAGTTGCCGAGGGCAAGGTGGTTGTCGTCGATGAGGTAGGAAGAGGAAAGCCGGTCGCTACTCGCGTCGAAGCGGGGGGCCACTCCCGGCGCGGCCGGTAAGTAAACGATGTCGTGCGAACCGTAGATCTCGTTCAGCCGGTCGACGATGAGCCGCCGGAGGCGTTGGGCCCGGAGGAAGAGTTCTTCCTGGTTCTCCCTCATCAGGCAATAGCTACCGATGACGAAACGGCGCTTGATGAGCTCGCTGAAGCCATTGGTACGAGCCTTCTTAATCGTTTCCTCGTAGTTCTTCCCCTCGTAATGGGGCCCGAACTTGATGCCATCGAGGTTGGCGTCGTTGCTGGTCGCCTCGGCACATGAAATGACCATGTAGGCCGGATAGACGGCTCTCAGGAGGTCGAGCCCGAATTCCACTTCCTCGACCATCGCCCCGCGCTTACTCAGGCGGTCGAGGGACGCGAAGAACTTGTCCTTGAGGGTCTTCGAGGGCAAGGAATCGACGATTTCCTTGAAGTAGGCGACCCTGAGCCCGGCGATTCCCCGATCGATGTCGACGAGGCAATCGTCGATGGGGAGGGAAGAACTGGTCGCGTCCTTTTCGTCACGACCGGCAAGGGCCGAGAAAAGGACGGCTGCGCCCTTGACTTCGCGGGTGAAATAGCCGACGTGGTCAAGGGAAGGGGCAAAGGGGAAAAGCCCGTAGCGGGATATCCTCCCCCAAGTCGGCTTCACCCCGACAAGCCCCCCGTACGCGGCCGGCTTCCGAACCGAATCCCCGGTATCGCTGCCAAGGGAGAAACTTCCGATTCCGGCGGCCAAGGAGGCGGCCGAACCGGAGGAGGAACCACCAATCATCCGTTCGTGAGAGGGGTCGTAGGGATTGTAGGTCGGCCCGAGGTGGGAGGTCGTTCCCGTCCCGCCCATCGCGAGTTCGTCCATCGAGGCCTTGGCGATGAGGACGCACTTCCTATCCTTCAACTTGGCAATGACCGTCGCGTCGAAAAGGGGCACGTAGCCTTTGAGGACGTTACTCGAGGCAGTCGTTTCGATCCCCTTGGTCGAGAAATTGTCCTTGGCCACGTACGGGAGCCCCCATAGAAGGTTGTCCTTCTCCGGCTCGACGAGGGCGGTCGCCTCCTCAATGGCTTCCTTTTCGAGGATCTTCTCGAAGGAATTCGTCTTATCGGCCTTCGCCCTCTTCAGGGCTTCCCGAGCCAATTCCAATGGCGTCGTCTTTTTGCTCACGAGGGCTTCGTGGAGTTCCACGATCCCCAAATCAAGATAGTGCATCTAGCCTACCACCTTCGGGAGTTTGATCTCCCCGTCTTTGACACTGCCGGCGTTGGCCAATACCTCGTCCCGACTGAGGGGCTCCTCGGGAGTGTCCTCCCGAAGGTAGGCGGTCGCACACTCGAAAGGGAAGGTCATGGGCTCGATTTGGCTTAATCCTTCCACCTTTTCCATCATTTCCATCTGGGCAAGGAGGATCTTGAATTCCTCCAGGAGGAGGTCGTATTCCTTGTCGCTCATCGAGAAGAGGAGCCGGTTCGCGGCATCGATGAGCACGTCTTTGTCTACTTTCTTCATATTCGCTTTCCAGGCATCTTAGCACATCTAGGCCCCGGCTTCGCCGCTCAGGCGGGCGAGGTGATCGAGGGCCGTCTTCTCGTCCATTACCTCGATCCCGAGGCTACGGGCCTTCTCGAGCTTGCTCCCCGCCCCCGGCCCGGCGATGACGATGTCGGTCTTCTTGGAGACGCTTCCGGCTACCTTGGCCCCGATTCCCTCGAGGATCTCGGTCATTTGATCACGGGAGTAGCGTTCCAAGGTTCCGGTCAGGACGACCGTCTTCTTGTAGAAATAGGAGTTGACGTCGACTTGGTCGGTCCCGAGGTAAAGGACATTGACACCGGAGAGGCGGAGGCGGCTCACCGTGCGTAAATTCTCCTCGTCCTTGAAATAACTCCAAATCGAATGGGCAACGACCGGGCCGATGTCGTCGAGTTCGATAAGCTTCTCCTCGCTTTCGTCCATGATGGCATCGAGGCTCTTGTAACGCCGAGCAAGGCTTTTGGCCGTCTTCTCCCCCACTTCCTTGATCCCAAGCCCGTAGAGCAGGCGTTCAAGCGATTGCCCCTTGCTGGCTTCAATGGCCGCAAGAAGCGAATTGATCGACTTGTCGCTCCAACCGTCGAGGGCCTTGATCTCGGAAGCGTGCCGCTCCAGGTCGTAGAGATCGGGGATGTTCTTGATGAAGCCTTCGCCGAAAAGCTCCTCGACGACGCTATCGCCCATTCCATCGATGTCCATCGCGTTGCGCGAGGCGAAGTGGATGATTGCCTCGATTTGACGGCTCCCGCAATGCTCGTTGAGGCAATAATGGAGTCCCTTGACCCGGGTCAGGGGTCCGCCGCAGACGGGACAGGTCTCCGGCATCCGCCATTCCCGCTCCCCGCCTTTCCGGTCTTTCTCGACGTAACCAATGACCTCCGGGATGACGTCCGCGGCCTTCCGGAGAATGACCGTATCCCCGATCTTGAGCCCTTTGTCGATGACGAAATTCTCGTTATTGAGGGTAGCCCGTTGGACGAGACTGCCCGCCACCCGGACCGGGGCGAGAACGGCGTTCGGGGTGGCCCGCCCTGTCCGTCCAATCGTCACGAAGATGTCGAGGAGCTTCGTCTTCACTTCCTCCGGGGGGAACTTGTAGGCGGTCGCCCACCTGGGCTCCCGGGCCGTGAAGCCGAGCTCATCGTAACTGTCGAGGTCGTCGACCTTGAAGACGAGGCCGTCGATGTCGTAGGGCAATTCCGGCCGTTTTTGCGAATATTCCGCCACGTAGCCGAGCATCGGGGCAAGCCCCTTGAGGGGCCGGCGCTCGTGGTTGGTCCTGAAACCGAGTTCGTCGAGGTAGGCGAGGGCCTCGTAATGGCTATGGATCCCGAGTTCCCGGGCGTTGACGAGATAGTACCAATAGGCCTCCAGCTTCCTGGAGGCAGCGACGCTCGGGTCGAGGTTCCTGATGGAACCGGCCGCGCAGTTCCTGGCATTGGCGA
Organism: uncultured Bacillota bacterium; assembly: GCA_949298195.1. GTDB lineage: Bacteria > Bacillota_I > Bacilli_A > RFN20 > CAG-826 > UBA4951. The sequence continues at coordinate 65,665 of CASFVT010000019.1, forward strand.
AAAGGGGCTCGCCCTTTTCCTTCCGTTCGGCGTTGACTTCGCTTAGGGAAGCCTTGGGCATGTAGACCTCCCCCCTGACCTCGAAGGCCCGTTTTTCCTTGACCCGGAGGGGAATCGACTTGATGGTGATGACGTTCTTGGTGACGTCTTCCCCGGTGACCCCGTCCCCGCGGGTCACCGCATACTGGAGTTCCCCGCCTTCATAGACGAGGCTCATCCCGAGCCCGTCGATCTTCACTTCCCCGACATAATCGACGATAGGCCGGTGAAGGAGTTCCTTGATCCGGCGGTCGAAGGAGGCGATCTCCTCTTCGTTATAGACGTTTCCGAGGGAAAGCATGGCCCTTTTGTGAGGGATTTTGCTGAATTCGCTCTGCACCTCGCCACCGACCCGCTCGGTCGGGGAGTGCTTGCTCTTGAACTGGGGATATTCCTTTTCAAGGCCCCGGAGTTCGTTCACGAGGGCATCGAAGTCGGCATCGGAAATCGAGGAGGCGTTTTCGACGTAGTACTCCCGATTGTATTTCTCGATGAGGACGGTGAGTTCCTCCATCCGGGCCTTCGCGTCTACAAGATCCATGTCAAGCCTCCCCGCCGCGGGAAACGCGGCTGATCAAATGATGGGTTACGACCAGGGTCTTCTTCCCCTCG
>CASFVT010000020.1 GCA_949298195.1 uncultured Bacillota bacterium
CATTCCTAAATTCGTGAACGGACCCAAATGTCATAGAAGGGGGAAAAATAGATCGCGGTTCTAAGTTGGATTATGCGTATCAACGGGACGATTTTTCGCTTACTGACACAGATATTGTATGGCAGAAGAATCCGAATGCATCTATTGAGATGGCCTAGAACTGTCTTAAGTGAATGGGCGTAAATTGCTAAATTGATTGCGTGACCCTTGGAGAATTCTGGAATCAACATGGTCGAATTCGACTAGGTTAAAAACTAAGGCAAAACTGTTGCTTTGTTCGCAAACGAATTTTGCATAATGTCCATGTGCCTAAGATCCTATCACAATCTTGATTAGGTCATTCTGCGGTTGTATTAGAATAACTTACTTAATGTTGTTACAGTTGAAGTCTCCTCAACTCAATGGTAAAGATTGCTGGATATGAACAAAACACCTCCATTTGTAGAAATGCATAGTTCTAGCTTCAGCGAGGATCCAATTTTCGAAATGGGGCAGTTTTCCATGTTTGGCGACCCATCCGACGATAAAGGCCCACTAATCTTTTATGCAGGAAAACATCAATACATGCTTGTCGACCCTGGCGAGATTCTTGCCAGCAATAATTTGAAATTTCGAATCGCATGCTATTTGTATTATCACGCGACAAGTAGAGACGATTTACCAGTTTTGTACGTGATAGGCAATCCGAGCCGTGGCGCGCAAATCACTGAGCACTTTGCGAATCAAATCATTCAAATCGTAAGCATCGGTGAGATTGATGACTGGTTTCCGAAAGGCTTTCTTCAAATTGAGGAAAAAGTCATGACCAGACTTATTTCGTCAAACATGTACTATGGTCAAGTCCGTTCATTCGACGACGAGGACAAGAACTATTTGTTTTTCACCCCGAGGCATCTAGATGCGGCAGTTCAGAATTCAAATATTGAATTCATTTGCGATTATTTGTTCAGGAAAGGATTATTAGTCAAAGTTCGTTCCTATGATAATCGAGTAGATTTCTGTATTTCACAGGAGGCTGTGGCAAAATTCGAAGAGGACGCCAAGGGATTAAGGGGTGGATTTGCTTTTCTGGCTATAAAATTCGAAAAGAAAAGCGAAGAAACTATTTCGGCAATCAGGGAAGCTCTTATGCGCTGCGGTTATGAGACGGTTTGCATGAAAGATTATGAAACCAACGACTGGATCATGCCGGAGATATTCCACGCAATTAAAAGCTGTGATTTTCTCGTGGCTGATTTCAGCATTCCCTGTGACGGGGTGTACTACGAAGCCGGTTATGCCTTAGCTCTTGGAAAACCCGTAATCCACACGTGTGGCAAACGAGCCGAGAAAAACCTTCATTTCGACGTAGCTCAGAAATCCACAGTCATGTACGAGAGCATGGATGATTTGAGAAACCGTCTCGAAAAACGTGTTTTAGCTACAGTTGGTCGTCATGATCCGTCCGTAAAATAGCCAGTAAATAGCTATAAGTATTTCGCGGTGGGAAGGGTTCTTTATCCCCTCTTCTTTTTCCCTTTCTTCCGTCCGGTGAGGGAAACCTCGAGGTTGTAGTTGGCAAAGCCGGCATTGAGGATGGCGAATAAGACGATGGAGAGCCCGAGGCCCAGATAGCAATATCCAACGTTCACCTCATAGCCGAAGAAGGAGACGTTCATCGAGAAGTTGTTTTTGAGGTCGTTCACGATCGAGTCGGCGACCGCCCCGTAACGCTCCGGGTCCAAGGCCATGAAGTCGAGGAGGTGGGTCATCTGGTCGCCGAGGAAGTAGTTCCGGAGAAGGGCCGCGCTATAGGTGCCGGGGATGAGGGAACAGACGTTCTGGGCCACCCCCGGGAGCATCGAGACCGGCATGTAGGCCCCGATGAGGAAGCCGATGCCGGCGCTCACGATGGCCACGAGGGAATTGAAGACGGCGTTATTGGTGATGAAGCCGGTGAAGAGGACGGTGAGTAGGGCCGCCGAGACGATCGAGAGGAAAAGGATGACGACGATGTAGGAAAAGGAGGCGAACGAGAGGTAGAAACCGCCGGCCACCCCGAGGTAGACGAGGCAGACGACGAGGAGGACCCCGATGATCGACGAGGTCACGATGACGTTGAAGAGGAAGTAGGAGACATTGATGGCCCATTTGGGAACCGGGGAGGAGACGAAGTCGCGGACGACCCCCTTTTCGCGGTCGGTGACGATGATGTAACAGCTGTTGAGCGAGACGGTGATGCAGCTGACGGCAAGGATCCCAGAGAGCATCCAGCTGTCGATGAGGGAGTAGGTCTCGAGGTTCAGCGGATCATTGCTGATCCCGTATTCGAGGAGGATCTGATCGACTGTCGTGAGCTCGAGCTCCCGGAGAAAGAGAAGGTAGATGGCCAGGGTGATGATGGGCACCAAAAGGGCGAAGAAGAAAGTCAGCTTGCTTTTGAAGAAGAGGCGGAGGTGACGCTTGGTGAGCGAGAACGTCACCTTCCACGAGGTGAGGGCCTTATTCATTCCCGTCCTCCTTTCCGGATGCGAACTTCTCCCCTGTCACCGTGAGGAAGACGTCGTCCATGTCGCCTTTCTTGACCTCGAAGTCGTCGAAGAGGGATTTCCCTTCCTCGAGGAGACGGTAGGCCGAAGGGCTATCGTCGACCGGGAAGCGGTAGGAAAGGGAGTCCTCGTGGTAGAAGCCGCGGTGTTCCTCCATGAAGGCATCCATTTCCGGGCTTCGCTCGTGATAAGCGATCACGTAGTCGTGGCTGTAGCGGTTCTTGAGCTCGGTCGGGGTGCCCCTTGCGATGATCTTCCCGTGGTCCATGATGACGACGTCGGTCGCCTGTTCGGCCTCCTCGAGGTAGTGGGTGGTGAGGAAGACCGTCATCCCGGTCTTGCCCCGGATCTCGTCGATGAGGCGCCAGACGTCCTTCCGCGTCTTCGGGTCGAGGCCGGTCGTCGGCTCGTCGAGGATGAGGATCTTCGGCTGGTGGAGCATCGAGCGGGCGATGTCGAGCCGCCTTCTTTGGCCGCCGGAGAGTTTCTTGACGGGCCGATCGAGGAGCGGGGCGAGGTCGAGGAGGCGGGAGAGGCGTTCGATCGAGGCCTTTATCTGCATCCGGCCCATCGCGTAAAAGGAAGCCCGGCTCACGAGGTTCTCCCGGGCGGTGAGCACGTCGTCGAGGACCCCGGACTGGAAGACGATCCCGATTTCCTTCTTGACGAGGGCCCGTTCCTTATCGAGGTCGTGCCCGTCGACGATGACCGTCCCGTAGTCCTTGTTGAGGATCGAGGAAATGATGTTGATGGTCGTCGATTTGCCAGCCCCGTTGGCCCCGAGGAAGGCGAAGAGGGAACCCCGCTTGACGTTGAAGGAGACGTTGTCGACGGCCTTCAAGTCGCCATAGCTCTTGTAGAGGTGCTTGACCTGGATGATGTACTTCCCGTCGAGCTCCCTATAAAGGAGGGCCTGGCGTTCCTTCTCCTTCTTCAAATAGAGGTCGAGAAGGAGGTAGTCGTCCTTGAAGAGGTCGATCCGGAGGAGCTTCTCGACGAGGAGGCGGTCGAGGGGGCGGATCCCCTTTGGAAGATAGAAGCGGTAAGTACTCGAGGAGGAGAAGTGCTTGAGGACATCGCCCTCCCTAGGATAGGCAAGGCGGTCGCAAGGCGAAGGGAGGACATGGACGTCTTTTAGATGGGCCGCGGTGAAATCCTTCCGGTCGCGGAACTCCTTCTTCCCCCCGCGGAGCTCCCTTAGCCCCTCCTCGAGGATGGGCGTGGCCTTTTTCACGTCGGGAAGATAGAAAACACCGGTATCGAGGAGGGGTTTCTTCCCTTCCTTGAAGTAAGGGAGGGCAAGGGAGCACCCCCCGAGATCCAGTTCCGTGAAGCCGTTCACGTCGGAAACTGCGAGGACGTCGTCATCGAGGAAAAGAAGGGGCCCTTCTTCCTTTATTTCGGCGAGGAGGTAGCGTAGGTAGGGATAGGGGGAACGGCGTTCCTTCTCGAGGAAGCCGTTGGGGAAGAAAGAGGCGGCTTCCTCGCTCAAATCGCGGTAGACGACCTCGCTTCCGGGGAGGATTCCCCTGAGTTCGTCGCCCAAGGTGGAGACCGTCTCCCCAACGAGGGGCCGGTAATCGGGGCTGAGGCGCGAGAAGTCGGCTGTGAGGAAAAGGAAGCGGAGGGGCTTCTGGCTTCGCCGGGCGGCCGAGATGGCAGCGAGGGCGGCCCGCTTGTGGTGATGGCGGCCAAGGCCGTAGGCGAGGGTGAGCATGCTCCGCCCATTGTAGAGAAAAAAGGGCCGTCCTTAAAGCGAGAGGCGGTGGAAAAAGCCACTTCCCGCCTATAAAATCAACATCAATGAAAGGCATTCTCCTCGCCGGGGGGTCGGGAACCCGGCTCTATCCGCTCACCAAGGCGACGAGCAAGCAGCTCCTCCCCGTCTACGACAAGCCCCTCATCTATTACCCCCTTTCCATCCTCCTCGAGGCCGATATCCGGGACATCATCGTCATTTCGACCCCGGTCGACCTTCCCCGGGCCCGGGAACTCCTGGGCGACGGGACGGCTCTCGGCATCAAGTTGACCTACCTCGAACAGGCCGCCCCGGAAGGTATCGCCCAGGCCTTCCACCTCGCCGCGGGGGAGATTGAAGGCGAAGCGACTGCCCTCGTCCTCGGGGACAACCTCTTCCACGGGGGGAGCCTCCCGCGCCTCCTCCTCGACGCTAGGAGGAAGGCCGAGGAGGGAGTGGCCACGTTCTTTGCCTATTACGTAAGCGATCCCGAACGTTTCGGGACCATCGTCCTCGATGAGGGCGGAAAGCTCTCCTCGATCGTCGAGAAAAGCCCGCATCCGGCGACCAATTACGCCGTCACGGGGCTTTATTTCTTCCCTTCCGACGTCTATGAAAAAGCCCGGTCAATCGCCAAAAGCGACCGCGGGGAATACGAAATCACCGACTTGAACAACCTCTACGTCAAGGAGAAACGGGCCCGGGTGAGCGTCCTCGGCCGCGGCTACACGTGGCTCGACTGCGGCACCCCGGAATCCCTTTTCGATGCCTCGAACTTCGTCTACCAGATCGAGTCCCACGAAGGGCTCCTCGTCTCCTGCCCCGAGGAAATCGCCTTCCGGAAGGGCTATATCGATTCCAAACGGCTTCTCGAGGACGCCGAGCGCTATGGGAAGACGGCCTATGCCGCCCACCTGAGGAAGGTTGCCTCCGGGAGTTTCCTGAGCGAGGGGGAGATCGGCCAATGAAGATCCTCGCGACCACCCTGAAGGACGCCTACCTTCTTAAGCCCAACGTCCATTTCGACGGGCGCGGCTATTTCTTCGAGTCGTATTCGAAGAAGGACCTTCTCCCCTTCGTCAAGGGGGAGTTCGTCCAGGACAACCAGTCGTTATCGACGAAAAAAGGAGTCCTCCGCGGTCTCCACCTCCAAAGGGGAGTACATTCCCAGGGGAAATTGGTCCGGGTCGTCGAAGGCGCGGTCGACGACGTCATCGTCGACGTGCGGAAGGGGAGCCCGACTTATCTAAGGTGGGAAAAATTCCGCCTGAGCGCGGAAAACTTCCGGATGCTCTACGTCCCCAAGGGCTTCCTCCACGGCTTCGTGACGCTGACCGACGAGGTCATCTTCGCCTACAAGGTCGACGAATATTACGATAGGGACTCCGAGCAAGGGGTCTACTACGCCGACCCCCTTTTCGGAATCGACTGGGGGGTGGACGAACCCATCCTCTCGGACAAAGACCGGGCCAACCCCCTCTATTTCGATTCCGGCATCGATTTCACCTACGGAGGCGAAAGATGAGAATCGCCGTCCTCGGGGCCAAGGGGCTCCTCGGGAGTAGTTTCGCTCCCCTCGCCGAAGAAGCGGGGCACCTCGTCCTCCCCCTCGACCGGGAAGACGCGGACGTGACCGACCTCCCCTCCCTCCGGGCGGCCATCCTCCCGTTTCATCCGGATGCCATCCTCGATTTGGCCGCCTACACGAAGGTCGACCAGGCCGAGAGCGAGGAGGAGGCCTGCTACAAGGTCAACGTCCTGGGAGGGAGAAACGCCGCCCTCATGGCCCGCGAATGCGGGGCCATGGGAATCTACGTCTCCTCGGACTACGTCTTCGACGGGAAGAAAGAGGGGGTCTACACGGTGGATGACCCCGTGTCCCCGTTGAGCGTCTACGGGAAGAGCAAGGCCGCCGGGGAAAAGGAATTCAAGGATCTCACCGTCATCCGGACGAGCTGGCTATACGGAAGCCGCGGACCCGATTTCGTCCGGACGATGATCCGCCTCGCGAAGGAAGGACGGGATTTGAGAGTGGTGGGCGACCAAGTCGGCTCCCCGACCTACGCCCCCCACCTGAGCCTTGGAATCATCGAATTATTGGAGAAGAAGGCCAAGGGCATCTACCACCTGACCGGGGAGGGTTACCTTTCGTGGTACGAATTTGCCCGGCTCATCTTCGAAACCAGCCTCATCCGCCCGCGTTCCCTCGTCCCGGTCTCGACCGCGGAGTACGGGGCGAGGGCCCCACGGCCCCTCAATTCAAGGCTCGACAAGTCGAAGCTCGATTCCATCGCCGTGAAGCGCCTACCGAAGGTCGAGGAAGGGCTCGATGAATATCTCGGAATCCTCAGAAAGGAAAGCCTAATATGAAATTCCTCGTCACCGGGGGAGCCGGCTTCATCGGCTCCAATTTCGTCAATTTGATGAGTAGGGAACATCCCGAGGATGACTACCTCGTCTACGATGCCCTCACCTATTGCGGGAACCTCTTTTCCATCGAGGCAGCCCTCGGGCGGAAGAACGTCTCCTTTCTTCGGGGCGACATCTCCGACGAAGCGGCGGTGGATGCCCTTTTCGGAAGGGAAAGGTTCGATTATGTCGTCAACTTCGCCGCGGAGACCCACGTCGATCGGAGCATCAAAGACCCCAAGGCCTTCCTTCGTAGCAACGTCGAGGGGACCTTGACTTTGCTCGAAGCGGCCCGGAAACACGGGCTCAAGCGCTTCCACCAGGTCTCGACCGACGAGGTCTACGGGATGCTTCCCCTCGAAGACAAGGACCTCGCCTTCACCGAGGAAAGCCCCCTCGCCCCCTCCTCCCCCTATAGCGCCTCCAAGGCGGCCGCGGATCTCTATGTCCTCGCCTACCATCGGACCTACGGGCTCAACGTCACCATCTCCCGCTGCAGCAACAACTACGGACCCTACCAATTCCCGGAGAAACTGATTCCCCTGGTTCTCACCAGGGCCCTCAAAGACGAGAGGATCCCCGTCTACGGGAACGGGAAGAACGTCCGCGACTGGCTCTACGTCGAGGACCATTGTCGGGCCATCGACCTCATCGTGCGAAAGGGCGACGACGGGGAAATCTACAACGTCGGGGGACACGGGGAAAAAGAGAACATCGAGGTGGTGAAGCTCATCCTCGAAACCCTCGGCAAGCCCCTTTCCCTCATCGCCTACGTGAAGGACAGGCCCGGGCACGACCTCCGTTACGCGATAAACCCGACGAAGGTCTCCTCCCTCGGGTTCGCGCCGACTCATCGTCCCGAGGAAGGGATCAAGAAGACGATCGAATGGTACCTAAGCCACCGAGACTGGTTGAGGAAGGTCGAGGACGGGAGCTACCTCGCCTACGTGAAGGAACAATATGGCGAATAAGGCGGCCATCCTTTCCTATAACGATTCCGAGCGTTCGCTCAATTTGGCACGGGAACTGCTTTCCTATGGTCCATTCGAGGAAGTCGTCATCGTCGATAACGCCAGCCGGGAAGAGGAGGCAAGGAAGCTCGATGGAATCGGGGAAAAGGGCCTCACCATCCTCCGTAGTGGGCGTAACGGCGGCTACGGGGCCGGGAACAACGTGGCCCTCTCTTACTTCAAGAAGGATCCACCCTTTGCCGTCCTCCTCATCAACCCCGACATCGTCCCGACGAGGAAGGCGGTCGAAGATTGCCTCCTTTTCCTCACGAAGCACCCGGAAATCGCCGCCTGCTCGACCTACATGAAGGAGAAGGGGAAGCGGGTCAGGAATTTCTACGACATCCCGACCTATTCCTCGACGATGCTCGGTGACAACCACTTCGCCAAAAAGACCAAGGACGAGGATTTCCACGAGGGCTATTTCACCTGCGGCTACGTCCGGGAGTCGTTTTCTTTCTACAACTACGCCCACTTCGCCGAGATCGGCTTCTTCGACGAACGCTTCTTCCTCTTCGACGAGGGCCCCTCGACCGCCTACCGCTTCCGGGAGAAGGGGTACAAAGAAGCCATCGTCCTCGACGGCGAAGAAGTGGTCCACGCCCACCGGGGCCACAAGATCAACCGGGCGATGTTCAAGATCCTCAAGAAGAGCCGTTCGACCTACCTCCGGGAATACCTCGGGGTGAAGGAGTGGAAGATCCGCCTCTATAACCTTTGGTGGGTCAATATCTTCCCGTATTGATTAGCGCTTACTTAAAATGTCGATGGTATCGGAACTTAACAGGATTTAATCATCTACTAAAATATAACCGTTTAACTGCCAATAATCTACTTTTGATAACCTTGGCTGTCTTTTAGGGGAGAGTGTGCAAGGGCTCTTGCGTGGAACCGGCTTATGTGAGACTCCGACCCGAGTCGTGGTCAACCCATACCCCCTAGATGGGCGGCTTTCTGTAACGGGACGGCCTTGTCCCGTCGAGGAGGATATTGGATGATGCCGGCAGCTCAGGTGCTTCAGGCGTCCCAGAAGCCTCACAACACTTCTTACCTAAGCCGGACGGGGGCGTGTAAGGGCTTTCGCGTTTCCTTTCCGGGCTGGGCGTGCAAATATGAAAACACATGGGAAACGAAAAGAAGGCCGTCATCTTCGACCTCGACGGCACCATCTGGGACGCCCACGAGCAAGTGGCCCGTTCCTGGACGAGGACCCTCAGCCGCCTGAGCGGGGAGGATTTCACTCTCACCCCGGAAGCGATGATGGGGGTGATGGGCCTATCGATGGACGAAATCGCCGCACGGCTACTGCCGGAGCGGATCGGCCCCTACAGCCGGGCCGAGGCCCTTAAGACCGCGATGGAAGAGGAAAACGAATACCTGAAGGAGCATCCCGGCCTCTTCTATCCCGGCATCGGCGGGGCCATCGAGCGTATCGCAAGCCACGGGGTGGGGGTCTACGTCCTTTCCAACTGCCAAAGCGGCTACATCGAGGCGATGCTCCTCAAAGCCCGCTTCGCCGCCTCGATTGCCGGCCACCTCTGCTATGGCGACACCGGGCTCGACAAGGCCGAGAACATCAAGCGCCTCCTCAAGGATGAGGGAATCGCGGAAGCCATCTATGTCGGGGATACCCTCCACGACGAGGAAGAGGCCCATCGGGCCGCTCTTGCCTTCGTCCATGCCGCCTATGGTTTCGGGTCGGCGGTTTCCCCCGAGGGGGTGGCCACCTCCCCGGCGGCCGTCTACCCCATCGCCAAAAGCCTCCTCGGCTGGTAAGATGCCGGATATGAAGAAAAGAAGAAAAGGGGCCTACCTACTCCTTGCGGCCCTCCTCCTCGCCCTCGCCGCCTGTTCCTCGGGGAGTTCCAACGGCGGGGCTTGCGGGGCCGGGGGCTGCGAGGCCGGATACGGCCAACGCGATCGGTGAGCAGGGCCGCCGTCGATCTTTTCAGGGAAGGGAAACCCGAAAAGGCCCTTTCCTTGCTCACGGGCAAACGCGACCCCGAGTCGCTTTTCCTCACCGTGAGCGCCTTCCTCGCCCTCGGGCGGCTCGAGGAGGCCCACTCCCTTTTCTTTGCCAACCGGGATGCCTTTTTCGAGCTCCATCCGGTTCAGACGATCGAAGCCGATTTCGAGTTTCGCTTCCTCAAAAGGGAGTTCGCCGCGGCCTATCGGGACATCGACTATTTCAACGAGAAGCCCTACGTGAGCCAGGAAGTCGAGGAGAAGCTGCGCTGCCTGCCCCGTCTTGTCGAAAGCAACGTCGCCGCCCTCTCCGCGGAAAGCCAAAGCGGGGATGAACTCCTCGCGTCGCTTTCCTCCAAAGACGATTACGTCGCTTTAAGCGCCCTCTCACGTCTCAAGCCCCGGGAAGCGGGGGAAAACGCCCTCCCCGCCGTCCGCTCGCTCGTCCTGGACGGGAAGCGGGCCAGCGACCTCCGGGCCTACGCCCTCCTCTTCCTCAAGGCGGCCGCTGACCGGCAAAAGATCCTCTATAAGGGTCTCGAACTCATCCCGGCTGCCCTACCTGACCCTTTCAAAGAGCCCTCCCGCCTCCGGGCCATCGAACTCCTCGGAGCCGAAAAGGACGTCGGGGTGGCTAGGCTGGCCATCGAGCTCCTCGACCAAGCCGTCCTTTCCGCCTATCCCCATCCCTATCCAGGCCGGGGAGTCGGAACGGCGGTGGAATCCCTTCTCAAGCGGGCCCGCCGGCTCTTGGGTGCCGGGGATGACGGGGAAAAGACCCCCGCGGACCGCCGTTTGGACGCCCTTCTGGATCCTTCAAACGCCATCAAATAGGAATTTCTTGGCCTTTTTGGAAGAAAATCCTTGAAAAGCGGTTACATTTGACTAGATTGCCTCCATAAAAGGAGGTCTTTTTGATGAAAAGACAATTGCTGCTCCTGTCCGCATTGGCCCTAGGGCTTGCCGCCTGCACGCCCCCGGCCACCGGGGAAACGTCAAGTTCCGCCGAATCGGACGGGGGCTCCGGGGCCACGACTTCCCAGTCGGCCTCGTCGACTTCTTCCTCGTCCTCGACGAGCTCCACCTCGTCCTCGGAGGTACCGCCCACCCCGACCCCGGTCATCCCGACCGCGGCCGAGATACTCTCCGAATTGACGTCCCCGGAAGGCTTGTCCTACCGCGGGACCTACACCGAGAAAGGCGAATACGTCGACACCCAGTACAGCCAATACAACTGGGCGAGCACGCTGACCATCTTCGCCCACATCGGGGATGACGTCTTCTACAACTACTCGTTGGGTGGAGAGGAATCATACGAGTTCCACTTCGTTCCCTACGCCCTCGGCGAGACGGCGGTCATCGCGGCGACCCCGACCGTCGATCGGTACAACCAGGTGGCCTATAGCCCAGCCGTCTATGACGTCGACGATAACCAAAGCCCCATCTACCTCGAGTGGGAGCGCCTCGGCAACCCCTTCCTCGAACTGACCGCGGAAGACCTCGTTCTCGAAGGCGGGGCCTACCACGTCGAACTCACCTCCAGTGTCCTTCAGAGCCACTTCGGCTACACCCTCACCATGTATGGGGACCTCCTCCCGTCCGAACTCCTCATCACCTATGACGAGGAAGGCCACGTCGACGAGGTCAGCTTCGTCATCAAGCCGGCGACGGTGCCGGATTCCGAGGGGGACGAGTTCGTCCTCACCAGGACCTTCACGATGTCCTTGGCCCCGGAAGTCGCCGAGCTCGTCCCGGAGATCGGCGTCCTCCCCGACGGCCCAACCGAGATCGACGCGGTTCTCGAAGAACTCGCGGCCGGTAACTACACCGTGACCCTCACCGATAGCCTCTACCTCACCGAGACCCCGGAGACGGCGTCCACCGGGAATCTGGTCGCCACCCCCGACAACGTCTATTACGACCTCTACAACGGGGAAACCACCGATATGGCCGGCTACTATGTCCCGACTGCCGGGAAGATTGCCCCCTATGTCGTGAGCAACGGGGTCGCGACGGGCGGCGAACCGCGCGACGGGCAAATCCTCGGCTACATCCTTCCCCCGATGGATACCTCCTCGGCCTTCTACGAGAAGAAGGCGGAGGGAAGCTACGGCCTCGTCGACGGGGTCAGCAGCGACCTCCTCATCGGCTACCTCAGCTTCAACGACCCCTCCTACCCGATTGCCATGTACTTCGACTACATGGATCCGACCACTTATACCCTCACCATCAATGCCGACGGGAGCCTCCAGATCGACTACGATTGGACGCTTGACTACTATGGCTACCTCTTCCCGGGCCACACGACGGCCGTGGTGAGCCTCATCGGGGAAACCGCCCCGAAGTACCCGAGCGCGGATATCGTCCCCTGGGCTGCCCCGGCTTCCTACGAGGAGTGGGACGAGAGCTTCGTCACCGCGAGCAAGCCCTATCTCCTCGGTGAGATCGGAAAGCTCCCCTACCTCCTATACCTCGATGGTCTCACCGGGGCGGGCGATTATCAGATCGACCAGCTAACCGGCAATCTCCTCCTCGCCGTCGAGGTCCGCGAAGAGGCGACCGGGGATGCGGTGCTTGCCAAAGCCAAGGAACTCCTCCGGGCGGCCGGTTGGACCTTGAGTGAGAATGCCGCGACCATCGACGTAGCCGCGGGAACGCTCGGCCTCGAACTCTCCATCGACGCGGCGACCGGGACCCTCCTTATTGCCATCCACCGGGCCGAGGTGGCCAATAACGCCATCACCACCTTCCTTCACGAGAAGTTCGACGAATCGATCAACATGACCGTTTCCATCGAACTCAGCGAGCAGATTTACCTCGACGAGACCCTCTCGCCCGATTATCTCCTTGCCACGACCGACGGGACGATCGACCTCGCCATCACCGACACGGCGGTCATGGCGACGACGACCGGGGAGATGATCACCTCTAGCGGAGCCACCTCGGTCACGTCGACTGAGCTGGCCCTCGAGAAGAGCGACGGCCTCTATCTCTATTACGATCAGGCCGGCACCGGCGATTACCTCCTCGCGGGCATCGCCCCCGGGGATGGGCTCGCCGATTACTACTACACGATGGCGGATGTCCGTCCCTACTTCGACGATGTCCTCATCGACGAAGAGGGGAACATCGAGTTCCTCGATCTCTACGGCGAGAACTACTTCTATTCCATCATCGGCCAGTACGGGCTCTTCGCCTCGGGTTACGCCAACGACGCCTATGAGGTTGGCGAGCCGACCCTCGTCTATGACGAAGCGGCCGGGACCATCACCCTCGAGGCAATCTTCTTCTGCATGGTCGAAATCGACGATGGCGTCTACGTCTACGACCTCGTCGAGGTGAAGGCCGTCATTTCCGACATCGGGACGACCACCGTCGACGTCCCCAGCGACCTCCCGACCGAAGTCCCCCCGCAGGCTTGATCCCGATTCCCATCATAGAGGGGGCTCCGGCCCCCTTTTTCCTTGCTTTTTCTCCCTCCCGAAGCCATCCTTAGGGGCCACTAGGGAGGTTTATCCATGAAAAAGGCTTTCTTCTTGCTTGCCGTGTCTCTTCTTGCCCTCTTTTCCTGCGACCCCGGGGTTTCTTTTTCCTCTTCTTCGCTTTCCCCCTCTTCCCCCGATGGGGTTTCTTCCCCTGCCTCTTCGGCCGCGGATTCCTCGCCGTCCTCGGAGGCAAGGGGAATCCTCTCCGCGGAGAAGGCCCTCGCTTCCCTCTCCGAGGAACTCGCCTTCAAGGGCACCTATGCGGAGAAGACGACCAGTGGGTCGACTCTCCTCGATGGGAAGACCCGGGAAGTCGACGGTTACATCACCGGCGAGGTCTATTACGTCTTCGATGGCGACAAGGATTACGAACTGGCTCTCAAGGACGCGGAAGGGAAGGCCAAGGCCCCGACCCTCGCCCTCGACAATACCGTCGACGACAGCCGCTACTGGATCGGGAGCGACTCCCTGCCCCTCGATTTCGATTCCTCGTTCTTCAATCCCTTCTCCCTCCTCGACCCGATTGAGCTGAACCCCATCGAGGGGGGCTATGAGGTCGGCTTCACCTCCGCTGACGAAAGGCGGATCATTTTCCCCTCCCTCCTTCTTTTGAACGAGCGCCTCTCCATCGAGGGCCTCCGTTTCAAGGTGGGCGCGGAAGCGGTGGAATCAATCGAGTTCATCGTCCTTCCCGACCTGGGTGGCGACTTCGCCTTCAATTGGTCGTTTACCCTCGTCCCGACCGCCGTCACCGACACTTCCTACCGGGAAATCGCCCCCTATCCCGAGCTCGAGGGCCATGACCGGCTCCGGGCCGCCTTTGCCCGCCTCAAGGAAGGAAACTACACGGCCAAGGTAAGCTCGAACCGCGATGAACGCCTCCTCGAGGCGACTTCCGCCTCCATCTACGAAGAGGAGACCGATTCCTTCGGGAACCGGGTCCGCAAGGGCTACCTCAAGGTGGACGAAGGCCACGTCCGGCCCTATGTCTACGAAGGGGGGACGGCCAAGGCCTCCGGGGATGACCTTCCCCTGGCCTATTCGAGCTTCTTCCCCGATTATGCCCTCGACGCGCGTTTCTATGAGCCCCTCGGGAACGGGGAATACCTCCTCCACAAGGAAGGCCATGCCTACCTCGAGCACAACGGCCTCGCGGACGGCTTCGCCTCTTCCGAGACATCCCAGGCGATGATCGGGACTTACCGCCTCGCCCTTAAAGAGGACGGGGCGATGAGGATCTCTTTCCTCCCCGACGTCCTCTACGAAGGGGAAATCGAGATCCTCATCTCGGACATCGGCTCGACCGCCCCGAGGTTGACCCTCGACGAGGTTCCGCCGCTCAGCCATCCGACGTCTTGGGAAGGATTTGACCCGGAACTCGCCGCCGAGCTTTCCTCCTATCTCGACGGCCACCTCGACCTCCTCCCCTACGTGGGAGCCATGGACGGAATCGAGGAAATCTACGGAATCGAGGGGGTCGCGGATTACCTGCTCGTCGTCAATTTCGCCTCCCGGGATTACGTCACCCCGTCGTTTGAAGCCTATCTCGATGTCCTCGAAGAGGCCGGTTACTCCCTCGATTCGCATGACGGGGAGAACCTCTCGGCCGAATGCTCGCTCACCGTCGTGGGGGAGTATTCGGTGAGCATCGGAGTCGAGGGCTACGAATCGGGGTCGATCGAGCTCACCATCGTCTACGAGGACTTCGAGACCGCCTCCGACCCCCTCCTCGAATTCGTGAGCGCCCATTTCGGCGACGAGTACTCGGTCAACGCGACCGCCGTTTCCCTCACCAAAATCGAGAACTACCCGGCGGGGGAATCGACCCCGGATGCGGTTTCCGAATACCGGACCGAGGTCAATTGGGATGAGAATCTCTACCATCGGCTCGAGGAAGGCGGCGGTACCCGACTCTACGAGGAAGTGGTGGCCTACGACGGCTCCTTTGCCACCTACGATGCCTATAACCGCTTCCGCGAGGGGACGTGGAGCCAAATCGCCTCAGGCGAACCCGCCTCGAGTTGGGGCCTCGAGTTCTTCACCCCGGCCGACTTCCTCTCCGCCTTCGATACCCTCCGCCTCGACGGGGATGTTTACGTAAGCGAGGACCCGTCTTCCTTCTCGCACTTCCCAACGGCCTTCCTCGGGGTCAACGTTCCCTTCTCCGGGACCATCGAGAAGGTCGAGGCCGCTTTCGACGCCGAGAACGGGAGCATTCGCCTCCACCTCGAGGCGCGTTACGAATCCGTCTTCGGGGACGGGACGACCTTGACCAGCGTCGACACCTCGATTAGCGGGATCGGTACGACTGTCGTAACCGTCCCCGATCTCGATTGATTTCACGGGCGAATCCGCTTTCAGCCTCAAAAAAGACCTCCATTGCGCCTAAAACCATCGGCTAAGGAGGTCTTTTTTCGTGAAGAGACAGATCGTCGTCCTCGTATTGGCCGCCCTCGGCCTTGCCGCCTGCGGCCCGACGGAGGCTACTTCCAGTCCCTCATCGCCTCTCAGCGCGGGAAGCTCCAGCCTTTCCTCCTCAAGCGAGGGGGAAGACGTCCCTTCCTCGGAAGAAGGAGGGGAAGGGAGCCTCTCCTCTTCCTCTTGCTTGATAGGCAGCTCCTCGTCAAGCGCTTCTTCTTCGAGCAGTTCGTCGTCGGGTTCGAGCACGGGTTCGGACATCGAGCCGGAACCGGTCGTCCTGACCGCGGAAAACATCCTCGCGGCCATCGCCGGGGAAACCGCCTTCGTCGGGAAGGCCACGACCAACACCCGGTCCAGCGGGTCGGAGACCTGGGACGATGAGCCGTCCGTCGACGGCCTTCGCCTCTTCTATTCGCCCACCGAATTCTATTACCGCGAGACCGACGACCCCGCGCTCGGAATCGAAGGCGAGACCCTCAACGAAATCCATCTATACAAGAATGCCGAGGGATTGACCGTCGAACGGAAGCTCACCAAGGAGAACACGGTCGCCGAAACGATTTCCTACGACGACATCGCCGACTACCTGAACCCCTTCGCCCAGCTTGAAGCGACCGACCTGACCCTCGGGGACGGTGCCTATTGCTTCGACCTTTCCGGGGACGAGGCCCGCGGGGAATACATGGCCAATGCCATCCATCCGGAGTCTTACGACGAGCCGATCATGAAGGGGGAGATTTCCTTCGACGCGGACGCCAACGTCACCTCGATTGAACTCACCGGGGCCATTTACGAAGGTGGTTATGGCGACCAGCAGGTTGTCTATTCCCTCACTTTGGCCAGTTACGACGACATCGCCGTCCCGGTCGTGGAGACCCTCCCCGGATACGAGGGAAGCGAGAAGCTCCTCGCCACTTTCGAAAGCCTGAAGGAAGGCAACTACACGGCCGTCTACGAGTTCACCCCGGCCGCCCCGACTTCCTATAGCTACCCGGTATCCTTCACATTGGAGCGTTCTTCCGGGTCTCTATTCATCGACAAAGACGAGACCGTCTCGGAGACCACGACGAACACGAAGGAAGGCTACCTCGAACTTGCCGGGGGAGGATAGGCGGCTTGAAGCGGACGAGTCCCCGGCTTGACCCGCGGAACCCTGGTCGGAGGAGGGGAGGAGGGAGGAAGAGGATGGCAATGACGGGGAGCAGGAGGCGAGGAGGAGCCCCGCAAGGACGATGAATGCTTTCTTGTTCATGGATGGGCCTTTCGTGAAACCGTGTAAGAGGATGAACCAACTTGCCTTCCTTTCCAAGCCCTTTTGCTTCCATAACGCCCGTCTTTGCTCTACAATCACCCGCGGAACTCTCCCATAGGGAGATAGATCGGAGTGAACATGGAACGGAAAATCGAAGACATCTCGGAAACCAGGAAGAAAGTCATCGTCGCCCTCGACAAGGCGGCTTGGAAAGAGGAACTCGCCAAGGCCTTCAAGAAAGCGGCCAGCAAAGTCGAAATCAAGGGCTTTAGGCCCGGCAAGGCCCCGGAGCACCTCCTCCGGGAGCACGTCCGGCCCGAAACCGTCTATAACGAGGCCATCGAGAAGTGCTACCCGCTGGCCCTCCGCGACGTCCTCGAGAACGGCGGCTTCCGGGTCGCCCTCCAGCCGAAGGTTTCGGTCAGCAAGCTTTCCGACGAGGAACTCGAACTCACCTTCGAACTCGTCCTCGTCCCGAGCGTCGAACTCGGCGACTACCACGCGGTCAAGGTCGCGAGCAAGGCCCCGTCGGTGAGCGAGGAAGAGGTCGACGCCTCGATCAAGAGCCTCCTCGAAGGCGAAGCCGAACTCGTCAGCGTCGAGCGCGAGGCCAAACTCGGCGACAGCATCGTCTTCGACTTCGAAGGCTTCCTCCCGGAAGAAGACGGGAGCCTCAAGCCCTTCGATGGAGGGAAGGCGGAAGGTTACGAGCTCTCGCTTGGAAGCGGCCAGTTCGTCCCCGGCTTCGAGGATAAGATGGTCGGGGTGAAGCCCCTCGAGGAACGGGAAATCGAAGTCGAGTTCCCGAAGAACTACGTGAAGGACCTCGCCGGGAAGAAGGCCGTCTTCAAGACCAAGGTCCACGAGGTCAAGGAGAAGAAGGTCCCCGAGCTAACCGCGGAGACCATCAAGGAACTCCGCCTCGACGGGGTAAATGACGCCGAATCCCTCCGTGCCCACCAAAAGGAAGAACTCCTCAAGAAGAAGATCGCCGAGGAGGAAAACCGCCGCTACGCCGAGATCGTCGAGAAGATCGTCGCCCTCGGCAAGTTCGACATCGACGACGAGATCCTCGAGGAGGAAGCCGCCCGCCTCAAGAAGGGGCTGGAGGACAACCTCTCGCGTCAAGGCCTCAAGCTCGAGCAATACCTCGAGATCCTCGGCAAAAGCGAGGAGGACGTCCATAAGGAGCTCAGGGAGCAGGGCGAAAAGGACCTCAAGCGCTACCTCGCCGAGGCCAAGGTGGCCGATCTCGAGAAGATCGCCGTGACCGACGAGGACGTCGCCGCCCGGGTGAAGGAACTCGCCGCCCAGTACCGCATGAAGGAAGAGGAAGTCAAGAAGGTCATCGACCAACACCTCGACCGTTACAAAGAAGACCTCCTGGCCGGCAAGATCAGGAAGTTCCTCCTCGAGACCTGCCGCTAAGCCAAAGCCTTGAAACGAGGGAGGGTCGACCCTCCCTTTTTGGCACTTATGAGTTGACAGTGCTAAACCCCATCCTATAATGAGCAAGCCGGCCACCCGGCCAAGGAGGAACCACATCGATGGATACCCCTAACCAAAACACCGCCAAGGCCTCGCTTTCGAAGGTGAGGCTTCCGCTTCTCGTCACCCGGGGGCTATTCGTCTTCCCGCCCCTTTCCGAGCAAATCGATGCCGGGCGCTCACCCTCGAAGAAGGCCGTCGACCTCGCGAGGAAGGAACATTCCTCCCTCGTCTTCGTCACGGCCCAGATCGATCCCTCCCTCGATGAACTGAAACCGGAGAACATCTACAAAGTCGGCACCCTTTGCCGGATTGCCTCCTTCCTCGAACGCGGGGGGAGTTATCAGATCAAGTGCATCGGGAGCCGTCGGGTCGAGTTTTCCTCGATCTACGAGGAAAGCGGGGCTTTCTACGCCGAGGGGATCCCCTTCGACGACGTAAATGGCGATCAAGAGGAGGAAAACCGCCTTTACGCCGAGCTGACCAAGGCCATCGGCTCCAGCCAACGCCTCTTCCGGGAGATTCCGAAGTCGAGCCTCCTCTCGTTCTCGAAGGCCTCGAGTTCCCCCGAACTCATCGCGAGCCTCGCCGCCTACCTCCCGTTCGACCTCGCCCAAAAAGCGATTCTCCTCAAAGAGCCCTCGACCAATGCCCGCCTCCAGAAGCTCATCGACCTCATTGCCGAGCGGAAGCAGATGGACGAGCTCGACGACAAGCTCAACCAGACCGTCCGGGAAAGGGCCGAGCAAAACCAGAAGGAATATTTCCTCCGGGAGAAGATGAAGGCCATCAAGGACGAACTCGGCGAAGGCGACGAGTCCCTCTCCTCGGTCGACAAAATCAAGGAGAAGCTCGAGAAGAACCCCTATCCGGAATCCATCAAAGCCAAGGTGCGCGGGGAACTCCGGCGTTACGGGATGATGCCGGAATCGAGCCTCGAATCGAGCCTCATCCTCAATTACATCGAGACCCTCCTCAACGTCCCTTGGTATGAAAAAAGCGAGGACAACGACGACATCGTCAACGTCCGGAAGATCCTCGACGAGGATCACTATGGCCTCGACAAGGTCAAGAAGCGGATCGTCGAATACATCGCCGTCAAGAAGCAGACCGGGAACCTCAAGGCCCCGATCCTCTGTTTCTACGGGCCGCCCGGCTGCGGCAAGACTTCCTTGGCCCGCTCGATCGCCCGGGCCCTCGGCCGGAAGTTCGTCAAAAGTTCCCTCGGCGGCGTCTCCGACGAGGCCGAGATCCGCGGTCACCGGCGGACCTACGTCGGGGCCCTCCCCGGACGGATCATCCATGGGATGAGCAAGGCCGGGACCATCAACCCCGTCTTCCTCCTCGACGAGATCGACAAGATCGGGGGAAGCAACTACAAAGGCGACCCCTCCTCGGCCATGCTCGAGGTGCTCGACCCGGAGCAGAACTTCGCCTTCAACGACAACTTCATCGAGGAACCCTACGACCTCAGCAACGTCCTCTTCATCGCGACGGCCAACTACCTCGAAAACATCCCCGAACCCCTCCGCGACCGCCTCGAGCTCATCGAGGTGCCTTCCTATACCTTCCTCGAGAAGGTGAAGATCGCCGAGGGCTTCCTCGTCAAGAAGCAGATGGAGGCCAACGGACTCAAGTCCGAGGAAGCCTCCTTCACGCGGGAAGCCATCGACGAGATCATCGATTCCTACACCCGGGAAGCGGGGGTGCGCCAGCTCGAGCGCCTCATCGCCAGCTGTTGCCGGAAGGCGGTGGTCGAGCTCCTTTCCGGGGCCGGCAAGCCGATCGACATCGACAAGGAGAAGGTCAAGTCCTACCTCGGGGTGGAGATCTTCGAGGACACCAAGAAGGAGAAAATCCCCCAGGTCGGGGTCGTCACCGGCCTCGCCTACACCGAGTTCGGCGGGGACATCCTCCCGATCGAGGTCACCTACTTCAAAGGCAAGGGGGGACTCGTCTTGACCGGCAAGCTCGGGGACGTCATGAAGGAGTCGTGCTCCATCGCCCTCGACTACGTCCGGGCCAACAGCAGGCGCTATGGGATCGACGATTCCCTCTTCGCCGAAAACGACGTCCACATCCACGTCCCCGAAGGGGCGGTGCCGAAGGACGGCCCCTCGGCCGGGGTGGCCATCACGACGGCCATCGTGAGTTCCTTCACCCACCGGAAGGTCGACAACAACTGCGCCATGACCGGGGAAGTCACCCTCCGGGGCAATGCTCTCCCGATCGGGGGTCTCCGCGAGAAATCGCTGGCCGCCCTCCGCAGCGGCATCAAGACGATCATCGTCCCGAGCGACAACAAGAAGGACGTCTCCGAACTCCCGGAAGAAGTGAAGGAGAACCTCAAGATCGTCTACATGAAGTCGGTCGACGATGCCCTCAAGGTGGCCCTCCTACCTCCTGAAGGCTAATCGAAAGTTCATCTTCGGCCCGGTATTCCCGGGCCTTTTCCTTCGCAAAAAGGGGTCTTCTTGCTAAAATCGAGCCATGATCGACTTCCGGAAATCCAAGTTCCTCCTCTCGGCCGCGGATGTTCTTTCCTGCCCGAAGGACGGTAGGAAGGAAATCGCCCTTTTCGGGCGGAGCAACGTCGGGAAAAGCACCCTCGTCAACCTCTTATTGGGCCAGGCCCTGGCCTATAGTTCCAAGCGGGCCGGGAAGACGAAGACCCTCAACTACTTCCTCGTCGACTCTTCCTTCTACCTCGTCGATGCCCCCGGCTATGGCTATACCGACTACGGGAACAAGCTCGACGAATTCTTCGCCGGCTTCATGGAGCCGTATCTAACAAGCGGCCGTCTCAGTGGGGCCCTCCTCCTCCTCGACGTCCGGCGGGGATTAGGGGAAGACGATGCCTCGATGCTCGAACTCCTCGTCAATGAGGCAGTTCCGCACGCCATTGTCTTCACGAAGTCCGATAGGGCCACCCAGAGGGAGAAAGCGGTGGCCTTGAAAAGCCTGGACGGGCGAACCGGAGCCCCGACGATTTTCCTTCCCGACCGTCGCGGGGCCGAGGGCATCCGGCGGCTCGTCGCCTCGTTTCTCTGATTCCTATTCCCGAAACTCGGAAAAAATCGAAGTTTCGGGAATAGATGTTCATAAAGAGGGATGGGTTGTTGCCCATTCCATTTTCGGATATGATGACCGGCTATGAAAAATGACCTTCCTTCCGTTTCGGACGGGCAAACCATCGTCAACTTCTCGGCTTCCTTCCTCTCACGTTTCGGAATCGAGCCGCCGCATCGAAGCATCCCCCTCATCGACTCCCTTTTGTCGAGGAAGGAAAAGGCGGTCGTGCTCATCCTCGACGGGCTTTCCGCTTATAACCGGCGTCTTTTCCCTTCCGAAGCGGCCGACCTCATCGCTTCCGAGGTCGTGTGCATCGACTCGGTCTATCCCCCGACCACCGTCGCGGCCACGACGGCCTTCCTCTCCGGCCTTTACCCGAAGGAAAACGGGTGGCTTGGCTGGACGACCGCGCTCAATGAGCGGACCATCCTCTCTTTCTCGGGGCGGGAAGCCGGAAGCGAGGAAGCAGTCGGCCCCGGGCTATCGGTCCTTAGGCCGTACGTCTCAATCATCGAGAAGATGAACGAAGCCGGGGTGAAGGCCAAGGCCTATTTTCCCGCCCAGGTGGCCGGGCCCTCTTTCCCCAAGGACATCGTCGGATCGTTCCCCTTGCTCAGGGAAGACCTCGACGGGGGGCTCCGCTTTGCCTATGTCTACGAGCCGGAGCCGGACATGTCGCTTCACGAGGCGGGGACCTCTTCTCCGCTGGTCGGCCAGAAGATCAAGTATCTCAATGACGCGGTCAAGGACTTTGCCTCCTCCCTCAAGGAAGACGAGGCCCTGTTCGTCATCGCCGATCACGGCCTCATCGACGTAAGGGAAATCGACATCGCCTCCCATGATGACCTCGTTAGCCTTTTGAAAAGGGGGCAAAGCATCGAAGGAAGGGTCGCTAGCTACTTCGTGAAGGACGGGAAGGAGGGTGTTTTTAGCGAACTATGGAAGCAATATTACCCGCAAATCCCCCTTTATTCGCACGAAGAAGTCGTTAGTTCCGACTTCTTCGGCATCGGCAAGCCCCATCCGGATTTCGCCTCCTCGATCGGCGATTTCGTGGCCATCCCGGGTTCCAATGAACTGCTTGTTGATTCCTTCCATTTCCCTGATGCCTGCCATTACCGGGCTCACCACGCCGGGATAAGTCGGGAGGAAAGGAAGATCGGAGTCTCCTTCTTCCACGGTTGACCGGACGCTGTCACTTGAACCACAGACCCCTAGGGGGTCCTTGACTCAGTGGCTTTCCGGCTTTAGGTTATGGGCGTTCTTGGACAGACACTACCCGTGGCTGTCTTTTTTTGTCTTTGAGGTAGGCCGTATGACCTGGCATAAGCAGAGGGCCTCAACCAAGTCGCGTAGCGCCTCTAGGAACTCGAGCACCTTCCATTTCCGCCTCGAGTCATGAGAGAAGAACCCCTTCGGGACTGCTGTCGTCGGCATTTGCGTGCCTCCGACAACCATATATAGGAAGGAAAGAGACAAGTTGGCCTTTCGAGCCGGCAGTTCCGATCATATCGGCGGGCCCCAATCGGGCTGGAAAGGGGGTCGAAAGAAGTTATAATTGCCTTGCCGACGACGGAGAGGGAAGCCAGAGCCACTCCCTAGAGAGAGACCCCCGTGGCTGGAAGGGGTCTTGGAGAAGGCAGGCCGAGTCGCTCCCGAGGCAGGGCATGGGCCCTTTGCCCATGGTAAACAAGCGCCCCGGAAGGGGAAGCGGGGTGGTACCGCGCGGAAGCGTCCCCGAGATATGGACTCGGGGTTTTGTTTTGCCCCCCGGAGGTGCACTGATGCTGGATAAACGCTACGACCACCTGGCCGTTGAGAAAGGCCGTTATGAAAAATGGGTGGAAAAGGGCTATTTCGTCGGGGGAAAGGACAAGTCGAAACCGCCGTTCAGCCTCGTCATACCGCCACCGAACGTAACCGGGAAGCTCCACCTCGGTCACGCGATGGACACCATCCCCGACGACATCGTCGCCCGCTACAAAAGGATGAAGGGCTATGACGTCGTCTGGGTTCCCGGGGTCGATCACGCTGGAATCGCCACCCAGGCCAAGGTCGAGGAACGACTCCGCGAGAAGGGGATATCCCGCTATGACCTAGGCCGGGATAAATTCCTGGAGGTGGCTTATGAATGGAAGGAAGAATACGCGGCTACCATCCATCGCCAATGGGCCTCCCTCGGTCTTTCCGTCGATTATTCAAGGGAACGCTTCACCTTGGACGAGGGTCTCTCGAAAGCAGTCAAGAAGGTCTTCGTTACTCTTTACAAAGAAGGGCTCATTTACCGGGGTGAGAGGATCATCAACTGGGATCCGGAATTGAAGACGGCCCTCTCCAACATCGAGGTTGTCCATAGCGACGACGATGGTGAGTTCTTCTATTTCAAATACCCAGTCGAGGGGATGGCTCCCCTCATCGTGGCAACCACCCGGCCGGAAACGATGTTCGGGGACGCGGCCGTCTTCGTCAACCCAAAGGATCCGCGTTACAAGGAATACATCGGGAAAGAGTGCGTGAATCCGGCCAATGGGGAGCTTCTTCCCATCATGGGGGACCGTTATGTCGATATTGCTTTCGGTACCGGGGCGATGAAATGCACCCCGAGCCACGACCCGAACGACTTCGCCTTGGCCAAGAAATACGGACTTCCCTTCAAGACCATCCTCGACGAGGGTGCCAAGATGACCCCCGACTGCGGGCCTTACGCCGGGATGGATAGATACGAATGTAGAAAAAAGCTCGTTGATGACATCAATGCGAAGGGCTTACTGGTGAAGATTGAGAAGATGGTCCATTCCGTCGGTCACAGCGAGCGTTCCGG
This sequence comes from uncultured Bacillota bacterium, assembly GCA_949298195.1. Taxonomy (GTDB): domain Bacteria; phylum Bacillota_I; class Bacilli_A; order RFN20; family CAG-826; genus UBA4951. The sequence goes on from CASFVT010000020.1 coordinate 24,190, forward strand.
GGCCGTTGTCGAGCCGATGCTTTCCAAGCAGTGGTTCGTCAAGATGCGCCCCCTTGCCGACAAGGTCCTCGAGATGATGGCAAATGAAGGGAAAATCGTCTTCCATCCCTCCCGTTTCGAGAAAGTGCTCGTCCGCTGGATGAAGGAAGCCGACGATTGGTGCGTCTCCCGCCAGCTCTGGTGGGGGCACCGGATCCCGGCCTACTACTCGAAGAAGACAGGGGAAGTGCTGGTAAGCGAAGTGGCCCCCGATCTCGACGAGTACGTCCAAGACGAAGACGTCCTCGACACCTGGTTCAGCTCGGCCCTATGGCCTTTCGCCACCCTCGGTTGGCCCTCGAAGAGCGCCGACTTCGAACGTTACTTCCCGACTTCATTACTCGTCACCGGTTACGACATCATCTTCTTCTGGGTGTCGAGAATGGTTTTCCAATCCCTCCATTTCACTGGCAAAATCCCCTTCAAAGACGTGTTAATCCACGGTTTGGTCCGCGATCCCGAAGGGAAGAAGATGTCCAAGAGCGCCGGCAATGGTGTCGACCCGATGGACATCATCGCCCGCTATGGGGTCGATGCCCTCCGCTATTACATAACGACTTCCTCTTCCCCGGGACTTGACATGCGTTACAACGAGGAGAAGATCGCCAGCGCGCGGAGTTACCTCAACAAGATCTGGAATGCCGCCCGTTACGTCGAGATGACCCTTGGCGAGGATTATGAGCCGCGTCCCCTCTCAAGGCGCGGTTTGGGCATTCTCGATCGGGCCATCTTAAGCCGCCTGGCCCGCCTCATCAAGCGGGTCGAGGCCAAGATGGAACGTTACGAGTTCGGAGCCGCCTCGAGCGACCTCTACTCCTTCGTCTACGATGATTTCTGCGGCGACTACCTCGAGATGAGCAAGGTCATCCTCGCTTCCGGCGGGGAAGCCGCCAAGAAGACGAAGGACGTCCTTTACCACGTCCTCATGTCCATCGTGAAGATGATTTATCCTTATGCGCCATTTGTATCGGAAGAGATTTACCTTTCCCTCCCTGGTCACCTCGCCTCGCTCAACGTCGAGACCTATCCTTCCCTCCCGCACTCGTTCATCGACTACCAAAGCGAACGGAAGGCCGACGTCCTCAGGGCGATGATTAGGGACGGCCGCAACTACAAATCGACCGCCGGCCTCGAGCCGAATGCCAAGGTTCATCTTTACGTTTCTCCCTCTTTCCCCTTCGAGGGCATCGCTTCCTTCCTCGAGCGTTTCCTCTTCGCGAGCGAAGTGAAGACCGGCCTTCCGGAACGGCAAGGGACATCCTTTACCTATCCTGGTGGATACGAACTTTGCATCGAGGAGGACGTCGATAGAGCGGCCTTGAGGAAGAGCCTGGAAGCGGAAGTCGAGCGTCTCCTCTCCGAGATCGCCCGCGGGGATAAGATGCTCGCCAACCCCGGTTTCGTGAACAAGGCGCCGAAGGAGAAAGTCGCCCTTGAGGAAAACAAGCTGAGGGACAACAAGGAAAAGCTGGAACTCGCTAGTAGGCGCCTTTCTTCCCTCAAGTAGGGCCAATTCCCCCATTTCCGCCCTAGATAGGGACGAAAGGGGGATTTTTCGTGAACGGAAAGCTTCTGTCTTCGATCGAGAAGGCCCAAATCCGGCCCGGGGAGGCCTTGACCCTCACGGCCGTCATGGCCGTCCTCGTCATCGCGGTGATGGCGGTGGTGGTCTACCGCCTCCTCAAGTCCAGCGACGGCGGGGTCAAGCTCCCGGGCGGCTGGTCCTTCGACTGGAAATGAGTTCCATCAAGGCCCTGGAGAAAGCCCTCCGGCCCCGGGAGAAAGCCATTTCCAAAGGCCTCGGCTCCCTAAGCGAGGCCGAACTCATTGCCATCATCATCAAGACTGGTGGTAAGAAGGGGAATAGCGCCCTCGACGGGGCCCAACTGCTCTTAAGCCGCTTCCATTCCCTTTCCGGCCTCATGGAGGCACCTCTCGTCGAGCTTCTTTCCGTGCCGGGCATCGGGGAGGCCAAGGGGCTCGCCATCATGGCTTCCTTCGAATTGGCGAGGCGGGCCGAGAAGGCCAAGGAGGCCTCGCCGCCTTATTCGGAAAGAAGCGTCCGTTCCTACCTCGGGCGGGAAATCGATTCCCCGGAAGAGACGCTCTACCTCTTCCATCTGGATAACAAGGGACGGATACTCTCGATGTCGTGCCCGTTGCGTGGTTTATCGAGGCAGGAAATCGGCTTCGGGGCCGGTCGACTCCTCTCCTTGGTCCTCCGGAGCGGTTCTCCCTCCTTCGCCCTGGTCCATAACCATCCGTCCGGAACGGCCGCTCCTTCGAAGGAAGACTATCTCACGGTGGCCGCCCTCGAGCATCGGAGCCGGGGGCTCGGGGTCGAATTCTTCGACGCGATGATCATCGCCGGCGAGTCCTCTTTCTCCTTCCGGGCCGAAGGGCTACTCGGAAAAGGGGACTTTGCCCCCTTCCCAACCGCGTGAGGGTGCGTATAATAGGCGCGTTGTCGCCCTCCTTGGGGCCTCAACCGCCTTTTTTCGGCGCTTAACTGATTGTCCAGCTGCAATCGGCCGAACGGAGCGAGTCTAAGTTCAAGGGAAAGGAGTGAGTGACATGTACGCAATCGTCGAAACGGGCGGGAAGCAAGTCAAGGTCGCCGTCGGTGACCGCATCTACGTCGAACGCCTCGCGGGCGAGCCGGAGAGTGAAGTGACGCTCGACAAGGTCGTCTTCCTCGGTGGCGAGAAGACCGTGGTCGGCAAGCCCTACGTCAAGGGTGCCTCGGTCACCTGCAAGCTCGAAAAGCAGGGCCTCGCCAAGAAAATCGTCGTCTACAAGTACAAGGCCAAGGCCAATGTCCGCAAGAAGCAAGGACACCGCCAGCCCTATACCTGCCTCGTCGTCAAATCGA
>CASFVT010000021.1 GCA_949298195.1 uncultured Bacillota bacterium
CTCGATGTGCAAGGGAACCGGCTGGATCGAGATCCTCGGGGCCGGGGAAGTCCACCCCAACGTCCTCCGGATGAACGGCTACGACCCGGCTGTTTATTCCGGCTTCGCCTTCGGGATCGGGATCGATAGGGTCGCCATCCTCCGCTATGGAATCGACGACATCCGGAGGATTTACGCCAACGACAAGCGCTTTCTGAGCGCCTTCAAGGAGGAATAACGATGAAGATCGTCCGCGAATGGCTCGAGGAACTCCTCGATCTAAGGGGGATAAGCGACGGGGAAATCGCTTCCGCCCTCACGAAAGCCGGTACCGAGGTGGCTTCTTATGGCCCCCTCTCGAAGGCCAGTGGCGTCGTCGTCGGGAGGATCCTCGCCTGCTCACCGGTCGAGGGTAGCGACCACCTCCATTTGCTGAGTGTCGACGTCGGGGATGACACGCCCCGCCAGATCGTCTGCGGGGCTCCTAACGCCCGGGCCGGGCTACTCACGGCCGTCGCCCTCCCGGGGGCCGTCCTCCCGGGGGGCACCATCAAGTCCGGGAAGATCAAGGGCATCCTCTCCGACGGGATGTGCTGTTCGACCCTTGAACTCGGGCTCGAGGAGAAATTCGCCGACGAAGGCGACAAAACCGGCATCCACGAGTTCAAAGACGGGAGCGTGGAAGTCGGGGATGATGCCGTGAAGGCCCTTGGCCTCTCCTCGACCGTCTTCGAACTCGAGGTCCTCTCCAACCGCGGCGACCTCCTCTCCTACGAAGGGGTGGCCCGGGAACTCGCCAGCGACCTCGACCTTCCTTATCGCGAAAAGAAACTCGGCCTCCCCGCCGGGAAGCTTCCTGACGTCCTTCCCTCCTCCTCGAGTGCCAAATGCGGGAGTTTCCTCCTTCTAACGGCCAAGGGGATCGAGGTGGGGGAATCGCCTTCCTACATCAAGTCGCGTCTCGTCGCCTCGGGCATCAGGCCCATCAACAACATCGTCGACATCGGCAACTACGCGATGCTCCTGACTGGCCAGCCCCTCAACATGTACGACCTTTCCGCCCTCAAGGGGAACGACCTCACGGCGAGGGAGGACTACGAGGGGGCTTTCGTCACGATGGACGGGAAGGAGCGCCTCCTGGCCAAGGGCGACCTCGTCATCGCCTCCGAGGGCGAGCCGGTGTGCCTGGCCGGAATCATGACGAGCCTCGCCGCGACGGTGAAGGAATCGACGAGGGAGATCGCCGTCGAGGCGGCCAGCTTCGACGGGGCGAACATCAGGCGGACTTCCCTCCGCCTCGGCCTCAGTAGCGAGTCCTCCCTCCGCTTCAGCAAGGGCATCGACCCTAAGCGCGCCGAGAGGACCCTCGCCATCGTCGCTTCCCTTCTTTCCGAGACGGCCGGGGCTAGGGAAATCTCCTCCATCGCCCGTTACGGGGAGGAAGAAGCCACCGAGCGCGAGATCCCCTTTTCCATCGCCCGCATCAACGCCCGGCTGGGGACTTCCTTCACGGAAGAGGAAATCGTCGCCGCCCTCCGGAGGGACCACCTGCTCATCAGAAAGGAGGGGGATGGCCTCTTCGCCGGGATCCCGAGCTACCGCTCCGACCTCGAGGAGGAGGCCGATCTGAGCGAGGAGGCCATCCGCCTCCTCGGGATCGAGAAGGTAAATAGCGTCCTGCCCCATACGGTTCTCCCTTACGCACCAGGGAAGAGCCCCCTCAAGAAAAAGCTCGATGCCGTCCGGCATTTCCTTACCCACCAAGGGCTCGACGAGACGATCAGCTATTCCCTGGTCTCCCCGAAACTCTCCATTTACCGTTTCCTCGGGGAGGAGAAGACGGCCATCAAGCCGATCAACCCGATCAGCGAGGACCACTCCATTTTGCGGAGGGACTTACTCCCCTCGCTTCTTGAGATCGCCGCCCGGAACCTCTCTTACGGGGAAGAGGACCTCGCCTTCTTCGAGACCTCGAAGGTCTATTTCGAGGAGGGCAGCTCCCTTCGACTATCCATCGTTCTCACCGGGAAGAGGGCGGAGCAGGGGATGCTCCATTCCCGGCCTTACGACTTCTACGACCTCAAGGGCCTCCTCCTCGGGATCAACGCCCTCCTCGGCCTCAAGGAGAACCGTTACCGCCTTCGTCCCCTGGTCGACCACCCGAATTTCCATCCCGGCCGGAGTGCCTACCTCGAACTCGGCAAGGAGGAACCCGCCGTCTTCGGGGAGCTCCATCCTCGCCTCATCCGCGAATTCGGCCTCCCGAAACGTTCCCTCGGGCTCGAGCTCGACCTCGGGGCCCTCCTAAGCCTCCCCGAGGGACAGCTCAAGGCCCTCGTTCCCCCGCGTTTCCCCGCGGTGAGGCGCGACCTCTGCTTCCTCTTCGAGAAGGAAGTGGGGCACGAGGATCTCGTCACCGCCATGAAGAAGTCCTCCTCCTTCATCGAGAAAGTCGACCTCTTCGACCTCTACCACGGGGAAGGCTTCGAAAGCCGGGCCTATGCCCTCTACCTCCGGAAGAAGGACGGCACCCTCGTCGAGGAAGAAATCGTCGGGGCGGTCGAGAAGGCCATCGAGGCGGTGAAGCGCCTCGGGGGGAGGCTGCGCTCATGAAGAAGATCCTCTACAAGGAAATCTCGGCCGGCCCGGGCCTCCTCCTCGAACGGGAGGGACCTTACGAGGGCCCCCTCGAATACCCGGTGGTCGCCGTGAGGGAGCTCAAGGCGCGTCTATCGACCCGGAGCGGGAAACCCTATCCCCGGTGCCATCTACTGCTGAAAGCCCTCCTCCTCGTCCGCGACGCCATCGACGACGAACGCTTCGAATACCCCGTCGAGCTCGACGAACGCTTCGACGCGATGAAAGGCGAAGACGACGTCGGGGAGGGAATCCTCTTCCCGGAAGAGGGGCTTACCCTCGAGGAGATCGCCCTCTCCTTCGTCTACAGGAGCCTTCCGATCCGCCTGACGAGGGAAGGGGCCAAGCTCCCGCCGGATGGAGACGGCTACACCGTATCCTGAGGGGCCGCGGCCCCTTTTTCTTCAAAACACAACCGTTCATCGAGTCTCTTGGAAAACCTTAGAGGCCCTGCCCCATTTGGTTTTCGCGTTCTTCAATGCAAAGATTGAATGATTTTTGCACATGACCGTCTTCCGGAGTAACAAGGCCATCCGTCTTCTCGGTTCTCTCATCGAACTCGGGCTCGTCGAGCGGATTGGGCGGACCCGCCTGGCCCTCTATCACCGAAAGACGCACTGATCATCATCGGGGAAGTGGCCCTCTAACGACCCGGGGAGGGCTTTTTCGGAGCCCGTGTTAGGAGCTAAGGCGGTGGTCTCCATGGCCAATCCCGGACTTTCTGAAAGAAAATGGCGATTTTGTTTGCCTATCCGCCCGCTTGAACATACTATTTAGGTGCGAGGTGGGAAAAAGTGGGAAAATTCTTCGGTACCTACAATCGGGCCATCGACGAAAAATCCCGCCTGCCCCTCCCCCCGCGCCTCCTCGCCGGTGAGCACCCGGATGTCCTCTATGCCCTCAAGGGGCTGGACGGTTGCCTCTCCGTCTATCGGAAAGACGACTTCGATGCCGAGCTCACCCGCCTCTCGGAGGGCGATTACAGCGATCCACGTCAGCGGGCTTACGTCCGTCTCTCCCTCGCTAGCGCCCTCGAACTCCGGGTCGATGCCCGGGGTCGCCTCATCATCCCCGCCGAAACGGCCCGGGAACACAACCTCCAGGGGGACGTCGTCCTCCTCGGGGCCCTCGACCACTTCGAGGTTTGGGACAAGGCCGTCTACGAGAACTACCTGAAGGCCTATCTCCCTTCCTATGAAGAACTCGCCCCCTCCCTCGGGAAAAGAGGTGAGTAGGGCATGGAACACGTTCCCGTCCTCCTCGACGAGGCGCTTTCCCTTCTCAAGGTGAGGGAAGGCGGGACCTACGTCGACCTCACCCTCGGCCGTGGGGGCCATAGCCGGGCCATCCTCGAAAGAATCGGGAATGGCATCCTCTACGCCTTCGACGTCGATCCCTCGGCCATCCGCGAATCGCGGAAGCGCCTAACGGAAACCGGGGCCCGGTTCGAACTCATCGAGGCCAATTTCGCCTCCGTGAAGGAAGAACTCGGAAGCAGGGGAGTCGATTCCGTAGACGGAATCATCATGGACCTCGGGGTCTCGAGCCCCGACTTCGATGACCCCACCCGCGGCTTCTCCTATTCGAAGGAGGGACCCCTCGACATGCGGATGGATCCGTTCCTCGGGCTCTCGGCCTACGACGTGGTCAACTCCTACTCGGAGAAAGAGCTCGTCGAGATCCTCCGCGATTACGGGGAGGAACGGGAGGCTCGGCAAATCGCCCGGGCCATCGTGAGGAGCAGGGAGTCGAAGCCCATCGGGACGACCCTCGAACTCGCCGGGATCGTCGCTTCCTCGAAAAGCCCGAGGGAGCGCTCGAAGAAAGGCCATCCGGCCAAACAGGCCTTCCAGGCCATCCGGATCGAGGTCAACCACGAACTCGCGGTCCTCGAGAAGGTCCTCGAAGACATCCCCTCCCTCCTGAAGGAAGGCGGGGTGGCCGCGGTCATCAGCTTCCACTCCCTCGAGGACCGCCTCGTCAAAAAGCGCTTCCGGGAAGTGAGCCGGCCCCGTCCATCCTCGAGAATCGACCCGTCGAGTTATCTCAGGAAGGAAGAGGAAGTCGCCTTCCTCGACCTCACCCCCCATCCAATCGTTCCGTCGGAGGAGGAAAAGGAAAGAAACCCCCGGAGCGCCTCGGCCAAGCTGAGGGCCATTGAAAGAAAGGAGAAGAAGCCATGATGAAAGACAAGCTGGAAAAGACCGGACACCGGAAGCGTTACTACCAGTTCCGGCATTTCGTGATGGCCTTCCTCATTGCCCTCGGGGCCCTTGCCGTGAGCGCCATCCCGGTCGGCATCTCCATCCGCCTTGCCGAGGCCGAAGCGGCCGCGGCCTACGTAGAAACGTCATCGTCGATTCCCGAAGAGGGGGAAGCGGAGGAACCTCTCTCCCTTCCTCTTGAAGGGGAATAGGACGGTTTCGTCGCTCCCAGTGGGGAGCTCCCATCCGAGGGCGCCCGGCGGTGCGGGCGCCCTTTTCCGTGCCCGAGGCCCTAAAAAGATGGCTGATCACTTTGAAGCGTCTTTTTAGGCTTAAAACAAGATTAGTCCGATAACTAGGTAATTTTTATACAATGAAAACTACTAGTTAACTACCAACTAATATCTATATTCTTGCTAGTCCTCGCGCGAGGCAATATCATTAGCCGTAGTCAAACATGGAAAGCAAGCGCGCCAGCAGCATCATCGAGATAGGGGAAAGCGAGGTCCGCTTCCTCATCGGCTATTCCCACTCGGGGGTTGCCGAGGTCCTCTACCTCTCCCGCGTCCCCCTCCAGGAGGATGCTATCGTCGATGGGAAGGTCATCGACCGTCCCTCGATCGTCAGGGCCATCAAGGAGGCGATGCGGGTCGACGACGAGGAAGTGGCGAGGAAAGTCGACATGGGCTTTTGCTCCCTGATCCTCCCCCCAATCGGCTTCAAGATCTACTCCTCCGACCGGGTGACGACGGTCGTCTCCCCGGTGAACATGGTCGACCGAGTCGACGTGAGCAATGCCCTTGCCCTCATCAACAAGGAACCCATTCCCAACGGGAACGAGATCGTCGACATCGTGCCGAGCGTCTTCTACCTCGACGACGGTCGGAAGCTCTTCAACGCCCCGCCGCTTGGGATGTCCGGCTCCCGCCTCGGGGTCAGGGCCAACGTCCATACCCTCCCTTCCGAGGTCATCCATTCCTACCGCACCCTCCTCGAGGAGGCCGGGGTTAGGGTCAAGCGACTCGCCGTCTCGACCGAGGCCGAGGCCAGCCTCATCAAAAGCTACAACGACCTCCCCAAGGCCTATTTCCTCATCGACATGGGAAAGGGAACGACCAAGGTCGCCCTCGTCGGGGAATCCACCCCGATTTCCAGCGTCCTCTTCGCCTATGGCGGGGAAGACGTCGACCTCGCGATTGCCTCCGGCCTCTCGGTCGGCCTCCCCGAGGCGACCCACCTCAAGGAACGCTACGGCTACCGGCCCGGGCCGAAGAAGGAAGCCGAGGTCGAGTTGGGCCCCGGGAGCAAGGTCCGGCTCGAGGATCTCGCCAAGGCCCTCGAGGCGGCTTTCCATTCCTACGACAACTACATTTCCAACTCGATCCTCACCATCGCCCAGGATTACGGAAGCGACCGAGCCCGGCTCGAACGCCTTCCCCTCGTCTTCGTCGGGGGAATGAGCTCGCTATTTGGGATCGAGGGGCTTCTACCCAAGACGCTCAAGGAGCGGCAGGGCATCTTCCTACGCCCTCGGCCCATGGGGGCCCGCCACAGTGCCCTCGCCGCCATGCTCGGCTACATCGTCTCGGAAGGTTCCTACCGCGGGAGCCTCGAGGAACACGGGGTCGGGGTATCCTCCCTCTCCCGTCTATCGCGGTCATCGTGAGGAGGTAAGCACATGGAGCAGGAAGAAACCCTCGGGGCCGAACTCGAGGAAATGGCCTTCAACGACTCGAAGAAACTCGATAGCTTCGACCCGGTTGCCAAGATCGTCGTCATCGGGGTCGGCGGGGCTGGCAACAATGCCGTGAACCGGACCATCGAGGAAGGCATCGAGAACGTCACCTTCGCCGTCCTCAACACCGACAAGCAAGCCCTCGCCACCTCGAGGGCCCCGATCAGGATGATCCTCGGGGAAGAGAAGACCCATGGCCTCGGGGCCGGCGGGATGCCCGAGAAGGGAAAAGAGGCCGCGGAAGCCTCCGTCGACAAGATCAAGGCCCTCGTCACCGGGGCGGAGATGGTCATCATCGCCGCCGGGATGGGCAAGGGGACCGGCACCGGGGCTTCCCCGGTCGTCGCGCGCCTCGCCAAGGAAGCCGGGGCCCTCACCGTCGCCATCGTCACCCGCCCCTTCGCCTTCGAGGGACCGGTCCGGATCGAAAACGCCATCAAGGGACTCAACGCCCTCAAGGACGTCGTCGACGCCATCATCATCGTCAGCAACGACAAATTGCTCCGGGCCGCGCCCGACCTCGCGGTCGACGAGGCCTTCGCCAAATCCGATGCCGTCCTCGCCCAGTCGGTGAAGACCATCACCGAGATCATCCTCTATCCATCGATGATGAACCTCGACTTCGCCGACGTCAGGACCACCCTCGAGAATAGCGGGGTCGCCCTCATCGGCTTCGGGATGGGCTCGGGTCCCAACAAAGCCGAGGAAGCCACCGAGAGCGCGGTCAATAGCGACCTCCTCGAGGCCTCGATCAGCGGGGCGAGGCGCTGCATCTGCGCCGTCACGTGCGGCAAGAACGTCCGCCTCCTCGAGGCCCAGCAGTGCGTGAAGATCATCAACGACCTGGCCGGGGCCGACCTCGACGTCAAGCTCGGGGTGACCATCAACCCCTCCCTCGGGGACTCGATGGTAGTCTCCATCATCGCCAGCGACTTCAAGGAGGGCTTCGACTTCACCGCGGCCCCCAGTTACGACGACCTCGATCAGGTCAACGCCTCCATCCGGGCCGAGGAAGCCTCCGTCCGGGAAGACGACATCGCCGACTCGATCCTCCCCGATTTCCTCGGGGGGAAGTGAAGGGAGCATCCCTAGAGGGGGGAACCCCTCTTTTCATTCCCCTTCTCGTCCAGCGGAACGGATGGGGGGAATGCCCATCCCCGAGGCTGGTCGTGGGGTGGCCGAGCCTCGAAGCACCAATCCCCGGGATGCAGACCCTCTTCATTTGAAGAGGCAACTCGGTTACAATCTCCCTGCCGAGGAAGCGGACACGACCAACTAGCAAACCTGAGAGAGCCCCCTGGATGAGAACGGGGCACGCGAACGGCCATCACCGCGGAGGCACCTCCCCGAAATCGGAGTAGGGGAGGCGGACCCGCCGTTACCGGACAAGGAGCGCGGCTCGTTGGAGCCGAAAAGAGGTGGTACCGCGCCGAGGCGCCCTCTTGAGGGGCCTTTTTATGTGCCCGGGAGTTGTCTATGGATTTGAAGAAGACCCTGAGCTTCGGCTCGACGAGCTTCGAGATGCGGGGGAACCTCGCTAGCAAGGAGCCGCTTCTAGTAAGGAAGTGGGAGGAGATGGGGCTCTACGACCTCATCCTCAAGGAACGGGAAGGCTGCCCCGAATACGTCCTCCACGACGGCCCCCCGTATGCCAACGGGGACATCCACTGCGGCCACATGCTCAACCGCTTCCTCAAGGACTTCGTCGTCCGCAGCAAGTCGATGGAAGGCTATTACGTTCCCTTCGTCCCCGGCTGGGATACCCATGGGCTTCCGATCGAGAGCCGGCTCGAGAAAAGCGGGATCAGCCGGAAGAAGATGTCGATCCCGGAATTCCGGGCCAAGTGCCGGGAATACGCCCTCTCCCAGGTCGAACGCCAGATGAGCCAAGTCAAGCGGCTCGGGATCAACGCCGACTTCGCTCGCCCCTACCTCACCCTCGACCGCCATTACGAGGCCGCGGAAATCCGCCTCTTCGCCAAGATGGCCCTCAAGGGGCTCGTCTACAAGGGGGTCAAGCCGGTCTATTGGTCACCGAAGAGCGAATCGGCCCTCGCCGAGGCCGAGGTCGAGTACCAAGACGTCGAGGCGCGGACCATCTACGTCGCCTTCGAGGTCGAAGACGGGAAGGAAATCGTCCCGCCCGGGGCTTCCTTTGCCATCTGGACGACCACCCCGTGGACCATTCCCGCCGACCTCGCCGTCACCCTCAATCCCCGGTTCACCTACGGTCTATTCGACACCGGGAAGGGGAAGCTCGTTTTCCTAAGCGACCTCAAGGACGAACTCAGCAAGAAACTGGGCCTCGGCGAAGTGAGCCTCCTCCGGGAATTCAAGGGGAAGGAACTCGAGGGCATCCTCTTGAGACACCCCCTCTATGACAGGAATTCCCCGGTCATCGTGAACGACTACGTCACCTCCGACACCGGCACCGGCTGCGTCCACACGGCCCCCGACCACGGGATCGACGACTTCAATGCCTGCAGCAAGTACGGCATCAAGCCCTTCTGCCCGGTCGACGCGAAGGGCTACATGCACCTCGGGGAAGGTGATCCCCTCGATGGGCTTTTCTACGAAGAGGCCAACGACAAGGTGGTCGAGCTCCTCGAGGAAAAGGGCCTCGTCCTCAAGGAGGAGAGGATCGTCCATAGCTACCCCCACGACTGGCGGACCCACACCCCCCTCATCTTCCGGGCCACCCCCCAGTGGTTCTGCTCGATCGAGCCGATCAAGGAGGAACTCCTCAAGGCCGTCCGCGAAGTGAGCTGGAAGCCTTCCTGGGGCTACCAGAAGATGGTCAACATGATCGAGGGCCGGAGCGATTGGTGCATCTCCCGTCAGAGGGCCTGGGGCGTTCCCATCCCCATCGTCTATGAAGAAGACGGAACCCCGATCATCGACGAAGAGGTCTTCGAGCACATCGCCCTGATCATCGAGGAGCAGGGGACCAACGCCTGGTTCGACCTCCCGGCGAAAGACCTCCTTCCCGAGGGATATTCCTCGAAGAAGTCCCCCAACGGGCTCTACAGGAAGGAAATCGACACGATGGACGTCTGGTTCGACTCCGGCTCCTCGTGGAAGGCCGTCCTCGAGGGAAGGGGACTCAAGTGCCCCGCCGACCTCTACCTCGAAGGGAACGACCAGTACCGGGGGTGGTTCAATTCCTCCCTCATCCTCGCGGTGGCCGCGACCGGGAAGGCACCTTATGAAAACAACCTCACCCACGGCTGGGTGATGGACGAGAGCTGGAAGAAGATGTCGAAATCCTCCGGAAACGGCATCGACCCGAGCAAGGTGGCCGATCTCTACGGGGCCGACGTCCTCCGCCTCTGGGCCGCCTCGGTCAACTACCAAAGCGACGTCCGCCTCTCCGAGAAGCTCGTCATGGCCAGTAGCGACGCCTACCGGAAGATCAGGAACTTCTTCCGCTTCCTCCTCATGAACGCGGCGGATAACGGCCTCCCGGCCGAGGAGCTTGGCGATAGGCTCGCCCTCAACCGCCTCCGCGCCCTCAACATGGACGTCCGTGCCGACTACGCTTCCTTCGCCTTCCCCTCGGCCGTCCAGAGGATCCTCTCCTTCCTCACCGAACTCTCGAGCACCTATTTCGAGGCGGCCAAGGACGTCCTCTACTGCGACCCGGGTTCCTCCCGCCGCCGGCAGGAGATCGCCGGTGTCTTCTTCGAGATCCTCGTGGCCCTCAACCGCCTCCTGGCCCCCATCCTCCCCTTCACGATGGAGGAGGTCTATTCCCATCTCCCCCTCGAAGGCAAGAAAGCCTCCATCCACCTCGAGCGCTTCCTCGACCTCCCGGAGCCCGACGCTTCTTTTTCCCGGCTCGACGCGGAAATCTCCCTCCTCCGCGAGGAAGCCAACCGCTCCCTCGAGGAACTCCGGGCCAACGGGAAGATTTCCTCCTTCCTCGAGGCCGAGCTCGACATCAGCGTCCCCGGCCCCCTCTACGAAGCCCTCTCGGGCGAGAGCTACGAAGCCCTCTCGCGCCTATTCATGGTCGCCGGATGCTCGCTTAAAGAAGGGGAAAGGAAGATCCGTGCCTACGTCCATCCCGGCTCGACCTGCGCGCGCTGCCGGAAGAAGAGCGACGACGTCCGGGAAGTCGGCGGGGAGGAGCTTTGCCCGCGCTGCCTCTCGGCCTTGGAGGAAGGAAAATGAACCCCGAACCGATCGTTGGCAAAGACGGGGAAAAGGAAGTGGACAAGGAGAACCTCCCGCTCAAGGAACGCCTGTCCCTCTTCTTCAGGGAGGGAAGGGAATGGAAGTTCACCTGGAAGGGCTTCTTCTTCTCCTTCCTCTGGCTTGCCATCCTCATCTTCTTCCTCGACCTCCTTTCGAAGTGGCTGGTCCAGCTCAACGTGAGGCCCGGCGAGGAGATCGACGTGATAAAGGGCTTCTTCACCATCCACCTCACCTACAACGAAGGCTCGGCCTTCGGCCTCGGCGGGGGAATCCTCGCCATGCGGATCGTCTACATCGTCATCTCGTGGCTCGCCTCCCTCCTCATTCCCCTCTTCCATTGGCACTACCTCCGGAAGGGGGACCCTTGGATCAACGCCGTCTTCGCCCTCACCTGGGCCGGCGCGGCTGGCAATCTCATCGACCGGACCTTCTATTGGGAGTCGACGACCGGTTTTTCCGGGGTCATCGATTTCTTCTGCTTTTACATCTTCGGGCCCGATAGACCCCCCTTTGCCATCTTCAACGTCGCGGATGCCTCGCTCACCGTCGGGATCGTCCTCCTCGTCCTCGTCTTCCTCGTCCGGGCCGTCAAGAACTGGAGGGCCTCCAGTGGAAACTAAGCCCGCCCGAGCGGGGGTGAGGCTCGATCTCTTCCTCCGCGAGGAAGGCATCGCCCCCTCGAGGAAGAAGGCCCTCTCCCTCATCGAGGAAGGGAAAGCCCTCGTCGACGGGCTGCCGCGTCCCCCCGACTACCGCCTGAAGGAGGGGGAGGAGGTTTCCTATTCCCCTTACGAGGAGAAGCCGACCCTCCTTGAGAAGGAAGACCTGCCCCTCGACGTCGTCTACGAGGACGACGATGTCCTCGTCATCGATAAACCGGCCGGGATTTCCGTCCACCCCGGGGCCGGGCGGAGCAAAGGCACCCTCGCCAACGCCCTCGCTTACCGTTACGAGTGCCTTCCCAATTCCGACACCGACCGCCCGGGGATCGTCCACCGGCTCGACAAGGACACCTCGGGGCTCCTCCTCGTCGCCAAAAGCGAGCGGGCCTACCTTTCCCTCGTCCGACAGCTGAGCGAGCATAGCGCCCACCGGGAGTACCTCGCCCTCGTGCACGGGGAATTCCCCGAGGCCTCGGCCCTCATCGAGGCCCCGATCGGCCGCGACCCCGTCGAACGGGAGAAGATGACCCTCCTCGCCTCGGGGAAGCCGGCGACGACCGAGGTCATCCGGGCCGAGAGATTGCCCGGCTACACCCTCCTCCGCCTCTCCCTCAAGACCGGGCGGACCCACCAGATCCGGGTCCACCTCGCGTCAATCGGCTACCCGGTCGAGGGGGATCCCGTCTACGGGAAGGGGAACCGGACGCTCAAAAAGGACGGGCAGCTCCTCCATGCCTATCACCTGGTATTCGCCCATCCCGCGGACGGCCGGACGATGAGTCTATATAGTCCCCTCCCGAAAGGCTTCCTTTCTATTTTGAATTCATTGCGCGGGAGAAGGTGACGAAGCGCTTCTTGCCGACCTCGCTTAGGGCCGCCGGCCCTTTTTCCTTCAAAAAGGCTGTGGCGAACCGCTCGACAACGTCCCCGGCCCCGAAGGGGAAGTGGACTCCCCATTTTTCGTCGAGGGAAGCCATCTTCTCGAGGAAGGCGTAACGGGCCATCATCGAGGCGACGGCGACGGATGGATGCCTATTTTCCCCTTTCGTCTCGAAGACGATCCCCCGGACGGGTTCCTCTTCCTGAGAGGAAAGGTAACGGTAGTAGCTTTTTTCCGGGGTGAACTGGTCTTGGTAGATGGCCGCGGGGGGATCGACCCGCTGGAGGAGGTGACGGTAGGCGGCATCGTGAAGGCGGGATTTCACCTCGTTGAGGTTGTAGGGAAGCTCGTTGAGCTTTGCGGGGGAAACGACGAGTCGGGAGTGGGGGATCCTCTTGAGCAAGGTGGGCACGACCTCCCTTATGAGGGAATCGGGACAGGCCTTGCTGTCCTTGACCCCGAGCTCGGCAAGAAGGGGCAGGTCACCCCGGCCAACGTAGGCGGCCACGACGACGATGGGCCCGAAGAAATCGCCGGTCCCGACCTCGTCGGAGCCGATCTGGGGGTAGAGGTTTCCCGCCTTCTCCCCGGGAGGGGCCTTGAGCGGCAATCCGAGGCCCCGGGCCACTTCGGGTGCCCTCTCGCCCTGCAATAGGAGGCGCGAGGTGCCGTCGACGTGGACCTTGCGATACATGGTGAGCCGGAAACCGTCCCCGACGAGGAAAGTGGAATGGGGGTCACTTCCCCTTTTCCCGGGGAGGGAGGAGAGGATCTTCTCCCCCTCTTCCGGGGGGAGGCTGAAGGAGAGGCTCTTGTCCACGGGGAAATGATAACCTCTCTTTCCACCGGGAAAAGGAAAAGAAGACCTTTTACCCGGCAAAGCCGCCTTCCTTAGCGAGGGAGACACAGGAAGGCGAAGCCCATAAATGCTATACTCCCGTCGATGCAAAGCGTGCGCGAGCTCCTCGCCTATGGCGATGTCGAATCCTCCTTCCTCCGCGAGATGCGGAGCGAGCGGGCCAAGGAAAGCTTTTCGTCTCTTTCCTTTTTGTCGGGGACGGAACTCGAAGAGGAACGGACCGTGATGCTCGAGGCCGCGGAAGCCGCCCGGATCATCGACCTTCCGATCGAGGTTTCCTTCGACCTCCGGGGGGAGCTCGAACGCCTCGAAAAGGGGGGCCGGTTGAGCGTCGACGAACTCTACCGCTTCCTCGTCGAGGCGAATGGCCGCGAGAGGGTGGTCGCTTCTTTTTCGAGCGGGGAACTCCCGAATAACGGGGTCGTCCTCCTCGCCCGGGGCCTACCGGAACTGCTCCCCCTCCGAAACGCCCTCGAGAAGGCCATCGCCGATGACGTCTCGATCAAGGACAAGGCCTCCCCGGCCCTTTACGCCATCAGGCGGGCCCTCCGGGGCCTCGACGGGGAGATGAAGGAGGCCCTGAACGCCGAACTCAACGCGAAAGCCGTCTATCTCTCGAGCCCCCTTCCCTCGATCAGGGACGGGAAAAGCGTCCTCGCAGTCAAAACCGCCTACCGGAGCAAGGTGCCCGGGGCGATCTTGGCCACCTCCGCGAGCGGGGAGACCATCTTCGTCGAGCCCCTCCCCCTCCTCCGCCTCGAGGAGAAGAAGAGGCGGCTTGAAAGCGAGGAAAAGGAGGAAATCGAGAAGATCCTCGCCTTCCTATCGGATTTCGCGGCCTCTTATGCCAGGCCCCTGAGCGAGGTGAACGAGAAAATCGCCCGCCTCGACTTCCTCTTCGCCAAGATAAGGTGGATGAACCGTTTCCGCGGCTCCATCCCGGAGGTGAGGGGGAGCAGTCTTCTCCTCAAAGGGGCCGTCCACCCCCTCCTTGGGGGGAAGGCGGTTCCCAACGATTTCGAACTCTCGGAGGAACGCCCGATCCTCGTCATCTCCGGCCCGAATGCCGGGGGGAAGACGGTGGCCCTCAAGACGGTCGGCCTCCTTTCCTACATGGCCCGGCTCGGCCTCCCGATCACCGCGATGGAAGGTAGCCGCGTCCCCCTATATTCCGCCATCGGGGCCGACATCGGGGACCAGCAGTCGATCGAGGAATCCCTATCGACTTTCTCCGGCCACCTCCTCGGGGTGGAGTCGGCCCTCGAGATGGCCTCCTCCACCTCCCTCCTCCTCCTCGACGAGCTCGGGACCGGGACCAGTCCCCGGGAAGGGGAGGCCATCGCCTACGGGGTCATTTCCTACCTCCTCGAGAAAGGCAGCCAGGCCGTCGTCTCCAGCCACTTCGAGGGCATCAAGGCCCTCGCCGTCTCCGGCGGGAAGGTCCGCAACGCCTCGATGGCCTATGACGAGGAAAGGGGAATGGCCACCTACCGGCTCCGGATGGACGTCCCCGGGGAGAGCTACGGGCTTTTCTTGGCCCGGCGTTACCTCCCGGAAGCCGCCCTCGAAAAGGCCGAGGACTACCTCTCCGGCCAGGTCGCCGATTCCCTCGAGGGAGCCCTTGCCTCGCTTGGCGAGGCGACCGCGCGGCTCGAGAAAAGGGAAGAAGAACTCGCCAGGGAGATAGGGGAATTCCGGGAAAAGGAGGCCGCCCTTGCCGTCGAAAGGGAAAAGGCGAGGAAGAAGGAAGTAGAGGCCACCCGCCTCCTCAAGGAAGGGAAGAAGGAGCTCCTCGAGAGCTACGAGGCGAAGATGAAAAAGATCATCTCCTCGCTCTCCCCGAGCGGCAAGCTCCACGAGGCCATCGCCGCCAAAAAGGAAATCGAGGATCTCTTCGAGGGGGAAAAGGAAGAGAAGGAGCCCCTGGACGGGGAAGCCCCGGAAGTCGGGGACTATTGCGAGGTCCCTTCCCTCTCCCTCGAAGGCCGTCTCGAGGCGGCGGGGAAATACCTCTGCATCCGGGCCGGTTCGGGGGCCCTCTTCAAGGTGGCCCCGGGGCTAGCGCGGAAAATAGATCCCCCGAAGGAGGGCCGGCCGCCGCTTTCCGGCCGCTTCCTCGACGAAAACAGCCTCCGGGAATCCCTCCCCCTCGAGCTCAACCTCATCGGGATGCGGGCCGCGGAAGCCGAAAGCTCCCTCGACGAATATGTCGATAGGGCCATCCTCCGCGGCTATGGCCGCGTCCGGATCATCCACGGCTTCGGCGGGGGAACCCTCCGCCGGGTCGTCCGTGAATACGCGGAAAGCCACCCCGACCGGGTCAAGCGCCTCGAGGCGGCCGGGGAAAAGGAGGGGATGGGCGGGGCCACCATCTATTACCTCAAGTGAAGAAGCGGCTCACCCCCCTACTCGAGGAGCTAATTCGCCTCCTCCCCGATGCCCCGGGCTGCTACCTCATGAAGGACGCGCGGGGGAAGATCATCTACGTCGGGAAGGCCAAGAGCCTCAAGAAACGGGTCTCCCAGTATTTCCTCCGCGAGCAAGAGGGGAAGGTGGCGGCGATGGTCTCTCACGTCGAAAGCTTCGACACCATCCGGGTAAGCAGCGACAAGGAGGCCTTCATCCTCGAGATGAATCTCATCAAGAAGCACCTCCCGCGTTACAACGTCCTTCTCGTCGACGACAGCCATTATCCCTACATCGCCCTCCATCGCGGGGATGCCCGGCTCAGCATCGAGCGTCATAGCGGGAAGAAGGGCTATTTCTATTTCGGCCCCTTTCCCTCGTCCCGCGAGGCTTATCTCACGATGGACCTCCTCAACTCCCTTTACCCGACGAGGAAGTGCGAACGCCTCCCCCGGAAGCCGTGCCTTTACTACCACCTCGGGCTCTGCCTCGCCCCGTGTGTCAACCAGGTGAAAGAGGAGGAGTATTCCGCCCTCTACGAGAAAATCAAGTCCTTCCTCGACGGGAACGTCTCCGAGGTCGTTTCCGAGTTGAGGGGGAAGATGGAAGAAGCCAGCGAACGGCTCGACTTCGAGGCGGCCGCTTCCTACAAGAAGTCGATCGAGGCAGTGAAGGAAACGGTGAAACGGCAAAGCGTCGAGATCGATAGCGACAAGACCGACCGCGACGTCTACGCCTACAAGAGCCGGGAGGGGTATCTCTCGATCGCCCGCCTCGTCTATCGGAAGGGGCGGCTCATCGGGAAGAAGGCCTACGTCATCCCCCTCATGGGGGAAGAGGCCGAGGAAGCCACCTACCAGATCCTCGCCCTCTATGAAAGCGAGGAGCTCCCGAGCGAGGTCTCGACGGCCATCGAGGGCTTCGAGGAGGCCTTCTTCGAAATCTATCCGGAGGGGAAGTGCATCCATCCGAAGGAAGGCCGTCTCCTCGACCAGATCGCCATCGCGTCCCTCAACGCCGAAAGCGCGCTCGACCATCACTTCGCGACCAAGGGGGCATCAAGCGAAAGCGACTCCCTGCTTGCCTCCCTCGGGGAACTCCTCGGGATTCCCTCCCCGACGTGGATCGAGCTCTTCGACAATTCCCACCTCCAGGGCGAGGAGGCCGTGAGCAGCGAAGTGGCCTTCGTCAATGCCGCCCCGGCCAAGCGGCTCTACCGGAAGTTCGCCCTGAGCGAGGCGAGCTCCGGAAACGACGTCGCCTCGATTAAAGAAGCGGTGGGCCGGCGTTACCTCCGATTGAAAGAGGAAGGCGGCTCCTTCCCCGACCTCCTCCTCCTCGACGGGGGCCTTGCCCAGGTCCGGGCGGCCGATGAGGCCTTGCGGGAAATCGGGGTCGACATCCCCCGTTACGGGCTTTACAAAAACGACCGGCACGAAACCGAGGGAATCGTCGATGTGGACGGCAGGACCTATCCCCTTGACCGGAAGGGGCCCCTCTTCTTCTTCCTCATGCGGATGCAAGACGAGGTGCATCGCTTCGCCATCTCCTATCACCGTTCGAAGCGGGGGAAGAAGATGCTCTCCTCCCTTTACGGGGGAATCAAGGGGATCGGGAAGAAGAGGGAGGCCCTCCTCCGGGAACGTTACCCGACCCTCGACTCCCTTCTTGCCGCCTCGGTCGAGGAGCTTTCCCAACTCGTGCCGCGGGAAGTGGCCATCGAGCTCAGGGAGCGGGTCCTTGGCCGGGGCCGTTGACGGAGAAGCCGCCCCATCATAAAATCCGGCGGGTGCGCCCGTAGCTCAGCTGGATAGAGCAACGGCCTTCTAAGCCGTGGGCCGGGGGTTCGAGTCCCTCCGGGCGCGCCACTTTCGCGAGATGCTCCAGCATGAGCATGCATAGGTTCAGCTCCTTAGGGTTTCCTTCATCAAAACCGCATTGATTCTCTCAATGGCTTCTTGCTTTTCATTCATATGTCTATAAGTCGCCCTAAGGGAACGAAAAAGCAAGTGATATTCAAGAAAAGTAAAAATGTTCATGAAAATGTCCATGAAAAACATTCCACAATAAAAAATGTTTCTAACGGCTTTTTATTATTCGTTCTTTCAAATAATGTGCCTATTATAAAAACCACAAATTCCAAGATATTCTGCTGGTTTTTCTATATAATATCCGATAGAAAAGTCCTTTATTATGAAATTCCAAGAATCCGAGACTATAGAGTTTAAAAGAACCTTAACGAAGGACTTTGCAAAAGAAGTCGTTGCTTTTCTTAATACGCGAGATGGAACTATCTATATTGGTGTAGACGATAATGGCGATGTTTTAGGTGTTTCTAATGTTGATAAAACAATGAGGGAAAGAAGAGACATCATTCGTGATCAGATTCTTCCATCTACAGAAGGTTTATGCCAAATAGGTTCCTTACTTGAAGAAGATAAGACAGTCATTGTTGTTAAAGTAACTAAAGGAACCAAGCTCTATTACATTAAGAAAGAAGGAAGAAGTGCGACAGGTTGCTTCTATAGGGATGGAACTTCTTCAACGCCTATGAGTGAAGAGGAAATTGAAAGAAGGTGGAAATATTCTTTTACGAATGAAGACCTGCTGAAAGAAACACCAGCCTCTTTATAGTCCTTTGACTTTTAGACAACTGAAAATATTCTACGATGAGGTCGGGATGACGCTAAACGACGATACTTTCGCTTCTAACCTGGGCCTATTGACTAAGGATGGTAAATTTAACAAGATTGCCGAATTGCTTTCTGACAAAACCACATTGGCTTCATTTACGCTAGATACAACGGAAATGACAAGTCATCGTTTTCCGAAACTGTCGATTTTGGAAACCAATGTGTGCTTACTGCTGTCGAAAAGTTGATGTACAGACTCGAAGCTGAAAATAGAGGCGTTACGGAAATATCTTCAACCACAAGAAGCACTAAAAGCTTGGTCGATATCGATTGTCTAAGAGAAGCTGTCTATAACGCTCTAGCTCATAACGACTGGCTAAATGGCGGGGTACCATCTGTTTATGTCTATAACGATAGAATAGAGATCATTTCTTATGGTGGACTGCCTTTCGGACAGACAGAAGAAAACTTTTTCAAAGGCATCAGCAAACCAAGAAACGAAGACTTTATAAGGATTTTGAGGGACTTGGATTTTGCCGAAAGAACAGGACACGGAATACCTCAAATCACCGATAAGTACGGGAAGAAAACCTTTGACATTACCGATAGTTTCATATTGGCAACCTTGCCATATGATTCCGACGTAGTTTCCAAATTAAATCAAAATGAGCACCCAGATGAGCACCCAGAATTTTCTAATAGAACCCGTGAGGAAATAATCGTCGAATTAATAAAAACAAATCCATATGTAACCTATGATGAAATTGCCTTGAAACTTGGAATTTCTGTGGCGACCGTGCGTCGCACGTTTGTTTCGTTGAGAAAAAAAGGCCTTGTTGCAAATAGAATCAATCAACACGACAAGTGGACATTGAAAAATTGATGATGGCACGGGTTTGATCAGGATAAGGGAGGCATATTCCGAGGAGGAATTACAACCTGAATTCAAGGTCATCGATAGGTATTTCTTCGCGACCCTCCCTAACCTCAACTACAGTGTAAATGAGGCAAGGAAAACCGATGTCGGAGAAAATGTCGGAGAAAATGTCGGAGAAGAATCCCTTGAAGAAAAACTGATTGTTTTGATAAGAGACAACCTGCATATATCCCAAAGGGAGATGGCGGCTGCGATAGGCAAGACGACAAAGACTGTTGAGAGAATAATAAAGTCGTCTAAGGTAATAAAACGCTCTGGTCCTGATAGAGGAGGTTATTGGAAAATAGTCGACAAAAAGGAAAATTAAGTAGGTTTTCCTAGGCATTAAAGGCGTTCGCTTATCGATTTTGAGGGCTTTTAAGGCGTTTTCCAATCACAATCCTGACAAGCACCCAATTTGCAACGATGGTTGTTCCATTACTCGTGTTGTGGCAGGAATTGCACATTCCTGTTGTTAAACC
>CASFVT010000022.1 GCA_949298195.1 uncultured Bacillota bacterium
CTCCGCGGCATCACCCACGACCAGGTCGAGCGCGGCCAGGTCCTTGCCAAGCCGGGCTCCATCGTCCCGCACGACAAGTTCACCGCGGCCGTCTACGTCCTCACCAAGGAAGAGGGCGGCCGTCACACCGCCTTCCTCAACGGCTACCGTCCGCAGTTCTTCTTCCGGACGACCGACATCACCGGCGACATCACCCTCCCGGCCGATGTCCAGATGGTCATGCCTGGCGACAACGTCACCTTCACCGTCCAGCTCATCCACCCGGTCGCCCTCGAGAAAGGCACCAAGTTCTCCATCCGTGAGGGTGGTCGGACCGTCGGGGCCGGCACCGTCACCGAAATCCTCCACTGAGGATTCCCATCCGTTTGCGAAGGGCCACGCTTCGGCGTGGCCCTTTTTCCGTGGCTTTCGGCGGAATCGCTCCCATTTGCCTTCAAGGCGGGAAGGGCAAATCCCGCTTGGCCCTTCCGCGCATGGGCGCGCTCGTATAAACTTTATGGGTCTATGAGCACCGATTTGAAGGAAGCCGGCCTCTTCCGGCGTTTCTTGGCCTTCGTCATCGATCTGGCCATCATCCTCATCCCCTTTGGCATTCTCTCCTCCCTCGTGAGCGGCCCTTACATGGGCGAGGCCCTCGGGAACACTAGCCTCCGCGACGACCTCTCCGAGTATCTACTCGACACCGGGCTTTTTCTCCTTCGCCATGACGAAGAGACCGGCGAGACCCTCGGGGCGGAGTTCTACAACTACCGCCTCCCCGGGGACGACGCCTCCGCCTCAACCGATGGCGCCGGTTTCCCCTATGACGAACTCCCCGAGGGGAAAGAGGCCTACGAGTCCTATTTCGAGATGACGTGGCATTACGTGACCGAGGTCTTGCCCACCTACGTGGACGACGACCGCTTCCAGGCGGTCGGCTATTCGCTCGCCAACGGGGAGGAGGCCCACGTCGGTGATTATGCAAGTTTCGGCTACCTCGATTATTTCGCCCAAAACTTCCTCGAACTCCCGAGCCGGGAAGCGGTGGGGGACGCGACTGACGAGAAAAGCCGCGCCGGGGAGAGCCAGTTCTTCGCCTATGCCCTGAACGAAGGGGGGACCGCGGTCGATTTCTCGGCCCGCCCGGTCCTCCAAGCCGAATACCAAGCCAAGGTCGATGCCGGTGACGCGGACACCCTCGAAAGCCTTGCCCTCTATTTCCTCGATACCTCCGAGGGCAGCTACGAGGCAATGGGGGTCTATGGGAAAGCCATCGCGATGAGCCTTGGCCAAGACGAAGGGAAGAGCCAGACATATTACGCCTCGATCCAGAACAAGATGAGCATCAACTCGTGGCTCTCCAACCTCGTCGTCTATCTCCCCTTTGCCTTCATCGTCTTCTTCCTCGTCCCGGCATTGAGCAAGGACCTCCGAACCCCCGGGAAATGGATATTGCGCCTCTCGGTGTGCACCTTGGACGGCTACAAGGTCGGCGTGAAGGAAAGGATCCTCCGTTCCAGCTATATGTTCGTCCTCAATTCGCTGGCCATGCTCCCGTGGTCGTGGACCATCTTCCTCTACCTCATCCTCCTCCTCGTCGAGTACATGTACCTCGTCCTCTCCAAGAGCAAGCAGTCGATCCACGACAAGCTCACCCACACCCTCGAGGTCGATGCCCGCGGGGCGATCATCTTCAAGGACGAGGAAGAGAAGGAAAACTACATGAACCTCCACCCGGAACTCTTCCCGGGTTACAAGAGCGCCGCGGAGAAGGCCGAGGACGAGCACATCGCCCTCCTCGACTCCATCCTCGACCTCTCGACCATCGACAAGAACCGGATCGAGGCCCGTTCGATCGTGAGTTTCGACGAATACGAGAAAAGCAAGGGCGAGGAGTTCGACGCCGCCCTCAAGAGGCTGGCCGAGCAGAAGGAAAAGGGCTATAGCGTCCTCACCAGGGGCAACGTCGACCTCCACAAGGAAGAGGACGTAGACGCGGTAGAAGAGGAAAAACCAATGTCCGGGCCCGAACCCGAGACGGCCGAGGACAAGCTCCCCGATGAGGAAAAGCCCGTCGATGAGGACGAACTCCTCGGCGAATGAGGAAACCCCCTCCCTCCGGGAGGAGAGCCTCCCCGCGGCCCGTCGGGGAAGGCGGTTCGGGAGCTATTTCGTCGATGCTGCGATCGTCGCGATGGCCTCGATGATCGTCTTTGCCGCGGCCGGGGCCCCGATCTTCGGCTATTACGAGAAAGCGGCCCAGGTCGACGGGGCCTATCGATCCCTCGTCGAGGAAGCGGGGAAGACCCATCTCCTCGGGGAAGGGGCCGCCGTGCCGAGCGACTCCGCGGCCCTCGAACGGGTCGACGACTGGCTCATTTATCAAATCGAGGGGCGATATGACGAGGATTTCCTCCTTTTCTGCGACCTCGAGTACCTCGGAATGACCCTGGAGGAGCACAACCTCCGCTTCTTAGGCGGGGAAGGCGCCGGTTTCTTTGTCCTCAACGAGAACGGGGAAGCGGCTTTGTCGAGCGAAAGCATCGCGGTTTGCCGTTCCTACATCGACGAGGGAAAGCGCGACGAGGAGACCAACCGCCTCTACGATGAGATAAGCTGGGCGGTGCTCAAGGTTTACCAAGATACCTGGGTCGACGTCCGCGACGACGCCTCGAAGGGCTACCAAGGGGCCTACATCGCCTATTTCCAGAGCCAATCCGATGTCCGCCTCTCCGGGGGCGAAGCGGCCCTTGTCTCCTATTTCCTGACCGCCGGGGTCTATTACATGGCCCTCCCTTTCCTCGTGAGGCGGGGGAGGAGTTTTCCCAAGCACATGCTCCACCTCGAGGTCGTCACCTACGAAGGGAAACCGCCTAGCGTCTACCAGGTCCTTTCCCGCGGCCTCACCTCGACCCTCGAAAGCCTTTACCTACTTCCCTTCGCCCCTTTCTTCTTCCTTTCCTTCGAGTCGTTTACCCTCCCGTGCCTGCTTTTCCCCGGCTTCGAGGTCGATCTCTACCACGTCGCCCTCATCGGCCTCCTCCTCACCCTCGTCTCGGGCCTCCTGACGTTTTTCACCAAGTACCGGTCGACTCTCCACGACCTCACGACCTTCACCCGGGTGGTCGAGAAAGACGACCTCGACGCCTATCTATTGAAATTCGGGGATCCTGGGCCATGAGCGGGGAAAAGATCGAACTGAGTTACCACATGGCCTCGCGCTGGAAAAGGGCGATGGCTTTCCTCATCGACATGGCCATCGCCTTCGTCTTGGCCCTCGCCCTCGCGGCCGGATTCGGGGCCATCGTCTACTCCTCCCCGGCTTACCTATCCGCGGTGACGACGATGGACGAGGAAGAACTTCGGAGCGGCCTTTACGAGGAAAGCGAGAACGGAACCGAGCTCATCACCGTCCTTCACGCGGTCGAGGAAGGCTCCTCCCCCGGGGCCTACCGGGAGGCCAATTCCCTTTTCTCGGCTTCCTTGGACGATTTCTTCTCCGATCCCCATTTCTTCCCGGGCGGGGAAGGGATGGGGATCTACGACGACCTCCGGTTCGGGGAGGGGGCCCTCCTCCTCGACGGGGAACCCTATTTCGAGATAAACGATGGCCATTGCGTTCCCCGGTTCGACGAGGAGAGCATGTATTCCTTCTACGTCGAGGCGGTGGAAGGGACAGCCGTTCCCTACATCTCGACGCTTGAAAGCTACATCGATGCCTCAAGGAGCGTCTTCTGGCAGCTTTTCCTCGCCATCGCGGGGGCCCTGCTACTCTCCCTCCTCCTCGTTTTCGTCCTGCCGCCGTCCTTCTTCAGGCGGGGCCGGGCCACCCTCGGGATGAAGTGCTTCAAACTCGCCGTCCTCACCCCCGAGGCCATTCCCCCGTCGTTTTCGAGGGCCCTCGCCAGGAATCTCCTCCTCGTCCTCGTGGAGCTCTTCCTCTCCGTCTTCGCCTTCTTCCTCCCCTTCCTCGTCTCGACGAGCATGTGGCTGATCCGCCGTGACCGTTCCTCCTTCCACGACTACGTGACGGCGACTTACCTCGTCGACGCCTCCGAGACCCCGGTCTACCTCTCTTTCAAGGAGTACCTCGCGAACAACCGGGCGAGCACCCCCATCGACCTCGCGAAGGGGGAAGCGGGGGGAAATGGCGAGGAAAGCACCTCCCCGCGTCTTGATGGGGTTTCCTCGAATACTTAGAATGTCATAAGGCGACAGCCCTCAGGAGTTAAGGCATGGAAATAAGACTCAAGCACCTCACGAAGGTCTTCCCCGGGAACCCGAAGAAGAACATCCCCGACACCCATGCCGTGGAAGACCTCAACCTGACGATTCCCGACGGGAAGCTTTATGCCCTCCTCGGGCCGTCCGGATGCGGCAAGTCGACGACCCTCAACATGATCGCCGGGCTGAGCGAACCGACCTCGGGCGAGATCTGGTTCGGCGACGAGGACGTCACCGACCTCTCCCCGGAGAAGCGGGGCATCGGCCTCGTCTTCCAGAACTACGCCCTTTATCCCCACATGACGGTCTACAAGAACGTCGCCTTCCCCCTCACCAACCTCGTGGTCGAGGAAAAGGTGAAGGATGCTTCGGGTAGCGTCGCCCTCGACGACGAGGGCAAGCCCCTCATCAAGAAGCGGCGGCTCAGGAAGGCCGAAATCGACAAATTGGTCCGCGAGACCTCGAAGATCGTCCAGATCGAGGAATACCTCTGGCGGAAGCCGAGCCAACTCTCCGGCGGCCAGCAACAGCGGGTCGCCATCGCCCGGGCCCTCGTCAAGCACCCGCGGGTCCTCCTCCTCGACGAGCCGCTTTCCAACCTCGATGCCCGGCTCCGTCTCCAGACCCGGGAGGAAATCCGCCGCATCCAGAAATCGACCGGCATCACGACCATCTTCGTCACCCACGACCAGGAAGAGGCGATGTCCATCTCCGACGAGATCGTCGTCATGAAGCTCGGGATCGAGCAGCAAAGCGGCCTTCCCCAGGACGTCTACAACGAACCGGCGAACAGGTTCGTTGCCAACTTCCTTGGGACCCCGCCGATCAACTTCTTCCACGGGGAAATCAAAAACAACGGGATTTATGTCGGCGGAGCCCTCCTCAAGAAGGTCGAAGGGAAGGAAATCCCCGACCAGAAAGTCACCGTCGGGATCCGTCCCGAGGGCATCGCCCCCTCCGAGAAGGGCAACTTCCCCTTCCACGTCGAGCAGATCATCACCCAGGGCCGCGACATCCTCATCCAGGGAAGCCATGTCGACGAGACGCGCCCCTGCAAGTTCCTCGTCGACGCCTTCACCGACGTGAAGGTCGGCGACATCAAGTGCGAGGTCAAGCCCCACAAGTGCTTCGCCTTCTCGCTGGAAGGCAACGAGGAGAGGATTGCCTGATCCATGATCAAGAAGAACAACTGGAAAGGCTGGCTCTACCTGGCCCCGGTCATCATCCTGATGGCGGTGTTCACCTTTTACCCGCTCATCTCCTCCTTCTCGATTGCCTTCATGAAGGGCTACGACCTGATGACCCAATCCAACGAGGGCTTCACCTTCGACAACTTCGGCATCGTCCTCGGCCTTACCCCGGTCAACCCGGAGGCCAGCCCGGACAAGTGGGCCTACATGACCGACGTCGTCCAGTACGCCATCCCGAACACCCTCATCATCACCTTCGTGACCGTCCCCCTCTCGATCGTCATCGCCCTCGCGATCGCGGTCGGCCTAAACTCCATCCCCAAGTTCCAGAAGATCTTCCAGACCGTCTTCTTCCTCCCTTACGTCACCAATGCCATCGCCGTCGGCATGGTCTTCGCCGTCCTCTTCGATTACCGGGGCATCATCAACTTCATCATCGGCCAGATGGGAAGCCCGTGGATCGACCAGGGGGCCCCGACCTGGAAGGCGATGATTGCCCTCTGCATCTACATCATCTGGGGCTCGCTCCCCTTCAAGATCCTCATCTTCCTCTCGGGCCTCGCCGGCATCGACAAACAGTATTACGATGCGGCGAAGATCGATTCGGCCGGCAAGTTCAAGACCCTCATGAACGTGACGGTGCCCTTGCTCTCCCCGCAAATCCTCTACGTGATGATCACTTCCTTCATCGGGGCCTTCAAGGAATACGATAGCGTCGTCGGCCTCTTGGGCAAATCGGGCACCGACGCCAGCAACAACATGTACACGGTCGTCTACTACATCTACGACTCGATATCGACCGACAACGTCCATTACGCCTCGGCGGCGGCCGTCCTCCTCTTCCTCGTCATCCTGGCCTTCACCGGCCTCCAGTTCTGGGTATCCAAGAAGAGGGTTCACTACTGATATGAAGAGCATCAAGTCATTCTTGGAGAAGGCCTTCCGCCCCATCATCGCCTTCTTCCATTCGATCGGGAAGGAAGGGCGTTACGAGAAGATGCTCGCCTCCGAGGAATACAAGAACACCTCGGTCAGCGGGATGAAGCTCGTCCTCCTCGACAGCGGCCAGTCGGTCGCCCGGATCGAGCGGGCCCAGAAGGTCGGGCGGGTGGCGAGCCTCGTCCTCACCTACCTCTTCATCGGTTTCATGGCCCTCCTGGTCCTCTTCCCGTTCTACTGGATGATCATCACCTCCCTCAAGTCGACGACCGAGATCAGGCAAACCCAGCAGACCTTCTTCCCGACCACCGTCCTCTGGAGCAACTTCGTCAACGTCTTCAAGTACTTCAACTTCACGACCTACCTGCGGAACACCATCATCGTCGGGGTCATCTCGACCCTCGGGACCCTGGTGACGACGATCCTCGCCGCCTTCGCCTTCGCCCGCCTCGAGTTCAAGGGACGCGACTTCTTCTTCATGCTCATCCTCGCCACGATGATGATCCCGGGCGAGATGATGGTCATCACCAACTACATCACCGTGAGTTACCTGGGGTGGCTCGGGAATGCGGTGGGGGTCTTCGCCTCGATGATCGTCCCCTTCTGGGTGTCGGTCTTCTACATCTACCTCCTACGCCAGAACTTCAAGCAGATCCCCAACGAGCTCTACCTCGCCGCGAAGGTCGACGGGAAAAGCGACTGGTCCTTCCTCTGGCAGGTCATGGTCCCCTTGGCCGCCCCGACCATCATCTCCATCTTCATCCTGAAGCTCATGGGGGCGTGGAACTCCTACGTCTGGCCCAACCTCGTCGCCAGCAAGGAAGAGTGGCGGCTCATCACCAACGGCCTCCGGAACTCCTTCACGACGACTTCCGGCGACCCCCAATACGGCCTCCAGATGGCCGCGACGATCCTCGTCACGGTGCCGCTCTTGCTCCTATTCATCTTCTTCCGCAAATACATCATGCGCGGCGTCGGCCGCGCCGGCATCAAGGGCTAGTTGTTAGCCCTTTCATTTTGGTTGTCGCCCATCCGGGCTACAATATCCACGAAGATTCATAGTGAAAGGAGATCTTCATGAACAAGAGGACAAAGCTATCCCTCCTCTCCATCCTGCCGCTCTTCGGCCTCCTGGCTGCCTGCGGCCCCACTGGTACCAACACCAGCTACGTCTTCGGCGAGGACTGGGACGTCCCCTCCGACTACGTTGCCTTCACGGGCGACCCGGAGGAACTCACCGCGACCATCGAGATGTGGCACACCTTCGGTGAGAGCAGCTCCCCGAACTACAACAACCTGAAGCAGATCACGGATGAGTTCATGAACCGCTACCCGAACATCAAGGTCAACCTCGTGAACCACTCTTCCTATGATACGATCTACACCGACCTCCGCTATGCCGTCAGCGCCAACACCCTCCCGACGCTGGCCATCGCCTATCCCGACCACGTCGCCGACTACCTCCAGTCCGGTGTCGTCGAGAACATGGCCGGCTATGTCGCCGACCCGGTGATCGGCATGGGCGTCGACGACCTCACCGAGGCCGGCCCGATCGACGATTACTATGCCGGCTACCTCGACGAGTCGACCGACTATGCCCAGACCGGCGTCTATTCGATGCCGTGGAGCAAGTCGACCGAGGTCATGTTCTACAACCGCGATTTCTTCGACCAGTACCACCTCGAGGTGCCCCGGACCTGGGAAGACCTCTGGGAAGTCTGTGCCGAGGTCAAGGACATCGATCCGGACATCATCCCCTTCGGCTACGACTCTGACGACAACCTCTTCATCACCCGCCTGGCCCAGGACGACATCCCCTATACGAGCCTCGATCCGAACGACCACTTCCAGTTCAACAACGCCGACGCCAAGGCCATTGTCTCCGAGATCAAGGAAAACTACGACAAGGGCTACATGACCACCAAGGGAACCTCGGCCAACGGCTCCTACACCTCGACGATGTTCACCAACGGCGAACTCGTCATGACCGTCGGTTCGACCGGTGGAACCTCCTATAACTTCACCAACAACTTCAACATCGGGGTTGCCGCGGTCCCCCAGAGCGACACCGAGAACCCCAAGGTCATCTCCCAAGGCCCGTCGATCACCTTCTTCTCGAGCGCCAGCCAAGACCAGCTCTACGCCGCTTGGCTCTTCTACAAGTTCGCGACCAACGCCAACAACACCGCCAACCTCTCGACCCTCACCGGCTATAACCCGGTCCGCATGAGCGCCTTCGAGACCGACCTCTACGAAAACTGGTCGACCCAGACCGCGACCACCGGTTCCTCCCTCCTCATCAAGACCTCCCTCGAATACGCCAACGACAATTACTCGCAAGCCTACTTCACCTCCCCGGCCTTCCGCGGCTCGGCCATCGCCCGGACCGAGGTCGGCGGCATCATCACCAACGTCCTCGTCTCCGATGTGGACATCGACGAGGCCTTCCAGCGGGCCTACTCGAACTCGGTCATCGCGGCCCAATAAGCGAACATGGCTACCAGAATGCCCAAAGCGAAAAAGATCGGCCTTCTGGGCTCCTCCCTCTTCATCATGGCCCTGACGGTCGGACTCGTTAGCTGCGGTCCGACCGGCACGGGCGGTGCCTATTCCTATGTCCCCTACGAGGAGGCCACCTATGGTAAGCCGGAAGAGCTCGAGGCGACCGTCACCCTCTGGCACACCCTCGGGCAGAACAACCGCGGGTGGCTGGAGACCTTGATTCGCGAATTCAACCGCCTTTACCCCAACATCACCATCGACCACGACCAGCAGGGCAGCTACGACGACATCAAGGTCAAGATCGACCGGGCCATCCAAGCGGGCGGCACCGAGCTACCGACCATGGCCTATTGCTACCCCGACCACGTCTCCGACTACATCGATGCCGGGGCGGTCATCCCGATGGACGGTTTCGTCGACGACCCCCTCATCGGCTTCACCGAGGCCGATGGCTCCCACGTCGAGGGCGGGAAGACCCTCTCGGGGGCCGACGACTTCGTGAAGACGTATTGGGAAGAGGGGCAGGCCTATCAAACCTCCGGGCTCTATTCCCTCCCGTGGACGAAGTCGACCGAACTCCTCTTCTACAACAAGGACATCTTCGACGACCATCCGGATTGGGCGGTCCCGACGACCTGGGAGGACATGTGGTCGCTCTGCGAGCGAATCAACGAGGAATACCTCCCCGAGCTCTCGAGCAAGGAGCAAGAGGAGTGGAAGGCCCCGCTCGGCTACGATAGCGACGAAAACCTCTTCATCACCTTCGCGATGCAAAACGGCATCCCCTATACCTCCAACGGCAGCGGCGACCGCGTCCTCTTCAACAACGACGAAGCCAAGGAGATGGTCACCGGGCTCAAGTCGCACTTCGACGCGGGCCACTTCATCACCAAGGGGGTGAGCGAGAACAATGCCTACACCTCGACCTTCTTCGAGAAGGGCCAGGTCCTCATGATGGTCTCCTCCTCGGGTGGCACCAGCTACGCGAACACCATCAACTTCAACGTCGGCGTCGCCCCGGCCCCTTATGGGGACGAGGCCGCTTACGTGAGCCAAGGCCCCTCGATCTGCTTCTTCTCCCGGGCTTCCTGGGAAGAAAGATACGCCGGGTGGCTCTTCTACCGGTTCTGCACCAAGGCCGAGAACAGTGCCCTCATCGCCACTTCCTCGACCGGTTACGACCCGGTTCGGGTCTCCAGTTACGAGAGCGACTACTACCAGAACTGGCTCACCGAAAACGGGGACTCCCTCTTCGGGAAGGCCTCCAGCGTCACGAGCCAAATCCGGGACGACACCTTCTTCACTCCGGTCTTCCCCGGTTCGGCCGTCTGCCGGACCGAGGTCGGGAAGTTGGTGACCAACGTCTTGCTCGGCACCCAAACCGTCGACCAGGCCTTCACCGATGCCTACAACCGCTGCATCGCGGCCTTATGAGGAGGATGACATGAGGAAGATCAATTCAATCGTGCTTCTCGGGCTGGCCATCGGGTTGCTCGCCTCTTGCGAGCCGCCAGCCGCTTCCTCGTCGACCCCGGTTGTCTGCGACTCGACCGATTACGTCGAACAGCTGAAGCTCACCCTCGATTATAGGGGGAAGGTCTTCACCCAAGACGGGATCGGCGAGGTCGTGCTCAACACCCACGTCGACGGGGATACCTCCCACTTCTACCAGAAGCTCGCGGACGGGACCGTCTCGCGTTCGGAGAACATCAAGGCGCGCTACGAATGCGTCAACACCCCCGAATCGACCGGCAGCATCGAGGATTGGGGCTATGCCGCCAGCGACTTCACCAAGGCGAAGACGATGGAGGCCAAGACCATCGTCCTCTCCAGCAACCGCCTCGATTACGGCCTCCCGGAAAAAGACGGGAACGACCGTTACCTCTGCTATGTCTGGGTTTCCGAGGAGGAGAACGCCGACCTCGAGGATTTGCGTCTACTCAACCTGATGCTCGTCCAGGAAGGCTACTCCCCGGCCCAAGGCGGCGCCGAATCGATTTACGCCGATTACTTCTACGATGCCGATGCCCGGGCCCAGTGCGAAGGCAATTGGGTCTGGAGCAACCTCGAGGACCCGGCCGTGCCCAAGGGCGCCATCTCGACGACCCTCCAGGAAATCATGGAGGGTTACCGGATCCACCCGGAGACCGAGGAAAGGGTCGAGTGGGA
The DNA here is from genome assembly GCA_949298195.1 of uncultured Bacillota bacterium. Taxonomy (GTDB): domain Bacteria; phylum Bacillota_I; class Bacilli_A; order RFN20; family CAG-826; genus UBA4951. The sequence goes on from CASFVT010000022.1 coordinate 11,004, forward strand.
TTGGCTGAATCCCTCTTCCAACGAGCCTTTGCCCGGGGATCCCGCGGGTACCCCGGAGAAATACCGGGTGAGTTTCCCCTCCACCGTGGCCTATAGCTATTCCGACGGCGGGGACAACGCCTACGTCTACGACGACTTCGGCGACGGGACGCGCTATGGCATTTACTGCTTTGCCGGCTACAAGGCCCTCGCCCCCCTCCGCCACCCCGGTTGGCGGATCCAGATGAATGGTGTCTTGACCGAGTTCTACGGGAACCTCCAAATCACCGACATCCAGTACTCGAACCTCTACCCGGGCGATGATTACATCACCGTCCTCGAGGAAAGCGACGAGCCTTACGTGGCCCCGGTGGTCACCGCCCAGGACATCGCCGGCGACGAATACATCAACCAGGTCGTCGAGATCAGGAACCTCCATGGCATTGCCAATACCTATGGCACCTACCATGACGAGGACGGGGATGCCTACACCCTTCTTTGCCGGGATGAGGAAGGCAACGACGTCCACATCCGGGTCTACTCGGACACCGTCCGCGACCGGGACAACCCCTACGTCCACATCGACGCGGACAACTTCGAGGACTACTTCTGCAAGGAAGGGGAGACGTTCAACATCGTCGGCCCCTGCGTGGTCTACCAGCCGAAAAACGGCGAGACCGTCCACCAGATCCAGATCCTCAAAAACGACGACCTCACCTTCAACGACTAAAAGAAAAGTTTCATAATCTATCAGGAGGACAACAAATGAAACTGAAGAAACACATCGTCCCCGCGGCCGCCCTGTTGTTGGCGTTGGCCGCCTGTGAACCCCCGGCGGCCAGCTCCTCGAGCTCGAGCAGCCCCCTTCCGCCCGTCGACCCCGAGGTGGCCGCGGCCGAGCTGGCCCTCGAACGGCTCCCGTACGGCTCCCAGGCCGAACCGGGGATGCAGGGCCGGACTTTCGATCTGGTCGACACGATCGAGGTCAACGGCTACACCTTCGACATCGAATACACGATGGAAGAGAAGCAAGGCTATCCCGGCACGAGCTACGAGGAGACCTACGAGCGGGAAATCAACGCCATCTACTCGGAATTCAAATATACCGATGGCGAGGGCAAGGAGGTCACCGAAGAGAAGTACATGGGGACCTATAGTTATTTCAGCACCATAAGTCTTTCCAACAGCAGTTACATCGGCGGAAGCGGACAACTCTACCTCGCCTTCTACGAGACGGAGCCGGCTGCCGTCGACGAGGAAGGAAGCAACATCGACTACGGCGTCCTCCCGGAGAACGGGAAGACCTATCGACTTGGGCTATATCAACCGAATGCCGATACGGCGGCCTACTACTACGTGACCGGCGAGTTGACCGGCAGTTCCTCCCAATACCTGGCCACGACGACCACTTGGGCCGATGCCATGACCTATGTCGTCGAGGCTGGCGATGATGGGATGTATGCCGTCAAGGCCGACAAGGACGGGTACACGAACGACGGGAAGTACCTCGGCCTCCGTCGGAACAGGAACTACACCAACATGTTCTTCGACTTCGCAGATCCCTATTACTGGGAAACCTATCACGTCGATTCCAAGCACACCATCACCCTTGAGCCGGGCATCGTCGATCCGACCTCGGAGAACGACTTCGCCCTCTATGCCCTCAAGGCGACGATCAAAGACGAAGCCGGCGAGCTCCTCGCCAGCAAGGACTTCAATGTCCGCGTCGACCCGCTCGTCATGATGAGCCTGGCCGACATCTTCGAGAACAACGTCGCAAGCGGCGAGGTCTTCGTCACCTTCGGCTACGTCGTCGGCGGTTACGAGAACGACAGCCGTTACCTCTGGATCCGCGATGGCAACGTCGGCATGACCGTTTACGGAAGCCTGAGCGGCAAGTGGGTCGGAGATGATACCAAGGCCGACGTCGGCGACCTCGTCCGGGTCCTCGGCGAATACTCGCCCTACAACGGTCTCCCCGAGATTGCCGTCGACTCCATCGAGGTCATCACCCCCGAAAGCGACCACTACACCGACAACGACATCGCCGCGACCGTCACCAAGGGCGATGGCCCCGTCGCCATCACCGCCGAGACCGAGCTTACCTCCTCGATGATCTCCCTCCCGGTCACCATTTCCGGTACCATCACCATCGAAGTAGACGACCCGGCTACCGAGGATGAGAACGAAGCGAGCCTCTACTTCGAAACCCCGGACAAGGACTATCCGGACGGGGAGCGGAAGTACGACATCACCCTCACCTATGGCGAAGGGAAGAGCATCGTCCTCCACGGCGAGGAAGACAAGGACGGCAAAGACCTCCTCGATGACATCTTCACCATCACGGGCGAGTACACGGTCAACAAAGTCGACGGCAAGGACGTCGTCACCGATACCCGCGCGGCCGTCACCAGCCTCAAGACCGGCGACAAAGTGACCGTCGAGGGGATCCTCGGCAACTACAACGGCTACCAGATCCTCAATAGCGTGATCACCGTCACCGAACCGGCCGCCTAAAGCAGGGCACGACATCCATCAAGGAGCGGAGGAATCCGCTCCTTTCTTTTCCCGTGCGCGATTGAAGGCCCTTGGCGCTTTCCCTATAATGGGCGTTGATGAAAAAGCAATTCTTCCTCTTGAGCGTGACCGCCCTCCTATTGGCCGGTTGCGGTCCGGAAGGGGCCCTTTCCTCCTCGAGGTCTTCTTCTTCGGGAACCGATACGAGGGGCCGCCCAGCCTTGAGCGAGGTCCTCACCTACTTCAATCGGGCCGGGGAAAACACCATCACCTTCAATTTCATCACCGCCGATTACGTCGAGAACGGCAATTCCTCCGGCGCGAGCGGCCCATCCCTTGATTACGGTTCCCCGGAAATCACCATTTCCTACGATGAACGGGGGATTTTCTACGAGCCGGATCTCGAGACCGGCTGGGACGAGACGATGCCCGAGGGGTTCGGGCTCGTCGAAGTGGGGGAGACGGAGAATGCCCTCGACGGGGTCGAGGCCGGGGTCTATCCCTTCACGGCTGCCTATGTCGAACCATCTCCCGAAGAGACCGCCGGGAGTAGTTCTTCCGTCGCGGAAACCGAGCCGAGCGAGCCCTATTGGGAGGTCGAACTCGGGGCCAAGACGGGACTCGTCGATCCCTACGACACGGTGGACACCCCGGAACTCATCACCGAGAACGCCGCGGACATCGCCTCGAAGTTCTCGAGGGGAATCTCGAGCGAGATCGAGACCACCCACGACCTCGACACGATGGAACTCATCGCCTCGGCCCTCGGGGTGGATGGCATCGTGAAGGACCGCTTCCCGGAGTTCACCTACTCCCAGGTCGACATCTTCTACGGACGGACGGCCCGCACCTTCACCTACAGTTTCTACGGCTACGTCGACGATGAGCATCAGGACGAAGCCACCCTCGGCAACGGCTTCATGGTCGCCGAGGCGCGTCTATTCCCAAGCGAAGTCGAAATCGATGCCTTCGATGACCTCTTCGGGGCCGCCGAGGAAACGCTCTCCTCGAGCCTCGAGGCGGCGTAAGGAGGGGAACAATGGAAAAGAAGACCCCGAACAAAAAGCCCACGGAAGCCCGGAAGGCCTCCGACAAACCCCTCCATTACTATTGCCCGGACTGCAAGAAGGCCTTCATCGGGAAGGCAAAAGGGGATGCCTGCCCAACTTGCGGCAAGGTCCCGCCGGAGAGCATCGACCAAGACATCCGGACCCCGCTAGTCCAGTCCCTCCACCGGGAAGCGACCGCCAACGCCGACAAACGCGACGCGGCCATGTCCTTCCTCGTCCTCGGGGCCATTTTCCTCGTCATCGGCTTCATCTTCCTCCAGCTTTCCTACAAGCCGGTTTCCCAGACCGATTCGACCAAGGTCATCCGCCCCGGGAGCCTTGAATTCGTCGTCTCGATGCTCGGCATCGTCCTCGGCGGGGCTGCCTTCGTCTACGGGGTGGCCCGGGCCGTCTACCACACCAGGAAGATCCGCGTCCTCCATCACGACATCGACTACATCAATTCGAAGATGCGCCTCGACCCGGGTCCGACGCCGCTATTGGTGAGCGACCTCTACAAGAACCTCTCCCTCCGCTTCAGGAATTATTTGAAGATCCGTGCGGTCGAGAAGGCCAACCAAGCCGCCAAGTCCAAAGAGGCGGAAAGGGCTGGCGAGCCCCCAATCGGCGATTCATCCTTGCATAGCGGGGAGTAGTCGAATATCATTGTCGGGCTGGTCCGTTAGCTCAGTTGGTAGAGCAGCTGACTCTTAATCAGCGGGTCGCGGGTTCGAGTCCCTCACGGATCACCA
>CASFVT010000023.1 GCA_949298195.1 uncultured Bacillota bacterium
CGCCCTCAAGATCGCCCGCGACCTCGGCCTCGAGCCCGGCACTCCGATCATCATCGCCGGCGGCACCCCGACCGGCGCCGGGCGCACCAACTTCATGCGCATCGTGAACGTCAACTCGATAAAGGATCTCGACTGATGGGACTTGTATTGGCACTCGACATCGGCGGCACCAACACCAGGGCTGCCTTAGTAGACGAGAATTACGACATCAAGGGCATCGAGATCCGCCCGACCATCCGGGGGGACCGCGAAGCTTTCCTCGAAAACATCAAGAAGACGATCGAGATGCTCGGGGACGACGTGAGGGACGTGAAGGCCATTGCCGGCGGCGTCCCGGGACGGGTTCGCTACGACGGCTATGTCTATGCCCTTCCCAACGTCGGGGTTAGCGAGATCCCGATCGCCGAATACCTCGCGAAGGAATTCGGAAAGCCTAGTTACATCATCAACGACGCCGAGGCGGCCGTCCTCGGGGAAGCGAACATCGGGAGCTGGAAAAAGCTTCCTTCCATCTTCTTCATCACGGTGTCGACCGGGGTCGGGGCCGCGCTCGCGAGAAACGGCAAGCTGCTCTCCTCTTCCTACGAGGCCGGGCATACCCTCATCCCCTACAAGGGACATCTATACGAATTCGAGCGCCTCTGCTCGGGCGAGGGGCTGAAGCGCCTTTCCGCCCTGAACGGGCTATCGATCGAAAGCGCGAAGGATTTCTTCGCCCTCGTAAGCGGCAAGAATCCTTTGGCAATCAAGGTCTATGAGGACTGGCTCGAACTCTTCGGGAAGTGGTTCAGGATGCTCAACGATTCCTTTGCCCCCTCCGCCTTCGTCCTCACCGGCGGGGTCATGAAGAGTGAGAACGTCTTCTTTGCCGATCTAAGGAAGGCGGCCGCCCCATCGCGCCTCGAGAAGTGCGCGCTCGGGCAGGAAGCCGGGCTCCTCGGAGCCGCGGCCTACGCCTGGCAAATGGCCAAGTAAGGCCGGAAAGCGAAAAGACGGACCCTCCGCGAGGAGGGCTTTTTTATTGACTTTCATGGCGTCGAGGCTATTCTAAGGGCGGCTAAGAAGGAGACACGCCTCTTCGATCGATAGACGAGGGGGTACCACTCCGGAGCCGCTCCCCGAAATAAGGGAAGCGTACCCCCAGCGCGTTAAGCGGGGAAAGAGCAAGCGCATTGGCTTGAATTGAGGTGGTACCGCGCGGAAGCGTCCTCAACGGACGATTTCGCGTTTTTCTTTTTTTAGGAGGATTGCCATGAAAGTCATCTACGAAGGGAAGGAAGTCGAGCTCGAAGACGGGGCCAACGGCTTCGCCCTCATGAAGAAAGCCGACGAGGAAAACAAGAAAAAGGACATCGCCTACAAGGTCGATGACGAGGAATTCGACCTTTCCGCCCCGCTTCCGGAAGGGAAGGAAGTCTCCTTCATCCGAATCGGGAGCCCGGAGGCCTTCGAGATCCTCAACCACTCCACGAGCCACCTCATGGCGGAAGCCATCCGCCATCTCTATCCGGAAGCGAAGTTCGGCTTCGGCCCGGCCATCGAGGAAGGCTTCTATTACGACGTCGATTTCGGCGACGCCGTCATCAAGGAAGAGGACCTTCCGAAGATCGAGGCCGAGATGAAGCGCCTCGCCAAGGAAGAGAACAAGTTCGTCCGGAAGGAAGTAAGCGCCGCGGAGGCGATGGAAGTCTTCAAGGACAACCCCTACAAGCAAGAGCTCATCAAGGAGCATGCCGCGGAGGGCATTTCCCTTTACACCCAAGGCTCGTTCACCGATCTCTGCAAGGGCATCCACCTACCCTCGACTTCCTACATCAAGCACTTCAAGCTCCTTTCCCTCGCCGGCGCCTATTGGCGGGGCGATAGCAAGAACAAGCAACTCACCCGCATCTACGGGACATCGTGGTGGACGGCCGAGGAACTCGCGAGCTACCTCGAGATCCTCGAGAAGCGCAAGAAGAACGACCACCGCCGCCTTGGAAAGGAACTCGGCCTCTTCTTCATCAGCGACTACGGCCCGGGCTTCCCTTTCTTCCTCCCGAACGGGATGAAGCTCAAGAACGCCCTCCTCGACTACTGGCATGAGGTCCACCGCCGGCACGGCTATCTCGAGATCGAGACCCCGACGATGCTCTCGCGCGAGCTTTGGGAAACCTCGGGGCACTGGGACCACTACAAAGAGAACATGTACACGACGAAGATCGACGACAAGGACTTCGCGATCAAGCCGATGAACTGCCCCGGGGCCATCCTCTCCTACAAAAACTCCCTCCATAGCTACAAGGAGCTTCCGATCCGTTACGCCGAACTCGGCCACGTCCACCGTCACGAGGCCAGCGGGGCCCTCAACGGCCTCTTCCGGGTCCGTTCCTTCACCCAGGACGATGCCCACATCTTCCTCCGGGAGGACCAAATCGAAGGCGAGGTCGGGGAAATCATCTCCCTCCTCGACGAGGTCTATGCCAAATTCGGCCTGACTTACGAAATCGTCCTCTCGACCCGCCCGGAGAAGGACTACATCGGGACCGTCGAGTTCTGGGACAAGGCCGAGAAGGCCCTCGGGAAGGCTTGCCTGGATGCCAAGCACCCCTACAAGGTCAATCCGGGCGACGGGGCCTTCTACGGGCCGAAGCTCGACTTCAAGCTCAAGGACTCGATGGGCCGGACGTGGCAATGCGGGACCATCCAGCTCGACCTCAACCTCCCCCACCGCTTCGCCTGCACCTACATCGACGAACGCGGGGAGAAGAAGGAGCCGGTGATGCTCCACCGGGTCGCCTTCGGTTCGATCGAACGCTTCCTCGCCATCATCACTGAGAACTACGGCGGGGCCTTCCCGACTTGGCTATCCCCCATCCAAGTCGACATCATCCCGGTCAATCCCCTCGTCCATGGGGATTATGCGGGGAAAATCCAGCAGGAACTCTTCGCGAAGGGCGTCCGGGTGCGCCTCCTATCTGAGGACGAGAAACTCGGCTACCGTTTGAGGCAGTCGATCGTCCAGAAGACCCCCGTCTCCATCGTCATCGGGGACAAGGAAGTCGCCGCGGGCGAAGTCAACGTCCGAAGGTTCGGGGAAGAGAAGGGGAAAAGCCTTCCCTACCCGGAATTCCTCGCTTCGCTTCTCAAGGAAATAACCGAACGGAAGTGAAGTAAAACCCAGGGGCCCATCCCCTGGGTTTTCACTCGACGACAATCGATTCGATCAGTCCCGGTAATCCGGGGCGTGGAATTCACGGCTCGCGTTCGTCTTCTCCATGTTGAGCAGCTTCTTCTTGAGGAGGGGATCCCCACAATAGGGGCCGATGTCGTCCTTGCCGACGACGGCCCGGTGGCACGGGATGATGAGGGGTATCGGGTTACGGAGGAGGTGTTCCCGGGCCTTCTCGGGCCGGCATTTGGAGGCCTTGGCGACTTCCTCGTAGGTGCGCGTCTCCCCATAGGGGATGTTTCTCACCGTGTCGTAGACCCGTCCGGCCTCGCCGGGTGGATAGGCAATCGAGAGGTCGAAGACCTTCCGTTGCCCGTAGAAATATTGGTTCAGTTCGATGATGGCATCGTATTGGTGGATGTTCTCGTCGTTGACCCCGCCTTCCGGGTCGACGGCCCCGAAGAGGAGGCCGACCACCGCTTTCTCGTTGGCCAAAACGGTGACATCCCCGGCCGGGGTATCGTAAATCCAATAGTTCAGGGGCTTGCTGTCCTTGTTCTCCATCTAGGTCTAATTTAACGAAAACCGGCTTTTTTTGTCAAAGGGGCTGGGGATGAATATCCGCTTTGTTCCGGTGAGATGGGACATTTTGATGTGCATTCTTATTCAAATGACCTTTTCGAACCAGATGTCGAAATGGGAGGAGCTGTCGGTTTCGCTGTAACGGAGGGTGAACTCGAAGCGAAGCGTCCGCGCGCCGGTCTCCAAGTCGATGTCATCAACAGAGATGGCCACATAGTATGAATATGGCATTCCCTCTCCGCGTTCCTTCCATAGTTCGGTTATGCCATAGAACCAGGACATTCGCTCAGGGGGAAGCTGACCCGTCAAATCGCAATTGTGCCAGGTGAGCCTTCCAAGGAAAGGACCGGATTCCTCGCCGTTATCCGAATATTCGCGGATGAAACACGGCCAGCTGCCCTTCTCGAATGTCTTGTAATCGACGTAATCCCAGGGATCAGGATGATCCCAAGGCAATTGGTCGATGTTGCTGTTCCGATCCGGGATCGCGGTCACCGAAAACCCGCTCAGGAGGTTGAAATACATGGGGTACGGCAATTCGCCGTCGCCGTCCCCCTGAAAATCGACGAATTCGTATTCACCGGCACTGAAGTCGTAATAGCGAGACGGGTCTTTCCCGCATGATTGGAGGCTTGGGGCGAGGAACGCCAGCAACAGCAACGACTTTGCGATTCTCTTTCTCATGTCAGCACTCCATCAATTGGCCGCAGTCGCAGTATTTCTGGCCGGTTGTCTCTTCGGCGAAGTATTTGTTGTGGCGATGGCCCGCCAAATCGTTCGAGGCCGTAGGCGGAAAAGAACGTCGAAACGGTGAGGGCCGATAGACATGTCCACTTTCTCATATCATGCCTCCTTGGAAACGTGGAAAGGCGATGAGGGTGTTTCCGAGGCGAATCGCCACGGCTCGGAGGAGGGTGGGCGGAGGGGGATTTGCAATATTATCTTAATTTGGTCTTGAATGGCTCAGAAGGGAGCGATTGCGTCTCGCATGGCCTCCGAACAGTCCAAAACAATGAGCGCCCACCGGGCAATGCCGTTTGTAAGTCTGGGTTAGGCCAATAATCCCCTTGACTGGGCTCCCAGTCCGTGGATAATGATGCTCGGCAAAGTAGAAAGCGTCCTGCGTGACCGCCGGATTCCCCACGGGAGTCGGCCCGAAGCTACTGGTTGAAACAGTCTTCTTCGGTTAAGGTCGTGCGCGGGATCGCTCCCGCGTTTTGCTTGCTTAGGAGGAAAAGGAACATCGCCTACTTCAATCGGAACGACCGTCGGCGTCCGGACAAACGGCCCGACCCCATCAACGAACGCATCCGTTATCCGGAGGTGCGCGTCATCGGCCCCGATGGCCAACAGCTGGGGGTCATGTCGAGTCGGGCGGCCAATAGCCTCGCCATGTCCTACGAAATGGATCTCTACTGCGTGGCCCCGAATGCCAACCCGCCGGTCTGCAAGATCCTCGACTACGGACGCTTCCGCTTCGAACAACAGAAGCAGGAACGGAGCCAAAGGAAGAAGAGCAAGGGCCACGAGATGAAGCAGGTCCAGCTCACCCCGCAGATCGGACTCCACGACCTCGAGACCAAGGCCAAGAAGGCCCGCGAGTTCATCGAGGAGGGGGACAAGGTCCAGGTCTGCGTCGTCTTCCGGGGACGCCAGCTCGCCCACAAGGAAGTCGGCGAGGAGGTCATGAAGAAGTTCTGCGAAACCCTGAGCGACATCGCCCAAGTCGAAAAGCCGCCTTATTGGGAAGGCAAATGGTACAACTCCATCATCGGTCCCAAGAAAAAGTAGGAGGAAGGAAAACATGCCGAAAATGAAATCCAGCCGGACCCTCATGAAGCGGATCAAGGTCACCGGCACTGGCAAGATCAAGCACAAGCACGCCTACACCGGCCATCTTGCGCCGAACAAGACCCGCAAGCAGAAGCTCCACCTGCGGCATCACGCCCTCGTGGCCGAATCGGACCTCAAGCGGATCAACCAGATGATCTACCACAAGGCCCGCTAAATAGGAGGATAACTAGACATGGCAAGAGTCAAAGGCGGTTCCACCACCCGCGCCCGGAGGAAGAAGATCCTCAAGGCGGCCGAGGGATACTTCGGCAGTAAGCACCTTCTCTTCAAGACCGCGAAGGAACAGGTGCTCCGCGGCTATCAATACGCCTACATTTCCCGCCGTCAGCGCAAAAGCGACTTCCGGAAGCTTTGGATCAAGCGGATCAACGCCGGCTGCCGGCTCAACGGCATCAGCTACTCCCGCTTCATCGACGGCCTGAACAAGGCCGGAATCATCTCGAAGGGCGGGGCCGGCCTCAACCGGAAGATGCTCTCCGAGATGGCCATCAACGACCCGAAGGCCTTCGCCTCACTCTGCGAGACGGCAAAGAAGTCCGCGAGCAAGTAAACAACGCGTTTACCAACGCAAAACCCCGCCGCGCGGCGGGGTTTTCACTTTCTTGGACCCGGTCGCTAGTCCTCTTCCCCAATCGTGACAGTCGATATGTCCATGAGGGCCGCCTCGATGAGGGGCTCGTAATCGAAGGAGGATTCGATCTTGAGGCACTCCTCGAGCTTTGGCCGCGTGACCGGATGCCGGGGCGTGAAGATGGTACAGCAGTCTTCGTGGGGGCGGATCGAAATGTCGTAGGTAGCGATTTTCCGGGCCAATTCGATGGTCATCGTCTTGTCCATCGCGGCCAACGGCCGGACGATGGGGTAGGATGTGACTTCGTTTATCGCGAGGAGCGACTGGAGGGTCTGGGAGGCCACTTGCCCAATCGATTCCCCGGTGGCAATGGCCAGGCATTTCCTCCTTCTGGCGAGCCGTTCGGCAATCCGGAGCATCATCCTCCGCATGATGGTGATGGCATAGGGATCCCCGGCCTTTTCGTAGATGGCGAGCTGGAGCTTGGTGAAGTTGACGACGTGGAGCTTGGCCTTGGCCTGGTAGGCACTGAGAACCCTCAGGAGGTCTTTCACCTTCTCCACCGCTTCCTCGCTGGTATACGGCGGGGCGGCGAAATGGATGAACTCGAGGGCGATGCCCCGACGGAGGAGGAGGTAAGAGGCGACCGGGGAGTCGATCCCGCCGCTCATGAGCATGATGGCCTTGCCGAGGCTCCCGAGGGGATAGCCGCCGGCCCCTTGGAAAGTCTTCGCATAGACGTAGGCCCGGGCCCGGGCGACGATGATCTTGATCCTCAGCTCCGGGTCGTGGACGTCGACCCTGAGACCCGGCACCTTCCTCAGGAGAAAGCCCCCAACTTCCCGCGAGACGGCATAGCTATCGAGTGGAAAGGACTTGTCGGGCCGGCTCGTCTCGATCTTGAAGGTCGAGGATTTCTCCTCCTCGTAAGCCGCGAGGGCGGCTTCCTCGATGGAAGACAATTCCCTCTCGCATTCCAGGAAGTAGGAGAGGCGGTTGATCCCGGGGACGTCGAGGAGGCGCTTGAGGGCGGCCTCGCGGTCCTCACCCACGTAGATGCGGATGTGGTCGCGGTCGCGCCTCACCTCGAGGGTGAGGCCTTTGAGGGCATGGACGATGTTTTCAGATAGCCGCGCGATGAAGTCGTCGCGGTTCTTCCCTTTCGTCGAGAGCTCGCCGAAATGGACGAGGATTCCTTTTTTCATTTCCGGTTCACCAATCCTTTCAATGCTTCCTCGCTCGCCGCGACGAAGGAGTCGACGTCCTCCGTCGTGGAGAGAGGGGAGAAGGAGACCCGGACGGCGTTCTTGGCCCGTTCGAGGTCACCGGTTTGGGCGAGGACGACGTAAGAGAGGTTCTCCTTTTTCGAAGAGCAGGCCGAGACGCTGGAGACGGCCACCCCGAGGTTCGAGAGGCATTCGACATAGACCGAGGCTTTCTTCCGGAGGAGGGAGAAATTGAAGATGTAGGGAGAGACCCCCACGGGGGAATTGACGACGAATTCCTCGGGCCTGGAAAGGATGTAAGAGCGGATTTTGCCCTGCAAAACGGCAACTTTCTCCCGGTTTTCCCAGAGGCAGGCCATCGCCTTCGATAGAACGAGGGACATGGAGAGGGCCCCGGGCACGTCGACCGTGCCGGGGCGGACCCCGCCTTCCTGTTCCCCACCCTGCAATAGCGAGGGGAGGTCGATCTTCTTTCGGTAGACGAGGGCCCCGCTTCCCTTGGTGGACCCGAGCTTATGGCCCGAGAAGGAGAAAGCGTCGAGAAGGGGGAAGGGAACCTCCAACTTCCCGAGAGCCTGGGTGAGGTCGCTATGGAAGAAGCATTTTGGGTAGGCGGAGACGATCCGCGCGAAGGCGGCGAGGTCGTTCACCGCACCGGTTTCGTTATTGACCCCCATGAGGGAAACGAGGATCGTCTTGTCATCGAGGGCGGAGGATAGCTTTTCGCCCGAGACGCGGCCGTCGTTTTCGAGGGGGAGGTAGACGACCTCATAGCCTTCCTTCTCAAGCGACTTGAAGACGTTGAGGACGGATGGGTGCTCCCCTTTTGAGGTGATCAGGCGCTTCCCACGGTTCAAGAAGCGGGAAGCCACCCCGTGGATGAAAACGTTGTTGGCTTCGGTCGCCCCCGAGGTGAAGACGACCGCATGGGTGGCCTCCGTCGAAGTGACCTTCAAAACCCCCTCCCGGGCCTTCCGGAGGAGACGTTCGGCATCGTAGCCGGCGTAATGGAGGCTCGAGGGATTGCCGAAGCTCTCCTTGGCCGTCTCGACGTAACACCGGAGGGCCTCCTCGTCGACGGGGCTCGTCGCCGCGTAATCGAGATAGGTCTTCTTCATCGAGGGGCGGTCTGTTCCTTGCTGGCGAGGCTTTTGGCCCCGGCGGCCAATTGATAGGCCTTTTCGAAGTCGGCTTGATAGAAGAGGGTCTCGGCCTGACGGAGGGAATCGGCGAGGGCTTCATTGCCTCCCCGGTAGCGGTTGGCCTCGACGATCTCGCCTTCGGCCTTCTGCATGGCCTGAAGGTCGCCATGAAGGGAGGAATCGAGGCGGTCGAGGGCCTTGGCAAGGCGTTCGTGGGAAGCGGAGACCTTCTCGACGTCGATCGGGAGGGCCCGGAGGATCGAGGAGGCCTCTTCGACGTAGGAACGGATGTCCCCGATCATCGGGGCATAGCGGGCGTCGAGGGCGGGGATGCCGGCCTCCGCGAGGTCTGCTTCGGCTTCCCTTGCCGCGACGAGGGCCGGGGTGAGGAGGGCCGCGGCCTCGTCGACGTCGGACTTGAAGGAGCGAAGGCGCATGGTGAAGGCATCCATTCCCTTCTTGGTCGACTGGGTCTCTTCGTTGAGGCTGTCGAGGCGGGCCAAAAGGACGGTGAAAGGCTGCTTGGTGCCGCTATGGATGAGGTTGTCGAGACGGCGGCGCACGGCCCCGACCCGGTTGATGGCCGCGTTGGTTTCCTCGATCGCCGCCTTGTCATCGTCGGAGAAGAGATAGAGTTCCTGGGCTTTGGGGATGGCGTGGTTGAGTTGGAGGAAATCGTTGTCGAGTTTGGTCGAGGAGCGGTAGACGTCCGGGAATTCCTCCTCGAAGCGCTTCCGGGCGGCCTCCTCTTTCTCAAAGGCATCGAGATAGCCCTGGATCTTTCCCGAGACGAGGTCGATCCGGTCGCTCAAACCCCCGAGGGCAAGTCCCCGGAGGCGTTCGGACATCGCGTTCACCTCGTTCTCGAGTTCGTCGATCGTCCCGTCAACGATGATGTGATGGAGGGGATAACCGGCCGCGGCCAGTTCCTCGTAGGTGTTCTTGAGGGAAATGATCTTCGAAGGGAGGACGCTGGTCAATTGGAGACACATCTCCGGGATGGCCTCCATCTTCCCGTCGAGGGCCTTGAGGGCCGGGTTGAGTTTGTTCTCGAGGATGTCGGTCGCCTCGTCGTAGGAGGCCCGGTCGATGAGGCTCTCGGCCTCGCTTAGGAGGGCATCGGCCCGGGTGAAGAAGGCCTCGAAAGTCGCCATGAGCATCCCGGCATCCGATTGGAATGAGAAATAGGCTTCCTTGATCTTCCGGAGGGCGGCTTGGCTGGCGAGATATTGCCCTTGGGCCTTCTTCTCGTCCTCGAACTTGAGGGAGAGGTTCTTCGAGAAGGAGGCAACGGCCGTTTCGAAGTCGGCGATCTTCCGCCGGGCCTCGGGATACCCCTGTCGGAAAGAGGAGTAGTCGTGGTCTGTTAGGGCATCGGAGAGGTGGCGGATGTAGGAGACGCATTCGGCATCCTTGTAGTCCTTGAGGTCCTTGAACTTGTTGTTGAGGTTGATGTAAGTGTCCGCGTAGGTGAAATTCCGTTGGTTGATGGCCTCCAGGCGGGAGATGTATTGGGAAACCTGGCCGAAGAGGACCCCATGGGTCGACTCGTAACGGCTGGAAAGGTCATCGAAGTTCCGACGGTAACGCTGGCCGCGGAGGAGGAAGAAGAAAAGAAGCACGACGAGAATCAAACCGGGAATGCCAAGGCCAAGGCCAAGGCCGAGGCCGAGGGAGAGGGCATCAAAGACTGGCAGGGAGATGAACATGGCGATATGGTAGCATAGGCGCAGGCCTTCCGGCGGCCTGAACTGCATGGAACAGGCAGTTGACAAGCGCTCCCCTACTACGTAGAATTTGCCTCGCGTTAGGTTAGCGGGCCTTCATTTCCCCGTCCGACGTCCCTTAGCAAATGACAGTAAGCCCGGGGCTAACCGGGCCGAAGAAGGGACACCCGGGGGACAAGGGAAGGTCGCCCTTCTTTAACGCCTAGGAAAAGGAGGACTTTAGAATGTCCAAGTACACTGCTTCCAAGTGGAAGCGCTCCCGTCACCTCGGCTTCTCGACCCTCGAGAGCGGTGACGAGCTCAAGAAGCGGGCCTACGGCCCCGGCCAGCATGGCCAAGACCGGAAGAGGAAGCCGTCCGAATACGGGGCCCAGCTCCTCGAAAAGCAGAAGCTCCGCCACCTCTACGGCGTCAATGAGCGCCAGTTCCGCCGCCTCTTCGTCCTTGCGAAGAAAGAGAAGGACACCGTCACCGGCCTCGCCTTCTTCCGCATCCTTGAGAGCCGGCTCGACAACCTCGTCTACCGGATGGGCTTTGCCAGGACCCGCGCCGCGGCCCGCCAGCTCGTCAACCACGGCCACGTCACCGTCAACGGGAAGAAAGTAAACATCCCGAGCTACCTCTGCTCGGTCAACGACGTCATCGCCTTCAAGGAGGACAGCCCCCTCAAGGTCGTCCGGGAATCCCTAGACGGGAAGCCGACCGTTCCCGCTTACGTGAGCGTCGACGCCGAGAAGATCCAAGGCACCTTCACCCGCCTTCCTGAGCGCAATGAGCTCCCGAAGGACATCAACGAAGCCCAGATCATCGAGTTCTACAACCGGAAGCTCTGATCGATTCCTCACGAAGAGCCGGCCCCTGGTCGGCTTTTTTCTTGCCTCCAAGGCATGGGGCCCATGACAATTCCGCCCATGCCCTTCCCCTTACGCGCCCCGTCCTTATACTTATCCTAATGTCCTATCGTAGCCAACTGAAGAAACTGACCGGGAGCGCCATCCTCATCGCCCTCGGCCTCGTCCTCCCCCTTTGCTTCCACGCCATCCCCAACGGGGGGAGCATTTTCTCCCCGATCCACATCCCGGTTCTCGTCGGCGGCTTCCTCTTCGGACCGGCCTATGGAACGGCGATTGGCATACTCGCTCCCTTGCTGAATAGCCTCGCCACCGGGATGCCGCCCCTTTACCCGGTCCTCCCCGGAATGATGGTGGAATGTGCCGTCTATGGGCTGGCCAGCGGACTCTTCTTCCGCCTCATCAAGACGCGGAAGTTCGGGCTCGACCTTTACCTCAGCCTCATTGTGGCGATGGTCCTCGGCCGCTTCGCCGGGGCTTTCGTCAACTATCTCGTCTACATGGGGACGGAGAATCCCTATGGCTGGCAGTCTTTCGTCAATGCCTATCTCCTCGTCGGTTGGCCGGCCATCATCATCCAACTCGCCCTCATCCCCCCACTCGTCTACGCCCTCTTCCGGACACGGCTTTTCACGGAAGCCGACCGGGTACTCTTCCCGTCGTTAGAGCGGAAGAAGACGGTCGCGAAAGAGACGGCCCACTTTTCATCCCTCGCCGCGGATTGGGCGAAGAAAGGGCCAGTCGACATCGAAAAGGGTCGGCAAATCCTCGCTCCGCTTGGCGATATAGCCTCCCATAAGGTCCTCGACGTCGGCTGCGGAACCGGGGTTTTGATCCCTTCCTTTCTTTCCCTCGGGGCGATTCCGACCGGACTCGACGCGGCCAAAAAGATGCTCGAGGAAGCCCGGAAGGCCTACCCACGGGTCGAGTTCGTGGAAGCCGATTTCTACGCCAGCCACCTCGAGGCCGGAGCTTATGACGAACTCGTGGTCTACGATGCCTATCCACACTTCCTCGATGTCGACTCCTTCGCCCAGGAAGCCCGCCGCCTCTTGAAGAAAGGCGGGCGGGGCTTCTCGTCGCCTTCGATCATCCCCTCGAAAGCATAAACGCCCACCATCACCGGCACGGGGGAAACGAACTCGCCCGCATAATCGGGGAGCCAACCAGGGAAAGTCGGTATTTCAAGCCCTTTTTCCGCCTCCTTTCCTCATCTAGCGAGGGGGATGACTACTTCATGTTACTGAAAAGGAAATAGAGGCCCCTCTACCGCGGGAAGAGACCGGTAAGTCCGCTTCCATCCCCTTTTTCCTTTCTCTTGGAAAGGCTTTTCTACCTAGTTTCCTTTCTGGGGGAGAGAAACTCGTTTAAAATGCGCGTATGAGCCTAGAAGAAGCCTTCGGCAAGAACCTTTCCGAACTAAGGAAGGGAGCCCACCTTACCCAGTTGGAACTGGCCGAGAAACTCGGTTACAGCGACAAATCGATTTCGAAATGGGAGATGGGGAAGGGACTACCTCCCCTCGACGTGACTTCCCGGATTGCCGCTTTCTTCAAGGTGAGCATCGATTCCCTCATCGAGGAGGGCGGGGCGAAAAAGAGTCTCGAGAACGCGCCCGGGGGGAGCAAGCAGCAAACCAACCGGATCATCATCATGGCGATGATCGTCTGCTTCGTCTTCTTCACGGCCGCGGCCTTCTTTGCCTACGATCTGATTTTCGGGGAACCGCCCAATCCCAATCTTTGGACCGTCTTCCTCTGGGCCATCCCGGCCTCGACCCTCATCCTCACCTTCGTGAGTTACCGTTTCTACCACTTCTCCCTCCCCTTCTGGATTCTCCTCTCGATCACCATCTGGGTCTCCTTCATCGACTTGGCCGTTACCTTCGAGGTCTTCCTCGGCCAGCCGATCTGGTACATCGTCCTCGTCCCGGTGCCCCTCCAGATCGGCATTCTCCTCGCGATGCGGCTCAAATGAAAAACGGCCTAGGCCGTTTTTTTGGTTGATTGGCATTCCCTCAGCGAAGGTTGTTGAAGTATAGACCGTCGATGAGCCAACGGAAGTTCAGGGCAGCCAACACGAGGAAAAGGAGGACGGCCAGGACGGAAAAGAGGATGATCGGCCAACTCCCGGAGTTGGCTTCTTTTTCCATCCGGCGCGCATAAAGGAGCGGGACGACCGTGAGAAGCTGGTAAGCCGCTCCGGCGATGACGAGGAGCCCCAACGGGAGCTCGTGGGCGATCCCGAGCATCAAGGTCCCGACGACAAGGGAGAGGAAGGCCGAGGACGTCTTGACCCCGGTGAGGAGCTTCCCGTTCCTCATTAGAAGCGGGCCCACCAGGTGGACGCCCATCGCGAGGACCGAGACCGCCTGAGCGAGGAAAACGAGGTAGACGACATCGACGTTTCCTTCCATCACCGTGCAAAAGAAACCGAAGTTCTCCGGGAAATAATGGGTTCCCCCGAGGACGTAGGGGCAAGTGAATGGGAGGGCGGAAAAGGCGAGCCCCAAGGCCATGAGGGAGAAATTCAGGAACAAGGAGGAGCGTTTCATCAGTCCACCGCCTCCAAATGATAGAAAACGAACTGATCGATCGAGACATAGGCAAGGTAACCGGCATACCCGAGGAAAAGAAGGCCTCCGAGGATGGCCAGGACGATGCCGATGGCCTAATAAGCCACCTGAGCCCTCGGGCCAGGAAGCAATGCACTCACGAAATCAAGAACCGTGACAAGGAAGAACGAAGGAACACCGATGAAAACCCACGGATAAGGCGTAAACCCACTAGAGAGGGAAAAGACTCCCGCTGACAAGCCTCCAACTTTCTCGTTCATGGAAACCAACATCCACAGGTAAATCCCAAAGTAGGCGGAAAAGGTGATTGACGAGTAGATTCCCCTGATCGGCGCCATTTCTCTGCCATTGGCCATGAAGACCAATGGCCTGAACAAAAGAGCGAAGATCAAAAAGGCCAGCAGGATAACCCAGACGAAAAACTCACGTTCTTGGAACAGGTAATAGGAGAGAATGGGAAGAGGAAGAGGGTCAATGTCAACGACATAGGGGACGATGAGCGGGAACAAGACGAGAGCCAGAAGGAAAAAGGTAGATCCGAAAGCCAAATGTGGTTGTGCCTTCCTGCTCATTGTGGATCCCATGCATTCATAGAACATGGTCGTCCGCTAGATGAAAGGGGATGCCGATGGATTCATCAATCACTTCCCCGGTCACGGCATTGCATCTATTGTAGTTTATGGTGGATTGGCCTTGGGATATCCCGTTATTAGCCAAATAGTCAAAGAGTTCGCTGGGATTTGAAAAGTCGTCAATCACGTAGCTAGACGACCAATTCTGAGCGATATAGTCGGCGGATTTAACAGATTGGCTCTGGGATATTCGTCATTTATGGATCTGTTTTCGTTCATTCCGCCGACTTCCGCGGACGGTAAAACAGCGGCTAGGATCGTCAAGAGCTCAGCGATCATAGTGTTCCTCCACTGCTTACCTTATCCAAAATCGGTGGAAGGCAATACTATCCCTAAAAAATCCAGATATATGTGATTCGAGGTGTTTGGCTATTTAAACGCGCCTAAGTAGTAATTCTTCTTTCCCCGCCGAACGACGAGGTAACGCCCTTCGATGGCCGAGGCTGAATCGAACTTCTTCGCTGGGTCAATTTCCTTCTTCCCGTTGACGAGAACCGAACCTTGGGCGATGAAGGTCCGGGCCTGGGTCTTGCTCGGGGCGGCCCCGACCGCGATGAGGAGTTCGACGAGGTCGAGTCCCGCCCCCACTTCCTTCTTGAGGGAACCGAGGAGCGTCTCGATGTCTTGCCCGCTCAAGGAGGAAACGTCCCCGGAGAAGAGGGCCTCCGACATCTCGATGGCGTGCGAGGCTTCCTTCTCCCCATGGATGTCCTTGGTGACTTCGTAGGCCAATTTCCGCTGGGCAATCCGTGCCCCGGGGGAGGCCAAGTGCTCCTTCTCGATCTCGGCGATCTCCTCGAGGGAAAGGAAGGTGAAGACCTTGAGGTAACGCACCGCGTCCTCGTCGGGGCAGTTGATGAAATACTGGTAGAGTTGGTAAGGCGAGGTGAGGGCAGGGTCGAGGAAGAGAGCCCCGTCCTCGCTTTTCCCGAATTTCTTCCCGTCGGAACGCTTGATGAGGTGGCCGGTCATGCACTCCGCCTCGGCCCCATCCCCATCGATCTTCCGGATGAGCTCGAGACCGGAAGTGAGGTTCCCCCACTGGTCGTTGCCCCCGATCTGGATCTTGACCCCGCGGTCGCGATTGAGAAGGTAGAAGTCGATCGACTGGAGGATCTGGTAGGAAAACTCGGTGAAGGAGATCCCGCTTTCGAGCCGGGAGGCGACGATTTCCTTGGCCAGCATGTAGTTGACCGAGAAGAACTTCCCGTAATCGCGGAGGAAGTCGAGGACGCTCATCGGGGCAATCCAGTCGTAATTGTTGAGGAGCTCGCCCTTCGAAGGGTCGCTCAAATCGAGGAAGCGCTCGAGTTGGGAACGGATGGAGTCGGTGTTTTCCTTGAGCTTATCCTTGCTTTGGAGGGTCCTCTCTTTGCTTTTTCCCGAGGGATCGCCGATCATCCCGGTTGCCCCGCCGACGACGGCATAGATCTTGTGCCCGGCGCGCTGGAGGCGCATGAGGAGGGAAATCATCACGTAGTTGCCGAGGTGCATCGAGGCGGCCGAGGGATCGAAGCCGCAATAGACGGCGGTCGGACTCGATAGGAGCTCCCGGACTTTTCCCTCGTCCGAGAATTGTTCGATGAGGCCCCGGGCCTTCAATTCTTCAAAGATATCCATGGAATTCCCCCCAAGGCCGTATTCTACCCCAAAAGCACCATGAAGAGACGAAAAAAGCCCCCGGAGGGGCTTGGAGGCTCAGGAAGGATCAATACATTCCCGCCGGGGCCGCCGGGGCCGCCGGCTTCTCTTCCGTGATCTCGGTCACGGCCGCCTCGGTCGTGACGAAGAGGGCGGAGATGCTCGAGGCGTTGAGGACAGCCGTCCGGGTGACCTTGGTCGGATCGACGATCCCCGACTTGAGCATGTCGACCCATTCCCCGGTCTTGGCGTTGAAGCCCATTCCCGGGGCGGCTTGCTTCTGGAGCTCGCTGATTTCCTCGCTGTCGTAGCCGGCGTTGTCGGCGATCTGGCGGAGAGGGGCGAAGAGGGACTCCATGACGGCGTCGATGCCCTTCTGGATGTCGGGATTGGCGTCGCGGAGGGTCGGCTTGAGGGTCTTGTAGATGCCCGCGAGGGCCGAGCCGCCGCCGGCGACGATGCCTTCGCTCACCGCGGCCTTGGTCGCGTTGAGGGCATCCTCGATCCGGAGCTTCTTGTCCTTGAGTTCGCTCTCGGTGATGGCCCCGACCTTGATGACGGCCACCCCGCTGGAGAGCTTGGCGATCCGCTTGGAGAGGTTCTTCTTGTCGTAATCGCTGGTCGCGACGTTCCGCTGGGCCTCTAGCTCACTGATCCGGTCGTTGATCTCCTTCTTCGATCCAGCCCCGCCGACGATGGTCGTCGAGTCCTTCTTGACGGTGATCTTCTTGGCGTGGCCGAGGTCGTCGAGGGTAAGGTTCTTGAGTTCCATCCCGAGGTCCTTGCTGTAGAAGCGGGCCCCGGTGAGGATGGCGATGTCTTGGAGGGCGGCCTTCTGGGCATCCCCGAATTCCGGCGCCTTGGTGGCCGCGATCTTGAAGGCCCCGCGAAGGGTATTGAGGACGATGGTCGAGGTAACATCCGCGTCGAGGTCGTCGGCAACGATGAGGAGGGGTTTGTGGGAATCGGCCACGCCCTGGAGGACCGGCAGGATGTCCTGGACGGTGTTGATCTTCATGTCGGTGACGAGGACGAGGGCATCCTCGAAATCGGCCGTCATCTTCTCACGGTCGGTCACCATGTAGGGGCTGATGTAGCCCTTGTCGTATTCAAGGCCTTGGCTAAGGACGAGTTCATCCTCGCTGGTCTTCGATTCGTCGACGGTGATGACGCCGTTTTTGCCGACCTTGTCCATCGCATCGGCGATGAGATGGCCGATTTCCTCGCTACCGGCCGAGATGGTCGCGACCGATTCGATGTCGGCATTGGTGGAGACGTCCTTGCTGATCTTGAGGAGTTCCGCGGCCACGGCCTTGCCGGCCTTTTCCATGCCGGCCCGGACGAAGACGGGGTTGGCCCCCTTCTCGACCGCGTTGATGCCGCGGTGGATCATGTTCTGGGCAAGGACGGTCGCGGTCGTCGTCCCGTCGCCAGCCTTCTCGTTGGTCTGATTGGCCACTTCGTAAACGAGCTTGGCCCCCATGTTCTCGACCGCGTCCTCGAGTTCGATCTCACGGGCGATGGTCACCCCGTCTTCACAAATCGAGGGGCTCCCGTAACCCTTGTCGAGGGCAACGTTGCGGCCTTTCGGGCCGAGGGTGAGTTTGACGGTGTCGGCTAGTTTGTCGACCCCAGCGACCATTTTGTCGCGGGCGGTCTTCCCGAAATCGATGTTCTTTGCCATGTTCTGTTCTCCTGGTTATTGGTTAGTCCTCGACGACGGCGAGGATGTCCTCGACCTTGATGAGGAGGAGGTCCTTGTCCCCTTCTTCGTAATCGGTGCCGGCGTATTCCCGGTAGATGACCTTGTCGCCGACCTTGAGGCCCTCGATGGCCTCGAGTTTCCCGTCGACTTTCTTGCCCGGGCCGATGGCGACGACGGTCGCGAGGTTGCCGGTCTTCTTCTCACTGGTGAGGATGATGGAGCCGATTTTCTTCTCGGCCTTCACCTTCTCGATGACGAGGTAATCATTGAGCGGTTTGATCATTGTTTGCAATGCCTCCTTTTTGGCTACGGAGACAATCATATCCGCCTTTTTGGCACTGTCAATAGGTGAGTGCTAAAGTTTTTGAACGGCCATTGGTTCCGGCCATCACTTCGGGTAACGAAAGAAAAAAGGTGCCCCTCGGGGGCACCAGACTGCTTGCCTTCTAACGGCTTTTGGTCGAGTCGCGCGCGACGAGGGTGGCCTCGAAACGATAGCTCTTCTCGATGAGGTCGTGGTTGAGGAGGTCGATGAGCATGTACATGCTCCGCCGCCCCACTTCCGCCATGTCGACCTGAAGGGAGGTGAGGGTCGGACGGACGATGTTGGCGTACTTGGTCCCGACGAGGGAGACGACCTCGACTTGGTCGGGGACCTTGAGGCCGCTATCGGTGGCCGCGTTCTCGATGGCCGCGGCGATCGAGTCGCGGTAGCAGATGAAGTAGCCGCCCTGCGACTTCCCGATGAGGTCTTTGAAATCGTGGTAGGTGCGCGTGTAGGAGTCGTCGCAGTTGAGGATGTGATAAGGACGCCCGAGGCTCTCGTGGGTCTCGACGAAGGCCTTCTCGCAGGTTTGTAAGAGCCTTCCCCCGTCGTGGACGTGGAGGAAGGTCATTTCCCGCTCGCCGCCCGCTTCGTAGTAATCGCGGATCAGCTTGACGAGTTGGTCCTTGTAGGAGAAAAGGACGCAGCCGACCTGTTCCCCGACGATCTTGTTGTTGACGACGATGGCCGGGACCGAGTAGCTGTTGATCTTCATGATGTCCTCGGCATCGAGTTCGTCGTCGAAGATGATGGCCCCGTCGACATGGGTGGTGATCACCCGTTCGATCATGGTGAGGGCTTCCTCGTGGCTATGGGAGGTCGTGAAGAGGGTCAGGACGAAGCCCTTTTCCTTGGCCACCTCACTGATGCCGTTGAGCATGTTGGCGATGTAGACGTAGTTGGCCGAGGGAATGATGACCCCGATGTTCGTCGTCTTGTTGGTCGCGAGGGCCTGGGCGAGTCCGCTCGGCTTGTAGCCGAGGCGCCGGATCGTTTCCTCGACCTTGTTCTTGGTGTCCGATTTGACGTTGCCCTTGTTGTTGATGACCCGTGAGACGGTGGCGAGGGAGACCCCACTGGCCTTGGCCACTTGGTAGATGGTCACCCGTTCCTTCATGTTCTTCATAGAGTTGATTGACCTCAATGAAGATGATGGGGCCCCCTGTTACATTTTTCAATGAAAATTTTCATCGAATGGCATTTACCGATTTCTACGATGACAAAAATACATCGCCATTACTGAACAAATGACACAGTAACGACGATGTAACCCCTGTAAATGGTAACCGATTGTCTAATTCGACAAGGGATACGGAACCCGTTTGAGCCGCTTGGAGGGGACTTCGCCCCGGCCTTCCTTGGCCTCGGGGGAACCGTCGAGCTCGACGAGGTCGCCGGTATAGCCGACCGTCGAGTTGGCGATGAGGGAGGTGCCGACCCCATAGGTATCGACCGGGACCCCTTCCTTCGTCCATTCGTCGATCTTCGCGGCCGTGAAACCGGAACTCACGGTGATCTTGACAAAAGGGAAACCCGCCTGGTCGAGTTCGCGCCGCAGGGCATAGATGAGTTCCTTGCACACCCCATGGGGGTCGAAACCCGAGGTGTCCTTCCCGTCGAAATAGTGGTCGATGAGTGATTTGGAGGTATCGACCCGCACGGCCGATAGATCGTGGCCAAGGGCCTTGGCAAGACGGATGGAATCCCGCACGACGTCATTGTGGTAATCGATGAGGGCGGTGACCTTTTGCCCTGGGTAGCAACGATGGTAAAGCCGGGCGGCTTTCTCGATGTCGCCCCCGCAGATTTCGATGAGGGCGTGGGGCATCGTGCCCATTCCCTTGATCCCGACCCAGGAACCTTGGGCGTCGGTCGAGAACTTGCGGATGCCAGCGACGTAGGAGGCATAGCCGTCCCCGGCCTGGGTGAGGTAATCGTCCTGACGGTCGGCCATCGAGAAGCAGTCGGTGCCCCGGAGGGCCTTCACCACCTCGAAGGTGTTGGTGGCCACCGCGCTCCGGCGGGTCAAGATGCCGTCGATGATCGATTCAAGGTAGCCGAAATCCTCGTAACGGCCCCTGACTTTGAGGACCGGTTCCCCGGCCCCGACGATGTCGCCGTCCTCCAAGGCGTGGATCTCGAGCTCTTCGGGGTGGGCGCTGAACCGGTGGAGGATGGCAATCGATTCGTCGAGGCCGCAAGCCATCACGCCGTCCTTCCGCTGGAACCACTGCTCGAGGACGATGTGGCCGGGTAGTTCCCTCCTCACGATTTCGCGGGTCTTCAGGAAGTAGTTGGCCGAGAAGAACCCCTCGCCGATCCTTTCGTCCAGCTTGAAAGTCGAATTGGTAAGCCGGGCGATCTTCCCGGCTTCCTTGAGGGAGATTTCCAGTTCTTCCATGTTTTTTCCTCAGGCGAAGAAATCGCTCCCGATTTCCCCTGCCGCTCCTACGTAGGCCTTTCTTTCGCCTTCCCCGAGCCCGAGCTCCTTTTCCGAGCAGATGAGGGCCTCGAGCGGGATGTTTTTCTCGACGTGGGAGAAGAACTTTTCCCCGTTTCTACCGAGGTAACCCGGCAAAAGGAGGACGACTTTCGCCCCGACTTCGAGTCCCTCGAGGGAACTGACGGTATGCATAAGACTTCCCTCCCCGCCTTCGAGGGTGACAATCGAGGTTTTCTCGAACAGGGGGTGCTCCTCGAGGAGGACGATTTTCGCGACGACGTAGCCGGAATCGGCTTCGAAGACCGGAACCGGGAACCCGGCGTTCCGGATCTCGCTCCCGACGATGTCCAAGAGGGCCTTGGGGGGCTTCACGAGCATCCCGTTCCCCTTGATCTTGGCCTTCCTCGCAAAATTGAAGAGGTTATAGCCGATCGGTTTCCCCTCTTCGTCGATTATCATCGTCACCTCCCCGTGGGTGAAACTCCCGGCGGCTTTCTTTTCGGGATCGACGAGGACGAGGAGAACGTCCCCCAGGCTATCGTGGGGATAATAAAGACGGGTCATGGCTCATCCTTTCCGGCCGATCAGGGCCCTGTTGATTTTAATCCCTTCCGCCAGGAAACGCTCCTCGTATTCGCTTCTGGCCTCTTCCTCCGGATAGGGCGGTTCGAGCAATGATGCCCCCGCTTCTTCCAAGTGTTCGAGGGCATACTCGAAAAGGGGAAGGTTGTCGGTCCGGAATTCGAGAAGGCCGTCCGGGGCGAGGAGACTCAGGATGTTAGAGAGGCGGGTGGGGAATAGAAGCCGCCTCTTCTCGTGACGGGCCTTGGGCCAGGGGTCGGGGAAATTGACGTGGATCTTTTCGAAGCGGAGGCTCGAAAGGGGAAAGAAGGCCACGTCGAAATCGAGGTTGAGGAAGCGGACGTTGGTCAGTGAAAGTTCCACGGCCTTCCGGGCCGCGGTCCCGCAGCTGGAGACGTCGCGTTCAAGGCCAAGATAGTTGATTTCGGGGTGAAGGAGCCCCATTTGCGTGAGAAAACCGCCTTTCCCCGACCCGATTTCGAGAACCAGGCGAGGATGGGAATAGTATGGGTCGGCAAGCTCTATGTTCCGCGGCGAGACCTCCGGGTGGGCATCGATGTAGCCCGGGGTCCAATCCTTGTAACGGCCCCGCACGGCTAGCGCGCCGCCTTCCCGAGGGCGTGGATCGCGTGGGCGTAGATGGCGATGTCTTTTTCGAAATCGGCCAGGTGGATGTATTCGTCGGGGGCGTGCATGTTCCCGTCGTGCCCCGGGAAGGCGGCCCCGAAGGCCACGCAGTTCTTCACGTGCTTGGCATAGGTGTTCCCCCCGATGGCCAAGGGCTTGGCGAATAGCTTCCACGTCTCGGACTTATAGACCTTCATGAGGGTCTTCACGAGGAGGCCGTCCTTCTTCTCGAGGAGAACGGGGGAGCGGGAGAGAAGGGTCAAGTTGAAGCCGGTCGCGGCGGCGAGTCTCTCCTCGGCCTTACCCGGGTCGACGTCTTCCCCGTAACGGTAGTCGACGGTGAAGGAGAGGACGTTCCCGTCGTAAGAGAAGATGCCATAGTTCCAACTCGCGGCCCCGAGTTCCGGGGAAACCGAGTTCCCGCCGAAGGCAGTGCCGTCATGGGCGTCGAGGGCCCTAGCGAGGCAAACGAGGGTCTCGTTTCCGTAGAAGTCGGCCAGGGCCTTGATGGCGAGAACCCCGGCATTGGCTCCCTTGTGCGGCTCGGCCCCGTGGGCGCTCTTCCCCTTGAATGTGACCAAGAGGAGGGCATCGCTCAATGAGATGTCGCAGTCGATGCCCTTCGTTTGGAGGTAAGAGGCGAATTCCCGATCGGGCGGGAGCGAAACCAGGCAGGAATCGCAGACGGCATTGACGGCCGAACCGCCGGATATGGCGATGACCGGACTGAGCGAGCAAACTTTCGATGCCTTCAATTGGTCGATTCCCTTCTCGGCGTAGATGAGGGGGTAATCGGCGTCCGGGGTGAAGGCGAGGGCCGGGACTTCGCCCTTCCCCTCGGCGAAATAGTGCTCGAGGCAAGAGGAACCGCGTTCCTCGTCGCCGCCGACGACGAACTTGACGCGGTAGCCGCCGAGGAGGCCGTTGTCCTTGAGGAGCTTGAGACCATAGAAAGCGGCGATGAGGGGGCCCTTGTCGTCGCTGGCCCCGCGGCCGATGAGCCGCCCTTCTTTGTCGATGGTCGCCTTGAAAGGCGAGGAGGTCGACCACTTGCCGGTGGCCGGGACGACGTCGGCATGGGCGTAGACCCCGATTAGGGGTCCTTGCTCCCCCGCTTCGATCTCGACGGCCCGGCCGAGGACCTTCCGCGCCTTGAAACCGTAATCGCGGGCCAGCTTGAGCAGGTAATCGAAGGCCTTGTCGACCCCTACCCCATAGGGTTTATCGGGGGTTTTCGTTGCTTCGTCGTAATGCGAATCGATGCCGATCAGCTTCTGGAGGGCCATCGTGGCCGTCTTGAGGTAGGTCTTGGCGAGTTTCTGGAATTTGGACATGTTTTCATTTCCTTTCTTGACGGTTGTTCCGAAGGGAGAGCTTCAGAAGGGGTCGACGGACCGCCGGGACGATGATCCCGGCGATGAGGGCCTCCCCGAGGGCCCCGAGGAGAAGCGAGGCGGCGAAGGTGATTCCCACCCCGACGGCAACGTCCCCTTCCATCCGGAAGTAGGCCCCCGTCTCGACCGGGAAGAAGAGGAAGAGGGCCAGGAAGACGAGTCCGGTGTGAAGGAGGGTCAGGAAGAAAGAGAGGAGGCCGTTTCCGAGGCCAGACGATAGTTTAGGACTTCTTCGGGCAAGAGAAAAGGCAAGCCCCGCCAAGAAACCGAAGAGGAGGCGTGGGAGGATGCTGACCCACGGGTAGACGAAGAAGGCGTTGAGGCCACTCGCGTTCACGAAAGCCTGGATCATGGAGGTGAAGCCGAAGGCGAAACCGTATAGGAGCCCCCGCCGGGGGCCGCCGAGGGAAGCCCCGATGAGAACGGGGACGTGGAGGAGGGTGAGGGCCAGCCACGGAAAGACGAAGAGATACCCGAGCTGGGGGATGAGGCCCATCGTCAGGATGATGGCGATGAGGATGGCATCGAAGGCGATCTCGGAAGTCTTCCCCTCTTTCCTTTTCCGGTCTTTGAAGTAAAAGGCGATGATTAGGGCCAAGAAGGCGAAGATGAAAGCCCAAGTGAGCAGCGAACGGTAGTCCATTCCCTATTCCACCTCGTTTTTCCGGTAAATCCGGTAAAGGCCTTCCATGAGGAGGTCGGGTTCGTAAGTGAACTCGTCAAGGAGGGGTTTGACGAAACGAGCGTTTCCTCCCGTGAGATAGGGGGTCAGGGGCTCCTTGGCCAATTCGGCGTAATCCTTCAAGAAGCCCCGGGCGGCATGGGCGACCCCGTATAGGAGCCCGGCATTGAGGCTATCGAAGGTGTTTTTGCCTAGCGGGGAGGAAGGAAGGGCGAGGCTCGCCTCCGGGAGGGAAGAGGTCCTTTCCTTGAGGGAGGTGGCCCCGCTTCGGAGCCCCGGGGCGATGGCCACCCCTTCGAAGGCCCCGTCCCTGGAAACGAATATGTACTTGTTGGCCGTCCCGAAATCGGCGATGAAGGCCGGGAGGCGGCCACGGAGGATGGCCCCCGAGGCGGCCGAGACGAGGTCGCTTCCGACCTCCAGCGGGTGTTCGACGTGGAGGGGCACCCCGCTTCTAATCCCGGGCCCCACGATGAGGGGCGGGCGCTTGAGAAGCCGCTCGAGGACGAGGGCGAAAACCGGGGTGAGGGGCGAGACGACCGAGGAAAGGATGGCCCCTTGGGGGGCTAGCTCGCTGAGCTGGCGGCCGAATTTCGAATAGAGGATGAGGGAGATGTACTCGTCCGGGGTCTTCCTGACCTCGGTTTCGAGGGAAAGACGGGATTTTGGCGTCCGGTCATCGCCGATGAGGGCGAGCTTGACCAAACTGTTGCCGATGTCGACGGCAATGATCATGAAGAGGTCCTCCGCTCCAGTCCCAAGGGGTACCGGGCCCGATGAGTATAGCGCTTCCCCTTTAAGTAGGGAACGAACTGGCCTAGTATCCTCTCATGAAGCAAATCGATGTCTATGGGGTGAGGAGGGCCATCCTCCTATACTCCCTCGCCCTCCTGCTCGCCATCCTCGGGATGCTCGCCTTCGTCCTCTTCTACCTCCATTTCGGCGAGGACTGGCTCTTCTATTGCATCTTCTTGATGGTCGTCCTCATCCTCTACATGGGCTACCTCCTTCTTTACGAGGCCGTCTTCCGTTACGAAAAGGCCGTTCGCGTGAAAGGCCACAAAGTCCGGGCCAAGGTATCCTGGCACGACCCCTTCGGAAGGAACCGTCAACGCATCTCGGCCGTTTACACGACGGAAAAAGGGGAACTGGTCGGCGATTTGCTGGGGAATTTCGCCCTTTACCGGAAAAAGCCGGTCGAGGGGGAGGAAATCGTGTGTTACCTTCTCGACGACGGGCGTTTCCTTGCCATCGACCCGAGAAGCCTAGCCAAGTTCGACTGAGCAAAAAAGGGCCGGGGGCCTGGCCCCGACCCGGTTGGAAAAGAAGGCTAGACGACGAAGTTGACGATCCGTCCCTTGACGTAGACGAGCTTCCTCACCTCCTTGCCCGCGAGGTAAGGGGCGGCCTTGCCCGAGGCGTAAGAAGCGGCCTTGGCCTCTTCCTCGCTTGCTCCCGGGGAGAGGAGGAGGACATCGCGGACCTTCCCGTTGATGGAGAGGGCGACCTTGACTTTCTCCTGGACGAGCTTGCCTTCCTCGTAGGTCGGCCATTCCTCGTAGGTGAGCGATCCCTCGTGGCCGAGCCGCGACCACATCTCCTCCCCGATGAAGGGGCAAATGCAGCTGAGCATCTTCACGAATCCCTCGAGGTAAGGCTTGTATAGGGACTTCGCCTTGTAGCAGTCGTTGACGAAGACCATCATCTGGGCGATGGCCGTGTTGAAGGAGAGGGCCTCGAAGTCATTGGTGCATTTCTTGACCAATTCATGGTAGGAACGGGTGAGGCTCCCGTCGTCGACTTCGCTCCATTTGGAACGGAACTCCTCCTCGTCGACGAGGCGGTAGGCCCGTTCGAGGAAGCGACGGGCCCCGAGCAGGCCCGCGGTCGACCACGGCTTCACCTCGTTCAAGGGGCCGGCGAACATCTCGAAGAGGCGGAGGGAATCCGCCCCGTATTCCTCGACAATGTCGTCGGGATTGACGACGTTCCCGCGCGATTTGGACATCTTCTCCCCGTTCTCGCCGAGGATCATCCCCTGGTGGACGAGACGCTTGAAGGGCTCGGTGCCGCTGACGACCCCGAGGTCAAAGAGGAACTTGTACCAGAAGCGGGCGTAGAGGAGATGGAGGACGGCGTGCTCGCTTCCCCCGACGTAGAGATCGACCGGCATCCAGTGGTCGGAGAGTTTCTTGTCGCAGAGCTCCTTCTCGTTATGGGGATCGATGTAACGGAGGAAATACCAAGACGATCCCGCCCATTGGGGCATCGTGTTGGTTTCCCGGGTCCACGTCTTCCCCTCGAGTTCCACTTTGAGCCAGTTCTCCGGGGCCCTCGATAGGGGCGGCTTCCCGTCCTTGGTCGGGGTGAAATCGTCAAGGGGAGGGAGGGCAACCGGAAGCTCATCGACATCGACCGCCCGTTCGTTCCCCTCGCCGTCGCTCAGCATCGGGATCGGCTCGCCCCAATACCGTTGACGGGAGAAAATCCAGTCCCGGAGTTTGTAATTGACCTTGAGACGGCCCTTGCCCATCTTCTCGAGGTGTTCGAGGATGCTCTTCTTGGCCATGGCGATGTCGAGCCCGTCGGCGAAGGCCGAGTTGATGTGCGGGGCATCGCCCTCGAAGGCCGCTTTCGAAACGTCCCCTTCGAGGACCTGGATCATTCCGAGGCCGTGGGCCTTCGCGAAGAGGTAGTCGCGCTGGTCGTGGGCCGGGACGGCCATGACCGCCCCGCTACCGTAGCTGCCAAGGACATAGTCGGCCACGTAGATCGGAATCTTCTTCCCCGAGATGGGATTGACCGCGTAAGCCCCGGTGAAAACACCGGTTTTCTCCTTTTCGGAGGCGGATATGCGGGCCAAATCGCTCTTGGAAGTCGCTTCCTTGACATAAGAGTCAACGGCCGCTTTTTGTTCTTTGGAGACGATGGTGGCCAGAAGCGGGTGCTCGGGGGCGAGGCAACAGTAGGTGCAACCGAAGAGGGTATCCACCCGGGTCGTGAAGACCTTGAAGGTGAGGTCGGTGAAGGCGACGGCGAAATCGATCTCGACCCCGGTCGAGCGTCCGATCCAGTTTTTCTGCATCTCGATGGTCGATTTAGGCCAGTCGAGGCCGGCCAGGTCTTTCTCCAAGCGGTCGGCGTAGGCCGTTATCTTGAGGATCCACTGCCGCATCGGCATGCGGATGACGGGGTAGCCCCCGCGCTCGCTTTTCCCGTCGATCACCTCCTCGTTGGCGAGGACGGTCCCGAGTTCCGGGCAATAGTTGACCGGGATGTCGGAAACGTAGGCTAGGTCGTGCTCGAAAAGACGGACGAAAATCCACTGGGTCCACTTGTAGTAAGAGGGGTCGATGGTCGCGATTTCCCGGTCCCAGTCGTAGGAAAAGCCAAGGCTTTTGAGTTGCTCCCGGAAGTGGTCGATGTTTTTTCTCGTGAAGGCCTCGGGATGCTCGTTGTTGGCGATGGCGAATTGCTCGGCCGGGAGCCCAAAGGCGTCCCAGCCCATCGGATGGAGGACGTTATAGCCCTGCATCCTCTTCATCCGGGCGACGATGTCGGTCGCCGTATAGCCTTCCGGATGGCCGACGTGGAGCCCCTGCCCCGAGGGGAAGGGGAACATGTCGAGGGCATAGTATTTCGGTTTCGAGAAATCGGAAGTGTCGCAGGAAAAGAGCTTCTCCTTTTCCCAAAGCGAGCGCCACTTCTTGCTGATGGCGCGGTGATCGAAACTCATGGCTTACCTCCTTGCGAGGCCCGGACTAAGAGATGGAATTGTAGAGTTCCCCATAGGCGGCGGCCGATTTCTTCCATGAGCGATCGAGGCCCATGGCCGTCCGGGCCATCGCGTAATAGAGCGGTTGGTCGCGGTAGACCTCATCGGCGAGGGAAACGGCGTAGTCGAGGCCTTGCTCATTATAATCCCGGAAGGCCAGCCCGTCAGGCCGCTTCGATCCGAGGTCGAGATAGCCGTGGACGGTGTCGCTTAGCCCGCCGGTATAGCGGACGATCGGGAGGGTGCCGTAACGCTGGGCGACCATCTGGGAGATGCCGCACGGCTCGAAAAGGCTCGGCATGAGGAAGAAGTCGCACCCGGCGTAGATCTTGTGGGCGAGGGCGTTGTTGTAGCCGATGTAAATGCCCATCGTGAGGGGAAATTCCCGGCGCAGGTCCTCGAGCTCCTGCTCGAGTTCGTATTCACCGCTTCCGACCACCACGAAGTTGGCGCCGTTACGGAGGGCTTTCCGCATCGAGGCAATGGCGAGCGATATCCCCTTTTGGAAGGTGAGGCGGGTGACTAGCCCATAGACGGGCCCGCCCATCCACTTGAGGTTGAAGGAAGCGAGGAGGTCGCTCTGGTTGACGTGCTTGCCATCCTCGAGGTTCTTGCCCTTCCCGTAATTGGCGGCGATGTAGACGTCGGTCCGGGGATTCCATTCCTCGACGTCGATCCCGTTCAGGATGCCGACGAAATCGCGTTCCCGAAGCCGAAGGACCCCATCGAGTCCCTGCGAGAAGGCCGGGGTGAGGAGCTCCTCCCGGTGGGTCGGGGAAACGGTCGTGATCTTGTCGGCGAAAACGATCCCCGACTTCAAAGTCGAGACCATCCCCTCGAAACGGACGGCCCCCGAATCGAAGAGGGAATCGCTTAGACCGTAGAAATCATTGAGGAAATAACGGTCGATCATTCCCTTGAAGGCCGGATTGTGGATGGTCAGGACGCTCTTGGTCCCGAGATAGAAGGGGTCGTCCCGGTTCTTGAGCAAACAGGGAATCATCCCCGTCTGCCAATCGTGGACGTGGATGACGTCGGGCTTGAAGGCGGCCACTTTGAGAGCCTCGAGGGCCCCGAGGGCGAAGAAGGCGAAGCGTTCCCCGTCGTCGGAATAACCATAGAGGGATTCGCGGTTGTAGTAATAGTCGTTTTGGAGGAGAAGGAAGCGCAAACCCCCCTTCTTCCATTCGAAAACGGCCGCCCCTTGCTTCCGCCAGGACATCTGGACGTAGAAGCCCCCGAGCTTCTCGAGCTTAAGCCCCTTATCGGCGATGGCTTGGTAGAAAGGCAAGACGATGACCACCTCGTCCCCCCGCTTGGCAAGGGCCTTGGAAAGGGAATAGGCGACATCGGCCAGCCCCCCGGTCTTGGCGAGGGGGTTGCTCTCGCTCGCGATCATCGCGATTCTCATAATATGGCTCCTTGCTTGAGGTAGATCGGGGTCTTCGCGGCCCCCTCGATGCTATGGCGGGCGGTGATGATCGAGTATTTGTCGATGACGCAGTTGCGGACGGTCGCCCGGTCGCCGATGGCGACGTTGGAGAAGACGATGGAATCCTCCACCACCGCGTCTTTCCCGATCTTGACGTCCCGGCAGACGATCGAATGATGGACTTTTCCCTCGACGATGCAGCCATTGGAGACGAAGGAGTCGCTCACCGAGGCCTTGGCCCCGTAAAGGGCCGGCGGGGTATCGTGGGTGAGGGTGAAGATGGGGCGCTCGGGATCGAAGAGGCTATCGGCCACTTCCCGATTGAGCATCTCGAAGGAATAGTCGATGTAGTGCTTGAATGAATCGAAACGGCGGGCATAGCCGGTCCACGGGACGGCATGGACCTTCACGAGCGAATTGTGGAAGAGGTACTCCATCGTCTCCCGGAAACCGAAGGACATGTCGACCCGTTCATGGGCCTTGATGAGGTCGAAGAGAAGGTCACGCTTCATGATCCAGACCTCGAGGGAGACGTTGGCCTTCTTCTTCCGCCCGGCGTTCTTGTAGGTAGAGGTAATGTAGCCGTCTTCCCCGATATCGAAGGCATAGGAGCCGATGAACTCCTCGTCCGCGTCCTCGATCGGCTTGTAGACGATGGTGAGGTCCTCGCCGCGGGCGATGTGCTCCTCGATGAGGGGACGGAGATCGATGTTGCTGACGATATGGGGGGCCGCGACGACGACCGTCTTGGCATTCGAGTCGTAGAGGACCCAGTCGTTCTCCTTCACGTTGGCGATGTCGGTGTTGTAGGCCGGGTTGAGGATGCCGCGCTCGTTGTAGAAGATGACCTCGCGGCCGATTTTGGTGTTATTGGTCCACGAGGAGAGGTTCCCCATGTGCTTGAGCATCGAACGCTGGTGGTCCTTGATGAGGATGCCGATGGCGTCGACCCCGGCATTGGAGAACATCGAAAGGGCGAAGTCGGAGAAGGCATAACGCCCGAGGAAGCTGGTCGAGGCCAGGGGCCGGGAGGAGGTGAGGCCACCGAGCTCCGGGGAGTTGTGGCAATCGAGTAGACCGATGATCTGGTTCATAGCCGGGCCGCCTTTCCATTGACCACGAGGGCGATGCCATCGCGCTCCTCGTTGATTTTCTCGTCTTTTTCGATCAGGGTGTCGGGGCCGATGATGGCATCGCTCACCTTCGCCCCGGAACGGACGATGGCCCCGTTCATGACCACCGAGTTGATGACCGAAGCCCCTTCCTCGATGAGGACGTCGCCGGAGACGACGGAGTGGCGGACCTTCCCGAGGATGGCCGCCCCTTGGTTGATGAGGGAATCGGAAACCGAGGCCCGGGGGCCGATGTATTGGGGGGTCGAATGGGCATCCTCGGAATAGATGCGGTTGTCGCCCTGGACGGTGTAGAGGTTGGTCGTCCCGGCGCTCATGAGAAGGTCCATGTTGGCCTGGTGGAGGCTCGCGACGGTGCCGACGTCCTTCCAATACCCCTCGTAGAGGTAGACGCTCAGCTTCCGCTTTTCCCTGAGCATCGTCGGGATGATGTCTTTCCCGAAGTCGTGGGAGGAGTTCTCTTTCTTGTGGTCGGCAAGGAGGGCCGAACGCAGGACTTTGTAGGTGAAGATGTAAATGCCCATCGAGGCCAGGTTGGAGATCGGTTTCTTTGGCTTCTCCTGGAAGTCGACGATCTCGTCTTTGTCGTTGGCCACGAGGATTCCGAAGCGCGGGGCCTCCTCCATCGGGACCCGGTAGACGGAAATGGTGCAATCCGAACCGGTCTGGATGTGCTTCCTGAGCATCGGGTCGTAGCTGCAGCTATAGATGTGGTCACCCGAGAGGATGAGGACGTACTCGGGGTCGACCCGGTCGAGCCAGTCGATGTTCTGATAGATGGCGTCGGCCGTCCCGAGGTACCAATTGCTTCCTTCCTCCGTCTCCTTGGGAGTGAGGACCGAAGTGAGGGAACGGACTCCGTTGAGGCCCCACTTCTCACCGTTGCCGATGTAGGTGTTGAGCTCGCTGCTCTCATATTGGGTGAGGACCCCGACCGACGTGATGCCGCTATTGGCGCAGTTGGAGAGGGGGAAATCGATGATTCGGTATTTGCCGCCGTAACTCACGGCAGGCTTCGCCACTTTCTTGGTGAGGGATTGTAGGCGCGTGCCTTTCCCCCCTGCCAAGATCATGGCCGCGAGTCTAGTGCCCATCTTCGCGTATGTACCTCCTGTAACTCTTAATAAATGATACCCCGAAGCGACCGCGTGGAAAGCCTAAAATCGGGCCCCTTTCAACGATTGAATCCCCTCTAGGTGCGTGCTAGACTACTCCACGCGCCGTTTTGGGCGTGCAAGTGAGGTGAAATCATGTCAAGAGTATGCCCCATCACCGGCAAGGGACCGCTCACCGGCAACAACCGGAGCCATAGCGTCCGGGCGACCCGCCGGGTCTGGAATGCCAATCTCCAGAAGTACCGCATCTCCATCAACGGGAAGATGGTCCAGGTCCGGATGAGTGCCCGGGCCTACCGTTCGCTCACCAAGTCGACCAAGGGCGAATAAGGCCGGTAGTAAGGAAAAGGAAGCGGCACGGCCGCTTTTCTTTTTTTGCCTAAAGAAGGGAGACGGTGCCCGCGAGATAGCAAGCCATCGCACTGAGCAATACCGAAAGGATTATCCGGATGAGCGTGTATCCCCACTCGCTCAAGGCCAAGAGATTCCTCCTCGGGCGGACGTAGAGGAAACTCCCGTCCGGTTCGGCCACCTTGTCCATCTTCGTCCCCTCGAGGAGGCGCGGGTAAAGGAGGGGGGCCGCGCTTAATAGGGCAAAGAGGAAGAAGAAGATGGCGAAGGCCAGCATCCCCCCGAGGGCAGCATCGTCGGCCGCGTAG
The DNA here is from genome assembly GCA_949298195.1 of uncultured Bacillota bacterium. Taxonomy (GTDB): domain Bacteria; phylum Bacillota_I; class Bacilli_A; order RFN20; family CAG-826; genus UBA4951. Next base: position 31,825 of record CASFVT010000023.1, read on the forward strand.
AAGCGGAGGGCGATGGCCCCCGCTAGGGCCCCTAGGAGAGCGAGGGAGGCGGCATCGAGGAAATACAGAATGAGATGGGCCCTCTCGCGGGCGAGGTCGAAATGGAAGCGGAGGAGGATCTCGGAAAGGGGAGCCAGTAGTAGAAGGAGCATCCCCCCGATGGCCATCACGAGGAGGTAGGCCGCCCCCTGGGCTTCGTAGGCGATCCGAAGGAGGGCGAGGATTCCCCCGAGGGAAGTCAAAACGGCAAAGACGGCCGCGAGGATTTCCTTGAGGAGGAGAGGGAATCTCTTACGGGAATCCATCGCCACCTCGTAGGGGAAGTGGGAGAAATAGGAGAAACGGGCATCCACCGCTTTCTTGTAAAGCACCGGAACGAAGAAAAAGAAGAAGATTTCCACCAGTCCCCCGATGAGGGAAAGCAGGAGTGAGGCCTCAATCATCGAGCAGTCCTTTCATCCTTTCTTCGAAGTCGGAGTGGCCGAATAGGTAAGAACCGGCCACCAGAATATCAACGCCCGAGGCAAGGGCTTTCTTGGCGGTCGCCCGATTTATCCCCCCGTCGATGGAGAGATAGATCCTCCGTCCGGTGGAGAGAATGGCCTTCCTGATGGCCGATGCCCGTTCCGGGGCATCCTCGAGGAAGGGCTGGCCCCCGCGGCCCGGCTCGACCGACATGAGAAGAACGAGATCGACCTGGGGCAAGAAGGGGAACAAGGCGGAAACCGGGGTTCCCGGCTTAAGGGAAACCCCGATGGCGGCATCCGGGAAGAGGGCGCGGAGCCCTTCCGGGCGAATCCCGGCCTTTTCCAAGGCTTCCACGTGGAAGGTGATGGCATCGGCCCCGAGGGCCAGGAAGCGCCGGCCCGTTTCGACGACGTCCTCGACCATCAAGTGGACATCGCGGTAAGCCCGGGTTGAGGGCAGGACCTCATCGAGCTCGTGCCCGAAGAAAGAGATGTTCTCGACGAAACGCCCGTCCATCACGTCGAAGTGGATGAGCCTAGCCCCGGCGGCTTCGGCCTTCCTCACCTCCGAAAGGAGGTTCCCCTGGTCGGCCGCCAAAAGGCTCGGGGCGACGCTAGGAGAGGTAAGCGAAGTCAGTTCTATTCTCATTTGAAACCGAAAATCCTCGACAGAAGTCCCTTTTTCGTCTTGAAATTGTTGCCGTCTTTCATGGCCTCGAGGATGGCTTCCTTCATCTGGGCTGCGCTTCGGAAGCGTTCCTCGGGCCGCTTCCGGCAAGCCCGGACGACGATCTTGTCGATCGCCCGGCTGAGGTCAGGCATCGCCTTGCTAGGCTCCGGGAAGTGCTTCTTGATCTGTTCGACGGCCACCTCCTCGGGGGTCGGGGCATCGAAGGGCACGCTTCCGGTCAGCAGTTCGTAATAGACGATTCCCATCGAATAGATGTCGCTTTCGATCCTAGCCGTGTGGCCCATGAGGATCTCGGGGGCCGTGTAGTAGACGGTCCCGGCGATTGCGTCGCTTTCCCCGCCGTCATCCCCCACCGGGGTCGAGATGCCGAAATCGGCGATCTTGATGGAACCGTCGGGGAGGTAGAAGAGGTTGTCTGGCTTGATGTCCCGGTGGAGGAGCCCATGCTGGTGGATGTACTCGATTCCCGAGCAGAGTTGGAGCATGATCTCGCTACTTTCCAGGGGCGAAAGGAAATGCCCGGCCACGACGTTGAGCTTGTCGCGGAGGGTCCTTCCGTCGACGTACTCGTTGACCATGTAAGGACGGCCATCGACCTTCCCCTGGCCATAGACCTTGACGATGTTCGGGTCGTTGAGCGAGGCGGCCGCGACGCATTCCCGGGAGAAACGCTCGAGGTTCTTCTCGCTGTCCATCATGTCCTTCCGCATGACCTTGATGGCCACCGCCCGCTTGTAGATGAGGTCATAGCCCTCGTAGACGTCGGCCATCCCCCCGTGGGCGATCCTGGAGACGACGCGGTAACGGCCGTCGATCTTGTCGCCGAGTTCAATCATTGCCGATGGCCTCCCAATAGGCGACGGCGATGTTGTCGCTGCCGCCGGTACCGTTGGCTTCGTAGACGTAGCCGAGAACCTTTTGATCGGCCCGTTCGTCGGTCGAGGCAATGGCCTCGATCGAGGAGAGGGGCAACTGGTTGTAGAGCCCGTCCGAGCAAAGGAGGATGCTCTCCCCTTTGTAGCGGTAGGAATAAATGTCGAGGGAGAGGGAAGGATAGATCCCGACCGCGTTCATGAGGACGTGGCGGTCGGGGTGGGTGAGGGCCTCTTCCGCGGAGATCTTCTCGCTCCTCAATAGGAAATTGACGTAGGTCTGGTCGACGGTCAACTGAGAGGCCTTCCTGCCCTTCACGTAGTAGGCCCTCGAATCGCCGACGTTGGCCACGAGGAGGCGCTTCCCACTCAAAAGGGCGGTGACGAGGGTCGAACCCATTCCCTTGGCCTCGGGATGCTTCTCGGCGTAGGAATAGACGGAGGCGTTGGCTTTCTTGTAGGCCTTCTTGAGCCAGCGACGGTTCGAGGAAGAGAGGAGATGGGCCTTCTTGTTCTTGAAGAGGGCGGAGATGACGTCGATGGCTATCCGCGAGGCCACGTCGCCCTTATCGGCCCCGCCCATTCCGTCGGCCACTGCCAAAAGGACCTCGCCCGCACTGTTCATGAGGACAATGGCTCGGTCCTCGTTGTCTTTCCTGACCCGCCCCCGGTCGGTCCGGAAGGCGTAGGTTCCATGGAGCTCGTATCTGATCATCGCTGGTTCCCTCCCCCGTATTTTACCCTCAGCTGGCCGCATGCCGCGTCGATGTCGGTCCCGAATTCCTTCCGGATGGTCGTCTTGACGCCCCTGGATAGGAGGAGGTCGGCGAACCGCCGGGCCCGTTTACTCCGGGCAAAGGGCTTCTCCTTCACCGGGTTGAGGGGAATGAGGTTGACATAGCAAAGCAGTCCCTTGAGGAGGGAGGCGAGCTCCCGGGCGTTCTCGTCGCTGTCGTTGATCCCGTCGATGAGGATGTACTCGAAGGTGAGCCGCCGGCCGGAATCCTCGACGTATTGATGGCAGGCGGAGATGAGATCGTCCATGGAATAACCGCGGGCAATCGGCATGAGGAGGCGACGCGTCTTCTCGTTGGAGGCATGGAGGGAAATGGCGAGGTTGATCTGGAGGCCTTCCTTCCCGTAACGGCGTATTTTTTCGATAATACCGCAGGTCGAGACGGTGATGTGCCGGGCCCCGATCCCGAGGGCCCGGTCGTCGTTGATGATCCTCACGAAGTCCATCACCGCATCGTAGTTGTCGAAAGGCTCGCCGGTGCCCATCACCACGACGTGGGAGAGGCGTTCGTTGCCTTGATGGAGGAAGTCGTCGATGACGAGGCACTGCCCCACCATCTCCCCGGAACTGAGCCCACGGGTCTTCTTGAGGAGGCCGGAGGCACAGAAGGCGCAGCCCATCGAACAGCCGACTTCGCTGGAGACGCAGGCGACGTTGCCGTAGTCGTAGCGCATGAGGACGGTTTCGACGAGGCTCCCGTCGCCCATCCTAAGGAGGAACTTGACCGTCCCGTCCCTGGCTTCCTGCCTCGCCGCGACTTCGGGAAGGGCAAAGGAAAAGGCCTCCTTCAGGCGCTCCCGGTAGCTTTTCGAGACGTCGGACATGAGCTCGGGGTCACGAACCCGTTTCTTGTAGACCCATTCGAAAAGCTGACGCGCCCGGTAGGGCTTCTCCCCTTCCGCGACCACGAGTTCGCTCAGGCGGGAAAGGGTAAAGTCATAGAATAGACGGGGTGACGCCCTTTCCATCGGGCCCCTCACTTGTTGGCTAGGGAGGCCGGCATCGCCGGATCGACGTAGGCCGGGGCGGCCGGGATGGCCTCCGGGGCCGGGGTCAGCGGGTCGACGGCCCGGGTCTCTTTCTTGAGGATGGCGTAATACATCGCCGTGTCGAGGTCCTCGAAGGGGAAGACCTGGCGTTCCGCCTCGAGGTGATATTCGGGGTGGGCGATGAGGAAGGCATTGATGGTCCGATGGCCTTCGAGTTGGCTGATCGTGTAGACGCAGTAGACGAGCTTCCCGCCTTCCTCGACAAAGGAGGAAACGTTCTCCAAAGTGGCCTTTTCCTCAGCATAGATGGCTTCCATGTCTTCCTTTTTGAAATGGAGAAGGAAGTCGGGCGACTCGCGGATGAGATCGAAGGAGGAACTACGCGGAGCGCAGATGGCGAGCTCGACCGGACGGGAGACGGAGGCGAGGAGGGAGTCGCTCCCGGCGGCGAAGAAATTGACGTTCGAGAGTCCCTTCTTCTTGATGAAGCGGGAAACCGGTACGTGTTTATTGAGCGACTTGCAGCCGAGGTTGAGCCCCAGGTGACCGTATCTCAGGATGGCCTCGAGGAGGAGGGAAGAGTCATCGAGCCCGGTATAGACGAGGGCTTCGCTCGGCTCTTCGAGGGGCAGTAAGTCGAGGAGGTACTTGGTGCCGGGGCGCTCGAGCCAAAGGTTGCCGTTGACGTAATCGGGGAGCCGGCGAAGCGGTTGCTTCCCCTCGTAATAGGCAATCCCCTCGACGCTGGAAGGCTTGAAGTCCGGGTTGGCTTCATAGAAGGAAGCCGGGTCGAGGTCGGGCCCGAGACGGACGGTGATCGTCCCCGGGCGGGCGTTTTTCTTGAGGATCTTCCCCATCGCCCCCTTGCCATAGTGGGCCCAGATCTTCATCACCCATTCCGGGCAGTTGAAGCGGAGGGAGAGGAAACGGTCGGTCCAGGCTTCCCCGATTCCCTCGGGCATGAAGCTATGGACTTCCTCGAGGGCCTTCTGGAAGAGGGGGAGGACGAGGGCTAGTTTCTCTTCCCCGAGCTTTCCCTTGCTCAGGGCGAGCATCTCCTCGTAGGGGATCCGCTTGTAGTAATAGACATCGGCCAAGGCAAGGGAAAGGAAGCGACGGTCATCGTCGTTTAGTCCCTCGACCGGGTCGAGGAGGGTCTTGAAGAGGAGGTGATGCCGGAGTTCGCATCCGACGAGACCGGCGACGAACGACCGGTGCTTCCGAAGGGGCTCGTTTTCCCGCGGCTGGAATTTCTTCCTGAGCGCCTCATTGAAGGGAACATCGTCGACGACGATCTCCTTTAGGGTCTCCTCCGCGAGGGAGAATTGAAGTTCGGTCTCTTCCATCATTGGTTCCTCCGTAAATGCAAAAGGGCCTAGTCGCCCTTCGTGCTCGAGACGATGTCCGCGAGGTCGCGCGCGGCTTTTTCCTCGAGGGAGTCGATCTTGCCCTCGAAGGCGTTGCCAAGGTAGATTTCCTCCCCTTGGTCGGGATTTCCCCCGTCGATGGCTTCCTCGGCGCTTTCCTCGGCTTTCAGGACGGCTTCCTTGATGTTCTCGGCCTTCAGGAAGCGCGGGTAGTCCGGGTTGTGGCGGGAATACTCATGGCCATGGAAATACTCGAAGCGGACGTCGACGTTGACCGAGAAGTCGGTAAGGGTCGAGAGAAGGTAGTTGGCCACCTTCTCTTCCGCCGCTTCGTAAGAGGCGTCGCAATGGACGATGACGAGGGCGTTCCAGGATATCTGCTCAACCCCGTCGTGGAAAAGGGTCGAAACCGGGGAATAGAAGGCGAGGTCGTCTTCGCTCACCTCGAAAAGGGAGGCAAGGTTCTTCCCGTGTTCGCGGCTATAGTGGCCGGCCACGTATTGGTCGAGACCGAGGATGTCGATGCTGATCATGTGCTTACGCTTGGCGATTATAGCACGCGCGCCCCGCGTGCAAGCAAGAACATGAGAGCCAAATAAAAACGCTTTCCTAGAAATCGAGGGGGTCGACGTCGACGTCGATGCTGACCTCCGGGAGGAGGGAATAACGGCGGACGAGTTCCCGGAGGCTCGCTATGACGGCCTCGCGGTCCTTGAACTTGAGGAGGACGACCCTTCGATAGAGCCCGTCCCGGCGGACGTAATAAGGAGCCATCGGCCCGATGGCCCTAAGACTCGGGAGTTCGAGGGATCGAAGCTCGTTGGCGAAAGAGAGGGCGAGCTCGTAGGCCCGCTCTTCCTTCGGGGCCCGTATCTCGACGGCAATCAAATAGACATACGGGGGAAAGAGGGCGAGTTTCCGCTCGCGCATTTCCTTGAGGTAGAAGCCGACGTAGTCCTGCTTGGCCCCGAGGGCGATGGCATAGTGGTTCGGGTTGTAGGTCTCTATGAGGGCCTCGCCCGGCAAAAGCGAGCGGCCGGCCCGGCCGACCGCCTGGGCAATCAGTTGGAAGACCCGTTCCGAAGAGCGGTAGCCCGGGATGGCGAGCCCGACGTCGCTGCCAAGTACCGCGGCGAGGGTGAGATGGGGGAAATCGTGCCCCTTGGCAACCATCTGGGTGCCGATGAGGATGTCGAACTCCCTCTCGCGGAACCCCTTCACCACTTGCTCGAGGCGGTAGGAGGAGCGCCCGACGTCGCTATCGAGGCGGGCGATCCTGGCCTCCGGGAAGAGGGCTTGGACTTCCTCCTCGAGGCGCTCGGTCCCAAAGCCGACCCGCCGGATGGCCGGGTTCCCGCATTCGGGGCAGTGCTCGGGGTATTCCTCGACGTGACCGCAATGGTGGCACTTGAGGAGGCGCTGCTCGCGGTGGTAGACGAGGTTCCCCCCGCATTCGGGGCATTTGAATAGATGTCCGCAGCGCGGGCAATTGATTCCGGTCCAATATCCCCGCCGGTTGATGAGGAGGAGGCATTGCTCGCCTTTGGAGAGTTTTTCCCGCATCTTCTCGATCAGGGGCTTGGAGATCTTGTCGCTCTCCTTTCCGAAGGCCCCGGGGGCCCGGAGGTCGATGATGTGGGTCTTCGGGAGGGGGCGTTCATTGACCCGATGGGGCATTTCGGCATAGCCATAGACCCCCTTGAGGGCCCGGGCCCGGGCCCCGAGGGTCGGGGTGGCCGAGCCGAGGACGACCTTGGCCTTCTCCCGCCGTCCCCGCATGATGGCCACTTCGCGGGCGTGGTAATGGGGGGCATTGTCTTGCTTGTAGCTTTCGACGTGCTCCTCGTCGAGGACGATGAGGCCGACATTCGCCATCGGGGCGAAGACGGCGCTCCGCGCCCCGACGACGATTTGGGCCTCGCCGCGGGCAATCCGCCGGTATTCGTCATAGCGTTCGGCGTTGGTTAGTTCGCTATGGAGGATGGCGATCTTGTTCCCGAACCGGCGGGCGAAGTAATCGACCATCGCCGGGGTGAGGTTGATTTCCGGGACGAGCATGATGACCCCCTTCCCGGAGGCGAGGATTTCCTCGCTCAAGGACAGGTAGACCTCGGTCTTACCCGACCCGGTTACCCCTTGGAGGAGGACGACCTCCTGCTTGGCACCCAAGATGGCATCGAGGGCCTTCCGTTGCTCATACGTCAGCTCGTGGGCCTTTTCGATTTCCCGTTCCGGGATCGCGTGACGCATCCGCTCCCGCCTCTCGATGGCGAGCCTCCCCTTGTCCAAGAGGGCCTTGAGGACGGCGGGAGAGCCGATTTCCTTCTTCTTGATGGGTCCCGAAGAGATGGCCAGGCGGAGCATCTCAAGCTGTTTGGGGGTCAAACCATCCTCGTTTCGGTCGACGACCTTCACGTAGTAGTCATAGGCGATCTTCGGGGCCCGCAAGGAACTCGACCGGGGGGACAGCGAAGGGGGAAGCATCGCCTGGAGGACCCTGATGAGGGGGGAAAGGTAATAGGAAGCCACTTCCTGGGCCAGTTCCCAGAGTTCGGTGGTCAAAAGCGGCTCGGGGTCGATGATGTCGGCATCCCGAAGTTCCTTGAGGGAATAGCCGAGCTCCCTTTCGAGGGTTTCTTTCGCCTCGCTGGCCTCCCGGACCATGAGGGCGAAGCCGACCAAGCGTTTCCGTGGCCCGAAGGAACAGAGGACCCGGCAATGCGGTTTCGGGGGGCGATCACCTCGGTAAAAGTAGGTGAAAGGCCGGTCGAGCGACCGGACCGAGTACTCGACGAGCACCTCAACGAGGAAGGATCCCATTCTCAATTGACCAGCCGGGAGCGGATGATCGAGGCGATTTCGGCGACGGCCCCGTCCAGTTCGTCATTGACGATTCGATAATCGTAGTCCTTGGCCATCTCGAGCTCACGTTCGGCCTTGCGGAGACGGGCATTTATGATGGCGGGGTCCTCGGTGTCGCGGCCCTCGAGGCGGGCAATGAGCTCTTCTTTCGAAGGAGGGAGGATGAAGATGGTGAGGAGGCGTTCGCCGGCGCACTTCTTCATCACCTGATGGGCTCCGTTGACCTCGATTTCGAGGATGACGTTCTTCCCTTCCTCGAGGGCGGCGAAAACCTCTTTCTTCGGGGTGCCGTAGTTGTGGCGGACGAAATTGGTATGTTCGAGGAAGCCACCAGACTGAACCATCTCCTGGAAGGTCTTCTCGTCGACGAAACGGTAATCGACCCCGTCCTTCTCCCCGGGACGCATGTCCCTGGTCGTATAGGAAACCGAATAGACGAGATGGAGGGAAGGGTCGTCCATGAGACGCTCGCGCACCGTCCCCTTCCCAACTCCCGAAGGCCCGGAAATGACGATGAGAAGCCCGCGATTTGGCATATATTGTTATAAAGTATCGCAGAATCCGGGCCGGAAGGCAAAGTCGATTGCCCCTTTTTCGTTTCCCCGTGATCCTTCCACCCGGAAGGAAGGGTTTAAGGGGTTTGAGGCCATCTGCCCGCGGCGTTGTTGTATCCTAAGGACGTGAAGCGAAGCGAGCTCCTCGAATACGTCGCCTACCTCCGGCCCCTGTTGCTAGGGCGTTACCTCTCGCGGCCTTCCTTTTTCACCTCCACCAGCCTCTCCTTCCATCTTTCCGGCGGCCCCCAGGATCGCCTGAGCTTCATTCTCGAGGGGGAAGAGCCGCGGTTTTACCTCGCATCCGGCAGCCTGCCGGGCAAGAGCCTCGAATCCAGCTTCCTCGACGTCCTCAAGAAGCGGCTCTACCGGGCCCGCATCGAGGAGGTCGAGGTCCTGGCCAACGACCGGATCGTCTCCTTTGCCCTCACCGCGAACGAGGAGGCCCTCTTCAGCAAGAAAAGGAAACTCGTCTTCGAGCTCATCCCCCGCCATCCCAATCTCGTCCTCCTCGACGAGGAAGAGAGGGTCATCACGGCCTTTCGCGTCACGCCCATCGATGGGAAAAGACCGCTCTTCCGGGGCCTGAAATACCAAATTCCCCCGCAAAACGCCTTCGTCGATGAGAATAGGAAACTCGATCTGACTGGGCTTCTCGCCCATTACGAAGAACTGGAGTCCGGGCTTCGGAGCAAGAGGAAGAACGAGCGCTTTGCCGGGCTTGCCTCTTACCTCGCGAATCGTGAAAAGAGCCTGAAGAGGAAGATCGCTTCCTTGGGGGGCGATTTGTCTAAGGCCAAGGAACGGCTTGACGGGCAAAGGAAGGGCGATCTCCTCCTCACCTACCTTCCTTCCCTCGGCGAGGGAGAAGCGGAAATCGAGCTCGAAGGAGTCAAGATCGTTCTCGATCCCCGGAAAAACGCCGCCCAGAACGCGAATGCCTTCTACCGCCAGGCCAAGAAGGCCAAGGATGCCATCCGGCTCGGCGAAGCCCACCTCAAGGAAGCCGAGGAAGAACTCCTCGACCTCCAGAGCGCCAAGGAACAGTTCCTCTCCTCCGACGAAGAGGGGCTCGAGCTTCTCGCTTCCGAGCTCTCGATTCCCCAGAAAGGCCGTCCCGCCCCCGGATGGAGGGGGCTCTCCCGTTCCTCCCTTCCCTATGAATGCCTCGTCGACGGCATCCACCTCCTCTATGGGCGCTCGGCCAAGGAAAACGACTGCCTGAGTTTCCTCTTTGCCCGGGGAAGGAAACTGCATTGGTTCCACATCCTCGGGGGTAGCGGCTCCCACCTCGTCCTGAAAAGCGAGAACCCCTCGGCCAAGGCCATCCGCCTTACTGCCGAAATCGCCATCCTTCTCGCCGGTCGGGAGGACGGGGACGTCATCCATGCCCTCCGGGGGGAAATAAGCCGTGGGAACAAGCCAGGGGAGGTAAGGCTCCGCGAACACGAGGTCATCCATGTGAAGGGCGTCTCGGAGGAAGCCAAGGGCATCCTCGCGAAAGCCAAGAGGAGGGAAAGGCCGTGAACGGGGAATTCAAGAAGCTGTTCGAGAAACAGGGAATCGACTGTTCCGACATGGTCAAGATCGAGGGCGGGACCTCCAACGACACCTATTTGATCAAAAACGCCATCGTCTACCGGGAGAAAAAACCCAGCGACCCCCGCTTCTACCATCCGGTGATGGAGGAAAGGGCCCTTCTTTACGGAGTGGGAAAGGGGATCGCGCCCCCCGTCCTCTATTTCGACGAACGCTCGGGCGACTATGCGATGCTTTTCATTCCCGGAGGCCGGCACTTTCCCCTGACTGGAGCCACAAAGGAGGACATCCTGAAGGCGGTCGCCACCATCAAGTCCTTTCACGATGGCCAGGTCTCCCTCCCTCCCTTCGACATGGACCGGCGCCTGGCCTACTACCAGGACGAGGCCGGGGTCAGGGGGGTTTTCCCCGGGGAGGAAGAGGCCATCGCCAGGGGGCTTTCCTACTTGAAGGATTCGACGCTCGTCCCCTCCCACAACGACCTCGTCGGGAGCAACATCCTCTATTTCAACGACACGGCCCTTCTCATTGACTACGAGTTCGCCGGCTACAACGATCCCTACTTCGACCTCGCCTCGCTATTGAGTGAGAACCAGATCGAGGACAGAGAACTCCAAAGCGAGGCCCTTTACGCCCTTTTCGGGATGGATGCCGATTTAAAAAAGCTCGATGCCTTCCTGGCCTACGAGGACATCCTTTGGGGCTATTGGGCCCTCTATCGGAAGAAGATGACCGGAAACGAGGTCTTCCAAAGGATCTTCGAAAGCAAGAAAAAGGCCTATTCCCGCCGGGAAAGCTTTGCTCACGAGGCTTGACGACCAGGTTTCTTCTTGATGAGGCAGCGGATGAGGAGGACGAGCAAATAGACGGCCAAGAAGAGGAGGAGCCCACCGAAGCCCCCGAGGAGGTCGATGCCGACATCGACGAGCGAGGCCCCGCGGTCAATGGCCAATAGTTGGATTCCCTCGGTCAGGAAAGCGAGGAGAGCGGTCACGACGGAAGAGGATCCGATGGTGAGGGCCAAGGGGAGTTGACTCCCGAAATAGAGGCGGAAAAAGACGGCCCCGAGAACGGAGAGGCAGGCGAAAAGGCCGAGGTGGCCGATGTTCTTCCGAATGGAGAATCCGAAGCCGGGGCTCGAGGGATCGACGTTCTTGGCTTCCTCGACCCGGAGGTCGACAGTGAGCGATAACGAAGGATTGGCCCGGCTTTTGATGGTGATTTCGCCTTCTCCCTCCTCATTGAAGACGAGGCTCGGGGAGGTGGTCAGGTTCCCGCTTACCCTCGCAAGGGATTCGGGAAACACACTCACCTCGAGGCTCCGGTCGTAGACGTTCTCGTTGCCGCCTACGCCAAGGAAGCGGGCAGTGATCGGAAGGGCCGCCCCGACGCTCGAGGTGATGCTCGTTCCTTCCTCGACGAGGACATCCCCGATTCTTGTCTCGACGAGGCTCGCGGGAACGATTTCGGTGAGGGGAAAGGTTATGGTTTTCTCGAAAAGGGGGCTACCATCCGCCTTGCGGAGGGCAGACTCGACGCGCACTTCCACTTCCCCTACCTTCCTTCGATAGCCCTTGATGAGGAAGGTGCCGTTTTCCGCGAGGGGTACCGCCTTGAAGGCCATCGGGTCCCCCTTCACGACGAAGGGAACCCCTTCAAAACCGGAGCCGAGGTAGGAGGCCTTCAACAAGATCCCGCTTTGCTCGTAATCGTAGTCGTTGAGGGAAAGGTTCCCCTCGTGGGTGACTTCGATCCCGATGGGGTCGCCCCCACGGGCTGGCAGGACATCGATTTTCCCCCGCTTCCCGCCGATGGAAAATTCCTTCCTCCCGGGGAGAGTCCCCTCCTTCACGAAAAGATAGCCTTCCGGGTCGATGACGAGTCCTTCATCCGCCCTCACGGGGAGGGAGGCGACGTCGAAATAACGTCGGAGTTCGTAATCGTCCTTTCCACTTCCAAGGGGATCGGACATCACGACCCTCACGGGAACCGCTTCCCCGACATGGACGCTCGAGGGGACTTCGATGCTGAATTCAAGCGGGGCCGGAAGTTCGACGATATCGAAGGAATAGACTTCGGAAATCCCACCGGCCACCGAAACCTCAATCGCGCAGTCTTCTCGCGGATTCCCGTTACTGACGATCCTCACGACCGAGTTGGCCGCGTCGACGACGAGGTCGAACTCCTCACCGCCCCGGATTTTTTCCGCCTCGAAGGTCGGGTCCAAATAGGAGCCGTGGTCGTCAAGAGGATACTCAATATCGTAATCGAGCATCGTCGTCGTCCCGAGGGCGACGTCGTCTTCGTGGCCGGGCAGGCCATGAAGGTAAGAGGAATCGGTCTTGAGGGTGAGCCCAGCCGGAAGGACGGGTTTGGCCTCGGCCCCCGGAACGAGGTTGGCGAAAAAGGCCACGATATCGGCCACGACCCCCGAGTGGGCGCTGGATACGCTGGCCGGAAGGGCGCTTTCGACCACGAGGAAAGCGGCGAGAAAGGCGTAGAGCCCGAAGAAGAGATAGAAAGTCCAGGGCCGGTTCTTAAGGCTCGGGAAAGGCTTCCTCATAACTTGCCATGGCCTTCTTGATGACCTCGATGGCCTTGTCCTTGCCAAGGGTCGGCCCGACATCGGTTTTCATGCCCGGCTCGAGGCCCTTGTAAACGGCAAAGAAATGGGCGATTTCCGCCCCGAGGTGGGGAGGGAGTTCATCGAGGGAATCGTAGCAGCCATAGACCGGGTCGTCGGGGCAGACGGCGATGATCTTCTCGTCGCCCTTCCCGCCGTCCTTCATCATGACGACCCCGAGGGGGATGCCGCGGGCCAAGGAGAGGGGGGCAATCGGGCGGGAGGCAACCAAGAGGACGTCGAGGGGATCCCCGTCGTCGCCGAGGGTCCTCGGGATGAACCCGTAGTTATGCGGATAATGGGTCGCCGTCGAGAGGATGCGGTCGAGCCGTAGGGCCCCCGTCTCCTTATCGAGTTCGTATTTCACCGAAGAGGAAGCGCTTATTTCGATGCACACCAAAAATTCCTCAGGGGCGATGCGTTTTTTGCTTACGGCGTGCCAAAGGTTCATGTTTCTTCCCGGATTATACCCGATTTGGGGCCAAAACGACCCTTAGCGTGTATATTTAGGTGATGGCAAAATTCAAAGGCGCTTCCCTCTTCCTGCTTCCCCTCCTGCTTTCCTCGTGCCAACCGGGCGCGAGCACGGGACTGACGGTCGATCTCTACCTCGATGCCCCGATTAGCCAAGCTCCCACTCTCTTCGAGGCCCTTCCGCGGAGGAATGGGGATGATCTCGTCGCGGAATGGAAGGCCGGTTACTCCGGCCTCGTCTACCTCGCCTCGAGCAGTTGCGAGCACTGCGAGCAAATCGCCGACGAGGTGGCCGCGGCCGTTACCGACAGCGGCTTTCTGGTCTCCCTCGTCTACATGGATGGCAGCGACCGCACTTCCTTCGACACCGTGGGCAGCTACCTCCGCGAGGTCTCGGGCAACGAGGAATACGGGAAGTACACCCCGAGTCTCTATTACGTGGCCGAGGACGATGTAAGGGAAGTCTTCGTCGGGAGCGGCGGAATCGACGCCGATTCATTGTCCAAGACCCTGAAGAACAACTTCGCCCCGAGCCACGTCCACCGGGGATTCCTTCCCCCGTCCTCCCTCAACGGCGACCGCCTGTCCGTCCTCGTCGACCTGAGCAACGAATATGCATCCAACGCCTTCCTCGAGGAGGTTAGGGAAAGCGCCGAATCGACCGGCCGGGAGGTCGACGTTTATGACTATTCCGCGGCAAATGCGGAAGAAAAAGCGGCTTTTTGCAGCCTTTTCCGCCTCGATACGATAAAAAGCGCCGTCTCGCTGAATGGCGAGAGCGCGCCTTTTGAATCGGCTGAGGGCCGGAAGTTGATCGAGGGCTATTTCGCCTAGTTCCCCCGCTTGGCCCGGACGAAGGCATCGAAGGCGAGGCCTTCCTCGATGCTCTTGAACTTGGCGTAGTAGAAAGCGTCGCCCATGACCGCGGCCATGTGGGGTGGATAACGGCCGCTCATCGATAGGACGTTCCGGTAACGGCTTTTTATTTCCCCGTCGTCGTGGAGATAGCAAAGGCGGTCGAGCCGGTGGGAGGCAAAGGCATAGAACTTCTCCTTTCCCATGTCCTGGCGGTTCTCGTCGTAAGCGACGACGTCCGCGTAGATCTCATAGCAGGAGAGCGAACCCCCGAAGTCGATGAGGTCGGGGGTATAACCACCCGGTGGGCGCATGTTGCATTCGAGGGCGACGAAATCGCCTTTCTTCGCGAGCCCGGGCTTGTCTTCCTTCAAGACGAAGAACTCGATGTGGAACATCCGCTTCCTGATTCCGAAGGCCTTCACCACTTGCCGCCCGATCCGCTCGAACTCCTTTTGATCGACATCGGCAAAGGGGAGTTCGAAGGGATTGTTGTAGTAATAGTAGTCGACCCCGTCGTTGACGATGTCGGCAATCGGGGTCGGGAAGTGGTCGCTGGAGACGAAGACGGCCTCCCCGCGCGAATCGCAGATGCCGTCGAAGCTGACGATCGCCCCGTCGATGTATTCCTCGACGATGTGGGTCTCGGGAAGGGGTTCCTTCAAAAGGGACCGGACCTCGTTTTCGTCACGGAGCTTATAGGAGTCGCTGGCCCCGACCCCCACATCGGGTTTGGCAAAGAGGGGGTAACCGACTTCCCGGGCGAATTCAAGAACCTTCCCGAGGTCTTGAGGTCCGTCGACGAGCACGTAACGGATGGTCTTGGCCCCGCCTTCGGCAAAAGACGCCTTCATGGCCGACTTGGCCTTGATATTGTGCATGTCGGCAGGGAAGAAACCGGTCTTCACGCCGAACTCCTCCCGGAGGCGGGCATCCATCTCGAGCCACCACTCGTTGTCGCTTTCGATGTAATCGATTTTCCCGTATTTGCCTTGGTAATAGCCGACGGCCGCCTTCATCGCGGGGAAATCGGAGAGGTCCTTCACGAAATAGTATTCGTTCAGGGAGGACTTGAGGCGTGGGTGAAGGTCGTAATGGGGGCTGTCCCCGATTCCGAGGACGGTGATTCCCCGTTCGCGGAGGGCCTCGACCCACTTGTAGTAACGTTCGGGGAAATTGGGCGAAACGAAGACGAAATTCATGTTGACTCCCCCTTACTCCGGGATTTTAGCATCGCCTTCCGTCTCCTCGAAGGAGGAAACGAGGAGATAGGCCCCGTCCCCGCGGACGTCGAGCAAACCGCTTCCGAGCCGGTAGGAAGAGCTTTTCCCCAGCTTCTCGATGCGGGCCGTCGCCCCTTCGACCACCGGCGACATGAAAGGTGCGTGGCCGGGCAAGATCCCGATCGGGCCCTTCGCACACGGACAATAAAGGGCATCGACATCGCCTTCAAAGGCACACCCACGGGGGGTTATGACCTTCAAAGGGAGTTTCACTTCCCCTCCTTCCTGACGTGGGCGATGACATCCTCAATGGGGCCGCAGTAGGCAAAGGCGCTCTCCGGATAGGAGTCGTATTTGCCAGAAAGCAGTTCCTCGAAGCTCCGGATGGTCTCCTCGAGAGGGAGGTAGATCCCCTTCATCCCGGTGTAGGCCTCGGCGACCTTGAAAGGCTGGGATAGGAAGTTGCGCACCCTCCTGGCCCGGTAGACGGTCGCCTTGTCCTCGTCGGAAAGTTCGTCGATTCCAAGGATGGCGATGATGTCCTGGAGTTCCTTGTAGCGTTCGAGGAGGGCGACGACTTCGCGGGCCACTTTGTAATGGCGTTCCCCGACGATCGAGGGATCGAGGGCCGAGGAAGTCGAGGCCAATGGGTCGACGGCCGGGTAAAGGCCGAGGGAGGCGATTTCCCGGTCGAGGATGGTCCGGGCATCGAGGTGGGAGAAAGTCGTGGCCGGGGCCGGGTCGGTGAGGTCGTCGGCCGGCACGTAGACGGCTTGGACCGAGGTGATCGACCCATCGGAAGTCGAGGTGATCCGTTCTTGCAGTTCGCCCATCTCGGTGGCGAGGGTCGGCTGATAGCCAACCGCGGACGGCATCCGTCCAAGGAGGGCGGAAACCTCGCTTCCGGCTTGGGTGAAACGGTAGATGTTGTCGATGAAGAGGAGGACGTCCTGTTTCTCCTTGTCCCGGAAGTGCTCGGCCATCGTGAGGGCCGTGAGGCCGACCCGCATCCGCGCGCCGGGCGGTTCGTTCATCTGCCCGAAGCATAGGGCCGTCGAGGAGAGGACCCCCGAGGCCTTCATCTCGAAATAGAGGTCGTTGCCTTCGCGGGAACGTTCCCCGACCCCGCCGAAGACGGAAATGCCATGGTGGACCCGGGCGACGTTGTCGATGAGCTCCTGGATGAGGACGGTCTTGCCGACCCCGGCCCCGCCGAAGAGGCCGATCTTCCCGCCTTTGAGATAGGGTGAGAGGAGGTCGATGACCTTGATGCCGGTCTCGAGGACTTCGCTGGCCACTTTCTGCTCGCTGAAGCCGGGAGCCGGACGGTGGATGGGATTGTGCTCCTCCTTGGAGAAATCGCCCCCCAGCCCATCGATAGGCTCGCCGAGGACGTTGAACATCCTTCCGAGGGTCTTTCGCCCGACCGGGACTTCGATGCAATGCCCGTCGCTATAGGCCTCCATCCCCCGCTTCAGCCCTTCGGTCGCCCCCATCGAGACGGCGCGGACGACATCGTCGCCGATATGCTGCATGACCTCGCTTACGATTTTCTTTCCATCCGGAAGGTCGATGTAGACGGCACTAAGTAGCGGCGGGAGGACGCTACCGTCGAAATTGAAGTCGAGAACCGGGCCGACCGCCTCGACCAAGGTGCCTTGATAAGGGTGCTTTTCTTTCATGGAAATCCTCCTAATGGGCGCTTCCGGCGACGACCTCGACGATTTCCTGGGTAATCGCGGCCTGCCGGGCTTTGTTGTAGGCGATGTTGAGTTCCTCGAGTAGCTCATCGGCGTTGTCGTTGGCGTTTTCCATCGCGAGGCGCCGGGCCGACTGTTCGCTCATCGAGGATTCGAGGAGCCGGGCCCGGATAAGCGAGGAAAGATAGGACGGAAGGAGGACTTGGAGCATCTTCTCGGCCTTCAGATCGAGTTCAGGCGGGGAGGCGAGCTCCTGAACGGGCGCTTCCCCGAGAAACGAGAGGGGGAGGAGTTCGTCGAGGAGGACGACGTTCCGGAGGGAATTGACGTAATGGGTATAGGCGATGGAAACGCGGGAGTAATTCCCTTTTCCGTATCCAGCGATGAGGGCTTTGGCGAAGGCGAGGCAATCCTCGACCCGGGCATTGAGGTCGAGTGTGGGGAGGGTCTCATCGATATCGGGGTTCTTTCGAGCCAGGAAGGAACGGGAACGGTCCCCAATGGGATAGAAGAGGTCGCCCATCCCGAGTTCCCTTTCAAGGAAGTCGTCCATGTCGCCGTTATAGGGGCCGCAGAGGCCGAGGTCGCTATAGACGGCGATGAGAAGACGCCTGCCCGAGTGCTTCTTCTCGTCCTGACGTTCTTTTTCCATGAGAGCAAGACGGGCAAGGGATATCCCGAATTCCTTGAGAAAGGAGCGGTTGGCCTCGATCTCCGAAAGGCCACGCCGGAGCTTGGCGAGCGCGATGAGTTCCATCGCCCCGGTCAGTTTCCGGGTGCCGGTAACGGCCCTGATGCGCCTTTTCGTCTTGGCCAAAGAAGAGCTCATTGCTTCTCCCTTTCAAGGAAATAGCTGGTTTTTGCGGCAATTTTCTCTCTCAAATCGTCGTCCAGCCGCTTTTTGGCGGAGAGTTCGTCGAGGATGTCGCTTGCCTCGTCGAGATAGCACTCCCGGAGGCGGGCAAGGAGGGCGACGACCGCCTCGACGTCGAGCCCGTCCAGGGCCCCGCTTTTGAGGGCAAGGAGGGTGATGACCTGGAGGGGCATTGGGAGGGGCGAGTAGTTTTTCTGGCGGAGCCCGGCTTCTAGGGTCGATCCATGGGCGAGGATTTTCCTCGTGTCGGCATCGAGGTCGCTCCCGAACTGGGCGAAGGAGAGGTTCTCACGGTAGGCTGCCAGTTCGATCTTGAGGGAAGAGGAGGCCTCTTTCATGGCCTTGGTCTGGGCATTCGAGCCGACCCGGGAGACCGAGAGGCCGCTATCGAGGGCCGGACGCTGCCCGGCTTGGAAACGGTCGCTGGTGAGGAAGATCTGCCCGTCGGTGATGGAGATGACGTTGGTGGGGATGTAACTCGAGATGTCCCCGGCTTGGGTCTCGACGATCGGGAGGGCGGTAATCGAACCGCCACCCCGCTCCTCACTCAATTTGCAAGCCCGCTCGAGGAGGCGGCTATGGAGGTAGAAGATGTCGCCGGGGTAGGCTTCCCGGCCTGGCGAGCGCCTGAGGAGGAGGGAGAGGGCACGGTAGGCAACCGCATGCTTGGAGAGGTCGTCAAAGACGATGAGGACGTCTTCCCCCTTCTCCATCCATTCCTCGGCCATCGCCATCCCGGCGAAGGGGGCGATGTAGAGTTCCGGGGCCGGGTCGGAGGCCGAGGCACTGACGATGCAGGTATACTCCATCGAGCCGAGGGCCCGGAGCCGCGCGGCGATTTGGGCTACCGAGGAATTCTTCTGGCCGATGGCCACGTAGACGCATTTGACCCCCTTGCCCTTCTGATTGACGATGGCATCGATGGCGATCGAGGTCTTGCCGGTTTGGCGGTCACCGATGATGAGTTCCCGCTGACCTCGGCCGATGGGGATCATCGAGTCGATGGCGAGTAGGCCCGTCTCAAGGGGCGTGTTGACGCTTTCCCGTTCCATGACCCCAGGGGCGATCCGCTCGATGGGGCGATAGGAAGGGGTTTCGATCGGCCCATCATCGTCCAGAGGCTCACCGAGGGCGGAAACGACCCGCCCTAAGAGGGCATCGCCGACCTTGGTCTCGAGGACGCGGCCGGTCGCGTAAACCGGGTCGCCCTCGCTCACCGAGTTCGTCTTCGATAGGAGGACCGCCCCGATGGTCTCGCGGTTGAGGTTCATGACGAGGCCCTTCACGCCGTTGGGAAAAGACAGAAGTTCGCCTAGCATCGCGCCAGGAAGGCCGTAGACGGTCGCGATGCCGTCCCCGACGGCGATGACGCGGCCGACCGCCCGGTCCTCTTCCTTGGAGGTGGCCTTCTTGATTTCCTCGACGAGGAGGGAAGCGAGTTCACTGGGACTTAGGGACATTCAGATACCTTCCTTTCCGCGGAGGGAGGAGGCAATGGCTTCCACCCTCCCCTTGAGCGAACGATCGATGAGACGCCCATCGACATAGAGGCGGTAACCGCCGATGAGGCTGGGATCGACTTTGCAATGGAGACGGAAACGCGACTTCCCCCCGAGGGCGGTGAGGAGGCTTTCCTTCTCCTCCTCCTTCAAAGGGGAGGCGCTATAGACGGTGACCCGCTCGACACCCCTCTCCCCGTCGAGGAGTTCCCCGAAGCGTTCGTCGATGGCCCGGAGGGAGCCAAGAGCCCCATAATAGGCGGTCGCTTCCGCCCAGGCCGCGAAGAAATCCGGGCTGAGCAGAAGGGAGGCGACGACGCGTTTCTTGTCGCTCCCGGAGACGGTGGGGTTGGAGAAATAGGGGACGAATGATGGCGTTTTGTCGGCGATTTCCACAAGAACAGCCATCGATTTGGCTGCCTCGTCGAGCTTGCCCGCTTTCTTCGCGTAGTCGAAGAGGGCTTCCGCGTATACCCTGGCCTCACCTACTTGCATGCTTCTCGAGTTCCTTCTCGACTTCCTTCCGGAGCCGGCGGTCCTCTTCCTCGTTGACGTGCCGTTCGAGGGCCTTCTCCGCCGTGGCCACCGAGACGGAAAGAATTGCCTCCCGCATCTCGCCCTCGGCCTTCTTTTTCGCCTTGGCAATGTCCAGATCGGCTTCGTCTTTCTTTCGCTTCGCCTCTTCCTCAGCGGTTTCGAGTATCGTCTTCGCCCGCTTCAGGGCCGCTTCCTTGCTCGAGGCAACAATCTCGGCCCCTTCCTTCTTGGCCTCCTCGAGGATGGAGTCCTTCTTCCTAAGGGCTTTGTCCATCTCCTCCTTCCCCTTCTCGGCGTCCCTGATGTTCCCTTCGATATAGTCCTTCCTGGCCTTGACGAAGCGTTTCACCGGCTTGTAGGCGATGAAATAGAGGGCAACGAAAAGGACGATCAGGGCGAGTAGGTTGATGAGGAAGCTCCAGAGATTGGGAACCAGCTTGTCAATGAAGTCGCCCGAGGAGAAGGGGGTGTCGTCGAGGACGGGGATGAACATGTTGACTTAAGCCCGGCCGCCGAGGACGAAGATGATGAGAATGGCGATGACGAGGCAATAGATGGCCGTCGATTCATCGAGGGCGACGGCGAGGACCATCGTCGACTGGAGCTTCTTCTGCATCTCCGGCTGGCGCGACATCGCCTTGATGGCGCTCGAGCAAATCCACCCCTCGCCGATGGCGGAGAGGCAACCGAAGGCCACCGCGATGGCCGCCGCGATGGCGATGAGACCCAAATCTGTCATAAGCAAACCTCCTGTTTGGGCTACTTTCCCCTATCCCTGGCCAAGCGCCGGCATCCTTTCCCGGTCGAGGAGGGCCGGGGAGGCTTCTTCCTCCACCGGTCGTTCGGCCGCGAACCAGACGGCGTTGAGGGAGCAGAAGACGAGCGTCTGCACCCCGCCCGAGAAAAGGGAAAAGTAGAGATTGAGGATCCCCATCGGGATCGGGGCCAGGAAGATCTGGGTCCAGACCGTGGATTGGTCGCTGTCCCAGATCGGGATGTAATTGGCCTGAGCCATGCTCGTGAGGGAGCCAAAGAGGGCCCCCGAGGCATTGGAGAGGGCCCACTGGATCAGCCCGACGATGATGGTCCCGCTCAGGGCGTTCCCGAACATCCTCATCGTGGTCGAGAGAATGGGGCTCCACATAGTGATTAGATTAACCGGGAGGAAGATGAAAACCGGTTCCACGTAACGGTGGAAATAGCTGAGCTTGTTCCACTTGAGCCCTTGGTACTGGATGATGATGAACATGATGATCGAGAGTGAGAGGGGGCCGGCCAGCCAGTCGATGACCCCCGGTAGACCGAAGAGGGAGATGTTGAAGGCGACGAATAGATAGGCGAAGAGGGTGAAGAAATAACCACCCCAAAGCTCGAAAACGTCGCTCCCCATCGTGTTGACGGCAAAACGATCGACGAAATTCACGTATTC
Source organism: uncultured Bacillota bacterium (assembly GCA_949298195.1). Lineage (GTDB taxonomy): Bacteria > Bacillota_I > Bacilli_A > RFN20 > CAG-826 > UBA4951. The sequence continues at coordinate 53,176 of CASFVT010000023.1, forward strand.
CTCGGCGAAATAAAGGAGGCCCTTGGGCCGCTTCTTGTAGTCGCCGCGCTTGTAGGCGAGATGGGCATTCAAGCCGATGACGGCCCCGACGAGCAAGAGGACGGTCATCACGATTAGTGAGGAAAGAAGGGGGCCTTCCAGCTCGAAATCGAGCATGTGGGCGACTTTCTCGTCGACGGTATCGTAAAAAAGAGGGATGGCGTTCATTCCCCCGCCCCTTCCCCGCTCCCGGGTTCGGGTTCGATCACTTCATCCGGTTTCTCTTTCTTGACGGCCTTCACCTCGACGAAATGGACGAAGATGGAGACGACGCTCATCGGGAGAAGCCCCCCGAAGGCCGTCCAGAAGTTGAAGGCATTGAAACCGCCGAACCACTCGCTTTTGAAGGTGCAGATGGCCGCGATGACGAGAACGATCGCATAGACGAGGAGGCGGGCGAAGGTAAGTAGGAGGGTCAAGCCGAGGCTACCGCCCTTCTCGTCCTTGCCGCCCAATAGATAACGGGAAGCGTAGACGATGCTCGCGTAGGCGAATAGCCCTGCCCCGCTACCGAGGAGCCATCCGAGGGGATAGGCCCCGAGGGGGTAACCGCCGGCATCGTGGAAGAAGAAAAGCGGCAAGAGGCCAAGGAAAGGAACGACCGTCAAAAAAAGGAGAATCGCAATGGCCTTCCCCTCACTCGAGAGGCTTCTGAAACGCACTAGGAACTTCGACATATCCTATGTCGATAATCGTAGGGAAAAGACCGGGAAAGGGCAAGAGGCAAGGGCGTCCATCGAAATGGATTGAGGTTGATGGTACTGATGCAATTGTCTGGGCCCCTCTCGAGAACCGGCCTCGATGAAAGCGCTTGCAAGAAGCCCCTTCCCGCCCCTAGAATGAGCGGCTAAAGAAATTTGAGAGGTACGCACATGCCATTCACCGTCACCGTCGGAAACGCCAAGAAAGCCTACGAAGCCAACCGCTCCCTCCTCGACATCGAGAAGGACTTCGGACTCCATGACCATGGCCACATCGCCGCCAAGGTCAACAACCGGGTGCGCGACCTCAACTACGAGGTCTATTACGATGCCGAGGTCGAGTTCCTCACCGTGAGCGACCACGAGGCGATGAAGATATACGAAGCGACCCTCCGTTACATCGTGGCCATGGCCTTCCATAACCTCTACCCCGACCTCAAGATCCGCTTTGCCTACAATGTCAGCCGCTGCATCAGCATCCACCTCCTCGATGCCAACACGGTGGCCAACACGGCGATGCTCATCCGCCTCAACCACGAAGTCGAACGGATAATCAAGGCCGACCTGCCAATCAAACGAACGGTCGTCCCAAACGAAAAAGCGGCCGAAATCTACCGTGAAAAGGGCTTCGATGACAAGATCTCCCTTCTCAAGTACCGTCCCGAGAAGACCGTCCACCTCAACGAGTGCGACGGCTATCTCGACTACATGTACTCCCACCTCGCCCCTTCGACCGGCTACATCGTCGATTACAAGATCCGCCTCTATGCCCCGGGTTTCCTCGTCCAGTATCCCCGTTCGGAATGCGGGGGCAAGATCCCCGAGTTCGAAGACGCCCCGACCTTCGGCAGGACCCTCAAGGAAAGCCATGACTGGGCCAAGATCGCCGGGATCGACACGGTGGCCAAGATCAACAACGAATTGGAACACAACGGGGCGGTCGAGTTCATCAACATCTGCGAGGCCCGCCACAACCGGATGCTCGCCGAACTCGGGCAGCTGATCGAGGATGACATCGACGACATCCGCCTCGTCTGCGTGGCCGGCCCCTCGAGCTCGGGCAAGACGACCTTCGCCAACCGCCTCCGGATCGAACTCCTCTCCCGGGGCATCCGGCCGATCCGAATCTCCATCGACGACTACTACAAGCGCCGCGACGAAGCTCCCCTCGACGAAAACGGGGAACCCGACCTCGAGTCGATCGAGGCCCTCGACACCGACCTCTTCAACCAAAATATGGTTGACCTCATCAACGGAGAGGAAGTCCAGCTCCCGAAATTCGATTTCAAACTCGGCCGCCGGGTGCCGGGCCGGACTTTGCGCGTCCACCGCGACGAGCCGATCATCATCGAGGGAATCCACGCCCTGAACGACCACCTGACCCCCTCGATCAGCAAGGCCAACAAATTCAAGGTCTTCATCTCTCCCCAAGCCCAGATCAACCTCGACGACCACAATCCCCTCTCCCTGACCGACCTCCGCCTCATCCGCCGGCTCGTCCGCGACTACAAGTTCCGGGCCGCCCCGCCGGAGGAGACCTTCGCCATGTGGCCGAAGGTCCGGGCCGGGGAATTCAAGTGGATCTACTCAACCCAGGAAGGAAGCGACTACGTCTTCAATTCCTTCCTCCCATACGAGTTGGCCGTCATGCGGAAATACGCCCTCCCCCTCTTGAACAAAATCGACAAGGAGAGCCCCTACTTCCCCTTGGCCGAACGCCTGATGCGGATGCTTAAGTTCTTCCTCGATATGAAAGACGAATGGGTCCCGAGCAATTCCCTCATGCGGGAATTCATCGGGGGCAGCTGCTACGCGGACGTTTGAACCCCTTCTCTTAGCAAGGCCCTCGAGGGCCTTTTTTCCTAGACGGGCGAAAGCCCTTGGCCGATAATGCAGCCATATGGAAACGCACTCCCCGAACCGTCCCCTCCTCTACGTGGGGCTCCTCAATAAGGCCGCGATTCTTCTCATCGGGATCATCGGCATCTTCCTCAATTACCAAAACGCCGGGTTCATGGGCGGGCAATACCTGTTCCTCTACTTCACGATGATCTCGAACATCATCATGATGCTTTCCTCCCTCGTCTTCCTCTTCGTCGACATCGTCTCGATCGTGACCGGGGAAGAGGCCTCCCTCCGCTTGCTCCGCCTCCTCCGATTCGCCTCTTCGATCGGAGTGGCCCTCACGATGGGGGTCTTCTTCGCCCTCCTGGTACCGACGGCCGGTCCCGGCTACGTCGAAAGCGCGGCCAACCTCACCGTCCATCTCATCGTCCCCGTCCTCGGGATCCTCGACGTCCTCGTTTTCGAGAGGCGGATCCCCTTCAAGAAAGCCGACCCCCTCATCGGGGCCCTCTTCCCCCTCCTTTACATGCTCTTCGTCTATGCGATTTGCTATCCCCTGAACATCCATTTCGCCGGGAACGACCAGCGCTTCCCGTATTTCTTCATGGACTTCGAGACCCTCGGCTGGTTCTCGGTTACCGCTGACGGGATCGGGACCGGTTATTACATCGTCATCCTCTTGGCCATCGTGATCGCCGCTTCCTATCTCCTTGCCTTCCTCCACAATCTCCTCCTCCCGAAAAAGAAAAAGGGGAGTTGAGCCCCTTTCCGAAACAAGCGGCGGTTTCTCACTTCTCCTTCGAGGAGAGGCGGCTGAACCGCTTTTTGCTTTTCTCATAAGCGGCCATGAGTTCCCCGTAATAGGCCTCCCGGAGGGCACCGTAGCGCTTTTTCTCGCTTTCGGAGGCCGAGCCGAGGTAGATGCTGGAGAAAACCTTCTCGAGACGGAAGAACGATTCGTAGAGATTGATGAGGGTGATGAGGAGGAAATAGGACCTCCGGGAGTAGATGAGGAGGGGGGAGCTATGGGCGATTTCGCTGCTCATCTCATAGACCTTGCTATAGGAATGGAGGCCGGCTGAGCGTTCGACCCCGTCCCGGAAGTTGAGCTTGTAGCCGCTTTCCTCGTCGAAGCCCTCGACCTCATAGAGCCAACCGTATTCGATGAAGCGCTTCATGTCCTTGCTCTTGAGGGCATGCAAACGCATCTCCTCCTTGATTTGGAGGAAGGTCTCGTCGGTCTCTTCCTTGCTTTTGAGGGCCCCGCGGAAGGCGAGGGCGTAATGGAGGTGCTCGAGGTAGCTCTTCACTGCCTTCTCGCCGGCCCGGACGAGGGTGAGGAGGATGCACTCGTTCTCGTGGAGGGTCCGCCAGGTGGAGAAGGCCTCGGTCTCGTAGCCCCCGACGAGGAGGTCGAGGATGCAATGGGCCATCGATAGGCCCTTCCCGAGGATGTCGACATAGAGGGTCGAGGTCGGGTCCCCCTTCCGCTTCGGGCGGAGGGTACGGAGGATGTAGTTGAGGTAGAGCTCGAGGGTCGAGACCTCCGGCTGGTAAGAAGAAAGGAAGGAGCCCTCATTGTAGGAGAGATGCTCGTTGGTGTAATACTTGTCGAGGGCATAGGAGACGAGGAAGGAAAGATAATTCGGATCCTTCGTGAGTTCCTCTTCCTTTTTGCCGGGATGGGCTTCAAGGTAAAAAGCATGCTCCCCGACGAGGTAGAAGACGATCTTGGCTGGGCTGTAGGCAAAGCGCGCCAAGATCGGGGATTGGCTGGACAACGAGGGGATGGCCGCGAAGGCGGCTTCGCTGGCCTCATAGAGGAAATCCGGGTCGCCGCGGTAGTTCGGAACGGCCGTTTTCAGGAAATCGAGGAAGTTTTCGCGGGTGAATTTGCGTTCCATCGTTACTTCCCATCCTCAAACCCCAAGAGGGCAACGCATTCGATTCTCATCCTTTAGATTATAGAAAGGCCCGGCCGGTTTTCCTAGGAGGCGGCTCGGCTCAAGAAGGTTTTGGTATCACCCACGGAAAACCCGGGTTCTCTTCCTTCGGCGGAATGCTTTCGAGATACAATGACCACAAATCGCGCATGTAATAATGATATCCATGGTGAAAAGCCGAGCGGATCGCGTGGGTCGAAAAGGCAACAGAGGCCAGTTTCTCCTTCCCGTCGCCCGATCTTAATTCGATGAGGCCGCTGCCTATTTCATAGTCGTAGTACCGGTCGTCGGGGACCGTGCGTTCAGTCGACATCCGAAACGATGCCAAGCCGCCGAAGGGCTCATAGGGAAATAGGTGGCGAAGGCTCTCTGAATCATAAGATCCCGGGAAGTCGACATCCGGGAATTCCATCAGAGTGTCGATTCCGTCAAGGAAAGTTCCGAGTTCATCGATCTGATGGGTGCCTTGATAGGAAGGCAAACCGAAGCAAGTATCGCCATCGCTCATCACGATGACGTAGAAACAATCGATGTCGGCTTTTCTTTTTCCGTCGTGGTTGTTGTAAATGCCAATCGAGGCCCACGCGGCGTTTACCTCGTCACCGAAATTCTGGCTCGGCCGCCAAGGAGAATCGTCAAGGAAAACGCCCTTGAAGGGAATCCCGCCGAAAACAATGAGGTCGAATACCCTTTCATCGACCAACGGGGGACTGCCCCATCCATGGAGCGGTCCGGTCCCGGGGCTCAGGACATATGGCTTTTGCTCCGGCAACGTATCCGGGACCTCCTCGAAAGCGGGATCCCCGGATTCCGACATCACTGAGTTGTAGATGAAGGAAAAGGCCGGCTGAATCCACGCGCCGGCCTCATACGATGGCGGTTCGATCACGGTTTCAGGCAGCTCATCGCCACATGAAGATAGGCAAAGGGAAACTAACGAAAGCATTCCCGAAGCGATGAATCGTCGTCTACCCACGCCTAATTATTTCATCGGGCGCCAGCGCGAAGCAACGGGAGGTACAGGCAATGCCTACTTCCCAAGGGAAAGTAAACGTTCGATGGCCTCCGGCTCCTTCGGGATGTCGCGGGTGAGGACCTCGCAGCCGTGTTCGGTGATGAGGAGGTCGTCTTCGATGCGGATGCCAAAACCGAGACGGGAAAAATATAGCCCCGGCTCATCGGAAATGACGACCCCGGGTTCGAGGGGAATCTCCCGGTAGGAACGGTCTTCCGGGTGGAGATACGGATCGTGGGTATCGAGCCCGATGTAATGGCTCACGGAATGGAAATAGACGTCGCTCACCCTTTCGCCCTGGGCAAGGAGCCCGAGGCGTGGGAGCTCCCTCTCGTAAAGGGAGATGACCGCTTGCTGGAGGTCTTTGATGCTCACGCCGGGCCGGGCGAGGTCGATGACCATCTTGTTCGCCATGAGGACGAGGCGGTAGGCCGAGAGCTGGACGGGCGTGAACTTCCCGTTGGCTGGGTAAGTCCGGCTCACGTCCGCGCAGTAATAGCCGTTCCGCGCCCCGAGGTCCATGAGGACGAGTCCCCCGTCGGGAATGACGTCGACCGGGGTCGGGTAATGGAGGCAGGTCGTGTGGGCGCCGCTCGCCATGATGGTCGGGAAGGCGAGCCCCTGATAGCCGTTATCGTCGTTCACGGCCTTGAGGAAGGCATTCGCGAGTTCATACTCCCGGCGGCCGGGGGCCATGATGGCCAGGGCGGCATTGATCCCGAGGTGGGTCGAACGGATGGCCGCGCGGAACTCGGAAACCTCCCCGGCCGATTTCCGTTGACGGAGGGTCGTGACGAGGGGATAGGCATCGAGGATCTTGACTCCCCGATAGGCGGCCGCGGAAGTCCTGGCATAGTCCTTGACGTAGGTGTCCTCGGCAATCTTGAGTTCGCGGTCCATGTCGAGATAGAGGGTCTCCACGTTCCCGAACTCGGCGATTCCGTCGATGAGGGCGGCATCGAGTTTCCCTTGGAAGGAGGAATTGTGGAGGACATTGTGAATGCCGGAGACGGCCTCGGCCTCGGGTAGGGTGAGCCGACGGCCATACCACTTCTCCTTCCTTTCGTCGAAGGGGGAAACGAAGAGGAATTCCTTCCTTTCCCCGTCGACGTTGATGAGTAGGAGGATGGAATCTGGTTGGTCGATCCCGGTTAGGTAATAGAAGTTCCTCGAGACTTCGAAGGGATACTCCTCGTCCGCGCTTTTGATTTTCGGGACGCCGGAAAAAAGGACCATCGCCGATTGGGGTTCCATCAAGTTGATGAGGCGTTCCCGCCGGTCGCTGAATTCACTTGCCTTGATCATTTTCCACTGCCCTCGCCAAGAGGGTTTCCTTTCTTGAAACGGTGCGGATGTCCCCGCAGTCAGCGAGGACCGCCTCCAAGATTGTAGCATCGCCTTCTACGAGAAGGCGGATCGACGTCCCGAAACTGGCTTCCCCGAGGCGTAGCCCCGTCCGGCGACTCCTCTCGAGGAAGCGGCCGTAATCGGGATAAGCGAGTTCGAGTTCCCGCCTCTCCCCGGGGAGGAACTCGACCCGTGGGGCCTTGGCCAGGAGCTTCTTGCCGACTTCCCGGTAGGTGAAGGCAAGGCGTGGGAGGCCGAGCTTGGTTCCCCCGAAGTAGCGGACGACGAAGAGGGCTATCTCGTCGAGTCCCGAGCCGCGGAGGATCTGCAAGAGGGGGAGCCCGGCGCTTCTGGGGGGCTCCCCGTCGTCCGAGCTCCCTTCCAGGCCTCCCTTTTTGTAGGCGTGGCAATAATGGCTCGCCTTCGGGTAAAGGGAGGCTATCTCGGCCTTGACGAGTGGGAAATCCACCCCAAGAAGGGGATGGAGGATCCCGATGAAGCGGGAGGAAAGGACCTTTTCCTCATAGACGAAGGGCTTTTCGATCGAAATCATCTATACCCATTCATCAAGATGGAGGAGAGGGAGGCATAGTAACCACGCTCGCCGAAGTAGCCGTCGAAGGCAGGGAGGTCGACTTCCGTCCCGAGGTCGGAGAGACTGGCCCCGAGGAGGCTTAGATACGTCACGCCTTCCGCCGACGGGACATGCGCATCGTGGAGGAAGAGGTAGCTCACCGCGTTCTCGTAGAAGTAGCCCTCGAAGAAGGAGGCGAGGATGAGCCCCTTGAAGCCGGTCGGCTCCCCGAGGCCCAGCGCCCCAAGCGAGGCGGCCTCGGAACCGAGGGGACGCTCAGGCGAGGGAAGAAGCGCGGGGAGGCTCGAGTGGGCGTAGACGGATAGCGAGGCGGTGGCCGAGAAGAGATCCGCATAGAAAGAGGGATCGGAGAGGTAATCGAGCCCATTTTCGATGAGGAAGGAAGGTTCGCCTGCGCGGAAGGCCGCCAAGGCGGCCGCATCGTAGCCGTCGAGGAAGGCGGAGAAACGCTCGTCCCGTCCGCGGAGACTATCAAGACCCGCGGCGCTCATGAAGCGGACGGGGGGAGTAAGGGTCTCGTAGGCCACGGCCAAGGGGGCGTTTCCGAAGCCGCCGGCCTCGAAGGAGGCGAGGAGACCGGAGACCATCTGATGGAGATAGGAAGTCAACATCAGGTTGTAGAAGGAGGTCGAGGTGAGACCCTCCGCGGAGGGGGCAGCCTGAAGCAGGCGGTCCATCGAGGAGGCGGCATTGTCGATGGCGGCCCAGGCGGATGGCATCGCGACTTCCTCCCCGAGGGCGTTGAGGGCATAGACGGCCAAGGAACCGAAATCCGGGTTGGAGGCCAGCTCGAGGTAGACGAGGGGCGAGATGACCGCCCCGAAGTTATCGTCGAAGTAGGATAGGCCGCCCGGATAAACGCTCGCCCGGTCATCGCCTGCGTAATTGGCTTCCCCATAGAGGCTCGAGAAAATCGTCTCGTAGAGCCGGCGCTCATTTTCCGGTGAGCCATCGCTGTCAAGGAAGAGCTTGGACAAATCGAGGTCGATGGTGACTTCTTCCCCACCGGGGAGGGGATTCTCGGTCGTCGTGACGATCTGGAGGAAGTTCCGGAGGAGGACGACACCGCTGGTGAAGGAGATCCCGCTTTCAGGGACCCCGTCCGGGGAAAGGGAGTCAAGCCCGAGGAAAGAACCGGCGTCATCGAAGGCAGCCGAATATAGCCCCGAGGGGGAGAGGAGGAAGGAGACAATCCGGTAGGACGAGGAATCCGCCCCTTCGTCGAGGAACTCGGTAGCCGAGGGGATGGAGTCGTATTCGCCCGCCGCTTCGTTCCACAGGTTGGCCCCGAAGAAGTCGACGATCGAGTCGATGGTTCCTCCTTCCAGGGCGTAGTCCTCTTGGGCGAGGAGATGGGGGAGGCCGAGTTCGATCTCGACCTTCATCCCGGTGAGATCGGGACCGCCTTCGCCGAAGAGGGGGAGGTAGGACCCACTATCATCGCGGTAATAGAGGCGGGTCGGGCCGATGAGGGTCGATAGTCCGAGGCCGTCGGCCTCATCCTCGCTCCGGAGGAAGGAATACTTGCCACTGGCGTCCGGAAGGGCCTTGGAATAAGAGCCGCCGTCACGGTAATAGAGGGCCTCATCGGAAGTGGGCAAAGTACCCGAGCCGCGGGTAAGGGAAACAAGGCGGAAGACACCACTTTCGGTCAAGGAAGAGGCATCGAGGGTTTCCCTCGACCACTTGGCGAGGTCGACGGTGTCGCTAGTCAGGTACTCGATGCCGTTGGCGATCATCCCTTGGGCCGAATCGACCTCGTTGGCCGCCTTCATGATCTTCCGAAGGGTCTCCGGGGGGAGGGTCTCGAACTTGACCCCGTCCTCACCGCTGGAGAAATCGACCCGGAAGGACTTGACCCCGTCCTCATCGACGGTCCCGAGTTCCTCGAAGGCGACCATGAGAAGGCCGTGCCCGGAGAAGTACTCGTCGGCGATGAGGTCGTTTACCTCTTCAATCGAGGAAGCTTCGTCGGGGGTCGAGGAAAGGATGGCCGCTTCGAGTTTGGCGCTCGGGGAAGCAAAGCCCTTTTCCCCGTCGACGACCGGGTCGTAGGCGCGATTGGCCAGGGCCGAGTCGAACAGGAAGTAGAAGAGGAGCTGCTGGAAGACGGTCAGGGTGTCCGGTGTCCCCACATAAGTGCCCGGGCGGCCCGGATCCTCGATCGTCGGGCGGGCAGGTAGCGAGGAAACCCCGACATCCCCGTTGAAGACCTTGCTCGAGGCCAAGGAGACGAGGAGGGAACGGATGGAACGGATGTCCTCGATGACGAGGCCCGTCTCCGAAGTGAGGAGGTTGAAGGTTTCCTCCATCCCGTCGGCCTCGTAAAGGACATCGACGAGAGAGGCGATTTCCTCGCTTCCATAGGAAGAGGAGTCGCCGCTTGAGGCATCGAACGTCCAATAGGGGTCGGATTGCGAGAAGTCGATTCCGGTGAAGTCGAAGCCGCTGGCGGTCATCTTCCCGACCGAGTTGGGGACGCTGTCCTTGAGTAGAGGCGAGGCGTCGAGCTTGTTGAGGAGGGTCTTGAGGAAGGTGCCGCCGTCATCTACCAACTTCCCGTCCGCGAAGGAGGAGAGATGGCCTTCGTTATCCCCTTCCCCGAGGTAATCGACGATTTCGGCAAGGGAAGTGAGGGGTGAACCGATGGGGTGATCGACGACTTCCCCGCTTTCGTCGAGGATGATCAGGAAACCGAGGTTTGCATACGCCGAATCGGGAATGGAGTCGTCGCTTACCTCCGGGAAGTAGCTCGAGGAAAGGGCCAGGGCCTTCTCGCGGGCCGGATCCACGGCCTCGAGGTAGGGGGCATCGACCGGATTGTCGGGGGAATAGAAGTAGTCGGCGAGGAAGCCTTCGGCGAGAATCGCGGCCATCGCGCTTTGGAAAACGGTGGTTGAAGAGCCCTCGCTCGAATTGAATACGGCCGAGGTCGACATGGCAGCCAATAGCGAACCGGCGGCCTTCCCGGAGACGCCGACGAGGCTATCGAAGGAGGAACCGGCGAAGGAGGAGCCATACATCGCCACCTTGGCCAACCGCTCGTTCTCGAGATGGGAATAGGGAGCAAGCGGGAGTTCGGGGAGCGCTTCGTCCCGCCCGACGTAATGGAAGTTGGCCCCGCTCAGGTCGAAGGAGCCGCTATCGAGTCCGGAGACCGCCGCCTCGAGCTTGAGGGGGATGGAGGGATAGACGAGGTCGGATTCCCCGCTCGCATCCAGAAGCATCGTGAGTTTGACCCGGTTGGCCTCGTCCGCGGCTTCCTCGCCGGTGAAAAGGGCTGAGAAATCGCCCAGTTCGTCGAGGGCGATCCCCGTCGCGTCGAGGGTCGAGACGATGTCCATCAGGCTATCGATTTCCGTTTCCCAAAGGCGGAAGCGTTCATGATCGTCCTTCCGCTCGTCGTCGGCCCCGTCGATTCGCTCGAAGACCCGGAGAAGACGCGCGTCTTCCCTCTCGTCGGCCCTTTCTTCCCCCTCAATCCGATAGAGGTCGCTTTGATCGAGGCTATCGGCAATTACCTGCTCGAAGGCCGTGTAAGGGGAAGTGGCATTGGCCGGCAGGCTATTGAAGACGTGGCTGACCGCCGCCTTTCGGAGGAGCTTTTCGGTGGCCGGGTTGGAGAGGAAGAGGTCGATTTCCTCGATGGTGAAGTCGTCCTCGAAGGAGCCGTAGAGAAGCACATATGAGAGATTCCGCACTTCCTCTTCATATTCGGAAGGGGAGGCCGAAAGCAGCCATTCGGTGTTCACCTCATAGTCGTCGCGGAGTGAGACGGCCGCCTTTTCGATGAGGTCGACGAAGGCCGGGCGGAGGATCGCGGAGTCGCGCGAGGCGACGAGGACGTTCTCGAGACGCACCCGTTGGCCTTCGTGGGAAGCGCCCTCGTTGAAGTAGCGGAACGGGTCGTCGAGGATCTGATCGAATTCGATATCGGCTGCCTGGGCCATTTCGAAGGTCAATAGAAGAGCGTCATTCTCAACGCTCCAGCGAGCCCTTATTTCGTCGAAATCGGTGCTTCCGGCCCGGACGGCCATGACGTTTTCAAGGCCCTTCCCCGCCTCGTAGACGTTTTTCTCGAGCATCGAGGAGAGGATGTACTCATAGCTCGTCGCTTCGGCCTCCCCGAGGGAATTGAATAGCCTCGAGGAGGAAAGGGAATCGAGAAGCGGGGCGGCCAACCCGTGAACGGAGACCTCGTCAATGGCAATCTCGTCGAGGACGAGGCTCTTTTCCCCGGTTGCCGGGTCGACCTCGATTAAACCGGAATAGGGATCGAGGATGGCATGGGAGAGGCTCGCGAGGACGTCGGCCTCGGCGGCATAGACGTTGTCAGGGGCGGTCAAGACGGCTTGGTAGGAAGGAAGATCGGCTTGGTAGAACGGGGCAAGGTTCGCGCTGCCCGCGGCCTCGGGGAAGTAAGAGGTGAGTTGCTCGGCCAGAAGGGAATACAGGGAGTAGTTGATGACCCGGCCAAAGACGAGGAGGGAACTCGCGTCGTGGACGGCGAGATCGATGAAGTGGGGATCGAGGAAGGCGAGGTCAATTCCTTCGTCCGAAAGCACCTCGAGCCCGCCGAGTCCGGCGAGATCGGAGATGATGTCGGCAAGGGTCGCGGCTTCCTTGCCCCAGAGTTCCTGGGCCGAGCTGACTTCCTCGCGGGACCCGTTCGAGACCGCGGTCGAGGCGATGTCCTCCTTGATGACGGTCGCGCCCTCACCGCCTGGAACCTTGAAGAAGGAGGCGGCCGGGCTATCGGGGGTAAGGTAGTCCTCGAGCATCGAGGAGACGAAGGTCGGGAAGGAGAAATCGTAGCTCCCGTCCTCGTTCTCGCTTACGAAGAGCTCGGAGGAGGAAAGGCAGCGCAAAATGTTCTCCACCGCACCCGGATCGCTACCAAAGAGGTCGATCGAGCCACCGCTTAAGAGGCCATCGGCCCCGAGTTCGGCAATCGAGGAGACGAGGAGATCGATGTTCTCCCCTTCCTTCGACCAGTCGCCGACATTGGAGAAGGAGAGCCCGTCCTCGATCATCATGGCAAAGGTCGGCTGTTCCCCAAGAAGCGAATCGAGGACCGAACCGAAAGAACTCGCGAAGATGATGCTTTCGTCGAAGGAGGCGAACATCGCGGAAAAGGAGACGGAGGCAAAGTCCTGGAGGGTAGCCGAACCGGCGGCGAGGACCGGGACGATACCGCTGTCCATGACATCGAACAAGACGGAGACGAAGGCAGCCATCTCGGCCTCGGTCTCGGAGGGGGAAAGCCCGTGGAGAAGGGGGGCGAGGTCGCTAGGCTCGGCAAAGCCAATCGTCTCGAATAGCATCGAGATCATCGCGGCGAGGTTGGAATTGGCCTTCCCCTCGACCGTCGGATTGAGGATGGGGCTCTTGGCCACAGCCTGGAGGAAGCCAACCAACTCGTCCTCGTAGCTTTCGACGGCCTTGACCGTCTCCTTCAGGGCCTGGCCGGTCAACCTCTCCTCCCCGAGGGAAAGGAGGTAGGCCAATAGCCCCTGGGCATCGTTGATCGTCGTGAGGAGGGAAGCGAATTCGTTGCCGAGGTTCGGGACCTCGAAATCGAACTCGATGTCGTCCCCGAGGACGGAGGCAAGGGAATCGTTCCCCTCGAGGAAACCAGCGAAGGCGGCCGGCATCACCTCAGTGCAGATGAGGGAGCGGTCGAGTCCCCGCACGCCTTCGACGAGACCGTCGACGAGGCCTTCGCTGATGCCGACGAAATGGCCCTCCGGATCGAAATAGATGCCCGGTAGGTGCTCGAGGTGGAGAAGGAATTCCTTCCCCTCCTCGGTCGTCGCGAAATCCCCGACCACGTCGAGGAGGGCTGAGAATTCCGGGAGGATGAGGGATTGCTCTTCCCGGAAGGAAGAGGCCACTTCGCTAAGGTCGACCGCGTTCTCGGCAGGGAGATCGAGACCCGTGTTGATGCTCGAACCGAGCATGAGGACGAGTTTCGGGGCGGCATTGAGTAGGAAGCTCGTCCCAAGTAGAGGGGTGACTTCCTCTTCCGCGGCTTCCCCCGCTTCCTTTTCAACCTCGGAGGGTGCCTTTTCCTCCCCGACGAGGGCGGCCTTGGCCGCGTCGAAGTCATCGAGGATCGGTTCGAGGAAGGTGCCGTAATCGACGGGAGTGGCCGTCCCGTCGAAGTTCGGGATGGCATTGCAGACGGCGAGGTAGAGTTCCGGCGAGACATTGACGAGGCTGACCAAGGACTCGAAGAAGTCGGCGAAGACGTCGCCCCAGCGGATCGAAGCGTATTCTTCGGGGATGGCGGTCGCCTTCCCGTCGACCGGGGCAAAATCGCTTAGCTCGACCGCCGGAAGGAAGTCGGCGATGGTCAAGGAAATGCCGTTTTCCCCCTCGGAAGCGAGTTTGGAAAGGGCGTTGTAGGCCTGGATGGTCAAGGCGCTTTCGATGAGGGCGGAGAATATCCGCATCTCCTCCTTGTCGAGGGAGGCGAAGATACCGCGAACGGTCGTCACGTTTTCCTCGGAAAGGACATCCGAGGCGACCTCCTGGGAAACCCCGAGTTCCCCTGTTGAGGGATCGACGAGGTGGTTGAGGAGCGAGCTATCGAGAACCGAGTCGTAAAGGGAAGCCAACTCGTTGAAGGTCAATTCGTAATCGCCCGAGAAATCGATGCCGCTTCCGACCTTGACGTATTCGCTAACCGGGCCGATGTTCTCGAGGATGGTGAGCCCATAGGGCATGACGGCGGTGACGAGTTCGCTCGTGGCGAGGCCACGGAGGATTTCCGGGGCCATCGCGGTCGTGAGGGCCAAAGGCACCCGGGCGGCGTCGAAACCGTCGCTGGAAAGGATCCCGCCTTGGACGAAGACGGTGAAGACCTCGGCTAGCGACGTGAGTTCGTCGAGGAAGGAAACCTGGATCTTCTCTTGATCCCCGAGCCCGACGGTGACGTTGGTGAGGTAGTCGACGAGGTAGGTGTCGAGGGTTCTACCATCCTGATTGGCGGTCCAGTTGAAGAAGCCTTGGGCGAACAGCGAGTTGTCGTAGGCGGTCATCACCCCGTCGACCATCTGGTAGGTATCGTTATCGAGGGTATGGAGGAGGGTCTGGTCTTCCTCGGAGAGTTGGGCGTCCTTCCAAGCGGCGTTGAGGGAATTCACGACGCTGGTGAGGGGGAAGATGATGAGGCAGAGGCAGACGCTGGAGACGAGGACGGAACTCACCCCACCCCAGAGCTTGCCCTTCCGGTAGGATTCCTTCCGTTTCTCCTTCGAGATGAAGCGCTTGAAGAGGAGATGCCAGAGGAGGAAGACGAAGAAGGTGCCGAAGACGGCGATCAGGATCCCGTCGACGAAGAGGAGGGCGAGAGAGAGGGCCGAGCTCGCGAAGCCGAGGGCATAGGCCGAGAGGGCTTCCGGTGGAAGGGTGCTCCCGAGGCCGGTAAGGAGGGACTCGATGTAGCCGGAGACAACCGTGAAGGCGGTCGTGCCGTCGCTGGTGATTAGTATGGAGGTCCCGTCCAGGTCGACGGTGAAGGTGGGGAGCGACCAACTGCTCCCGAGCCCGAACTGGGCGAGGTCGAGATTCCCGATGAGGTTGACGATGGGCTGGAGGGTAAAGAGGGCCACCACGAAGAGGAGGGCGAACATGAAAAGGCGGTAAGTGCCATAGCGCCAGCCGCGGAAGAGGCCGCGGATGAAAGCCCCGATCAAGATGACGAAGGCGGCAACGAAGAGGCAGATGAGGGTGATATCGAGGACGTTCACCACCGAATCGAGGTCGATCGACCCGGCGAAGGCGTTCAGGGATCCTAACATGTATTTAATCATACCCACTAGGCCCGGCGCGGGCAACGCACACGCACGACAACATCACCGCTCGCCGCTTCGTTTATAATACGTGACATGACAAACGGCTTCGTCCACCAAAAGGAATGTCCGGAATGCGGGAAGAAAATCGATGCCGCCCTTTCGCCCTGTCCGTCCTGCCGTCACGCTTTCGATGATCTCGCTAGCAAGCGCTTCGCCCGCCTTTTCCCCGTCGGTACCTACCGGGAACTGGCCCTTTTCCTAATCGGCTGGGCCGGTTTCCAAATCATCGGCACCATTTTCTATGTCATCGCCTTGGCCAATGCCGAGAGCGTCCTTTCGGGAGCCGGGCTTTATGGCGGCTCCTTGCAACAGGGCATCGCCGACTATTTCTCCTCCCCCGCTTTCAATGCCTTTGTCAACTACTGGTCGTACGCCGTCCTCTTTGCCGCCCTCATCATCGTCATGTACCCCGAACTGAAACGGCTTTGGCCCTCCTTCAGGAATTGGCGCCCCTATGTCTATGGCCTCCTCATGGGACTTGCCCTCATCGGCACGAGTCTCCTCTGGGGACTCGTCGTCTCCGCGGTCGGGGGGTCGACGGGCGATAACCAGTCCACGGTCATTGCCATCACTATGGAATCGCCAATCCTCGCTGTCGTGTTTACGGGAATCATAGGCCCGATTTGCGAGGAATTCGCCTACCGAGTCGGCCTATTCAATCTCGGGATGCGAATTCACCCGGTCGTCGCTTACCTCTTCGCGAGCCTCCTTTTCGGGCTCATCCACATGCAGGACTTCACCTCGGCAAACGAGTGGCTCAACTTCCCGTCCTATCTCATCGCCGGGGGAATACTAGCCCTTACCTACCACCGCTTTGGACTCGTCTCCTCGATGACGGCCCATGTCTTCAACAACCTCATCGCCATCGTTAGCATCTTCCTAGCATGAAGAATACCGCCTTCCGCTTCCTCGACGGCTTTGCCCTCAAGATCATTGCCCTCTTGGCGATGACCCTCGACCATGTCGGGGTTTTCATTGAATCGACCTACGCCCCCATCGAGGGAACCCCCCTTTTCATCCTGACCACCCTCTTCCGCGGGATCGGGCGGCTCGCCTTTCCCCTCTTCCTCTTCCTCCTCGCCGAGGGGATGAGGCACACCCACGACCGTGGCAACTACCTCCTCCGCTTCGCCCTCTTGTTTGCCTTCATCCTCATCGCCCAGGCGGGCCTCAGCCAAATCCCCGGGCTCACTCTACTGGGGAGCATGTCCCAACCTTTCACCGACCTCCTCTGCCTCGCGCTCATCGCCTATCTTTACGAGAAGGGCGGCCGCTTCCGCTGCCTCATCGCCCTTCCGGTGCTTTACCTTCTTGCCTCCGCCGCCCTCGTCCTCGTCGCGGCCAATACCGGGGTGTACTACGTTCCCATTTACCTTCTAGCCCAGTACAACGTGATGGGCCTTCTCGTCTTCCTTCCTCTTTATTTCCTTCCGAAAGTCCTCGAACGGCGGCTCCTCAAGCTCGGCTTCATTGCCCAAGGAGAATCGAAGGAACGGATTTATCCCCAGCCAGAAACCTACAATGAGGCAACTTGCCAAAAACACCTGGACGGCCTCTCGGCGATGTCGATTGCCGCCGTGTTCGTCCTCTTCTGGGCCCTGGCCTATCTCTTCGCCGCCTTCGGCTTTTCCTTTGAGGTCCTCTACCCGACCAGCATCTCCTTCGAAATGTATGGGATCCTCGCCGCCTTCCTCATCCTCCTATATAGCGGTAAACGCGGTTACCGGAAGAAATGGTGGGTGTATTTCGAGTGGCTCTACTTCCCGGTGCACATTGCTTTATTGGCTCTCCTCTTTTGGGTAGTATTGGCGTAGCAAAGGAGGTAACTGCCATGCTCAAGATCGTCAAAACCGAAGCCGAATTCGATTCACTCATCAAGGAAGGGAAAGTCCTCGTCGACTTCTACGCCACTTGGTGCGGGCCCTGCCAGATGCTCGCCCCGATCGTCGAGAAACTAGCCGAGGAGGAAAAAGACGTCACCTTCCTGAAAATCGACGTCGACGAAGCCCCCCGCTTGGCTGCCCGTTACGAGGTCTACTCGATTCCGACCATCCTTCTCTTCGAGGACGGGGAGCTCAAGCAAAAGCAAATCGGTTTCCTTCCCGAGCCGCGGCTCAGGTCCTTCATCGGGAAGTAAACGAAAGGGCCGTTTCAAGCGCTTTGGTTTTGAAACGGCCCTTTTTCTAATCCCCGAGGAAGCTGATCTTCCCGTTTACCTCGTAGACGTCGTCCTCGTCCACGATGGGGGTTTCCTTCTCGATGAGAAGTTCCCCGGACCGGAGGTTCTTGACCGAGCCGAGCCCCCCGAGGACGTTCCCGTGGACATCGCTGTTCTCGAAGGCCAGGTCGCTTTCCCCGCTGAAACGGCAGTCGACCAGGGTAAGGTTCCGGCAATAGCAGAGGGGTTGATGGGAATCGATCGTGCACCGGATGAGGGTGAGGTTCTCGCTATACCAGGCTAAGTATTCCCCCTCGAGGCGGGAATCGGCGATGACGACGTCCTTGGCGTGCCAGAAGGCATCGCGCCCCTTGAAAGAGCACCCGGTGAACGTGGAGGAACGGACGTACTGCATCGAATAGCGGCCGTCTTGGTGGAAATCCCGCCCCTCGATCCGGTCGGAATCGAGGAGGGAGTAGATTCCCTCGACCTTGGTACTAGACAAGCGGAGCCCATGGCATTTCCAACCGAATTCGTCACCCCTAACGAAGGAATCCACGATGTCTAGTTCGTCGCATTCCCGGGCGAACTTCACCGCTTCGATCTTCGAGGAGAGGACATCGACATCCCGGGCATACCATAGGCCAGCCCGGGCCCCTTCACCGAGGTGGACATTCTCAAGTTTCCCGCTTTCGAGGTGCCAAAGGGGGTAGCGAATCCCGAAGTCGGAGTCGTGGACGTAGAGGTTCCGCCCCTCCTTGAGGGGGCTTTCCCCATCGAGGGGCCCCCCGAAATGGCAAAAGGCCACCTCGACATCCCGTAGTCCATATAGGGAGCGTTCGGCCTCGAACACCTCCCCGACGATTTTCTTATCCATCGCCATCGATATTACCCCCTTCGAAAACCTCTTTCTTCAAATGCGCTTGAAGTCGTGATACAATCCGCCTCGCGCCTCTGGATCATTGGTGTAGCGGCCTAACATGCCTCCCTGTCACGGAGGAGACCACGGGTTCGAATCCCGTATGATCCGCCAGCGCAGGC
>CASFVT010000024.1 GCA_949298195.1 uncultured Bacillota bacterium
ACCCTTTCCTGGATCATGAGGCAGGTCGCGTGGACGTCGAGTCCCTTCTTCATCGCCACCTGGAGGGAGAGCTCGACCCTCCCGTCGCTATGGAAAGTGGCCTTGACCGGTTCGGAAAGGCTCCAGGAGGAACTGTTTTTCCGGCGGCGGACCGTGGCCCCTTCGACGCTATCGGCGGCAATCGTCGCGATGGAGGCAAAGGCCCGGCGGGAGATGCCGATCTTCCCGGCGTTCCGGTAGTTGTTCAGGTAGTAGTAATCGCTGGCCATGTGCGTATTCTATCACGCCTTGAGGGCATCGAGCACCCTCTCGAGGAGCGAGGGGGCGTCGAAGCGGAAATGGGCGATGACGTCCTTGTCCTTCCCCGAGGCCCCGAAGCCGTCGAGGGCGATGACGTGGGCGGCGTATCGGTAGTAGAGGGCCGCGCTCCCCATCTCGATGGCGATCCTCCTCTCACGGGGAAGCCGGAAGGGCTTTTTGGCCATTTTGCCCAAGAGGGCGAAGCTCGGAACCGAGATGACCGCGGCGAAGAGCCCCTTCTCCTCGAGGAGGCGGCTGACCTCGAGGGCGAGGGCGACCTCGCTACCGGAGGCGAGCAGTTCGATGTCGGTGCCTTCCTTCAGGCGGTAGGCCCCGCTCTTGGCGAGGTCGATGTCGCTATTCTGGAGCAGCGGGAGGTCTTGCCTGGAGAGGACGATGGCGCTCGGGCCGTCCTTCCGCTCGAAGGCGGCTTCGTAGGCGGCGACGAGTTCCCGCCCGTCGGCCGGGCGCCAATCGACGAGGCCGGGGATGAGGCGGAGGCTATCGAGTTGTTCGATCGGCTGGTGGGTCGGGCCGTCCTCCCCGACGGCGATCGAGTCGTGGGAGAAGAGATAAACGTTCGGGAGGCCTTCGAGGGCGCTCATCCGGATGGCGTTTTTCATGTAGTCGGAGAAGACGAGGAAGGTGCCACCGAAGGGGTGGAGCCCCCCGGAGAGGAGGATCCCGTTGTTGATCGAGGCAAGGAGGAACTCGCGGATCCCATAGGCGAGGTTCTTCCCCCCGTAATCGGAGGGCGAGAAACGGCCCTCGCCCTTGAGGTCGGTCTTGAGCGAACTCGCGACGTCGGCCGCCCCGCCGATGAGGCCGGGGTCTTTTTTGGCGAGGAGATTGAGGTAACGCCCCGAGGCGCTCCGCGTCGCTTCCTTCTCCCTGAACGGGAATTCCGAGCGCTCCGGCAAGAAGCTCTTTCCTTCGAGGAGGAGGTCGAGGAGATGGGCTTTTTCGGGCGATTTGACGAGGTATTCCCGGTGGGCGCTTTCCTTTTGCTCGATGAGGAGGGCGCCCCGCCGGGCAAAGCTGTTCTGGAGGCGCTCCCGGACGATGTCGGGCACCTCGAAGGGGGCGTAGGGATAGCAGAAGGCCTTCTTGGCCCGGGCGGAGACTTCGCTCCCGAGCGGGCTACCGTGGGATTTGTGGGAACCGGCGAGCTCGCTCCCGTAGCCGATTTGGCTATGGACGATCACGAGGGAAGGGCGGTGCTCGGCATCTTCCCTCGTCGCGGCGAAATAGGCGGCCCCGAGTTCCTCGAGGTCATTGGCGTCCCCCACTTCGAAAACCCGCCACTTGGCGCTCTCGAAACGGGCCCGCACGTCTTCGTCAAAGCTGGCCGAGGTCGGGTTGTCGAGGGTGGAACCGTTCGTGTCGTAGATGAAGACGAGGTTATCCAGTTCGTTCAGCCCGGCGAAGGAAATGGCCTCCTGGGAGATGCCTTCCTGGAGGCAACCGTCGCCGCAAAGGGCATAGACCCGGTGGGAGAGATAGTCCTCGCTCCCGGGGAAGCGGGCCTTGAGGGCCTTCTCGGCCACGGCCATCCCGACGGCTTGGGCAAGGCCTTGCCCGAGGGGGCCGCTGGTCGCGTCGACCCCGGGGGTGAGGCCCCACTCGGGGTGCCCGGGGCATTTGCTGCCGAGTTGGCGGAACTTCTTGAGTTCGGCGAGGGGCACTTCGAAGCCGGCGAGGTGGAGCATCGCGTAGAGGAGGGCGCTCACGTGCCCGGCGCTCAAGACGAAGCGGTCACGCCCCGGGTGGAGGGGATGGCGCGGGTCGCTATTGAGGTAGTCGCGGTAAAGGACGTAGAGGGCCGGGGCGATGTCGAGGGCCATTCCCGGGTGGCCGCTCCCGGCCGTGTCGATCTCGTCGAGGGCCAGGGCCCTCAGGGCGCTCACCGCCAAGAGATCGACTTCATCGTAACGCTTCATCACGTTTCCTCCTTTGGTAGTTTATCGGTGGTTAATTGGTAGGCTTTATATTACAAGTAATATAATTGAGTCAGTTAACATCGGGATGGACGACCTTGATGGCCAAATCGCCGAGAGCCTCCTCGGAGGCCTCGCCCGGGGCCCCGGACATCGGGTCGACGGCCAGGAGGTTCTTCGGGAAGGCGATGACGTCGCGGATGTTGTCGGTGTGGCTCATGAGCATCACGAGGCGGTCGAGCCCGAGGGCGAAGCCCCCGTGGGGAGGGGCCGCGTACTTGAAGGCATCGACGAACCAGCCGAAACGGGTCCGTACCTCCTCTTCGCTTAGCCCCATGAGGCGGAAGATCCTGTCTTGGAGGACGGGGTCGTAGATCCTCAACGTCCCCCCGCCGGCCTCGTAGCCGTCGATCACGACGTCATAGGCGTAGGCGAGGACTTTTTCCGGGTCGGTGTCAAGATAGACGAGGTCCTCGTCCCGGGGCCGGGTGAAGGGATGGTGTTCGGCCACGTAACGCCCTTCCTTTTCGTCGTAGACGAACATCGGGAAGTCGATTACCCAGAGGGGGGCATGGGGTCTTCCTTCGGTCAATCTCAGTTCCCTCCCGAGGAGGGTCCTCACGCTCCCGAGGGCGAAGTCGGCCTTCCGGCGCGGGCCGAGGAGGAGGAAGAGGGCATCCCCGTCCATTAGCCCCGCTTCCTTCTGGAGGAAGGCCTTTCCTTCCCCGCTCAGGAACTTGAGCCCGCTTCCGGTCAGTTCCCCTTTTTCCCTCTTGAAGAGGAAGAGGGGTCCGCTCAACCCGTTCTTCCGGGCCTCGAGGGTGAGTTCATCGAGTTTTTTGCGGCTGGCCTTCCCCGCATAGCCGGGGACCTTCAGTCCGCGGACCACCGCCTTTTCCTCATTCCCGGGGAAGCTTGAAAGGGGCTTCAAAGCGTCGAGGACGGTCAGCTTGAGTCCATAGCGGAGGTCAGGCTTGTCGCTCCCGTAGGTGTCCATCGCCTCCCAGTAACGGAGACGCGGGAAGCTTGGAAGATCGACTCCCTCGGCCGCCTTGAACATCCTTTTGACGAGGCTTTCCCCGATTTCGAGGATCTCTTCCTGACTCAGGAAGGAGCACTCGACGTCGATCTGGGTGAATTCCGGCTGGCGGTCGGCCCTCAGGTCCTCGTCGCGGAAGCATCGGGCGACTTGGTAATAGCGTTCGATTCCCCCGACCATGAGGAGTTGCTTGAAAAGCTGGGGGCTCTGGGGGAGGGCGTAGAAACGGCCCTTCTTCGTCCTACTCGGGACGAGGTAATCGCGGGCCCCCTCGGGGGTCGCGAGGTTGAGGATGGGGGTTTCGACCTCGAGGAAGGCGAGTTCGTCGAGGCATTCGCGGGCGGCCCTCAGGGCCTTGGCCCGGAGGCGGAGGCGGCTCGCCATGATCGGGCGCCGGAGGTCGAGGTAACGGTATTTGAGCCGCGTTTCCTCGAGGGCATCGGTCTCGTCGAGGAGGATGAAGGGAGGCTGCTCGCTTTTCGAAATGACCTCGATATGGGTGACGGCCACCTCGATTTCCCCGCTCGGGAGCTTCTTGTTGGGGACCGGTTTCCGCTCGACCTTCCCCTCGACGTGGATGAGGTACTCGGTCCGGATGTCGGGGATTTTCACTTCTTCCCCCACCCGGAGCTGGCAAATGCCACTTCGGTCGCGGAGATCGATGAAAAGGAGTCCCCCGAGGTTCCGCCTGGTGTTCACCCAGCCGGCGAGGGAGACTTCATTCCCTTCGTCGGACAGCCGGAGTTCCCCGGCCAGGGCACTCCGGTAGGCCCCTTCGCTTAGCTTAGATAACATGTTCGTCCTCCCTTCCGAGGTGGGCATCGAGTTCCTCCGAGAGCTTCGAGAGGTCGATTTCGACTTGTTCCTTCTTCTCGAGGTCCTTGAGATTGGCCTTCCCCTCGCCCAGTTCCTCATCGCCGTAGATGAGGGCGAAGCGGGCCTTGGCGCGCTCGGCCCGTTTGAAATAGGAACCGAGTTTCCCCGGGGCCGGGGGGAGTTCGGCACTGTAGCCGTTGAGGCGGACCTCGATGAGGAGGGGCGCGCTTTCTCGATAGGCCCCTTCCCCGATCGGCATGAGGTAGACGTCGAGGCCGGGGTCGCAATGGGCGTCGAGCCCCTCGTCGATGTAGGAGGCGATGAGGCGTTCGATCCCGACCGCGAAGCCCACCCCGGGGAGGGATGGCCCCCCGAGTTCGCTTAGGAGGTCGTCGTAATGACCGCCCCCGAGAACGGCCCCGTAGTCCTTCTTCCCGGCGATGTTGATCTCATAGACGAGGCCGGAATAGTAGTCGAGGCCCCTCACGAGGCCGGGGTCGACCACGTAGTCGATCCCGAGGAGGTCGAGGTAGGCAACGGTCTCCTCGAAGCGCCTTTTGTCCTCCTCGACGAGGTAATCGAGGATGTTAGGGGCCCCCGCGGCGATCTTCTTGTCGGACTCGACCTTGCAGTCGAGGAGGCGGAGGGGATTGGTGGAAAGCCGTCTTTTGCAGTCCTCGCACATCGATTCGACATGGGGGGTGAAATATTCGACGAGGGCCTTCCGGTAGGCTTCCCGGGAGGCTTTCCCGCCGAGGGAATTGATCTTGGCCTTGACCCCCCGGAAGCCGAGGTAGGAGAGCGATTCGACGGCCAAAAGGAGGCTCTCGACGTCGAGCCAGGCGCTATCGACCCCGACGCACTCGACCCCGAACTGGGTGAACTGGCGGTATCGCCCTAGACCCGGCCGCTCGTAGCGGAACAAAGGGCCGTCGTAATGGAACTTGAGGGGGAGGTCGTTATTCGCGTAAAGCTTCTCCTCGACGATGGCGCGGGCTACCCCGGCCGTGTATTCGGGTCGGAGGGTGAGGCTCCGCCCGCCCTTGTCGAAGAAGGTGTACATCTGCTTTTCGACGATGTCGGTCGTGTCCCCCGACCCCCGTTCGAAAAGCCCGGTCGATTCCATCATCGGGGTCTCGATCGGCTGGTAAGCGTAGAGCTCGGCCATCGAGCGGAGGACCTCGAGGAGCTTCTCCTTGACGCGGGCATAGTGGCCATGGACGTCCATGGTTCCCTTGACTTTTTGGAATGTCGGCATGCTTTGCCTCCTTTCAGTGGATGAGACGACGGCCGTCATAGACCCCGCGGACGCCCTTGAGGGCGAGGAAGACCCCCTCGAGGGTGAGGGCATCGGGAACGTAGACGGTCATCATGACGTTGCAGTTCATGTTCTCCTTGATGAGATGGGCCTTGAGGTCGGAACAGACGATGTTCTTGCTCGAGAGGGTGACGAGGAGATCGGCCAGGAGATTGGGGCGGTCGTTGGCGTAGACCTCGATGTCGACGGGGTAGGTGGCCACCCCGAGGTCGCTTCGCCAAGTGGCCGGGAGTAACCGCGCCGAGTCCTTGACGTTCGGGCAGTTGGCCCGGTGGACGACGATGCCCTTTCCCTTCGAGACGAAGCCGACGATGTGGTCGCCGGGTATCGGGGTGCAACAGTGGGCGAGGCTGATCATCACCCCGCTTCCCCCGCTGATCTCGACCGGGCAGGAGGGACTCGACTGGACCTTGGCAAGGCGCGGTTTCCTTTTCTCGCGCTTGACGTTGAGGTAATCGAGGAGGGCCTGGGGGGTCGGGCTCTTCGCGGCGACCGCCATATAAAGGGCATCCCGGGATTCGACGTGGAAGTTCTCGAGGAGCTTCTCCTCGCCGAGGAGCCTGTCCATCTCCCCGCTCCCGAAACCTTCCTTCTCGAAGTAGGCAAGGCATGTCTCCCGGCCTTTCTTCACGAGGTTCTCGCGGCTTTCGAGCGAGGCTTCCCGCTTGCTGATGGCCTTCTTGATGTGCGATTTGGCCGAATTGGTCTTGGCGATCTCGAGCCAGCCGAGGTTGGGACCCGGCGAGCTCTTCGAGGTCTTGATTTCGCAGACGTCGCCCGTCTTCAGGACGGTGTTGAGGGGAACGAGGGCCCCGTTGACCGTCGCCCCGACGGCTTGGTCGCCGACCTTGGTATGGATCTTGTAGGCGAAGTCGAGGGTCGTCGCCCCGGTCGGGAGCTCGATGACCTTGCCGAGGGGGGTGAAGACGTAGACGTTCGCGTTGAAGATGTCGTTGCTGAGCGCGGCCATGAAGTCCTCGGCCGAGCCGTCCTGCTCCCCGCTCATCGAGACGAAGTCCCGGAACCAGTGGAGCTTCTCCTCGATGTCGCGCTGCTCTTCCTTGGGGTTGTAGTTCTCCCCTTCCTTGTAACGCCAGTGGGCGGCGATCCCGGTCTCGGCGATCTTGTCCATCTCCTCGGTCCGGATCTGGACCTCGTAGATGTTCCCGTCGCCGGAGACGATGGAGGTGTGGAGAGACTGGTACATGTTCGGCTTCGGCATCGCGATGTAGTCCTTGAAGCGGCCGGGAATCGGCTTGTAGGTCGCGTGGATGATCCCGAGGATCTCGTAGCAGTTCATCTCGGTGGCCGTGATGATCCGGATGGCCAAGACATCGTAGATCTCGTCGAAGGTATAGCCCTTTTGGTACATCTTCCGGTAGATGGAGTAGATCGACTTGACCCGGGATTCCATCCGGAAGGGGATCTTGTGCTCGAAGAGGATGTCGGCAATCCGCTTCTTGAGGGAGGTCAGCGACTCCTGGCGGTTGGCTTCCCGTTGATTGAGGAGCGCGAGGATCGACTGGTATTTCTCCGGTTCGAGGTATTTGAGGGAGAGGTCTTCCATCTCGCTTTGGATGGTGTAGATCCCGAGCCGGTGGGCAATCGGGGTGAAGACCTCGAGGGATTCCTTGGCGATGGCTTTCTGGCGTTCGGGGGTGAGGCTGTCGAGGGTCCGGAGGTTATGGAGGCGGTCGGCGAGCTTGACGAGGATGACCCGGACATCCCGGGCCATCCCGAGGAAGATCTTCCGGTGGTCCTCGGCCTCGAAGTCGCTCTCCTTCCGCCTCGAGAGCTTCATCCGCTGGATCTTGGTGAGGCTGTCGACGATGAGGGCCACGTCGTCGCCGAAGCGGGAACGGATCTCCTCGACGGTGAGGTCGGTATCCTCGACCGTGTCGTGGAGGAGTCCCGCGGCCAAAGTGGCCGGGCCGGCCTCGAGGGAGGCGAGGATATAGGCGACCTCGATGGGATGCTGGATGTAGGGTTCCCCCGATTTCCGATAGACCCCGGCGTGTTTCTCCGCGGCCAGGTGATAGGCATCCTCGACCATCTTCCGGCCGGATTCGGATTTTATGTAAACGAAATAAAGGGCCTTGAGGTCCTCGAAGCCATGCATGGGGTAGCCCCCGTTCATCGGGAGTTTGTTCTCGGTGCCCATAAGCGGGTCAATTATACAACAAAGCCCGCGCGGGCGAGTATCCGCGCGGGCAGGTGGCCGCGTTCATTCCCTCTTCGCTTCATCGACGAGGAGGGTCGCTTCCTTCTTCCCCCGGAAACTCGAAAGGGTGAGCCGTCCACTGAAGGAATAGGAAGCACCGGGCTCGAAATCGCGGCTCGATAGCGAATAGGAGAAGAGCCGTCCTCCGCTTCTTAAGCGCGCGGCCACGTACTGGCCGCCCTTGGGGAAGGACAGGGCGTCGAAGGGGATGCCGGTAAGGAGGAAACGCGGTTCGGGGGCATCGACCCCATAGGGTCCGTAGGCCGCCACGAGCTCGGCGTCCTCGATGGAGACTTCCTCTTCGCTTATCTGCAATGGTTCCTTCTTGGCCTCCTCTTTCGGGTGGGCAAGGAGGGCATAGAGGGAGAATTCCCGTTTGAAGGCATCGAAGTCCTCTTTCCTGATCGAAACCCCGCCGGCGAGGGCGTGACCCCCGCCCCGTATGAGGATGGATGCCTGCTTGGCAAGGAAATCGGGGAGGAAATAGCCTTCGTTCATCCTGATCGAACCGACGAGGATCCCTTCCTCGCGCGATGGGGCGAAGACGGCCACCGGCTTCCCCTCGAGTTGGAGGAGGCGGCTGGCCAAGAGGCCGTTGAGGCCTTCCGGATAGGGGGAAAGGAGCGTTAACGCGCTGGAGGACGTCTCATAGGAAAGCCTTCCTCCGCTTTCCTCGAGGATCTGCTTCCGCCTCGCGTTGAGCGAGGTGATGTAGGCGAGGAGCCGTTCGTCGAGGGAAGCGTCCCCGTAGGCGAGGTAGTCGATGAGGTAGGAGACGCGGGGCCTCTCCTCGAGCCGCCCGACCGCGTTGATGGAGGGGGCGGCGGCGGAAAGGGCCTCATAGGCCCGTTCGCTTTTCCCCAGGAGGGGCGTCAGGGCCGGGAAGGAAGCCTCCTTGAGGCATGATTCGGCAAGGCGGACGATTTCCCGGTTGTGGAGTTTGAGGCTCATCATGTCCGAGAGGGTCGAGAGGGCGGCGAGGACGAGGAGATATGGTACGCTTTTCCCTAGGAGGGCCACCGAGAAAAGATAGGCCAGGTAACCGGCCGAGACCCCCGGCCTCGGGTAAGGAAGGGTGTCTTGGTGGATGATCGCGTCGGCCGCCGGGAGGGTCGGCCCTTTCTCGTGGTGATCGATCACGATGGCCTTGACCCCCGCCTTCTTGAGGAAGGCGATTTCCTCGAGGAGGGTGATCCCGTTATCGACGGTGATGACGAGGGAGTAGCCGGCCGCGGCTATCTTCCTCGCGTTTTCGAGGTTCAGGCCGTAGCCGTCGAGGTAACGGGAAGGGAGGTACCCCTTGGCCTTCAGCCCATGGTCGCGGAGGGCGCGGACGAGGATGGAAGCGCTAGAGGCCCCGTCGCAGTCGTAGTCGCCATAGACGAGGACGCTTCCCCCGGCGGATTTGACTTCCTCCACGATGGCGAGGGCCTTTTTCGTCTCTGGCGAAGAATCGATGGGGGGAATGGAGGCGAGGGTCGCCTCCTTCAAAAGGGAAAGCGCCTCCCCCTCGGTGAGGCCGAGATAATCGCGGAGGCGCTTTTCGAAAGGATTCATCGTCAGTCGTTGATGCCGATGAAGAGTGCTTCTTCCGGTTCGCTGCCCTTCTTCTTCCCGTGTTCGTCGAGCTTATCGTCCTTCTTCTTTTCCGGGAGGGCCTTCTTGACGCTCCGGAGGGCGAGGGCGAAGAGGCGGGAACTGCCTCTGGCGACCGGGGCGAGGGCGAAGTAGACGAAGAATAGACCGATGAGATAGGCGATGATGGCAATCAGGAAGAGGCTCGCGTAAGGAGCCGGGCCGAAGCCGAAGAAGGCGATGAGCGAGAAGGCGGCGAGGAAGGCGAAGCTGGTCATCTCCGCGCTTTCGAGGGCGTTGGCCTTACTGAGGCACTCCGCGCGGAAGGCGAGGGTCGACTTGTCGCGTTCCCGGCTCTCGTGGGCGATTTCGGAAGCCCGGTTGAGGAGGTAGGTCCCGGTCAGGTAGACGAGTAGCGATGAGAGGAGGGGGGCCAGCGAGACGATCGGGGTGACCGAGAGCCGGACGGCACTCACGAAGGCGATCGGGAGGAGTCCAGCCAGGAAGGAGACGAGGGTGATGGCCGTTCCGCGTCCGGGCCGGAAGCGGATCAAAGAGTAGGCGAGGACGAGGAGGTAACCGACCCCGTAGCCGAGCATGAAGGTGGCTAGCGAAGGAGTCGCTTCCTCGCTCGTGACGAGGTTTACCGAGGCGGTGAGTCCCTCGGGGGAATCGCTCACGAGGGCCTCGACGGCGCTTACGAGATCCTCATAAGCGGCCCCGTTCACGGTGAAGGTGGTTCCTTCGATGGGGGTCGAGCCATCCCCGTAGGAATCGAGGAGGGGGATGTCGTAATGGTAGACGGTATAGGTCCGATCGAGGGTCGAGTCGTAGACCTGAGCGGGGTCGCTATCGACGATTTCCCCGTAGGCAAGCGGGTTTTCCCCCACTTTGATGAGGGCGAGGAAATCGCGTTCGACGTCGTCCCGGGTGTCGAAGAAGCCCGGGGCGTTGGCCGATTGCTCGACGCGGTATTCGAGGGAGATGGAAGTCGAGTCGGCGTAGGCCCCGCCGTAGTTATAGGGTTCCTGGGTCACTCCCGAGGCGATGGCGAGGGCCAAGGCGGAGGCGGCGAGGAGCACCCCGCCGGCAATCGTGGCCCCTTTGTAGAGCTTCTGGAAATCGACCTTGGCGAAGGCCCCTCCATAGGGTTCCTTCATCTCCTCGACGTTGCTCGGGAGCTTGCTTCCATCGACCCCGTAGGTCGCGGGCAGGTGCTTCTCGGTCGAGGTGTCCGCGGCGAGCATGTAGCCCTCGAGGCGGGTAAGGACGAGGCTCACGACCATCCCGACGGCCCCGGTGATGACGAGCATCAACCCGGCCTTGCCGATGATGCCGGGGATGAAGCCATAAAGGCAAAGTCCCATCATGATGGAGACGATGCCGCTATCGAGGGTCGGCCAGAGGGCTTTCTTGAGGGCCTCGGCGTGGGCTTTCTTAGGCGAACGCCCGGCATAGAGGGCCTCCCTCACCTTGGCGAGGTAATAGAGGTTGCCGAAGAGGGTGAAGAGGATCCCGAGGAGAAGCCCGGCGAGGGCCCCGATCCCGAATTGGGCGGCGAAATAGCCGAAGAGGAGGATGGAGAGGAGTGAAGTCACGAGGACGTTGGCGATGGCCAAGAGGGAGGAGAGGCGGTAGAAGCAAGCGAGGATGATGCAGCCGACCGCGAAGGCGACGAGGGTCGCGATGAGGGTGTTCCCCCAGGCCGGGGTCAAGTGGAAGTCGCCGGCATCGATGAGGCCCTCGACCTGGGCCGGCACGTCCACCATGTAGGCGAAGGTGACGTCGTAATCGTAACTCCCGGCGTTGAAGAGGGAGCAGTAGTAACGGGCGGCCTTGTAAGCCGAGCCGGCGAGGTTCTGGTTGAAGGTGCCGTCCTGGATGGCCTCGCTATTGGGGAGGAGCTGGATTCTCGTGTAGTCGTTGTCGTCGTCGGATTCGTCGAACCAGGCGTTCTCCGGCACCTCGCCGAAGAGAAGGCGGCTCGCCATGTTCGGGTCATAGCCCTCGTCGGAGGTGTCGTAGGCCTGTTTGAAGTTGTCGCCCTCCTGGAAGTTGGTCCAGAAGACGAGGTAACAGTCCTGACCCTCGGTCGAGGAGGAGGAGTCGCTCGAGGGGAGGATGTGGTTCTCGGTGCAGAAATCGACGAGGGTGGCCATCGCCCCGTCCTCGCCCGGCTCGTTGACCGGGATGGCGACGACCGGGATGTTGCCGTTGACGTATTCGATGGTGGCCGTCTGGCCCTCGAACATCGCGTTGTCGAGATAGACCGGGTCGGTCGAGGGGTCGTCCTCGAGCTCGACGGTGTAGCCGGCCCCGACGGTGATGTCCCCGCCGGAGAAGGGAAGGTAACGCTGGAGGTAGCTGTAGTCGGCCTCGCTCGCGGCTTGGGTCCGGAGGGTGACCTTGACCGTCGAGTAGCCTTCGGTGGTGACGGTCGCGTTGATGTCCCAGCCTTCGAGCCGGGATTCGAATTCCTCCTTGACCGAGGTGACGGCCGCGTAGTCGTCGGAATCGATGTAACTCGAGGGATCGACCCCATTGAGGGTCGAGTCCTTCTCGCTGATCTTGAAATAGAGTTCGCGACCGGCCCCGAAGCTGACGTCGGTATCGAGGCCGACGATGGCCGAGGGCATCGACGCCGCCCCGCCGAGGATGAGGGCCGAGGTCAGGAATATGTAGGCAAGCTTTCTCCGCATGAGGGAAACCTCCGTCTTACCTTACGACGCACCCTAAAAGGGTGGGCATAAGCGCCTAATATCTTAAGCAAGGCACCCCTTCAGGGCAAGACGGAATTGGGCGGAGGCCGCCCCCGCTGACGGGTAGGACGTTTCCCAGGGCCATTCCGGCTAAGTGCTTCCACCGCTCCGCATTGGCTCATAGTCCTCGCTTTTTACCGATGTCAGCAAGGTTTTTCAATGTTTAACGCGGCATGGCCGCCGGGTTTTGCCCGTCAGGCCACCGCTTCCGACATTGGATGGGTGAGGCCGAATTGCCCGTCCTCGATGGTAGAAACGCGATTGATGTCAAAGGCAAAAGGAACTCGATTCAAGAACGAGGTGGCAATTGCCAATCGATTCTAAATGCAGCAGCCCTTCTTGAGGAAATCGGTGACGGACATGGTGAGTATTCCCTCTTGGTCGAGATAAGGGGAAATCGGCTCCCCGACGAGAACGAGCTTGGCATTGGAATCGTGGATGGCCTTGAGGGAGGCCTTTTCTTGGTTTTCCTTATCGATGTCACGAAGGGAAAGCACCACCTGGATGTAAAGCTTGCTCAGGTATTTGCTGGCAATGAAGTCGATTTCGCGGGTATGCATCGTCCGGATTCCGTTTTCCATTTTCCGGATGCCCACCGCCCCGACTTCGACCCGGTAACCGGCAGCCCGGAGGTGGTTGTAGAGGGTGCATTCTAGGGCTTGTTGGGGTTCGAAATGGGAGAACTCGGAAAAGGCGTTCATGAGGCCGTTGTCGGTGAAGTAGAACTTGTGAGGGGATTCGATGTTCCGTCGCCCGACGAGGTCGTAGCGCTCGACTTCCTCGATGAGGAAGGAGTCCTTGAAAGCCTCGATGAAGCCCTTGACCTTGGCCCACTGGAATTTCTCCTTGTAGGCACTTGACAAGGTATTGGCGATTTTCTCGACGCTATTGAGGCTCCCGGTCGTGGTGGCCAATAGACGCCCGAGGCTACTGAGCCCCTGCTCCGAAGGGAAGGCGTTTCGCTCGAGGATGTCATGGAGATAGGTCTCATGGAGCACGGTGGTGAGATAATCGGCCTTTCCCCTCGGGGTCTTTTCGTTGACGGCCATCGGCAAGCCCCCGTAAAGAAGGTAGTCGTTCCAAAGGGCGTCGACAGAACCTTCCTTTTCTTCGAGCATCTCGGAAAAAGTCAGGGGACCGACGTGGATCTCGTCGCCACGGTCGCGGAAACGCGTCAAGATGTCGCTTGATAGCATTCGCGAATTCGACCCAGTGACGTATAAGTCGATTTCCGGGTGCTTGATGAGGGAATTGCAAGCATCGACGAAGGTAATCACGTCGCCGGGGGCATCGGGGTTCTCGATATCCCGAGAGAGCTGGATCTCGTCGACGAAGACGTGGTTGAGACTCCCCTTCTCGATCGATGAAAGAATTTTTCCCACCAGCTTGATGGGATTCCGGAGGGGGGCGTTCCGGAGATCGTCGAGCTCGAGGAGGATGACATTTTCCTTCCTTACCCCTTCTTTCAAAAGGAAAGGGATGTAGATTTCCTTGAGGAGGAATGATTTGCCGCTCCTCCGGAGGCCGGTGATGATCTTGACCCGGCCGTTGCCCCGCTTCGAGGCGAGGGCCTCCATCAATGATTGCCGCTTGAACATGTCTGTAGAACGAAGTGGCAATTGCCACCTACTTCAAAATCGTATACCAAGTTCGGGCCCATTGCCAGAAAAAAGGGCCGCGCAACCACGGCCCGAAAAGAGGACTTGCCGTAGGGGCGGCCTTAGGAAGCAAATCCGGCCCAAAGCACCTCATAGGAATAGACGTAGAGGGTGGCCGGGTAGACGTAATGCTCGTGGCTCCGCCGATAGTCGAAGTGGATGAGGAAGAGGGTGCCCGGGGCCCCATCTTCGAAAGGGGTCGTGTTCTCTTCGTCGAAGACCGGGTTGAGGGGATCCAGAGCCCCGATTGACCCTTCGCTCGCGCTATCGATGGGCGCGGCATAAGAAGTCGACGGCGCCGAACCGGAGGCGGGAATCGCCGGTCGATGGGCGTCGGCGTCCGAAACGTAGACCCGGAACCATTTCCCTTCCTCCAAGGTGGCCCGATCGACGTTCCGGAAATCATCGACGTCCTCGAAACCGGAACGGTCAAGGAAGTCGAAATTGCTATAAAGAACCGGCGTTCCGCTGATGTCGTTCCCGGCGAAGTAGAGGTGGGCGTAGTCTTCCTTCGCGAATCCCCCATCAGCCCCCGCTTCCGAGGGGACGGCCGTGCAGGAGAGAAGGAAGAAGGCGAACGCCGAACTTATTACCAGGATTCGTTTCATTCCCAAATCCTCCTTCCGCCTTCATCATGCCGTTTTTTTCACCGGTTTCAATGCCAGGGCGGATCCAAAAAAAGAGCCTAGGCCCCGAAACGAAGGGGGAAATGCCCCTTTTTGGAGGCGGATTCCAAAAAGGCCCCGGGAACCCTCCCGAGGCCGATTCCGGCGTTCAGCGTCCATTTTGCGGGGATTTTCAGAAGAGGAGGCCCTGATAACTCCGCTTGAGGTGATGGTAGGCCTTCTCGGTGGCCGTCCTTCCCCGCGGGGTCCGGTTGACGAGGCCGCTCATGACGAGGTAGGGCTCGTAGACGTCCTCGAGGTTGGTGATTTCCTCCCCGATGGCCGAGGCGATCGACTCGAGGCCGGCCGGGCCCCCGTGGAAGCGCCCAATCAGGCAATCGAGGTAACGGAGGTCGACCTCGTCGAGCCCGAGTTCGTCGATATGGAGGGCCGAGAGGGAGGAGAGGGCGAGGGCGAGGTCGATCTTCTCCCTTTCCCCGTAGGAGGCGAAGTCACGGACCCGCCGGAAGAGGCGGTTGGCGATCCTCGGGGTACCGCGGCTCCGCTCGGCGATCGTCCGGGCAGCCGCCTCGTCGATCGGCATCGAGAGGACCCGGGAGGTCCTTTTGATGATGGTCGAAAGCTCGCCCGGGGGATAGAAATCGATCTTCGACTGGATGCCGAAGCGGGCGCGTAGGGGGGAGGAGATGTCCCCGCTTCGGGTGGTCGCCCCGACGAGGGTGAACGGGGGGAGGGGGATCCTGACGGCCCGGTTGCCGGCATCGCGGCTGACGATGATCTGGAGGACGAAATCCTCCATCGCCCCGTAGAGGACCTCCTCGACGGCCCGGGGGAGCCGGTGGATCTCGTCGATGAAGAGGACGTCGCCGGGCTCGAGCTCGCTGAGGACGACGGCGAGGTCGCCGGGCTTTTCGACGGCCGGGCCGGAGATGGAGCGGACGTTGGCCCCCATCTCGTTGGCGATCACGTAGGCCAAGGTCGTCTTCCCGAGCCCCGGGGGGCCGTAAAGGAGGACGTGATCGAGCGGTTCCTTCCTTTTGAGGGCGGCCTGGATGAAAACGGTCAGGTTCTTCTTGAGCTCCTCCTGCCCGACGTACTCCTTGAGGGTCCGGGGCCGGAGGCTGATTTCCTCGTCGCCTTCCTCGCGCTCCGAGGAGAGGAGGCGCTCGGTCTGGTTGTCGCTACCCTTTTTCCTACTCATTTCCGGAGACTCCTCAATGCTTCGTAAATGGCCTCTTCCTCCTTGAGCCCGGTAGGCAGGCCGGCGATGGCCTTATCGACCTCCTTGGCCTTGAAGCCGAGGGCGAGGAGGGCATCCCGGGCCCCGAGATAGGGGGTGGTGGCCACCGCTTCCTTCTCCTTGGCCTCGAGGAGCTTCCCCTTGAGGTCGAGGACGATCTGGGAGGCGGCCTTCGGGCCGATGCCGGGCAGCTTCTTGAGAAAGGAGACGTTCCCGCCCTCGATGGCGAGGCGGAGTTCCTCGGGGGTGGTTCCCCCAAGGGCCGAGAGGGCGGTCTTCGGGCCGATGCCCTTGACCGAGATGAGGTCGAGGAAGCATTCCTTCTCCTCTTTCGAGCGGAAGCCGGCCAGGTAGTGGTCGTTCTCCCCGTAGACTTCATGGCAATAGAACTTCCCCTCCTCCCCGATGGCGAAATGGAAGGGATTGCTCACGGTGAGGAGGTAGGCGAGGCCGGAATCGGTCTCGACGGCGAGGTAATCGTGGCCCCGCTCGGTTATCTTTCCGATGATGTAATGGAACATGTTCTCAGACAAACAAATAGACGGCCACGAGGGCGAAGAGGAGAACGGCACCCAGGAGCAAGAGGCCGATTCTGATGAGGAGCTCGTAATCCATTGTAGTTCATTCCTCGTAGACGAAACTGACTTCGCCGATGCGGACTTCGTCACCGTCCCTCGCCCCGGCGGAGAGAAGGCGGCGTTCGATGTCGGCCCGCCTCAAGAGGGAGAGTAAGCGCATCATCCCCTCCTCGGTCGAGGTGTTGATCCGCGCGGCGTCTTCTTCGATTTTCTTCCCCTTGATGAGGTAGACCCCCCGCTTGAGCGGAACGACGGAGTAATCCTCGAGCCGGAGGTGCTCTTCGAGGGGGTGATATTCCTTCCGGGTTTCCTCTTCTCCCTTGAGGGGGAAGCGCGGGGCTTTGCTCAGGAGTTCCTCGCACTTCTTGAGAATGGGGAGGGCCCCGCTTTCCTCGTAGCTGGAAAGGGGATAGGAGACGAGGCCGAGGGCGTCGTCGAAGGCGGATTTCCGTTCCTCGGCCCCTTCCTCGTCCATCTTCGAGGCGACGACGATCTCCGGCCGCTCCTCGAGATGGCCCCCGTAGAGGGAGAGTTCCTTCCGGATGGTTTCATAGGCCCTGAGCGGGTCGACCACCCCGTCCATCGCGACGAGGTGGACGAGGACCCTCGTCCGCTCGGCATGGCGGAGGAAACTGGTCCCGAGGCCTTTCCCGAGGCTGGCCCCCTCGATGAGGCCGGGGAGGTCGGCGAGGACGAAGCTGTTCCCGTCCTCGAGATAAGTCACCCCAAGGTTCGGGGAGATGGTCGAGAATGGATAATCGGCCGTCAGGGCATTGGCCCGGGTGACGAGGTTGAGGAAGGTGCTCTTCCCGGAGGAAGGGAGCCCGACGATCCCGACGTCGGCGATCATCTTGAGCTCGAGGACGACGCGGAAACGTTCCCCCTTCTCCCCGTTCTGGGCGATCCGGGGAATCCGCCGGCGGCTCGATTTGTAGGAGGCGTTGCCCCGTCCCCCCCGGCCCCCGCGGGCCACGAGGGCCTTCTTGCCCTCTTCGTCGAGGTCGGCGATGAGGTGGCCATCCCGTTCGTCGATGATGATGGTCCCGGTCGGCACGCTTACGTAGAGGTCGTTCCCCCGGCGGCCGTTCATGAGCTTCTTCATCCCCTTTTCGCCGTCTTCGGCGCCTAGTAGGGGCGAATGGCGGAAGGCGTAGAGGGTGTTGAGGTTGTCGGCCGCGACGAAATAGACGCTGCCACCGTCGCCGCCATTGCCCCCGTCGGGGCCGCCGAACTCGGTGTTCTTGTCGTGGAGGAAGGAGATGTGGCCATCCCCGCCGTTCCCCGACCTTACCTCGACGATCGCCCGGTCGATCAGCATCCGAGGGCCTCCTTTTCCTCTTTCGAGAGAAGATAGCCCTTCTTGTTCCTCCTGATCTTGATGAGGTCGACGAAGAAGGAAAGGGCCGCCTTGAAGGGATGCGAGAAGCTCGAGTCGGGATCGTCGGTCCAGGTGACCGGGATCTCGACGATGGAAAAGCCGTTGAGGGCGAGGAAATAGAGGTATTCGACGTCGAAGGCCGCCCCGGTGGTGATCTGGCGCTCGATCATCTTCTTCGCCACGTTGCGGCGGAAGAACTTGAAGCCGCACTGGGTGTCGGTGAGCTTGGTCAACGAGAAGAGATGCCGGCAGAGGAAGCGGCTCCCGGAATGGAGGACGCGCCTCGTGAACGGCTGTCTCCGCGGGATGATCGACCCCTTCGCGTTCCGGGAGCCGATCCAGGCGACCGAGTTCGAAATCCGCGGCAAAACGCGCCCGAACGCTTCCAGGGAGGTGGCGAAATCGGCGTCCATGAACATCACGTAGTCGCCGCTCGCGGCCTCGATCCCGGCCTTCACGGCCCGGCCTTTGCCCCCGAGGGGAAGGGGCTCGAGGACGTGCACCATGATGGGGAGGTCCTTTTTCGCTTCCTCGAGGTAGGCGAGTTCTTCCTCGTTGCAGGCATTGGGAACGATGATGACTTCGTAGACGACGCCCATCTTTTCGAAGAAAGGGAGGCCTTCGTCGAGGAGATGGGAAACGAGCTTCCGCCCCTGGTTCTTGTTGGGGAGCACGATCGATAGCTTCACGGAGGAAATGATAAAAGCCCCCGCGCCTTATTTCAACGCGGGGGCCTTCCTTCAACGCTTGACGATGAGGGCACTGAGGGGCGGCATCGAGGATTGGCTGGCCCCGTTGTAGCTCATCACGAGGGTCCCGCTCTCCAGGCCGGGCCCGGGGATGGTGAGATTGGCGGAGAAGTTGAGGACGATCATGTAGGACTCGTCGCCGAGGGTGCGGATGACGTTATGGACGTAGGGGGCCGAGCCGCTCGAGGTGTTCCAGCCATAAGGCTCGTAGGAACCGCGTTGGAGGGCCGGCGAGGACTTCTTGAGGTTCATCACCGCCTTGATGGCGTTGAAGTGGTCATTTTCCCCCTGGAGCGCGGTGGCGACCGAGGGGACCTTGGAAGAGGAATTGACCTCGTCGAGGCTCACCCCGGTGCCGCTCCCGGTGATGGTGTAGCCGGTCGTGAAGGAACCGTCCCCCACTTTGCCGCCATCGACCCACTTCATCGGCTGGCGGTAGGCGAGGTCGGCGTAGGAGGAGTTGGCGTCCTGGCCGTCTTTGAAGTTCCCGCTCATCCCGAGTTCGTCCCCGTAATAGAGCCAGCTGAGGCCCGGCAGGGTGAGGATCCCGATTTCGGCGAGGGTCGCCGCCTTGAGGTAACGGTCGTAATTCCCGGTGGTGACGTTTCCTTGGGCGGAGAGGTCCCCTGCCCCGGATCCGGCCACCCGGTTGAGCATCCTGGCGATGTCGTGGTTGGAGGTGAAACCGCCGTTGATGAAGGTGTAGGAAGCGTGGTTTTCGACCTTCTTCCCCTGGCGGTAGCTTTCGTTGGCCTCGAAGACATCGGCGAGGTTCCAGTTCCCGGTGTACTTGATGGCCGAGGTGGAACCGAGGAGGCCGGAGAGGGAATCGGTGCGGCTTCCGCTAGCGAAGTCCTTCACCAAGTCCTCGTAAGCGGTCTCGCTGAGGTTCAGGTCGTCATTTGCGGCGTCGTAGGGATCCATCGGCTGGGCCCCGTTCCAGTTCTGGACCGGCTTGCCGTTACCGGCATTGAGCCCGTAGGCCGCCGCGTTGGCGAAGTTGAAGTAGCTATAGAAGTCGAAGAGGGAGTCGAAGCCCTCGTAATAGGGGGCGGCCCGGTAGGCGTGGCCGTCGAAGTTCTCCCCGACGAGGAAGCAGTCCGGGTATTCCTCCTTGAGCTCGGAGGCGACGTAACGCCAGAAATGGAGGTTCTTGGTGAGGTTGCTCGAGTAGTTGCCGGCGGGACTCAAGTCGACGACGATGGTGTCCCCCTCGTCTTTGGCCACCTCGTCGTCGAGGTAGATGTGCTTGACCGCGTCCATCCGGAAGCCGTCGACCCCTTTGCGCAGCCACTCCTTGGCCATGATGACGACCGCCTCCCGGGTCGGGACGTAGGAGTAGTTGAGCTCGGGCATCGAGGAACCGAACTTGGCGTAGTAGCTATAGGGGTGGTCGCCATAGGGGTACCAGTAATGGTCCTCGTCGATGCCCTCCTGGGTATCGTGGTTCCCCCACTGGTAATAGCCGCGGTAATCCTCGTGGAGCTGGGCGCTATCGACGAACCAGGCGTTGTTGGCCGAGGTGTGGTTGATGACGAGGTCCATGATGACCGCCATCCCCCGTCGGTGGGCGTGTTCGAGGAGGTCGAGGTAGTCTTCCATCGCCGATTCCTCGTCGACGACCCCGTCCTTGGCGTTCGGGGAGGCACTCGAGCCGAACTTCGGGTCGACCTTCGTGTAGTCGTTGATGTCGTAGCCGTGGTAGCTGTTGGAGAGTTGGATCGGGGTGAGCCAAAGCACCTCGACCCCGAGATCGGCGAGGTAATCGAGCTTCTGATCGATCCCGTAGATGTCGCCGAGGCCGTCCCCGTCGCTATCGGCGAAGCTCGCGACCATGATCTGGTAACCGGTCCCGGCCCCGTCTTGGAGGTAGTCCGAGGACGGGTCGCCATGGAGGAAGAGGTCGCTGGTCGCCCTTAGGGGGGCACTCGAGGACCAATCGACGTCATCGTAGGCGGGATTGTCGTAGGTGACGTTGGTCCCGTCGTCTTCCTCGAAGGGGTCCTCGATTGTCGCGGCCGGGCGGCTGGCTATCCCCCGCTGGCCTTGGTCTTGAACGGCGAAGACGTGGTAGCAAGTCCCGTCGTCGAGTTCCATCGCGAAATTGCCGAGCTGGATGCTCACGTCGCCCCCGTCGTTCTTCCAGAAGCCGGACGAGGAGGTCCGGCTCTCGGTGATGACGATCTGGAAGCCGACCATCGTCTCGGGGGTGATCCCGTTTTCCCCGCCGAAGCGGGAGGGGGTTCCGCCCATCACCTTGTCGACGGCATCCCAGCCGCCGTCGTATTCCTTCGTGAGGTCGACGTCGACGTAGGCCCCGCCGAATTCGTCGAGGCTGGCTTCCCCGCTTGCCTCGCCCACCCGGTCCACCGGGGTGGAGCGCCCGACAAAGTCGAAGCGGCTCCCTTCCTTCGTGAAGGGCCACACCCAGAGGTCATAGGGGGCGTAGGAAGAGGGGGTGTTGTCGTAACGGAGGTAATGGATGTAGAGGTGATCGGCCTCGGATTCCTCCTTGAGGCCTTCCATGTAGGCATCGACTTCCTCGGGGGTGTGGCTCACCAAGGAGCCGCCCGAGCCGATGGAGGTAGATGAGGGGGTGCAGGCGGATAGCCCCACGGCGAGGAGGAAGAGGCTGGAAAAAACGAAGGGGGTGGTCTTTTTCATGCTTTTCACGCTTTCTCGAGGATGAGCATCTCAAAGCGGCCGATCCCGATGAAGCCGGTCGTGTCGATGATCTGCCCAACCTCGTGGTAACCGGTGGAGGAGTAGATGACCTTGACCCGGTTGTTCCCGATCGAGAGGTCGCGGCGGGCGTCCTCGGTCTCGGCCCCGCCGATGATGACGTAACGGTCGCCATGGCCGTCGAGGCCGAAGAAGTTGGCCGCGGCGACGTCGCGGTAGTAGCCGTTCTCGCCGTCTTGGTAGTCGCCCCAGACCTCGGTTCCCGCGGCCCGGATGGCATCCCCGTCGTAATCGCGGCTCAGGTAGCCGTTCTCGATTCCTTCCTTCCTCATGAGGCAGGCTTCCTTATAACGGTTGTAGTCGTCGAGGAAATCGACCTTCCGGTCGTATTTGTAGGAGTTGACGGCGTCCCCGTAGTCGTAGGAGTTGCGGATGAGGCGGGTGTCCTCGTCGACGTCGACGTAATCGCTGTTCTTAGTCGCGTCGATGATCGACCAATAGGGGTCGTCGGACTTCATGAGCTTCTGGCGGAAGATCTCCTCCCCGCCATGGATGAAGGCCGCGCCCTGGGAATAGGCGATGGCCGCGGTGACGGCGATGGCCGCGTCGCGGGCGTCCTTGTTATCCTCCATCGAGGTCGGGCCGCTCCCCACCGTGTAGTTGAGTTGGTCGTAGAGGGTGTAGTTATCGTGGCAGGTCGCGTAGTTGATGGTCTGGGTCGGGTTGCTCCCGCCGTTCTCGTTGA
Organism: uncultured Bacillota bacterium; assembly: GCA_949298195.1. Lineage (GTDB taxonomy): Bacteria > Bacillota_I > Bacilli_A > RFN20 > CAG-826 > UBA4951. Next base: position 21,622 of record CASFVT010000024.1, read on the forward strand.
TGCCGAGGAAGGAACTCGCCGCCCTTCCCCGCCGCCCCGGGAATTCCCCCCACTTCGAGTTCTCGTGGGTGAGGGAGAGCATCCCGACGTCGGGGGCTTCGCTGCCCCAGACGGTGTTGCCCTTGAGGCCGTCCCGCCCGGAGTCGTTGAAGGCCCCGATGCCCCAGCTCCCTTCCATTCCCGGGGCCCCGCCATAGAGCTCAGAATAGGCGTTCCCGGTGTTCGCGACGAGGCTGTCGTCGATGCCCGAGGGGCCGCCGAAGGCCCCGTTCCAGCCTTCGCCATAGACGGCGATGGTCGGGTCGATCTCGTCGAGGGCAGTCCTGACCGCCTTCATCGTCTCGATGTCGATGCAGCCCATGAGGTCGAAGCGGAAGCCCTTGATGCCGTATTCCTTCGCCCAGAAGGAGGTCGAGTCGACGATGAGTTTCCGCATCATCGGGCGCTCGGAGGCGGTGACGTTCCCGGTCCCGGAGCCGTCGTAATAGCTCCCGGTGTCCGGGTCGACCCGGAAGTAGTAACGCGGCATCACCTTGTTGAAACAGGAACCGGAGATGGAGGCCATGTGGTTGTAGACGACGTCCATGATGGTCCTCACCCCGTGGTCGGCGAGGGTCTTGATGAGCGTCTTGAACTCCTCGACCCGGGCCGTCTCGCTATAGGGGTCGGTCGAGTAGGCTCCCTCGACGGTGTTGAAGTTCTTCGGGTTGTAGCCCCAGTTGTAGTCGCCGTTGAATTCGCTTTCCCCGTTTTCGTCGACGACCATCGAGGCGGTGGGGCGTTCATCGTTGTCCCCGTCGAAGACCGGGAGCAGTTGGATGGCGTTGATCCCGAGTTCGAGGATGGAATCGAGGCCGGTGGAAACGGTCACCCCGTCCTCGGTGTAGGTCGTCCCCTCCTCGGCCATGGCCAGGAAGGTGCCGCGGGGATTCCCGGCGTTGCTCACCCAGGTCTTGTCGCTGGTGACGTCGCGGACGTGGGTCTCGTAGACGAAGAGGTCGTTCATCGCCTCGATCGGGTAATCGCTGGTGAGTTTCGCGATCGATTCGTCGAAGCCTTCGGGCTCGTAACACTCGAAGCTGGTCGAGGTGAAGACCGAGGAACGTTCCCCGTTGATGCCGGTCGAGAAGGAGTAGGGATCGGCCGATTCGACCGTGCCCTCGCTATTGGTGACCGCATAGGTGTAGAAGCGGCCCTCCTTGATGAAGCCGCCGACCTCCTCCATCTCGGTGGAGGTAAGCGACCACACCCCCTTCTCCCCGAGGCGCATCTCGTAGGAGGAGTGGGAGTTGTTCATGAGGGCGTTGCCGAATTGGGAAAGGGCGGTCGGGGTTCCGAAGGTATAGGTATAGAGCTGGACCCGGTAGGCAGTCGGGGCCCAGAGCTTGAAGGTATAGACCCCGTCTTCGCCCCGGTGGACCCCGAGGTCGTCCCCGTCATAGACGTAGTTGGCGTTGAATTCGGGGGTGTCGTAGAGGCGGAAGCAGTTGACGGATTTGCTCTTCGACTTGCTTTCGTCGCTGGCGAAGGTCGCTTCGATGGTGTAGCCGATGCTCGGGACGATGTCCTCCTCGAGGGTGATGGTGAAGTCGTTGCTATTCGGGGAGCCGGAGGCGATGAGGTACTGGGGTTTGGCCACCGCTTTTTCCGAATCGGAAAGGAGGTAGTAGTCGTGATCGAAGGCGTAGAGGTCGTAATGGGCGACCCGACCGATTTCCTCCTCGCCCCGGCCGTCCGGGGTGCCGGTCCCGCTCACGTGGACGTCGCGCCAGGAGGTGAACTCGGCCTTGCCGATCCGGTCGCCGAGGGCGTCGGAACGTTCCTCGTAGGTGGAGATGGTCGAGTCGAGGTTGTCGATCGAGTAGATGGTCATTACTTCCTTCCCGTCGATTACCTCGATGTTGTCCTTGAACTTGCCGAACGGGCAGATGGTATCGGTGGATTGCCCGTCCCACGACCCCATCTCCTTGACGATGAAGGAAATCGAGGAGTGGGAGGTCGAGTTCCAAGGGGCGGAGGAGAGGTCGACGTCGTAATAGACCCCGAACTCGTCCGGGCTGTTCTGGTTGGTGAAGCTGATGTCCATGAAGGTCGAGCCGTCGACCCCGACTCCCCAAAGCCAGAGCCGCTTGGTCGTGTAGGCCCCGTCGTCGCGGTGATAGTAGATGCGGACCGTCCCGTCGAAGATGAAGTCCTCGTAGGTCGAGTCCCCAGCCCCCTCCAGTGAGGAAGAGCCCCCGACGACCGGGGTGGTCGAACTACTTGTCTCCCCGGAGGGCTCGCAACCGGCGAGAAGCGGTGCCAAAAGGGCGAGAAGCCCGGTAAATAGCAGTGATTTCCTTTTCATTGGTGTCCTTTCCCCAAGAGGGCGCTGGAATAGGCCCCGATGGTCAATTTCCCGGCGGCGCAGGTCGCTTCCTCGCCGCGCTGGGAAATCCAATCGATGACTTCATAATCGCCGGCGAGGGGGATTTCGTCAACCTCGTCCGCGGCATTGTGGACGAGGAGATATTCCTCCCCGTCTTCCGTGATCTTGAAGGCGACGGACTTCTCGGAGTCGAGTTCCGCCGCTTCGAATTCCCCGTTGAGGAAGAGCCCCGGATGGGCATTGCGGAGGTTGATGACCTTTTTGTAATGGTTATAGAGCGAGGTCGGGTCGCCTTGGGCATCGTAGGCCCCCACGGTCTCCGCGTTGGAGTCCGCGCCCGATTCCGGGGTATGGCAACTTTCGATCCCGTTTCCCCAGACCATCCCCTGCCGGCGGAGGCGGTCGGTGTTCTCCTCGCCCCTTACCCCGCTCATCGAGATTTCCTCCCCGTAGTAGATCCACGGGGTACCGGGGGTGAGCAGCTGCATGCTCACGGCGAGCCGCTTCTTGTCCTCCCCGTCCTCCTCCCCGTCGAGGTAATAGCCCCAGCGGTCCATGTCGTGGTTGGAGAGGAAGAAGGAAGTCGTGCCCTTCTTCCCCGCGGCTTCCTCGAAGCCGTCCTGAGCGGCTACCACCGCCTCGGCGAAGCGGTAGAAGGCCGTCCGGCTCTTGAGGGACTTGACCGATGAGACGCTCCCTTCATGGTTGGAGGCGCAGGCAGTCGGGAAGTTGAAGAAGGAGATGCCGCTCGCGGCATAGGAATTGAGCTGGGATTGGGTGTCGATCCAAGCCTCCCCCACGAGGTAGACGTCTGGATCGATGGCTTCGCACGTCTCCCGGATGAAGGTGAGGAATTCGACGTTTTTCGCGGTGTCGCCATAGTAGTAATAGGTCGTCGCGTCGAAGCGGAAGCCGTCGACTCCCTTCTCGAGGTAGAAGGCCAATGTGTCGGCGATTTCCGCCCTGACATCCGGATTGTCGAGATTCAACTCGGGCATGCTCGAGTCGAAGTTCGATTCGTAATAGATGCCCTGGTAGACGTTGTAGTCGCGGACCGGTTCCTTGCTCAGGACATACCACGAACTCCGGTCGATCCCGTCGTCGTCGCCGTATTTGAAGTCGTCCACCGCATCCTTGAACCAGGGATGCAGCTTCGAGGTGTGGTTGAGCACCATGTCGAGGATGAGGTCGATGCCGGCTTCGTGGAAAGAGGCGAGCATCTCTTCGAAGTCTTCCATCGTCCCGAAGGTGGAATCGACCGCCCGATAGTCCATCACGTCGTATTTGTGGTAGCTCGGGGAAGGATGGATGGGGGTGAGCCAAACGCGTTCGATCCCGAGATCGGCAAGATAGGGGATGGAGTCGATTATCCCCCCGAAGTCCCCGCGTCCATCCCCATCGGAGTCGCGGTAGGAGATGGGCATGATCTCGTAACCGACGCCGCCATGGTTTCCGTCCACCTCGACGAAGGTGTACGGCGAAGGCTGGCAAGAGGCGAGGGAAGTAAGTAGAAGAGGCAGAAGGACGAATGTCGAGCGCTTTCCGATGCCCATGTGTCTCCTTTCCGCCCGATTAGGGCAATAAGGCAAAGGCCCCGCGTCGAACGGGGCCAAATGGTCGAGTGGAGGAAGGGACTATCCCTTGACAGCCCCGCCGGTGACCCCGCTTACGTAGTACTTCTGCATGAAGATGAAGAGGATGGAGACCGGGATGGCGATGACGACCGCCGCGGCGCAGAACCAACCCCAGTACAGGGAGGAGAATTCCTGGGTGGTGATCATCGTGTAGAGCTGGACGGCGACCGTGTACATCTGGCGGTTGGTCCCGGCCAGGAAGCTGGCCGTGATGTATTCGCCCCACGGGCCCATGAAGGAGGTGAGGGCCGTGTAGACGACGATCGGCTTGGAGAGGGGGAGGATGATCTTGTAGAAGATCTGGAAGCGGCTGGCCCCGTCGATCATCGCCGCCTCGTCGACTTGCCGGGAAATGGTGTCGAAGAAGCCCTTGGAGATGTAGTAACCGGCCCCGGCCCCGGCGCTATAGACGAAGACGAGGGTGAAGATGCTCATCTCCGTCCCGAGGACGTCGTTGAGGAGGCGGAAGATCCAGTAGAGGATGATGAGGGAGAGGAAGCCCGGGAACATGCCCATGATGAGGCAGACCCGCATGATCATCTGCCGCCCCTTGAAGCGGAGACGGGAAAGGGCGTAGCTGGTCATGAGGGTGAGGAGGGTCGAGACGATCATCGTGCAGAGGGCGACGATGAGGGTGTTGAGGAAGCTCCCGAGGACGAATTGACCACCGTCGGTTTTGAGGAAGAAGGTGAAGCCGTTCTGGTCGGGGACGAAGTGCGGGTTCCCAGCCGAGGAACCGCTGACCGTCCATATTTCGTTGGTGAAGAGGCCGATGAAGTTCTCGAAGCCGAAGCTGCTCGGGATGAAGCGCATGCTCTCGGCCGCGGTGCCACTGTTGCCGAAGGCCTGGAGGACGAGCCAGACGATCGGGAGAAGCCAAACCACCGCCATGACGGTGAGGATGACGTAAATGACGATGTCACCGGTAATCCGACGTGCTTTCATTATTGGAAGTCCTCCTCGTTTTGAACCGACCCGAGCCGCTTATAGGCGATGAGCGAGAAGAAGCCGCAGATCAGGAAGATGATGCAGCCGAGGGCCGAGGCCTCGTTGTAGGAAGGCGTCGCGGCCGTCGACATGTTGAAGATCCAGGTAATGAGTAGCGAAGTGTCCTTGGCCTGATAGTAGAGGTCGTTGGTGAGGGCCCCGCCGCCGGTAAGGAAGAAGATGACGTTGAAGTTGTTGATGTTCCCGATGAAGGTGGTGAGGAGGGAAGGACCGGTCACGAAGAGGATGTAGGGCATCGTGATCGACCAGAACTGGCGCCACTTGTTGGCCCCGTCGATCTGGGCGGACTCATAGAGGTCCTCGGGGATGTTCATGAGGATGCCCGAGGTCGAGAGCATCGTGTAGGGAATGCCAACCCAGATGTTGATGAGGATGATCGACAGCTTCGGCCAGAAGGCCCTGGTGAAGGCAAACACGAAGGGGCTGTCCCCGCTATAGGGAAGGTTCCCGTTGATCTTCGAGCCGCCGAGGAAGGGGAAGGGAAGGGCGTTGAAGACCCCCGCGCTATCCACCTCGCCGAAGCCGAGGCTCTGGGCAAGCCCACCCGGTCCGGAATACCACGACTGGCCCATGAGCCAGGTGTTGATGGGGCCGGTCTCGGCGAAGATCCGCCGCATCGCCAGGAGCGTGATGAACTGCGGAATGGCGATGGTGACGACGAAGATGGTTCGCCACATCTTCTTGAGCCTGATGCCCTTGCGGTTGATCATGAGGGCCAAGACGATGCCGAGGATGTAGTTGATGAAGGTGGCAAGGACCGCCCAGACGAGGGTCCAGACGAGGAGTTCGAGGAAGGTGTCCATGAACTTGGAGCCCTGTTCGCCCATCCCGAAGAGCTCGGCCCAGGCCGACGGATTCCAGGTGAAGTGCTTGTTGGCGTAGGTCTTGGTGTCCCAATCGGTGAACGCGATGAGGATCGAGAAGATGAGAGGGACGATGGTGACGATGAGCGAGCCGAGGACCGGGAGGGTGAGGACGGTCACGGCGAAGCGCTCGTCGAGGTATTGCTTGGCCTTCCGCTTGAAGGTGGTCGGCTGCCCGTGGAAATCGAGTTGCGATTCCGAAACGTAGCCCTTCACCCGTTCGCCCTTCATCGCGAAGTAGGAGGAGAGGGGCATTCCACCGCTCTTCTCGAGATTCACGGCGTGTTTTAGCTCGTCGACGGCCACCTCGAGGTCGCGGTCGGTGAGCTCCGGGTGCTCGGAGAGGAGGGCGCTAGAAAGGGCGTTTTGCCCGGCATCGAGGGCGACCCGGTAATGGTCGGCCTCCCCGAAGATGGCGGCCAGGGCCCGGGCCGAGGCCTTCCGGTCTTCGTTTTGCTTTTCGAAGGCGGCGAGCCGCTTCTCGTAGGATTCGAGATAGACCTTGAGGGCTTCCTTCTCGTCGAGCCCGATGAGGTAGAACTTGTTGACCTGGGAGTCCTTGCTGAACTTGGGAACGGGCGAGGAAGGAGCTTTCTTGTCCTTCATCTTGTGGGCGAGGACGTACATCTCGGCCACCTTGAGGCAGTCTTCGTAACTCCCGCCGTAAACCCCGACGAGGCGACCGGCGATCATCTTCGGAGAGGTTTCGCGCTCGGCCTCGTGCTTGACGGCGTAGTCCTTGCAACGCCTCTCGTAATATCCGAGGTAGAGCTTGACGTTCTCCTCGAGGCCATGGCCCTTGAGGGCGTCGGGATTGACTTTCCCATTGGCTAGATATGGTTCGGCCCCCTCGACGGCAGGCTCGCCTGTCGCCTTCATCGAGTGGTAGAAGACGCGGCTCAAGGCCTTGCAGAGTTTCTCCTCGAGGGCGATTTTCTCGTTGAGTGTCTTCTCGATGTTCTTGATGGTGAGCTTCTGCCCGGCCGCCTCGGCCGGGAAGGCCGCCTTGAGGTATTTCCCCGGCTCCCGGAGCGCGTAGACGATGGTCATCTCCGGCCCGCCGAGGGCATCGGGCCCGGCTTTGACGGAAATCGGGTCACGCGAATGGACGCAGTCGAGGACCATGTCCGGATCCTTCAGGATGTGGATGATGGCCTTCGCCTCGCGGGTGACCGAATAGTAGTCGTTGTATTTGTCGTAGGTGTGGATGAACTTGATGTAGGAGCGCCGCGTCTCTTGGTAGACGTAGCCGTAGCCCCGCTTCACCTCGTGGGGGATGAACTGCCATTCCAGGAAGTGCTGGAAGAGCTCACCGAGGCCGGCGAGACGTACCTTCTTCCTAATTCCGTCGTAGAAATCGTAGATCGACTTCCGGGCCTGGTCGTAAGAGATGAGAATCTTGTCGCCGAGGCTCAGCTTCGGCCCCTTGTCTTCTTCCCCTTCTTCCTCGTTTTCGAGTTTGGCCCAGGGGGCGTAGGAGATGTAACGGGCCTGGAGCTCGCTGAAACCATAGACATCGCGAAGGATCTTCCTTCTTTGGAAACCGAACGTCGCATTGGCCACGTCTTCGTAATCGGCGTTGTGCTCGATGACGTCGACCGCCGTTTTGTGGGCGTTTTTGAAGGCCGGTTCGTTCACGATGACATAGATGTCGTGGATCGAGCGGAGGTAGAGGCAATAGAAGGCGACGAAGGCGACGATGACGATGATCGAGATGATGCCCAGGATGAGCGGGACTTGGTTGCCGTCGATCCGGTAGGCCTCGGTGACGGCCTCGCTCAGCGAGAGCTCGATGAGGCCGGAACAACCCATGACGGCGAACCAGGCGATGAAGACAATCTCGACGACGAGGTAGATGATGCCTTCGCCGATGAGCCCGCGCTTGAAGTGCGATAGGCCCATGAGGAAGTAGGAGCCCTTCCCGTAGCCATCGACCTCGTAGAAGCGCCGATGGGCGTTGCGGAAGCCGGTGTAAACCGCTTTGACAAGTCGGTAGGCACCGTAGAAGATGCCGATGAATACGCTGATGAGGGCTTTTACCGCATCAAAGAGGAAGCCGAGGATGCCGACTCCGATCTTGGCGAGGAAGCGCCCGAAGGAACGGGACGAAGAGACGTACCACGGTTCGATGGTCGCAGCCTTCTCGAGGCTGGAGACGTTATCGAGCTGAAGCCCGCCATCTTCTTCTTCGAAGGAAGCGTCTTGCTTATTGTCGTCCATACGCGATTTTCTCCTTGATTGATGGGTGCTTGAAGAAGGGAGCGAGGCCAAAGCCCCGCTCCCTTGATGTCGACTGTTTATTCGGCAGCGGTTCCGATCGTGCCGTTTTGGATGATGTCGGCGTGCTTGACCCAGCCGGTGTTCTCGTTGACGAGGGCGTCGAGGGCGCCTTCGGCGTCGGTAGCATCACCCCAGGAGCCGGTGGAGATGTACTTGCCCCAGGTCTCTATCGGGGTCCAGAAGTCATTGGTGACGTTGGCACCCTGCGGGAGGGTGGCGTCGCCTTGGAGGGCGACCGCCTCGAGGAAGGGGTTCCCCTCGATCTCGGCGGCGACCTTGTCGTTGCTCACGCCATAGCCCTTCTCGGTCATGAAGGTCCGCTGGGAATCCTCGTTGGTCATGTAGGCCGCGAGCTCACGGGCGACGGCTTCCTTCTCCGGGGTCTGGGAGAGGATGGAGTTGAGGATGACGGCCTTGAAGCCCTTGAACGGCTTCATCTGGCCGGCCTGGCCGTTGATGTTGATGGTCGGGAGCTTGGTGACCTTGACGTGCTCGTTGGCGAGGACGAGGGGGTCGTTCCACCAGAGGGCCGCTCCGAAGGTCGTGAGGGTCGAGCCGGCGGTTTCCGCGCTCGTGTTGACCTCCACGTCGGCCCCGAAGCCGCGTTGGACGACCTCGTTGCCGCTATCGAAGCTCCAATAGGTCCCATAGTCCTTCCGGAGCTGCATGATGTACTCGTAGAGCTGGACGCCCTTGGTCGAGTAGAGGTCGCTGTCGATGTAGCCGGTTTCGGCGTCGACCCAGATGCCCTTGAGGAAGGCGGTCGGGGCCGAGACGGAGTACCAGCCGGAGTCGAGGTCCCACATGAAGGCCACGTTGCTCGCCTTGCAAGCCTCGAAGATGCCCTCGACGGTCTTGGCCTGCTCGTCGGAGACGTAGCGGGTGTCGTAGAAGAGCATGTAGGTGTTGTCGTCGCGGTAGGGGTAGCCGTAGACGGCCCCGTCGACGGTGACGGCCTCCACCGCGTCGGTTCCGTCGTTGGCCTCGATGACGCCGATCTCGTCATCGCTCAGCTCGAGGACGGCCTCGCCGTCGACGGCCATGCGGATGTTGTCGTCGGCCGCGAACATGAGGTCGGCCGCGTTGGCCTTGTCCTTGTTGAGGTTGGTGGCCGCCTCGGCTTCCGAGACGTTGCCGCTGATCCGGATGGTGTAGCCCTGCTCCACGTAATCCGGGTGGGCCGCGAGGAAGCCGTCGATGAGGCCCTGGACGACGGTCTGGTCGGCCGTCGAGCACCAGACGGTGATGTCCGTCGCCGAGGAACCGTTGTTACAAGCAGCCAACGTGCCAAGTGCGACGAGAGCGCCTGCGGCGAGGACTATCCCTTTCTTGTTAAACATTCTTAGATATTTCTCCTTTCCCAGGCAGCCCGAACGAGCAACCCGCTGTTTAACTGGCAATACTGTAAGCGCTAACAATGGCGATGGCAAGCGACATTTTCCATTTTTCCAATCGTTCGGTTCCGGCCTTTTTACGAATTCCGGCAAGATATGGGCGATTACGTTTATCTAATGGCTTATGAACTGTAAATCGTGGCGTATTTTGCCACGGAAATCTATATTCGCGTCTGTCCCGTTGCTAAAAACAAACCACGGCCG
>CASFVT010000025.1 GCA_949298195.1 uncultured Bacillota bacterium
CCTTTAATCCTCCATAAGACATGATTTCCATTCTATCTTCATACCAATAAATAGAAGGAGGATTCCCATGTATTCAATCATTATGCACTAAGGCATTAACCCAAGCTTCCTCGAAAGCCTCGTTATTGAACATCTTCTTCGTTCTTCTTGGAAGACTACTATCATCTATGTATGTGTCATTCAAAGGCTCGCAATAATTCTTAACGTCTTCATAAGCTTGCAAAATCGACTGCTGACCAAAATTGTTTCTCTTGGAATAAGAAAGTTTATCTTTGCCATTAAAGACACATACTTGAATTGAATAGAAGTTTTTGTCCGCTAAAAACTCCCTTTCATTAGACTGAGAAATGCCTAATTTTAGAGAGCATAACCATTGTGTGTGGCGCCCCGGGCAGGACTCGAACCCGCAGCCTTCAGATTCGAAGTCTGACGCTCTATCCAGTTGCGCTACCGGGGCAGCACCTTAACTCTAGTCCAGGGCGGTGTTCCCATCAAAGCTTATCGTACTTGTCACTTCTTCCCCGGGCTTTTTCCACCGGGTACTTGGCTTCGTTCTTGTCCATCTTCCTGTTGATGAGGCCGTCGAGGTCGAGGCCGAGGACGTCGGCCATGTCGAAGCAGTAGACGAGGACGTCGGCCAGTTCGTCTTTCACGGCCTCAAGATCGTAATTGCCCTCATCCCATTGGAAGCATTCCAATAGTTCCCCGGCTTCTATCGAGATCGACTTGGCCAAGTTGGCGGGGCTATGGAACTGCCTCCAATCACGCTCCTCAGAGAATGCCCGGATCCGTTTCAATGTCTCTTCTTTCATTGCTATTTCTCCTTTCAATGGCCTTTTGCGGCTTATTTCAACCCCCGATGTAGATTTCCGGCTCGTTGAGCGACTGGTGTGTTTTCAAGTAGAAGACCAGGCTGCTCGTCACCTCAAGTCGGAGCAAGCCATCGGGGCAGGCGCTCAGGCAAGCAAGGCAACCGGTGCATCGCCCCGGGTTGATCTTCCCATTCCGAATGCCTTTGTAGGCGCAAACTGCCTCGCAAGAATGGCAGGCACGGCAACCCGGGCGGAGCCTGATGTTTACCTTCGGAAGACAATGAGGATGCTTGGCTCTACCTTCTTCCCGGGGAACCACGAAGTAACGGCCGCTTCCGAAAGTTGGTAGGAGGGGGTCGAGCTTACCGTAGGGTGGGGTGAAATGATCATCGGGCAAATAGGCATGGGCGGTCGGGAAATAGGCCGCCCCGACGATGGGGAGACGGAATTTCCGTTGGAGTTCGAAGATGGCATCGCCATGATGGATCCGCCCGTGTACGGCCACGATGATAGCCTCCTCTACCTTGCTCCTTTTGAAGAAGGAGTAGACCGGGGAAGGGAATTTGCCCCGGTGGATGGGGGCAACGAAAAGAAGATGCTCGAAGTGCCTCCCCACCGCCTCTTTCAAGGTAAGGATCGGCCAAGATAGCCGCCCTGCCAGATAAGTGGCCGTCTCCAAGGAGTGCCCGGTGTGGGAAAAATAGACGACGGCGTTATTTTCCAAGTCTTTCTTTTCCACCTCATAAAGATAGCACCGTAGGATCACTTGGGGGCCATTTTTGACCAAATAGGGCCATTTTGCTATGATTATGAATGGTTAGAAGCCCTATTCGGAAGGGGGTGCTTACTTCGTGATGCCGCTCGTCAAGGGGAAAAGCCCGCTCGGAGTTTTCCTTCGCCATGCCCTCATGGGCTTTGGCTCGGCCCTTGTCCTTTCTTTGTATTCCGTGGTCGATGCCATCATGGTCGGCCGGTACGAGGGAGAGGCTGGAATGGCGGCCGTCGCGACCATCGTCCCGGTCTGGACCATTGCCCTTTCCCTTGGGCTCCTTTTCGGAATCGGGGGCTCGGTCCACATCGCCAAGCATCTAGGGGCCGACGACGAAACGGAGGCCAACCGCTACTTCTCGACCTCCCTCATCGTCCTCGGGGCCGTTTCTTCGATCGCCTATCTGACCCTCCTACTATTCGACAAGGAGCTTCTCGCTTTCTTCGGCGCCGAAGGCGAGGTCCTCGAGTTGGCCCTCCTTTACGTCCGGCCGATAAAATGGGTTCTCCCGGCCGTCATCTTCTCACAAGCCCTTGTCAGCTACGTGCGTAACGATTTCTCGCCGTTACTTGCCTCTATCGCCGTCATCGCCGGCGGGCTCACGAACATCCTCTTCGATTACCTTCTTGTCTTTACCTTCAACCTCGGGATTTACGGGGCGGGAATCGCCACGGCCGGGAGCGAGTGTCTGACCTGCCTCATCTTGACGATTCGCCTTCTTTTCAAGCGGAAGAAACTCGCATTTGCCATTCCCACCCGCTTCTTTGGGAAAGCGCGGGACATCCTCTTCGCCGGCTTCCCGAGCTTCGTCATCGACCTCTCGATTGGGATTGCCGCCCTCATCATGAATCGGGAGCTCGTCCTCCGCTTCGAAGGGGAAAGCGCCCTTGCCATCTACGGTGTAATCGGGCAAATTGCCTTCGTCACGCTCTCTTTCTCCTATGGCATCGCCCACGCGAGCCAACCGCTCGTCAGCCAGGCCCTTGGGGAAAAAGATAGGGGGAAGATGGGCAAATACCTTCTCTATGGGCTCGTCGCGAGTGCCATCCTCGGTCTCCTCTCCCTCCTACTTGCCCTCCTTTTCCCCGAGGGGGTCACGACCCTTTTCCTCGTCGACCCGAGCCCCGAACTCCTAGCTGAATCGCGTACCTACTTCGCTCCCTACGCGGCCAGCTATTTCCTCATGTGCCTCAACGTCTATCTCCTCTATTACCTGATGTCCTCCGGACGAAAGGCCTTGCCCCTCCTCATCTCTTTAGCGCGGAGCATAGCCCTCCCCCTCCTCGTCATCCCCCTCATAGGGGAGTATCTTTCACCACTTCTCATTTTCGCTGCCCAGCCCTTCATCGAAGGGGTATCGCTCCTCGCATTGACCATCTCGTTCTTGCTCATCCATCTTGCCGGTAGGCAAAAAGAAAAGGGGACCTTCTGATCCCCTTAGGTTGAACTGATTAGCCGCTTACTTCCCGAGCCACTTCTTGACCAGCGGCCGGGCCTCGCTAACGTGATCCCCGTCGACCGAAAGACCTTTGGCCAGAACGCAGAAGGGGGCGAAGCTCTTGATTTCCCGATCGGAGAAGGAGATGCCCGAACCACCGCTCGTGACGAAGGGGTGGATGGCCTTCCCGTCGAGGTTGACCTTCTCGAGGAAGGTCGCGACGATGCGGGGAAAGGAGCCGAACCAATTCGGGTAGCCGAGGTAGATGTCGCTATAGGCGCTGAAATCCGGCATGTTGCTCATGTCGAAAGAGGGCCTGGCCCCGTTATCGTATTCCTCCCTCGACCGGCGGACAGTCTCTTGATAGGAATGTGGATATGGATCTAAAGGCACGAGCCGGAACAAGGGGGCGTTGAGTTCCTCGCTGACCATGTGGGCCAATACATCGACGTGCCCGACCTTCAAATCGACGATCCCGCCCTGGGAATAGTTTTCCCCGGTATGGGAGAAATAGACGACGATACTAGACATGGGACTGCTTCCTTCCGGGGCTATTCTAGTGGGGAGTGGTTTGATTATCAACGGAGGTCAAATTTCACTCTTCCGGCTGGTTTTTGGGATTTCGACAATGATTTAGAAAATGAAAAAGGTTCGGCTACCCATTCCGGTCGTATCAATGAATAGGCCAAAGAACTCTTTCCGCCACTCCTCGATCAAGAAATGCTCAGTGCCTACTCGCAGTTCTTCCCAAACGAGACCACCAAGGCGATCGACCGGTTCTTCAGGTAAGGGCGCGACTCTTCTCATTGCCTCCGATTTCGGAGGCTTTTTTGGCAGCCCTCGGGGAAAATAGTCTTACGAATAGTCTTACACATAACAAAAAATGCCGATGATATCGGCATTCCTCGCAACTTGGTCGGGATGGCGGGATTCGAACCCGCGCTCTTCTGCTCCCAAAGCAGACGCGGTAACCAAGCTGCGCTACATCCCGATGGCGCGCCGGACAAGATTCGAACTCGTGACCCTCAG
>CASFVT010000026.1 GCA_949298195.1 uncultured Bacillota bacterium
AACCAGAATCGAACTGGCATGGGTTGCCCCATACGCCCCTCAAACGTACGCGTCTACCATTTCCGCCATTCCCGCAGCGGCAAGGCGCATTATAGACCCCCGCCATGATGATGACAACAAGGATTATGCGCTTTCCAGGCCCTTTCCCCGACGCGTGTCGAAGATGGAGAAGGCCATCAGTCCTAGGAGGAGGAAGCCGCCGGCGAGGGCGAGGTAACGGCCGATGACCTTAAGAGCCGGCCCCGGATAGGTGATTTCCAAGTCGAAATCCCCTTCCGGGAGGGAGATGGCCACGAGGCCATCGACGTTTTCGATCGGACAATCAATCCGCGTGCCGTCCTCGTAGACGGCCGTGGCCCGATACCCATCGTAATAGAATTGGGGGAGTTGGAGGAGGGAATCCCCCTCCACCGAGGCGAGTTCAAAGGCCACTTCCGGGGTATTGAGGTAGGTGATGTTAGCCTCGCCTTTGCCCTCGAGGAAGACCGGAGCCGGGTATTCCTCGATTCCCTGGGGAACCGGCTCGGCGCGGGCGAGGGCCGCCCCGATGTCGACGGCAAGGGAATTCCCGTAACTGGGTTCGGTTTTGCCCGAGCCGATGTCGAGGAGCTCAAGCGGGAGATATTCGTTCTGCCAGCCATAGGTGCGCATGTTCTTGACCCACTTCGCGGTCGGCTCCTCGGTAAGGGGATTCCCCCCGTCGATGTAGTAGATCCGCTTGTCGACCATCCCTTGGCTAAGAAGGGCGAAATAGGCGGCGACCGTCAGGCAGAAGGCCCCGGTGAAGCGGAAGCGGCGGATTGGCTTTACAAGGATAAGGGCAAGGAAGAGAAGGAGGAAACCGACGATCGACCAGAAGCGGAAGGGGAATTGGCACTCCCGGAGGATGGCCGGGGCGATTCTCCAGAATCCCAAACTGAAGAGACAGACGAATCCGAAGGCCAATAAGAGGAGGACCGCGTAGAGGTCGACGTCAGTGAATAGCTTGACCGTCTCTTCCTTCCATGGCCTTTTGTAAACCGAGGCTTCTTGTACTTCCTTCTTGTCGCGGACGATGAAGTAGAGAAGGTAGCCGGCGTAGAAGGCGAAAGCCCCGAGCATCAATTCAACCCGCTCCTGAAGTAGGAGTGGCGGTAGGAGCATGACGAGGGTCAAGACGACGGTCCGGATGAGTTTTCCCTCGAAAGGGGGAAGGGACGATTTCCGGGCAATGAGGGAATCGATGAGGAAGGCGAATAGGCATAAGAAGGGGAAGTAGGTGAGCCCAAGCCCCCAGCGGAAGGGGGTGTCGGCACCGGTGCCCGGCCCATATTGGGTGAGCCACTCGAAGTTGAGGAAGCCTGCCCGCCAGGTGCTGTCTTTCGCCGCGTTGACGAGGTATTCGGGATAGGTCCACATGATTGTCTCGTCGGAGACCCGGTAAAGGCCGCTACCGAGGGCCTCTAAAAGGGGAAAGACGAAGGGGAAGACGAGGAAGACGGCGATGACCACGGTCGTGACGAGGTAGAGGTTGAAACGCCAACCCTTGATTCGCTTGATCACGTTGGCCACGTTGAAGAGGGCATAGACGGCCCCGACCCCGACGCTTATGAGGGCGGTGAATGGATGGGAGTCGATGAGGCCGACCGTCCCGAAGAGGAGGGCAAGGAAGTTTCCGAGGGCGGCTTTCTCTTCGTGGATGACCATGTAGAGGCCGTAAAAGAAGACGGGGATGAAGGCGATGGCCGTCGCCTCCGAAAGGGCAAAACGGTATAGGAGGGCATAGCTCCGGTACGGGATGAAGACGTAAAGGATTCCAGCCGCGAGGGCAATCGAGCCCCGACCGGTCATCCTGAGAGCCAGTTTGTAGGTGAAGACGGCGCTGATGAAATAGGAGAGGTAGGCAACGAACTTGATTCCGTCGAGGACCCCGCATCCAAGCCAGCCGAAGAGATAGGCCGATAAGGCCGCCCCGTAATGGGGGAGCATCCCATAGAAGAGCCCGGCGTTGAGGGCGTAGTCCCCTAGATAAAGGTGGTTGGTGCTGTCGAAGAAGCCGTGTTGGAAGCCGTATAGGATATCGTAGACGAGGGGAATTTGGATGACGGCATCATCCCCTGAGGTGATGCCTGGATAGGCAAACCAGAACCAGAGGGGAAAGGCCGAGACCAGAAGGAGAATCAAATAGGGGAATAGCCTTCCCAAAAAGGGAAGACGAGAGGCCAATTTTTCCTTAAAGAGACAAAAAGCGCCGGCAAAACGGGCTTTGAATGTCGGAGTAACCTCGTCTTCGGCTTCCCTCATTCTTCGCCTTTCCGGTTTTGAAGGTGGCGGAAGATGCCTCCGACGACGATGAGGACGAGGGCCACCCCTGCCGTCGCGATGGCGGCGATGAGTAGCGACAATGGTCCGCCTAGCCCGGCGAAGCAGGCAAGGAGGATCAGACTCGATAGAAGGAAGGGGATGGAAACGATGCAAGCAGCCTCGAATGGCTTGAGGGAAAGGAAACTCCGCAAGATGAGTCGGAGGATCTTGATTCCGTCGGACACGGTGTTGAGTTTGCTGAAACAACCTTCCGGCCGGTCGCGGTAATCGATTGTCAAAGTGGCGATTTTGTAATCGGAATAGAGGGCGAGGATGCTAAGCTCGGTTTCGATTTCGAACCCCTTTGTCCTTGGGTGGAACTCCTTGGCAAAGCGTTTCGAGAAGGCCCGGTAACCAGTCATCACGTCATGGATGCCCTTCCCGAAGAAGAGACGGACGAGAAACGTGACCACGGCATTCCCAAGACCGTGGAAAGGCCGTTTGTTTTCGTGGTAGTAGGCCCCGGAGAGGCGGTCCCCGACTACCATGTCGACGTGTTCCTCGAGAACGAGACGTTCCATCTCGGGGGCGCTTTCGAGCCCATAGGTGTCATCCCCATCGACGATGATGTAGCAGTCGGCGTCGATGTCGCGGAGCATCGATTCGACGACGTTTCCTTTCCCTTGACGGGTTTCCTTGACGACTCTCGCCCCGGCACTAGAAGCCAAATCGCCGGTTCCGTCGGTCGAATTGTTGTCATAGACGTAGATCTCGGCTTTCGGAAGGGCTTTCCGGGCGTCATGGACGACCTTCTCGATGGTCGGGGCTTCGTTGTAGCAGGGGATGAGGACGACGGTTTTTCCCATGGACCATAAGTTACCACACCTTGAGGCCTTTTAGGCGCGCGAATGTTCATCGATGAGCCTTTCCCTCTTGAATAACGGACGGCTTTGGATTTGGATATGGAGGTGACTTTCCTGGCTTGGTTCCTCGTTCCACAACTCTCCGCGATCGTCTTTTCCGTTATCGCCTTCCTTTATAGGAAACTCAGGAAACGGGAATTGAAACCCGGACCGCTCCTGGCCAGGGCCATATCCAGTGCGGCCTTTTCTTTTCTAACTGGGTTGGCCATAGCCGTCCTCCAATTCCTTCTTTTCGAACGGCTCGGTTTCTGGCCCTCCTTCGGCACTCAGTTCTTCCTCTTTTCCATCGTCTATTTCCTCAACCCGGCGTCTATCTCGGCCTTCCCGCGCAGCCTCCGCCCCTCCAAGGCAAAGTTCATCCTCACCGGCGTTCTCGGGACTTTCTTCCTTCTCGAGGTATTCGTCTTCAATTTCAAGGCCTACCAAGTCGGGGGCGGCTCCGTCTACATCGGCGAAGATCCTGAACTCATCTCTATCGTCGATGCCCCCGAAGGGGATAGCGAGGAAACTGATGCCCTCCTTACTCTCAAGGACGACGAGTCGTTCGTCATCTACAAAGGCGACAGGGAATATCTTGACATATACGTCGAGATGGCCCCGACCGACCCGGGGGCCTATCTTTCCGTCTCCCTCGAATTCAGCGAAGACGGGATGGTTTTTGCGGGGAAAACAGCCTACGAAACCAGCTCCTGGAGCCACAATTCGATGGTTTATTCCATCCCTCTGGAATACCGCGCGGACCCCTATGTCCGCTTCTGTGTCAACTTCGAGGGCTGGAGGGTTGAAGATCCTTCCTACGTCGAAGTGACCGACGTCGGTTTCGACGTACCCCTGGCCTTTGATTTCTCTTACCTCCGGATGGGGGCCATCACCCTGTTCGCCGTCGTCATCGCCTCTCTTGACCGCCTTGGGCGAAACTACGCCGAGGACAAGAAGAAGGCGACTTGGATCCCCTATGCCGTCATTGGAGGCTTCACGGCGGTCGCCCTCGCTGCCTTCTTCGTCTATGCCTCCTTCGACGTCGGGCGGTATTTCACACCCTACCCGATGAACCAAGCGACCCTCGACTCGATGGAGGAAACCAACATCTACGAACGCCTTTTCGATGCCTTCCACAAGGGGCTGGTCTATCTTGATGTCTATGTCGACCCGGGTTTAGCCGAAGTGGATAACCCATGGAGTTCGGCCGTCTGGAACGAATACGGTCTCGAATTCCGTTGGGACCATGCCTATTTCGAGGGAAAGTACTACTGCTATTACGGTCCGGCCCCGGTCATCCTCGTCATGTTCCCGGTCTATTACCTTTCCGGGTGTACCCTCATACCCTCCCTCATCACCCTCCAGGCGGTCGGAATGATCCTTTGCCTAGGGGCCATGGCCTTCCTCGTCTATGAAATCGGTCGCCTCATCATGGGAGAGAGAATCCATTACCCGCTTCTCGCCTTCCTTTTCGTCATTGCCGTCTTTACATCGGTCTATCCGAACATGATGACCTTCAAGGAGGGTTATTACCACGAGGGGGTCTACCATGCCCCGATCATCTACGGGCAGGCCTTTGCCGACCTCTTCCTCGCTTTCGCGATCATGGCCTACCGCGACAAGAAGCATTCTTTCGTCACCCTCCCGCTGGCCGGGATTGCCATCGTCGGGGTGGCCGCCAGTCGGCCCAACCTTGCCGTATATGCCATCTTGTCCCTCCCCTTCCTCATCGGGCTTCTCGTCGCGAAGGACGTACCAGCGAAAAAGAAGCTAATCGCGTTTGGCCCAGCCGGGGCCATCGTCGCCCTTGGGGCCTTCGGACTTTGCTACTACAACTACATCCGCTTCGGGGACATCCTCGAGTTCGGCCAGACCTGGCAGATGAATTATGACCAGCGTTTCCTTACCTATTCGGCCAACAAGATCTTCCCCTCGATCATCCACTTCTTCTTCCAACCCCCGGCCATATACGGGGAATTCCCGTTCCTCTCCTGCAGTGTCATCCGCCTCCCGATCGACGACGGGCTCTATTTCCAAGGTTACCTCGGCATCCTCTTGGTTCCTTTCTTCTACTTCATGGCCTCCGGACCCTTCATCGGGCGGAAGAAGAGCCCCCTCGTCACCCGTTTCTTCGTCGGTCTCTTCCTCCCCGTCGCCTTTCTCTGGGCCTTCACGACCTATTCGAAGGCCGGCATCTGCGCCCGTTACCTGGCGGAGCTCTACCACCTCGCGACGATGGGCTCGATTGCCTCCTTCCTCCTCCTCATGGAGCAATCCGATAGCCCGGAAACGAGGAAGGGCCTCTCCGCCGTCATGGCCGTCGCGGCCTTCGTCTCGGCCTTCATCGGGATTGCCCTCTGTTTCGATAGCTTCGACGGCTGGCTCCCTGGCGACCTCTTCGGTCTCCCCGAGGCCATCAAGGAAGCCTGGTGGGTTTATAACGTCTAGACAAGGAAAAGAGCCGCAAACCGCGGCTCGATTTTCTTCATTCCCTATAGCAGGGAAGTCATGGTGAGTTCGGCAATGCCGAAGAAGAGCAGGAGGCTGGAGACATCGACGATGGTCGTGAGCAGCGGTTGGGAGACGATGGCCGGGTCCTTCTTGAGGGCGGCAACCCCAAGTGGGAGGACGACGGCGATGAGCTTGCTCAGGACGGTCGTGAGGAAGAGGGTGAGGCTCACGATGCCGGACACCTTGATGACCTCGACGAAATAGGGCCAACTCCAGCATTCCCCATTCCAGATGGTCGCGAATCCCCCGGCCTGTCCGATGGCCAAATCGGCCTCGGTGTTGTGGACGATCCCGGTGTATTGCTCGATCGTGAACCAAACGAAGGCGAACAAAGACACCATGAGGGCGATGAGGAGGGCGCTCCGTAGCTCTTGTAAGAAGATCTTCCAGAAGTCCTTGACCTTGAATTCCTTGAGGGCGAGCCCCCGGATCATGAGGGCGATCGTCTGGCCGCCGGCGTTTCCGCCGGTATCCATGAGGACGGGAATGAAGGCGGCGAGGACCGGGACGAGCGAGAGGGCGTCCTGGAAGCTGGAGAGGACCATCGATGAGAAGGTGCCGAGGATGAGGAGGACAATGATCCACGGGACGCATTTCCTCGCCATCTTGAAGGGATGGGTCTCGAGATAGGCATCGTCGAGGTTACTGACCGCGTTGAGGCTCGTCATGTCCTCCGTGGCCTCCTCGGAGAGGACGTCCATCGCGTCGTCGAAGGTGACGATGCCGGTGAGGCAGCCGTCGTCATTGAGGACGGCCATCGCGGTGACGTCGTAGCGCCGGAAGAGGGTAGCCACCTCCTCTTGGTCGGTCGAGACGTGGCAGTATGGGGCATCCGCGTGGGTGATGTCCTTGATAAGGGTCGATTTCCCTTCGAAGATCAAATCGTCGAGGTCGACGGTCCCAACGAAGCGGTTCTTCCCGTCGCGGACGAAGAGGGTGTAGACCGTCTCGGCCTCCCTCCCCTTGGCCCTTACGAGGTCGATGGTCTCTTGGACGCTCAGGCTGTCCCGTATCTCGAAATAGGCCGTCGTCATGATGGCCCCGGCGGTCCCCTCCTTGAACTTGAGGAGGCGATTGACGTCCTTCCGCATTTCCTTCGGGGTGGCATCGAGGAGTTTCTTGGCTAGATTCGCCGGCATGTCCCCGACCGTGTCGGCGAGGTCATCGGGTTCGGCCTCGGATAAGAGGACCATCAGTTCCTTGTCCTTAAGCGAGGCGACGAGCTCTTCCTTCTTCTCCTGGGAGAGTTCGTCGAAGACCGGCGCGGCTAGTGAAGAGGGAACGAGGCGGAAGAGTTCCATCAAGTTGGTGGGGCTTAGGAAAGCGGAAGCGGTGGCCAAATCGGCCGGGGGAAGGCGGTCGAAGACCCCTTGGAGATATTCCCGGTCGTGACGGGCGATGGCTTTCTCGAAGCCCTCGAGGTCGAAGCGGGCCTCGATTTCATCGAGGCTCGTCGAGGTTGCCAATATGTTTCCCTTCTTTTCTTCCATGGGTAAAACCTCCTTGGGCCAGTCTAGACCTTCGCGGCCTCGAGAGGTGCAAAAAAGATGAGAAAAGCGTTTTCCCTACCTATAATCTCCCTGGAGGAAGACAGCACATGGAAAACAAATTCATCGTCGAGACCAGCGCCCGGCACATTCACCTTACCCAGGAGTCCTTCGATTACCTGATGGGCACCGAAGGCGGGAAGCTTGAGGAAAGGGCACCCCTCTCCCAGCCTGGCCAATACGTATCGACCACGCGGCTCGATCTCGTCGGGCCGGTCAACCCGAAGACGGGAAAGGAGAGGATCATCAAGAACGTCTCGATCCTCGGCCCCTTCCGGAAGGCCGACCAAATCGAGATTTCCCTGACCGATAGCCGCACCCTCGGGGTCAAGGCCCCGGTTCGGGAGTCCGGCGACACCGCCGGGAGCGCCCCGATTGCCATCGTCAATCCGGTGAACGGCCGGCGGCTCGAACTCAAGGAAGGGCTCATCGTCGCCAAGCGGCACATCCACATGACCCCGGAAGACGCCTCGCGCTTCGGAGTCGGAAACGGCGACATCGTCCGCGTCCTCATCTCCGGCACCGGGAGGGAGACCATCTTCGGGGACACCGTCATCCGGGTCAGCCCGAGCTATGCCCTGGCCATGCACATCGATACCGACGAATCCAACGCGGCCGCGGCCGCCGGGACCGTCTACGGCACCATTGTCAAATAGATGTCGGAAAGTTTCGTCTACACCCCGGCGAACGTCTGTTCCCGGGAATTCCGTTTCCTCTTCGAGGAAGGGAAGATCAAGGAGCTCACCATCGTCGGTGGTTGCCCCGGCAACACGACGGCCGTTTCCCGCCTCGTGGTCGGGAAAAGCCCCGAGGAAGTCATTTCCCTCCTTCAGGGCATCTCCTGCCCCGGAAGCAGGACCCACGTGGATTCCTGCCCCGATCAACTCGCGCGAGCCCTCAAGGCCTATTTGGCCCGGGATTAGCGTCCAAAGGCCTTCTGGCCTTTTTTGAACGGACGGGTTTGGGCTTTCGATACGGAAGCGGCCCATCGGTCACGGCAGAAAACGCACACTCCAGTGAAAAAGAGCGCAGTTAATTACCGGACCTCGATATTCAATGACGGTTCGCTGGCTTTAGTGATCACCCCAAAACAACGATACTGTCTCGGGATTCGGTATCATGTTCACTTTTGATTTCGTATCATGATCACTAATTGTTCACCGGTCAGTGATCACCGACACCGTCACTTTTTGGCCGCGGCTATGTATTTTCTTTTCCTCGACTTGAGACCCGAGGTCGCTACCATCGTGCCGGATTCAAGCATCGGCTTGAGGATCTTGAGGTTGAAATAACTCCGGCTTTTGATGCCGATGTGTTCCTGTATCTCTTCCCGGGTCCGAGCCACCCCGTTGCAGAAAGACAGGATCTTCTCGTCGTAGGGGCCATGGAACAGGATCCGGTTCTCGCTCTCGGCCAGTAGGTCGAACATGGTAATCAGGAAATAATCGTGCTGGTCATCGAGTTCCGGTGCCCGGAAATTCAGCCTTTCGTAGACGGTATATATCTTCTTGAGCCCGCTGCCGCTTCTTTCCATGAGCCCGGCAACTTCGAAACAAGAGCAAATGACCTTGTTTCTTCGGACCGATGGTATCGTGTCAAGACTGTATTCGCTTGGCTTCTTCGGCAAGAGCCAATGACCGGGTGAGGTGATTACGAGCCTGTCCTTGAAAATGTCCACGTCGACTTGCGTCCCCTCAATTGAATAATCCCGATGGGCCAAGGCGTTGACGACGGCTTCTCTGAGGGCCAGCTCCGGGTAGGAGACGGTGTCGAGCCTGGATCCCTCTTTTTGCTTGATGAACCCGCTGCGGCTGTTTCTTTCCACGAAGCCCATGACGTTCTGGAACACGTCGCAAAGGCACCCCTTGAATTCCTTTTTGTCGATGACGGCATCGCTTCCCTTGTCGAAACCGTTCCAAAGCCGGCACACCGTTAGGGTTTCGTCACTCTCGAATCCATCGGAGAACATCTTGAAGCCCTCGGTGAGCCTTCCGTCCTCGGCCAGTACTTCCTTGCTTATGAGCGTCTTCTCCGTAGGCTTTTGACCGTCTTTCCGATACAAGGCGGCCAAACGGATGAATTTCGTGAAGTCCTTGGCTTCGTACTGCTCGTTCAACACCTGCCTGTCCATTCCAAGTTTTCTTTTGCCCATTGCGAGGATTTGGCTCACCGTCGCCGGGATCGACGCGCCGTCTTGGCGAATGTAAACCTTCTCGTTGAAGTCGCCCGACTTGTAGATAACCATCTCATTCAAGTAGTCGGTCCAGATTGAGAGGACATACTTCTCCTCGCCGCAGGGAAAAGACCAGAATTCCACTTGGATATGGGGGAAGACGTGCCGGTTTATGGTCCGCAACACCAAATTCTTAGTTTGGTCGATTTCTTTCCGGGCCAAGCCAACGGCATCCCCATCATCGGAAACGCCGACGAACACGTAACCGCCATAGGTATTGGCAAAAGCTACCAATGTCTTTGCCCATTTCTCCACCTTGTCATCGCTTGTTTCTAACTTGAGCTTGTATTCGCATTCCTTGTTTTCGAGGTCGAGTGAATCAATGAGTTCGCTTATCTTTTTCATCTTTGCCTTCCCAAGTGGCATCCTAGATCATGTTCACTTTGAATTCAATATCATGATCACTAATTGTTCACTACATGTTCACTCCAGCCTTTTTGCGAGTACTCATCGCACCCCATCGGGAACGAGTCACGCCCCTTTTGCATCGTTCGGATCCCAGGAGGGAACGATTTATCGTGACTTCGGATCGTTTTCCTTGCTTAAGGGGGCTCCCCTACATACAATCACGCCGAGAAAAAGGCCATCAAGAAGCGTCCATGGAGGGCCTTGGGACGCTAGCAACTCCGCCAATAGGCGGTAAGTGCTTGCCCTCAGCCGGTCCCCACGTCCGGGACGATGGCATTGGAAGCTCCTTCCTCCCGCGTGGGCGGGCTTTTCTTGAAAGAGAGGTAACGCCATGCAGAAGATGCTTTTCACGAGTGAATCCGTTTCCGAGGGCCATCCCGACAAGGTGGCCGATTTGATTGCCGACACGGTGGTCGACACGGCCCTCCGGCTCGACCCGAACGCCCACGTGGCCTGCGAGGTGTTTGTGACCGAGGAATTCGTCCTCATCGGGGGTGAGATTACCAATTGGAAGGACATTGATTTCGTCTCGCTGACCCGGGGGGTCCTCCGGGACATCGGCTACCGGAAACCCGAGGACGGCATCGGCTGCGATAGCTGCGAGATCATGGTCAAGGTGCACGGGCAATCCGGCGACATCGCCCAAGGGGTGAACCGCGGTTCCCTCCTTGAGACGGGGGCCGGCGACCAAGGCTTCATGTTCGGCTATGCGAGCAACGAATCGGAAGGTTACATGCCTCTGCCCATTTCCTTGGCCCACAAATTGGTCAGGGTGGCTACCTCCCTTAGGAAATCCGGGGCTTTCCCCCATGCTCGCCCCGACATGAAAAGCCAAGTCACCATCGATTATTCCGTTCCTGGCTACCCACGAATCGACAACATGCTCATGTCGGTCCAGACCGATGAGAAAATCACCATCGACGCCCTTCGGGGCTTCCTCCACGAGAAGGTCATGGCCCCGGTGGCCAGGAGTTTTGGGCTCAATGAGGATTTCCCATACCTCGTCAATCCGACCGGCCGCTTCGTCATCGGGGGGCCGAAGGGGGATACCGGCCTCACCGGTCGGAAACTGGTCGTCGACACCTACGGCGGGAGCTGCCGCCACGGAGGTGGGGCCTTCTCGGGCAAGGATCCGACCAAGGTCGACCGCTCGGCCTCCTATTACGCCCGCTACATCGCCAAGAACCTGGTGGCCGCCGGGGCCGCCGACCGGCTCGAAATCCAGCTGGCCTATGCCATCGGGGTGGCCCACCCCCTTTCCATTGGGCTGACGAGCTTCCACACCAAGCATTACGAAGACGAGGCCATCCTCGAAGCCATCGAGACTTTCTTCGATGCACGGCCCGGGGCCATCATCGAACAGTTCAGCCTCAACCGCCCATCATTCAGATACGCTGACACCACCAATTACGGGGTCTTCGGGCGTCCCGACCTCGACCTCCCCTGGGAAAGACTGGACAAGGTTGAGAAACTCAAGGCCTTCTTCGCCTCCAAGACGAGGCTGAATTAAAAATTATCGAGCCACCATCGAATGATTCAGGGTGTTCGTCTTCACATTTGGACTGAGCCCAAAGTAGAATATCGGTGTATAAAGGGCTCGCCCCTTTGGAGGACATAGAGAATGAAATATCAGATCATCGGCAAGAACATCGAAGTCACCGATGCCATTCGGAACGCCGTCGAGAAGAAGCTTTCCCGGATGGACAAGTACTTCGTCATCAATGACGACGTACTTTGCCGGGCGGTCGTCCAAAGCTACGAAGTCGGGGCCAAGGTCGAAATCACCATCTTCACCAAGGAAATGGATTTCCGTACCGAGGTCAGGAACAACGACCTCTATGCGGCTGTCGATCTTGCCATCGACAAACTCGAGGACCAGATGCGCCGGCTCAAGACGCGGATGGAACGCGTCAAGAACCAGGACAAGGGGCTCGGCCGTTCGATTGCCTTCGAGAATTTCAAGGAAGAGCAAGTCGAAAGCGAAAGCGAGGAAGTCGTCCGGACGAAGTCAATCTACCTCGAGCCGATGACCCTTGACGAGGCCATCACGCGGATGGAAGCCCTGGGCCATACCTTCTTCATGTACCTCGATAGCGACGACGAGCAGATTTCGGTCGTCTATCGCCGGTTCGACCACGGCTTCGGCGTGATTCAGGCCGAGAACCAAGTTCGCGTCGACTGATACGGATTGGTGGATGAGGCTCCAATAGGGAGCCTTTTCTTTAGTCCCAATGCCCATTTTTGGCAATAAATAACAACAAAACGAATTGATTGTTATCCAATCGCCGCCTATGATGAAAACATGAAAAAGACGCTGTCCAAGAAGTTGATTGGGGGCCGTGAGTATTTCTACTTGATGTACCGCGACAAGGGACGGCTCGTTTCCAAATACCTTGGCACGGCCTCTTCAAACAAATACCGGCGTTACCTCGCCGGCCTCTTTGAGGAGGGAAAGCGCCTTCTCCTCGAGGAAGCGGCCCGCAAGGCCTTCTCCGCCGGCCTCCCGGTCGCCTATCAAGAAAAGGGTAAACTCATCCTCGCCTACAAAAGCGGGGTCAAGGAGGTACTCGACGAACGCCTCCGTCCCGTGGAGGTGCTTCGGTGAAGCGGAAGGAGGAACGGCGGCTCATCCTCGTCCTCGGGCCGACCGCGGTCGGGAAGAGCCTCTTCGCCGCCACCTTCAAGAATTCCTTCCTCCGCGGCTTTGATTTCCTGGCCCTTGACGAAGGCCTGAGGCGGGGGACTTCCTTTGCCGCCGAATCGACTCTTTCCGAAAAAGACATCGTCCTCTTGGAACGGGCCAAGGGCAATGGCTATCAAATCGATGCTTACGCCTTGTTCGCCGCGAAGCCCCTCCTCCGCCTTCGGGACCGCTACTCGCGCCTCCTTGAGGAAAAGAAGGCCGTTGAATTCGTGGGATCCGACTCCTTCGCCAAGTCCCTCCTCAAGGCCTTTCCCCTCCTTGACCTCCTTTTTTTGGCTACAAACCAAAAGGAAATCGAGTTTGTCTCAGCCTACGAGCCCTCCGAAATGGAGAAAGCGGACTTCGCCTCCGAAGTGGAGCATCTCCTCGACGGACTCGCCTCCAATTGAGGCCTTATCTCTAAGGAGATAGGGTTTTGCTTTCCCTCCGCTTCCGGGCTACACTACGCCCATGGACATGAAAGGACGAGTCATCGCGGTCGACCTCGATGGGACCCTTTTCTACCCCCCGAAGCGCTTCAAGATGATTTCCAAGGAGAACCAGAGGTTCCTCCGGCGTTTCATCGGCGACGGGGGCAAGGTCGTCCTCGTTTCCGGGCGAAATCTCTACACGGCCGAGAAAATCTCCGAACTCCTCGGCCACGATTTCGATGTCATCGGCTGCAACGGAGCTTTTGTCCTCTCGGGTGGCCATTACGTGAAGGAATCCTTCTTCGAACGCGATTTGGCCTCCCACCTCATCGAGAAGGTTGCCCCCGAATACGGTGTCCGTCTCATCATGCTCTTCACCAAACACCGGAACATCGTGATGCCCTTTACCGGGGTCAGCCATTTCACCGGCATGTGCTACTCCCTTTACCAGTTTGCCCAGATGGCCTACCGCGATCCGGTCATCCGGAGCGACCGGGCCTTCCACGAGGAAATCGGGAAGGGCGAGATCTACAAGATTATGTATTTCTTCGGGATCGCCGGCCCGGCCATCGAGAAGGCCAAGGAATCCAACAAGCGTCTCCGGGAGGAATACCCTTGCGCGGAATGGAGCTGGTCGCGGCAATCAATCGAAATCACCCCCAAGGACTGCAGCAAGGCCGCCGGAATAGCCGCCTATCTTGATTACAACAAGATAGACGAAGATAATGTGTGGGTTGTCGGCGACTCGGGCAACGACATCTCGATGTTCGAGGCTTACAAAAAGCACAGTTTCTGCATGGAGCATTCGCCGGATGCCGTGAAGAAACACGCCGCCCACGTGGTGAGGCGCTTCCACGAGCTGGAAGATTATCTCTACCCGTCAGAGGAGAGATGACCCCCCTCTAGAAAGGAACTAGCCAGAGGAAAATGAACCAGGTTTCCGAAGTGATCGCGACCCTTGTCAACTACAAGGCCATCATCCGCGATACCCTCGAGTACGCACTCGACAAAGACGAATACAGCAAGCAGGCCTTCGAGCTACGGGAGAAGGCGATTTTGGTCGAACTCGACCAGAACACCCCCCTTCACCAAATCCTCAAGAACAGCAAGGAGAACGGTGAGAAGCTCGAGAAGGCCATACGCGACATGCACGAGCTCATCTACGGGAAGGAATCCTCGATCGTCAGGGATGCCGACGACGGGATCCGGGTCGACCATGCCCAGAAGATCGAGATCTTCAAGGCCGTCCTCCCCATCCACGAGAACATCGAGGCGATGGTGCGCGGGCTCGTGAACGATGCCAAGAAAAAGAACGTCGACGTCAAGCAGGCCGATGCCGTCGACCGGGCCGAGGAGCGGCTCTACCGCGGTGTCTCCTACCTCACCCTCGTCCAAGCCCTCGTCAAGCTCTTCGGCGACTACAACCAAGCCCGCCGGGAGAACAAGGGAGAGGAATCCGCGGCCTCGCGCTTCATCTCGAGCGACATCCAGGAAGTGATCAAGGGGCTCAACACCGTCCGGGTCAACAACCGCATCCTGACCGACGATACCTACAAGGGCACCGAGGACAAGGTCTTCCTGCTTGTCGAGTACATGACCGGCCGCCGGGACCTCCCGAAGGACAAGAACTTCGGCGACGAGATCAAGGAAACGACCGAGGCCATCAATGCCTACGTGAAAGCGGTGGAACCTTCCTTCCGCGAGGCCTTCGTACCCTTCATGCGGGAACTCGCCGAGCAGGCCAAGAAGGACGGGAACGTCATCAAGGGTGATGCCGCCCCGGCCCAAAAGGAACCCCAGGACGTTGAGATCGACGGGGAAATCGACCCCAAGACCGGCCTCCGCAAGGCCTAAGGAGACATAGCGATGGCGAAGAAAAACCGCAAAGTAAGCAATTGGGAAATCTTCTGGATCGTCGTGTCCGGGATTTTGGCTGTCGGGGGACTCTTCCTCCTCGTCCTCGGGCTCGTCGGGAGTTTCATCCCCGTCCTCAATAGCGAGAACTGGATCCTCTCCTCCCAATCGGCCCTCCAAGCCGCGACCGGACTTTCCTACATTTGGCTCGGCGCCATCATCCTCGTCGTCGATTCGATCCTTGCCTGCATCTACCTCAACTACTTTGCCAAGCGGAGCGACCTCGATAGCGAGCGCGCCCTTCGCCGGGCCCAGCGCCTCAAAGTGATCGCCGACTCCGAGAAGGTGAGCGAAACCCCGGTGGTCGAGGCCGAAACGACTGACACGGTTGCTCCCTCAAGTGAGGGCAAGTAGGTTTCCCGCCTGTTTACCTGAGAGGCCGATTAGGCCTCTTTTTTCTAACTTATCGGGAAATTGATACGGTAATGAACTAAAATATACACGTGATCAATAGCCAACCGGAGATCATTGCGGTCGAGCCGGGGCTTCGCCTCGCTTCGATCGATGGAGACCATTCTTTCGCCTTGCCTTGGTACAAAGACCACCGGAACCTCCACTTGATGGACAACGACGACGACGAATACGACATCATCCGCCTCGAGTGGATGTATGCCTTCCTCAAGCGGGTGGGGGAACTCTATTTCATCCAGATCCTCATCCGGGAAGGGGTTTGGAAGGCCATCGGTGACGTCGCGATGTCGAGCGAGGATTTCTCCATTCTCATCGGGGAGCGCAAGTACCGTCATCAAGGCATCGGGGTCAAGGTCATCTCCACGATGGCCGAGCGGGCCAAAGAACTCGGCTACGATGCCATCCGGGTCCGGGAAATCTACCGTTTCAACGAGCCGGCCATCGCCTGCTTCCTGAGTTGCGGCTTCGAGTTGTGCGGGAAGACAAAGGACGGCTACTCCTACGTCCTTCCCTTGGACCCATAGACCACCGAGGAAATCGAGGAGGCTCATCCTCAAAATGCCTTCCTCGGCGAAAAGGGGTCTCCATCGGTTCTTGACGACAATCCCCTTCCTTAAGGAGTCCGGGGGTTTTCCTTAAGAGGAAATTTTCCTGCCCCCCCTTTTTCCATCTGCCGTCGATTGGAAGGGCGATCCGCGCGCAATGCCTCCGCCGGCCGTCCTCACGCGGCCTTTTCTTCGTAGATTGGCTCCCCGTTTTTCCCAATCCGGCCGGTTTTTGCGGCGGAAATCAGTGTTTTCCCTTCTCCATCCGACTTGTCACGTCTAATTTCCAAACTGGTCAGTCCAATTCGATGGATGGCCCATCGGGAAAGAAAAACGCCGGACTGTCCGGCGTGGATTCCGGTGGCGGAGGAAAAGGGATTCGAACCCTTGCGCCCGGTTAAGAGCCTACGAGCTTTCCAAGCCCGCCCCTTCGGCCTCTTGGGTATT
>CASFVT010000027.1 GCA_949298195.1 uncultured Bacillota bacterium
GAAAGAAAGGAACCAGCCGAAGGCCGGCCGGGCCATCGGCCATCGCGAGGACCGGAAGGCCGTACTTCAACGAGGGGAAGGGATTGCTCTTGCCGGCGCACCCGGGGGCCACATAGGGTTCCTCCTCGTCGTCATAGGCCTCGTAGCCATGGACGAAGGCCGAGAGTTCCCCGATGTCCATCCTGGCCGCCGGACCCTCGATTGGGGTCGATTTCCCGTATTCGTGGGTAAGCGTCGCGATGTCTTTTGCCTTGACGCGGAATCCTTTGGCGGAGAGGGGGGCGGATTCGCTCCGTGGGGCCTCGATTTCCGGAAACCCGTCCTTGAGAGGGGCGATGTTGACCGCTTGTTCGGTTTTGGCGCGCCCTTCCAATATCAGCTGCCCGACCGGGATGAGGTCGCGGCCGTTGTCGCTTACATAGACCGGATAATTCCCTTCGTCGAGGAAATAGGCGGCCTCGGATTCGTCGTAGTAGGCGAAATCCGTCAAGTCAAAGGAGATGACAACGGTCTCGGATTGCCCGCTTTCCAGCTCCCCGGTCCGCGCGAAACCGACCAGAGCCTTCTTTTCGCGTGGAAGCCTTCCATCCGGGAAGCCGATGTAGGCCTCCACGACCTCCGCTCCCATGCGCTTCCCGACGTTATCGACTTCCACTTCCAAGCGAATCGTCGTCTTCTCGACTTCCATCCTCCCCTTGATGGCGAAGGAAGTGTAGGAGAGCCCATATCCGAAAGGATAAAGTGGTTCTTGTCCAAAGGCGTCGCAATATCGGTACCCGACGTAGATGCCCTCGGCGTATTCCTCGTAATCGGTCTGTCCGGAAAGGTAGGAGAAGCGCTTGGAGAGGGGATGGTCCTCGGCCTTTTTGTACCAAGTGGCCGTCAATTTGCCGGAAAAATTGCATTCCCCGGCCAGAAGGGCGGCCAAGGCGTTCCCGCCTTCCTCCCCGGGTTGTCCGAAGAAGACGATGGCCTTCAAGGGCAGGTCGGTGAGCGGGGAGAGGTCGCAAGAAGAGCCGGCGTTGATCACCAGGATGCTTTTCTCATAGTGGTTCGCGACGAAGGCGATGTTGGCGATCTCGTTCTCGCTCAGCCGGAAGTCGCCGGGGGCGTCATGACGATCCCGCCCTTCCCCGGCTTGCCGGGTCAGGACGTAAATGGCGGTGGAACATCCGGATTCCCGGAAATCCTCCTCGTCGATCTTCCGCCCATCGGGGAAGGATTCCTTCACCGGGTCGAGAGCCCAAAAGCAATCGTG
The DNA here is from genome assembly GCA_949298195.1 of uncultured Bacillota bacterium. GTDB lineage: Bacteria > Bacillota_I > Bacilli_A > RFN20 > CAG-826 > UBA4951. The sequence continues at coordinate 1,259 of CASFVT010000027.1, forward strand.
CTCGTTCAGCCGGGAAATCCCCTTCATGGCCTTCCGGAGCTCGCCCTTGAAGCGCTTCCTCGCCTCCCTGGCCGTTTTCTCATAGTCGCCCAGGTAGCGCGTGGTGGTTATCTCGAAACCGTGGTTCCGGAGGCCCTGCAAGACGTTCACCGAGTCGCGGTTGTTGACTTCGCCCGATCCGGTTCCCCCCTTGGTCGAATGGGCCGCCCCGGCCCCGTAAAGGGCGACCCGCCTTTCCGTTAGCGGAAGGCAAGAGGATTCGTTTTTCAGGAGCACCATCCCCTCGACGGCCGCCTTGAAGGCCAAACGGCGGTTGGCCAATTCCAGTTCATTAGGAAGCGGTTTCCTTTTCATGCTTTCCCCCCTTGCCAGTCCTTTGCGGCATCGCTCATCGCCGGACGTATCATCCCTAGCCAATATGATATCCGATTCCGTGAGGAAAACGAGGGGCTGCCGGCGGCCCCGGGCAAGGGACGGCGAGGAACGTCATCGCCCGTGGTTGGAGTAGAATAATCATGTTAGGAGGATCCATGAAGAACATCCATACTATCAGCCATCGCCATCGGCCTTCTTCTCGGCTTGGGCTCTTGTTCGCCCAAGGCCCCGCCTTCTTCCTCGACCAGCCATCCTGGTAGCGAAGGGACAAACCAAACCACCTCTTCCCTATCCGAAGGCGATTTCGCCATCAAGACCGCGGATAACGGCCTCAGCGCCGAGAAGGGGAGCTATTCCTTCGCAAACGCCCCGTCCGACGACCAGTATCCGCCCGAGGCCGTCATCCACTTGAACACGGATTCGACCTGGGAGCTATGCACGGCCCTCAATGAAAGAATGACGCGGATCATCATCGAGGATCCCGAGGTCGTGCCTAACGATGCCGTCGAACTCGAACCCATTCGCGAACAAGACGTCATCGGTGCTGGCGGGGACAACCATTTCGTCGGTTTCGACCTTGTTTTCGACCGTCACCTCCTAACTCCCGGAACCACCCGCCTCAAGCTCGAGCTCCAGCCGGGGAACGGGAACTCGACGATGAACGTCCTCACGGGCATCTGCCTTGAAATCGAAATCGAGGAGTACGGGACCATCGCGGTCGATGTCTATGAAATCGACTTCAACGTCGATCTAAGCGGCCTCTCCGCGGTTCTCGCGGAAGAGTCCGAGAACCCGACCTCGATTAGCTTCAGCCTCACCGACACCGCCCCCTTGAGCGAAGTCTACGGCTATACGGCCGATTACTCCGTCCAGGTCGACGTCCCGCTGGATGAGCCTGACGGGACGGCCTCGATAACGGGTTTCCGCTTCGCGGTCGGCCACGTCTATCGGGCTCAGCTCTTCGTCGAGGGTGAGAAAGCTTCCGACCGGATCTGGTTCAGCCTTGAGGCGGCTTCCGGCCTTTCTTCCTATTCCCTCACCCCGAATCCGGGAAGCGGGAACTCCCTGCTCGAGGTTTACGAAGACGGGGCGAGAATCGAAGCCGTCCTCGGCGGCTACTTCGCCCTTTGAAATTCTCTTTTCCCCAAACGAAGGAACCCGGTATCCCCGGCTGGCTCCGTGTTATAGAATGAAAGCGTGAAGAAAAGCCTCCTGCCCCTCTTTCTCTTGGCCCTGTCCTCCTGCGCGGTCCACGGGCCCCTCGCTTCGTCCTCGAGCGAGTCTTCCGACCGTTTTGTTTCTTCCTACGATCTCCCTGACGGTTCCTTCCTTGAATTCAACGTGACGGTGAGCGACCGGAGCATCGCCGCCGGGGTGCCCATCCTCTACGACGACCTCGTCGTCCCTTTCATCGAGCCCAGCCTCTGGGGAATCGTCTCCCCCATCCCCGGCGACACCATCGCCGTCTACGGCTACGATGGGGGCATCTCTTACGACGGCATCTATCCCCTCACGGCCAATTTCGATATGACATTGCCCGACGAGGTGAGGCTTTTCCAAGCCCGGGTCTATGAGTTCGAATACCGCGACCGGGGCTTGTTCTCCCTCCGCGGGGAGGAATATCTCTACGCCACCCCTCCGACGAGGTTACTCAACCGCGATTGGGTCTACGAGGACGCCCGCTTCCAAAACGGCGACCTCGTCTATGGCATCGTCCCGGCGGTCGTGTCCTCCTACGTCTGTTCCTACTACTGTTCGTTCAATCCACGTCCCTGGTAACGAGAATTGCCATAAGGAGGTTTCTTCATGATCGTCACCTGCGTCCAACGGGGGAACTACGTCTATGTCTACGGGGAGGGCAACCGCCAACTCTGTTCCCAATTCGGGACCCTCCATGGCTATACCGGCTCGACCTTCGCCGTCAAGCGGGGGGACTACGTCTACGTCTACGACGAGAGGAACCGCCTGATCTCGTCCCAATTCAGCAAATGAGCAACATGAACGGCAAACTCGGCTTCGGCCTCATGCGTCTCCCCGAGAAGGAGGGGCGAATCGACCTCGAGACGACCTCGGAGATGGTCGATCTCTTCCTCGAGAGCGGCTTTACCTATTTCGACACCGCCTACGCCTATGGGGAAGGGGCATCGGAACGGGCGGCCCGCGATTGCCTCGTGAAGCGTCATCCGCGCGAAAGCTTCACCTTGGCCAGCAAGCTCTGCAAACTCGACGACTACTCGAAGATGAAAGAGGAACTCCGCATCAGCCTCGAGCGGAGTCAGGCCGGTTATTTCGATTATTACCTCCTCCATGCCCTCGGGCAAAGGAACATCGACGCCTTCGACGAAATGGACATCTGGGGTTTCGTGAAGGAGGCCCAGGCCCAAGGGCTCGTCAGGCGGTGGGGCTTCTCTTTCCACGATAGCCCCGAGTTCCTCGACGAGCTCTTGGAAAAACACCCCGATGCCTCCTTCGTCCAACTCCAGATCAACTACGCGGACTGGGAAAACCCTGGGGTGCAGTCCAGGGCCTGCTACGAGGTGGCAAGGAAGCACGGCAAGGACATCGTCATCATGGAACCCGTCAAGGGCGGGGCTCTCGCCGCCCCGCAAGAAGAAGCCCAGCGCCTCTTCAACTCCCATGATCCGAATGCTTCCTATGCCTCTTGGGCCCTGCGCTTTGCCGCCTCCCTCGATGGGGTCATCGCCGTTCTCTCCGGCATGTCAAACCTCGAGCAGGTCATCGACAATTGCAAGACGATGGCCGATTTCCGGCCCCTAGACGAGGAAGAGAGGGAAATCATCCGCAAAGCCCAACTCCTTTATGCCGAATCGTCGGCCATTCCCTGCACGGCCTGCCATTACTGCACGTCCGGCTGCCCGAAGGCCATCCCGATTCCCGAGATCTTCAAGGCCCGGAACCTTGCCCTCGAACGCGGGGCCATCGGCGAGGCGAAGGAAGCTTACCTGAGGGCGACCGCGGGTCGGGGCCGCGCCTCTCAGTGCATCGCCTGTGGCCAGTGCGAGCGGATCTGTCCCCAATCCCTCAAGGTCATCGACCTTTTGAAAGGCTGTTCCTCCTTCTTTGAATAAGACGGCGATTGAAAAAGCGGCAATGGCCGCTTTTTCTTTACGCTTTACGAATTGCGAGTGGGGTTGGCGAACCCTCCGTTGGCGTTTATTCACGTTCCCGGGCAAAGCCCAAAAGCCATCATGGGCGGCAAGGGGCGGTTCTCTAAGGAAGGGCAAACCCATGGGCTACATCGGGTATGGGGAACGCGATGGGAACGCTCAGGGACGGCTGTCTCGAGATCCTTGCCGGGCGATGGGAAACCATCCCGCTTTCTTAGGGCCACGAGAGGTGGACGGGAAGGGGGAAAGTCATCCTCGACGGTGTTTCTTCCGGTATAGGGAGGGGCTTATTCCCTCGAAGCGTTCGAAGGCCCGGGTGAAGTGGCTCTGGGAGGAGAAGCCGAGGTAATAGGCAATCGAGGAGAGGGGCTTGTCGGTTTCGATTAGAAGCGACTTCCCCTCGTTTCCCTTCACCCGCACGATGTAGGAGGCCAGGTTCATCCCGGTCTCCTTCTTGAACTTGGTCGAGAGCTTGCTCCGGGAAAGGAAAAGGGAAGAGGCGATGTCCGCGGTTTTGATCGGCTCGGAGAGGTGGTGGATTATGTAGTCGCGGACGGCGATGAGCAAAAGCGAGGCAGTCCCGTCTTCCTGGAGGCGGTGGACCCGTTCGGTGAAGTCCTTGACCGCCGTGTAGAAAAGTCCCGACGTCTCCTTGAGGGAGTTGGAGAGCTCGACTTTCTGGATGTAGGCATCGCTCAAGGCGAGGGCTTCGTGCTGTCCGAGCCCCCCGCGGATGGCCGCCCGGGTGACGACGGTCACCGTGACGATGAAGGTGTTCTTGACCTGGCGGAGGTGTTCCTTGGCCAAGGTGCCGGAACTCACGGCCGGGGCGGCGAGGACATATTCCTCGAGGCTCGCCAAGTCCCCGTGACGGACGATTTCGCAGATTCTTTCCTCGATGGCAAGGGAATTGTTGAAGGAACGTTCCTCTTTTGGAGGGGCCGGGCTCACTCCCTCCTTGAAAGGTGGTTCCTCCCCGAAGACGTCGGCCATGGACAGTTCCTCGTCATTGATGATGGCGTTGACCGAGAGCATCGATTCGACAAGGGAGGCGAGGGGGAAGGGGACGAGGTTGCCCATGGCAAGGACGAAGCGCTCCTGCTCGTCGATTGGCACGTTGAGGCGGAAGGCCAGTTCCTTGAGTTCCTGCTTGCTGGGGCTCTCGCTTCTCCCGGGCCCGACCACTACCTTCCTCCCCTCTCCCGATATCACGACGTAGTAATGGAATTCCGGGGTCAGGTAAAATCCGACGTGCTCCTCGAGGGCGAGGACTTCCTCCTCGTAGAGGGAAAGCGGATCATATCCGAGATCGACCACCGAGGAAAAATAGGCCTCTTTCCCGTTCTCGTAGAGACGGACCGGTAGGCCGACGAGGTGGGAGAGGTTACTGAGGAAATAATGGAGGTGTTTCGGCGATGTCATCTTCACAAAGTTAAGACATGAACCGGAAATCCCTAGAAGCGTTCGAAATGGATTTTCGCTTCCTCGTAACGGCTCGGGCGTTCCTCTTTGTGCTCGCCCTTTTTCCCGAAGGAGAGGAAGACCACGGCTTTCATCGGGGCGGGGATGGCGTATCGCTTCCCGAGTTCGACCTGGACGGGGCTCCCTTCGGGAATCCCGGCCCAGAGGGAGCCGTAGCCGAGGGCGGTGGCCATGAGGAGCATGTTCTGGCTCACCGCGGCGATGTCCTGCTCGAGGAACTCGAAGCCCGGCTGGCGGCCCGGGTCCCCGACGACGACGATGGAAACCGGGTTGTCCCTAAAAAGGCCGAGGGTCGGCTTGATCGCCTCAAGACCCTCATACGAGGACTGGTCGCGGATGACGATGAACTCGTAAGGCCGCCGGTTCATGGCCGACGGGGCCGCCATCCCGGCCTCGAGGATGAGGCGGAGGTCGTCCTCGCCCATCGTCCCCGGTTCGAATTTCCGACACGAGAAGCGCGTTTTGATCGACTCTACGGTATCCATGTCCAACTCTCCTTTTCGATTCTTTTTGATTATACTTCCCTGAGCAGCGCTTCTACCTATAATCCCAGTTGAACGCCGGAGACAATTGACATGAAGAAAATCCAGATCAGTGCCGAGTCGACCATCGACCTCCCCAAGGACCTCTTGGAAAAATACGACATCAAGACCCTGCCCTACACCCTCATCCTCGGGGAGAAGGAAGTGCACGACGGGGAAGTGGGGGGTGACGAGCTCTTCGCCTACGTCGAGGAGACGGGGCAGCTTCCCCATACCTCGGCCATCAACCAAGAGAGCTTCCGGGCGTATTTCGCCGAACTTCTCAAGGAAGCCGAGGCCGTCATCCATTTTTCCCTCTCGAGTGGGATTACCTCCTCGACCCAGAACGCCATCATCGCGAGCCGCGAGTTCGGCGGCCGGGTCAAGGTCATCGATACCCACAGCCTCTCGACCGGGATTGCCCTCCAGGCCATTTACGCCTCCCGCCTCGCCCAAAAGGGGATTCCCTTCGATGAAATAACCGCCAAGGTCGAGGAGCGGATTCCCTTCGACCAGACCTCGTTCGGCCTCGAAAGCGTCGAATACCTCTATAAAGGGGGGCGTTGTTCGGCCTTGGCCCGCCTCGGGGCCAACCTCCTCAAGCTCCGTCCCCAGATCATCATGCACACCGATACCGGGACGATGTCGGCCGGGAAGAAATTCAAGGGGAAGATGGAGAAGTGGGTCCGCGATTACGTCGAGGCCACCCTCGCCCAGTTCCCGAACATCGACCCCGAAATCGGCTTCGTCACCTATAGCTCGGCTTCCGCGGAAGTCATCGAGACGGCCCGCCGGATGATGGTCGAAGCCGGTTTCAAGACCGTCTACGTGACCAAGGCCGGCGGAACCATCTCCTGCCACTGCGGCCCCCATTGCCTGGGGGTCCTCTACTTCGCCGACGGCCCTCATCCCGTCGATTGATGGAAAAGGGCGAAAGGAAACGCTGCCGCTGGGCTCTCGACGAGCTCCGCGGTTACCACGACGCGGAATGGGGCCGCTTTTCCTTCGACGAAAAAAGGGCTTTCGCTTTCCTCCTCCTGGAGATGTTCCAGTCCGGCCTATCCTGGCTCACCATCTACCGGAAGAAGGAGGGCTTCAAGGAGGCGTTTGCCGGCTTTGACGTGCAAAAGGTCGCTCTTTTCACCCAAAACGATGTCGAGCGCCTTCTCCTCGATCCCTCAATCGTCCGGAATAAGAAGAAAATCGAGGCCGCGGTGACATGTGCCCGGCATTTCATCGAGGTCGCTTCCGAGTTCGGGGGCTTCGTGCCGTATCTGCTTTCGTTCACCGGTGGCCAAGTCGCCCTCCGTCCCGTGGAAAGTCCCTCGGACCAGGCTCGCGCTTTGAGCAAGGACCTCAAAAGGCGGGGATTCGCTTTCCTCGGCCCCATCGTCGTCCAAAGCTATCTCGAGGCGATGGGCATCCTCGACGGGCACGAGGAAGGGTGCGCCTTCGCCCCCGGTGGTCCCCACCCGGCCGCCTGAACCCCAACCACCGATTGCCCTGTTTTCCTTGCAAGGGGCCCGATCAAGGTCTATCATTCCACCGGCGGAAGATCCCGGAATGGGCTCTGCCAACAGCTTTTAAAGGTCAGGCGACCGCGGAAGCGGCCGCCTTTTCTTAGGAGGAAGCGCATATCGAAAAGGAAAAGGAATTGGAAGGGCTACTCGCTCCCGCCCTCGAGGAGGCCGGTTACCGCCTCTCTTCCCTCAAGATGAGGGGAAAGCCCGCCGCCTTGGAAATCACCGTCGACCGCGACGAGCCGATTTCCCTCGATGACATCGTCGAGGTATCGACCATGATCGACGGACTCCTCGATCCGCTCGACCCCTTCGACGGCCCTTACGTCCTCGACGTCTCAAGCCTCGGGGCGGAGAAGCCAATCCCCGTTGAGCACCTCGAGAGGGCCCTCGGGAAGAAGTGCTCCCTTCATCTGAGTACCCCTTATAGAGGGGCCAACGAAATCGAAGGCCTCCTCGTCGAGCTCGACGGGGAAAAGGCCGTCCTCCTGACAAGCGAACGGGGGAGGAAAAGGAAAATCGAGCTCATGGTAGAGGCCATCGACCGGGCGCGCCTCGCCATCTGACCCGGCATTAGGAAGGAAAAGACATGAACTACCAGGAATTCCTCAAGGCGGCGGAACTCGTCGCCGAAAGCAAGGGCATCGGGGTCGATGACGTCCTCGAAGCCATCAAGGAGGCCCTCGCCCGCGGCTATCTCCGCGCCCTCGGCGGCGGGGACGACGCGGTCGTCGACGTCACCCTCGACGAGGAACACGGGACGATCCTCATCGCCCAGATCAAGGACGTCGTCGTCGACGTCGAGGACGATTACCTCGAAATCTCCCCCGAGGACGCCCTCGAGACCGTCAATGAGGAGAAAGCCCACCTCGAGGAACAGATCGCCGAGTGCAAGGACAAAGGCGAGAAAGCCCAGCTCCAGTACCTTTTGACCCTCGTCGAGGCCTCGGGAAAGAACCTCAAGCCCGGCGACCGCTTCCCGATCTATTGCCCCCTCGAGGACATCGGCAAATACACCTTCAACGCCATCAAGAACGCCCTGAAGGGCAATCTCCGGGTCGCCGAGCAGACCGCTCTTTATGAGATTTACAAAGATCACATCGGCGAGATGGTCACCGGGACCGTCGAGAAGGCCGGTGACCGCTCGGTCACCGTCAACATCGGGAAGGCCTCGGTCGAGCTGACCAGCAAGGAACTCATCGGCGACGAGTTCTTCAAGGTCGGCGATCCCATCAAGGTCTACATCCAGGAAGTCAAGGAGGGCCGGGGGGTCGACGGTAAACCCTCCCGCGGGCCCCAGATCGAGGTCACCCGTTCCTCGACCGGTTTCCTCAAGCGCCTCTTCGAGGAAGAGATTCACGAGATCTACGACGGGACCGTCGTCATCAAGGGCATCGCCCGGGATGCCGGCATCCGGAGCAAGGTCGCCGTCTATAGCAAGGACGAGGACGTCGACCCGACCGGGGCTTGCATCGGGGCTAAGGGGAGCAGGATCCAGAAGATCGTCTCCCAGCTCGGGAACGGTAAGGACAAGGAGAAGATCGACGTCATCGCCTATAGCGACTACATGCCGCTTTACATCGCCGAAGCCCTTCGCCCGGCCCAGGTCGTCGGGGTCGCCATGGAAGGGGAAGGGGACGACGAGAACGCCCGTCCCAAGGCCGTGGCCATCGTCGCGAGCGGCGACCTCCGTTTGGCCATCGGCCGGCGCGGGGCCAACGCGCGGCTCGCCAAGCGCCTGACTGGCTGGGACATCGACATCATCCCGGTTGAGGAAGCCGAGCAAGACGGCATTTCCTATACCCCGATCGAAACCATCAAGGAAGAAGCCGAGAAGGCCAAGCGCGAGAAGGAACGGGCCATCTATGCCGCCTCCTCGATCCGGGCCGCGAGCGCCAAGAAGGCGAGCGAGGAGAAAGTAGCGGTCGAGGAAAGCGTGCCCGCCACCACCCTCCCCGAAGCCGAGGAGCAATCCGCCCCGGCCGAGCCCAAGGCCGAGAGCGTGACCCCCATCGTCGAGGAAAAGCCCGAGAAGACCGCCCGCCCGGTCGTCCATACCGAAGTCAAGACGACGACCACCCTCGAGGACCTCGAGAAGGAACTCCAGGAGAAGAAAGAAGGCCCCGCCCGTCACTCCACCGAGAAGAAGCGGCGGCCGCGCCGCATCTCTGAGGAGGAGGTCGAACGGGTCAAGCCCTCCGAGATGCCTTCCTCCGTCCTCCCGATTTACAGTGAGGAAGAACTCGCCGAGATCGAGGCCGAGGAGAGCGAGGAAGCCCTCGACGAGGACATCGACGTCGGCGAATACGACCAATACGACAGCTATTACGACGACGACGGGAAGTAAGCGTGAAGCCGATCAGCCTACGGAGGGACATCGTTAGCCGCGCCTCTTACCCCCAGGGGGAGCTCCGCCGCTTCGTCGTAAGAAGCGGGGAACTGCTCGAGGACAAGGGGGAACGCCTGCCCGGGCGGGGGTATTACCTCCATCCGGATGGCGACCCCGAGAAAGCCATCAAGGCCTTCGCCCGTCTCCTCCGCCGACCGCTGAGCAATGAAGAGGAGGCCCTCATCCGTGGATAGCCTCCTCGGCTTCCTCGGGATCCTCTACCGGGGCGGCCGCCTCCTCATCGGGAGCCGAATCGAGCCTTCCCTTTCGAAAGGGAAGCTCCTCCTTGTCGCTTCCGATGCCGTGAGCGGGGAAAGCGCCCGTCTCAAGAAGAAGGCGGCTGGCCGGGGGATCGAGATCATCGAACTCGAAAATAGCAAAGCCGAACTGGGCTCCGCCCTCGCTAGGGACGAGGTCTCCCTCGCCCTCGTGCTCGACACGGGAGCCGCCGCCCGCATCATTTCGAAAGGAGAGAAAAGATGAAGAAGAACCGCCATTTCTCAAAGAAAGCCCAGGTCCAACGGGCCCGGATCAACAACGTGGAGCACCTCCCGCCGAAGAAGGACCGTTCCTTTGCCAAGGTCAACGGCGGGGTCTTCGTCTACAGCAAGCCCCTCTCCGTTTCCGAGCTGAGCGAGGCCATCAACGTCCCGGTGGGCAGCATCATCAAGTTCCTCTTCATGCAGGGGAAGGCCGTCACCATCAACCAGATGCTCGACGACGAGATGATCGGCACCCTTTGCCTCGAGTTCGGCTACGACTTCAAGAAGGAGAAGATCGTCGACGAGGCCCACTTCGAGGAAATCGAGCTCGAGGACGACCCTTCCGCCCTCCAGGAACGTCCGCCGGTCGTCACCGTCATGGGCCACGTCGACCACGGCAAGACCTCCATCATCGACGCCATCAGGGAAAGCAACGTCGCTTCCGGGGAAGCCGGGGGCATTTCCCAGGCCATCGGGGCCTATCAGAAGACCCACGCCGGGAAGAAGATCACCATCATCGACACCCCGGGGCACGCCGCCTTCACGGCCATGCGGGCCCGCGGGGCCTCGGTCACCGACATCGTCGTCCTCGTCGTCGCGGCCGACGACGGGGTCATGCCCCAGACCGTCGAGGCCATCGACCACGCCAAGGCGGCTTCCAGCGAGATCATCGTCGCCATCAACAAGATGGACAAGCCGGGGGCCGATTCGAGGAAGGTCAAGGAAGAGCTGATGGCCCACGATGTCATCGCCGAGGAATACGGCGGGGACGTCCTCATGGTCGAGTGCTCGGCCAAGACGAAGAAGGGGCTCGACGAGCTCCTCGACGCCATCCTCCTCAAGGCCGAGATGATGGAACTGAAGGCCAATCCCGGCCGCTATGCGAGCGGCACCGTCCTCGAGGCCAACCTCGACCGCGGGGAAGGCCCGAAGGCGACCCTCCTCGTCCAAAACGGGACCCTCAACGCCGCCGATTTCGTGGTCGTGGGGGAAATCTACGGGAAGGTCCGCCGGATGGTCAACGAGAACGGGGAAGTCCTCAAGACGGCCGGCCCCGCGACCCCGGTTTCCATCACCGGTCTTTCCTCGGTCCCCTCGGCCGGCGACCGCTTCATGGCCTTCCCGAGCGAGAAGCAAGCCAAGGACATCGCCGAGAAACGGGCCCTCGAGAAGCTCCTCAAGACGAGAAGCGGCACCTCGGCCCTCTCCCTCAGCGACCTCAATAGCCTCGTGACGGCCGGGACGGTCGAGGACATCAACGTCATCGTCAAGGCCGATACCGAAGGGTCGGCCGAGGCCCTCAAGGCATCTCTCGAGAAGCTTTCCGAGGACAAGGTGCGGGTCAAGGTCATCTCCGCCTCGGCCGGGGCCATTTCCGATAACGACGTCATGCTCGCCTCGGCCTCCAAGGCCCTCATCTACGGCTTCAACGTCCGCCCGGATGCCCGGATCAAGACACTGGCCGAGGAAGAGGGAGTCGAGATCCGCCTCCACCGGATCATCTACGAGCTCCTCGACGAGATGAAAGCGGCCATCAAGGGCAAATACAAGGCCGAGGTGGTGGAGGAAGTCACCGGTCAGGCCGAGGTCCGCCACATCTACAAGATCACCCACGTCGGGACCGTCGCCGGTTCCTACGTCACCTCGGGCCTGCTCAAAAGCGGGGAGAAGGTCCGCCTCCTCCGCGACGGGGCCATCGTCTACGAGGGGACGCTCGAGTCGCTCAAGCGCTTCAAGGACGACGTCAAGGAAGTCAAGGAAGGCTACGAGTGCGGCCTCAAGATAGCCGGCTACAACGACCTCAAGCTCGGCGACATCGTCGAGGGCTACGAGATGGTGGAGAAGAAGTGATGGGCAAAAACCCCAACGCCGGGGCCCGGATCAGTGCCCAGATTGCCCGCCTCATCCCCGAAATCATCCTCCGCGAGGTCAAAAACCCGCGGATCGGGATCGTCTCGGTCAACGAGGTGAAGGTCAACGGCGACCACTCGTTGGCCAAGGTCTATGTCTCCTTCCTCGGGGCCAAGTACCCGCGTCAGAACCTCGAGGAACTGAAAGCCGTGAAGGGAGTCATACGGAGCAAACTGAGTAGCCGCCTCGGCCTCTACAAGGCCCCGGACATCCTCTTCCTCCTCGACGAGAGCTTCGAGGCGGCCGAAAGCCTCGAACGGGCCCTTCGGAAAGAGGGAGAAGACCTTGCCGGGCTAAACCGCGAATGAATCAAAACGGAGGGCGGTCCCTCCGTTTTTCATATGAGCCTTTTGGCGTATCCCCGGGGGGTCTTCCGATAGCCGAGGGCCTCTTTCTCGTCTTTGGGAGGACCTTTCAAAAGAAGGGTCATCGGGCTCGTTTTGGCCCGCAAAAGGGCCTCGAAATGGCAGATTGCCTCCATTCGGGCTTTCTTAGGGAGATGGATTCCCTCGAGGACGTGGACGTGGGCATCGATTTCCCTGAGGGAAAGTTGCCCGATGATCTTCCTCCCCTCGTAACAGAGGTAGGTGAGGCTCGTCCCCCGCGGGGGCCGGTGGGGAAGTAAGAGGGCCCGCTTCACCGTGCTGGCCGCCTCGAGGCGGTAACCGGAGGGAAGGCTGATCCCCTGCTCGAAGAAGAGGTCGAGCCGTCGGTAGTCGGTAAGGGCAAGGGCGAGATTGCCCTCGCTTTGGGGGAATTCCCGGTAGACCTCCTTCAAGAAGCCCTTGACCTTCGTCCGCTCGGTGATCCCGTCGGAGGGGCAGACCTTGACCGGGGTCGGGAAACCCTCTTCCTTCATCGTCCTCGCGATGTCTTCCTCCCGGGCATAGACGAGGGGGCGGATGAAGGCGAGCCGGCTCCGGGTGAGTTCCATCTTGGGGCTGAAGGTCGCGGCCATCCCGGCGTGGAAGAGATTGAGGGCGAAGGTCTCGACCGCGTCGTCGAGGTGGTGGGCGAAGGCCACCTTGTTGCAGCGGAGTTCGTGGGCCGCCTCGGCCATGGCCGCCTTCTTCATCCGGGAGCAAAGCGAGCAGGGGAGGTGATGGCCTTCCCCCGGACGGACGTGGCTGAGCAAGGCCTCGTAGACGAAACCGGCATCCTTCTTCACGAATGGGGCCCCGACCCGGTCGGCGAATTCCGCAAGATAAGCCGGGGAGCCACCCGGGAAGCCGAGGTCGAGGTAGACGGCGACGTAAGAGAAGTCCTTCTTGGCGAAGCGCCGGTACCGTTCGAGGGCGGCCAGTAGGACCATCGAGTCCTTCCCGCCGGAGAAGCCGATGGCGATCCTGTCCCCTTTCTCGAAGAGGAGGAAGTCTTCATCGGCCTTCCGCATCGCGGCGAGGACCTTCCGGATGGAGTGCATGGCTGGATTATACACGAGAGAGGCATCTCCTTCTCGAAGAAGGAGGGGAAATCCCTATAATGGTGGGGCCATGGATTCCGGCCTCGTCCTCATCGACAAATCCGCGGGAATGACCTCCCGGCATTACGACAATCTCCTGATGAAGCGCTTTTCCACGAGGAAGGTCGGCCACCTCGGGACCCTCGATCCCTTTGCCTCGGGCCTGCTCGTCGTTGCCGTGGGAAAGGCCACCAAGTTCCTCCCCTACCTCGAGGAGGAACCGAAAAGCTATCTTGCCGTCCTCGAACTTGGGGAAAGCCGTGTTGGCCTCGACCTCACCGGGGAGAAGGAGGGGAGCGCGGAGGTGCCCCCGTTGGAGGAAAGGCAGGTGGCGACGGCCATGGACGCTTTCCTCGGGGACATCGAGCAGGTGCCCCCTCAACATTCGGCGGTCAAGGTCAAGGGCCGTCCGGCCTATTCCTATGCCCGGAAAGGGGAGGAAGTGGCCTTGAAGCCCCGGAAATGCCACGTAGATTCCTTCCGTCTCGTCGAGCTCCGCCCCACCTCGATCGTCTTCACCTGCACCGTCTCGAAGGGAACCTATGTCCGGGTCCTCGGGGCGGAACTCGCCGCCCGTCTAGGCACCCTCGGTTACCTTTCCTCCCTCCGCCGCCTCGCGGTCGGGAAAATGAGGATCGATTTCGCCGAAAAGGAGGGCGATCCCTCTTTCCCCCACCTCCTGAATCCCTCCCTCTTCTTGAGGAAGATGCCCCATTACGAAGTCGGGCAGGGGGGCGAAAAGGACGTCTACAACGGCCGGCCGCTTCGACTTCCGGGGTTTTATCCGCCCGGGGAAGTCCTCCTCACCCTCCGCGGGGAGCCCTTGGCCGTCTACGAGGGAAAAGAAGGCGGGCCTTACTTCTCGAAGCGGGGTCTCTTCTAAGATGGAAATCATCGATATCGATTGCAAAAACGCCGTATCCGCGGAGAAGTCGGCCCTTTGCCTTGGCAATTTCGACGGGCTCCACCGGGGCCACCGGGAACTTTTCCTCACGGCCAGGAAAAGCGACCACGTTCCCTCCGTCCTCCTCTTCAGGCAAAGCTATGCCGAGGCATCGACTGGCTCGAAAGCCCCGGTCCTGACTTCCTACGAGGACAAGCTGCGCCTGCTCCCGCGCCTCGGAATCGAACGGGCCTACGTGACGGCGGGGGAACTTTCTTTCTATCGCCTTTCGCCGGCGGGATTCATCTCCTTCATCAAGGAGAGGATCGACCCCGCCGTCCTCGTCTACGGCTCCGACTTCCGCTTCGGGGACGGGGCCAAGGGAACCCCGGGACTCCTCGCTTCCTGTTTTGCCACGAGGGAAGTCCCCCTCCTCATCGAGGATGACGAGAAGGTGTCCTCGACGAGGATCCGGGAGCTCGTCCTGGAGGGGCGGATCGAGGCGGCCAACCGCCTTCTGGGGCGTTCTTACGAGATGGTCGGGACGGCGGTTCAGGGTCTCCATAACGGGACGAAGATCGGCTTCCCGACCCTCAATTTGGCCTTGGATGCCCCCTATGTCCTCCCTTCCCCCGGGGTCTATGGCGGTTTCGCCTATCTCTCGGGCATTCCCTACAAAGCCCTCATCAACGTCGGGACCAATCCGACCGTCGGGGCCCTTTCCTCCCCGCAGGTGGAGGTCCATCTCCTCTCCTACGAGGGCGAGGCCTACGGGAAAAGGGTCTACGTCGAGTTCCTCTTCCGCGTCCGCGGGGAAAGGAAATTCCCCTCCCTCGAGGAACTCGGAAGGCAAATCGGACGCGACCGGAAGGAAATCGAAAGACGGCTTCACGATGACTTCCTTTCCTAAGGAAGGAGAACTAAAATCCCAAAAGATGAAGACATTACTCAAAAACGCCAGGATTCTCTCGATGGTCCCCGGGGAAGCCATCTCCGAGGGCGACGTCCTCGTCGAGTACGGGGCCATCAAGAAGATTGCCCCGAAGATCAAGGACAAGGACATCGACGAGACGATCGATTGCAGGAAGGGACTCCTCTTGCCCGGCTTCAAGAACGCCCATACCCATAGCGCGATGACCTTCGCGAGGAGTTGTAGCGACGACCTCCCCCTCCGCGATTGGCTCTTCGAGCGCATCTTTCCCCTCGAGGCGCTTTTGGGGAAAGAGGACCAATATCACCTCAGCAAGCTCGCCATCCTCGAATACCTGACGAGCGGCATCACCGCCTGCTTCGACATGTACTACAACCCCGACGAGATGGCCCGGGCCGCCCGCGAACTCGGCTTCAAGTGCGTTCTCCTCGGAACGGTCACCGATAGCCGGGAATCGGTCGAGGAGATGGTCGAGAGCTACCATAAGATCAACGACGGGAACCCCATTGTGAGCTACCGTCTCGGCTTCCATGCCGAATACACCTGCTCGGAGGAAATCCTCGTCGAGCTATCGAAGGCCAGTCACCGCCTCCGGGCCCCGGTCTACTCGCACACCTCCGAGACCTATTCGGAGACCGAGGGCTGCAAAGCCCGCCATAACGGCCTGGATCCGGTCGAATACGCCGAATCGCTCGGTCTCCTCGATTACGGAGGCGGCGGCTTCCACGGAGTCACCTTCACCAAAGACGACCTTGCCATCTACGCAAAGCACGGTTGTTCCCTGGTCACCTGTCCCGGCTCGAATGCCAAATTGGCCAGCGGCATCGCCCCTCTGACCGATGTCGTTTCCTCCGGGGTCAACCTCGCCATCGGGACCGACGGCCCCGGTTCCAACAACGGCCTCGACTTCTTCTACGAGATGCGCCTCGCCTCGGTGCTCCAGAAACTCCGGACGATGGATCCCGCCTCCTTCAAGGGCACCGATGCCCTCCGGGCCGCGACGGTGGGGGGCTCGATCGCCATGGGCCTCCTCGATGCCGTCTACTTGAAGGAAGGGGAGCGGGCCGACATCGTCCTCATCGACCTCGACCGCCCGAACATGCGTCCCCTCAACGACATCCCCAACAACCTCGTCTATAGCGGTTCCAAGGACGACGTGAGGATGACGATGGTCGAGGGGAAGGCCCTCTACCTCGATGGGAAATTCAATTTACCCGAGGACGTCGGAGCCATCATCGCGAAAGCCGAGGAAGTCACCTCGCGCCTCAAAAAGGAATTCGCCAATTCGAGATAAACGACAGGTAACACCATGAACAAGCTGCGCCTCCTCGCCATCACCCCCATCCTCGCCCTCCTCCTCGCCGCCTGCGACAACACCCCGGATGGCTCCTCGAACCCGTCGACTTCGGAAGGGGAGGGGACTTCGCTAGGGAACTCCTCGACCGGGACATCGGGGACGACTTCCGAAAGCGAGACCCCTTCCTCGAGTGTCATCGAGGACATACCCGGTTCCTCCTCGAGTTCATCTTCCTGGGGTTCCTCGTCTTCCTCTTCAGAGGAAGCGAGCATCCTCACCTCGACCATCCGCTTCGGGAGCAGCATCGACGAAGAGGACGGGACTTCCTTCACTGGAAATCGTTACGAAGTGATCGGCGAGGACATCGTGGCCTCGATGTCCGGTGTGAATTCCTTTCAAAAAGGCGACGGCTATGCCGTGAGAATCGGCTCCTCGTCGAAAGCAGGGAGTCTCTCGATTGCCCTCGACGAAGCCTACCTCCTCGACGAGGTGAGCCTCTACGTGTCGGGTTATCGGGCCTACCCGGCCTCGGCTTCCCTCTTGCTTGAGGAAACGACCGTCTCGAACTTCGAAATCACCAACACCTCCTCGGAGATCCCCTCCTTCGATGCCACCAGCGGGGAGGGCATCCACACCTTCGCCGGGCTTTCCGAGTACGGCGAAGTCGCTAGCCTCACCATCGCAAATGGCGGTGGGAGGCAGCGTCTATTCGTCTATCAAATCGTCATTTCCTACCATGAAGAAGGCTCGACCGGCGGCGGTTCCTCGTCTTCGTCCTCCAGCAGCAGTAGCAGCTCATCGTCTTCCTCGACCTCCGGGGGAAGCCACGCAGGCGGTGACCTCCTCGAGGAATACGAGGCCCTCCCGACCAGCGTCCAGGCCTACTACGAGGACGTCGATCTCTCGCTTACCGGTTCCTCCCTCATGGCCTCCTTCGCCTCGACCATCAGCGACCACCACGACGTCGGCTACGACGGCCTCAAATCCGTCTACCCAGACAGCGACGACGACGGGAACGGCAATTTCTGGGACATGTATAGTGACCTCCGGACCCCACTTTCGGAGGGGATCACGGGGAATTATAAAAAGGAAGGCGATTGCATCAACCGCGAGCACATCGTCCCCCAAAGCGTCTTCGATGAGCGTTACCCGATGCGCTCGGACGCCCATCAAGTCCTCCCGACCGATGGCTATGTCAACGGTAGGCGTGGAAACAATCCCTTTGGAGAAGTCGACAACCCGACCTATACCTCCGGGAACGGATCGAAGCTCGGTTCCTGCTCCTACCCCGGGTATTCGGGCACCGTCTTCGAGCCGGTCGACGAATACAAGGGCGACATCGCGAGGATCAACCTCTATTTCGTGACCTGCTATCGAAACGACATGTCGGGGTGGGGGAGTTACGCCATGTTCAATTACTCAAGTCCCTTCCGCCTCTCCGATTGGGCGATCAACCTCTTCCTCGACTGGAGTGCCTTCGACCCGGTGAGCGACAAGGAAACGACGCGTAACGACGCGGTTTACGACCATCAGGACAACCGGAACCCCTTCGTCGACTTCCCGTCCCTGGCCGAAGCCATCTTCGCCTAGTGTTGGGCATCGGCCTCAACGGGACGCCGTTTCGACTATCCAGGTATCCGAAAATCACGGTTATCGGGGCCATCTGGCCCCTTTAACGTTGTTTCCGTAAATTTGTGGCTAAAATCAGATTGCTTTTTGTAAGCGGTTTCACTACATTAAGGAAAGATTTCTTGAAAGGGAGGAATCCACAGTGAAATTTACAAAGAAGTCGCTACTCATCGCGGCAGCCTGCCTTGCCGTAGGCACTGGTGCTTTTGTAACGCATTCGGCCATCAATGCCGATGTGGTCGACGCGGCCGGAGAGGATCTCCGAAGCGTGCAGTTCTACATACCGGATGACATCGGATTCCGGAATGAAGATAGCGACGATGGCAGCGAGCTGACGTTTTATCAGTATAATGAAGACCGAGAGGGCGATGTTGGTGCCGCTTGGCCGGGCACTGCGGAAGGCCTCACCTTCGACAGCGAGACGAACGTGGCTACCATCGAGGGAATCCAGCCGGAAGCCACCCATATCATTCTCGTAAACAACGGGGCCGGACGCCAAACCGAGAACATCTGGCTCCAAGCCGTCTGCGGTAATTACCAAGCCGTTTTCGGCGACGCGACCGTTGAGGGTGGTTCGGCAACGATGGCGCTGCGGGCCCCTGGGAGCGATGGAAAGTGGCAATATTACCTGCACGTAAGCAATGATTCTGGCCACGTCTACAATTCGACTTATTTCCGGACATGGCTCGATCGTTCGGATGTCGCTTACGGCTATTACTTCTATTCCTACGAACTTGACGGCCTCACTCACCTCGTCGCCCCGACGGGTTACCAGAACTCGCAACAAGGAATCAATGAGCAGGGGGCGTGGTATTGCTACTTCGACGTACCGATGGAGGCTTACGGACATGACTATTCCTACGTCTGGTGCGAGGACAAAATGGGCTCTTTCTTCGAAACCCCGGTTCACGAGTGGGAGGAATTCGACAACTCCAAGCTCCATGAGATCGTTCCCGACTGGGATAAATCGTCTGAGTCGTGGACGCTCAAGGGAATCGGCCTTCAGGCCAAGACTTTGGCCGCGAACGAGATCAGCGCCGAGTTCTTCGGCCAGCACGTTCTGAGCGGCTACTTCAGCTGCCTCGACTCGGCGGCCAACGGCTATCCGGCCGCGCCGACCCTCTACGAGAACTGGCTCAACCAAGGCGATACCTGGTTCATCCAGGGGATGCTCTCCGACGTCAAGATCACCGACTACGCGACCGGCAACGAAGCCGGCTACGCCACCGGTGACATCGGAACCGGGCAAGAGGTTAGCGCCCAGCAGAAGATCGACCAGATGCTGGCCATGGAGAAAAACGCCAACCCGGATGCCGCCGGGGCTTCCTTCTACTCCTTCTCCGACCCGAAGGACGTCGGGCTAATGGCCTTCGCCGGCCTCGCCCTCGTCGCGGCCATCGGCTTCGGGGCCTACTTCTACCTCCGGAAGAGAAAAGCCCGCTAAGGGATAGTGAAATCGATGAGGACCGGGCAACCGGTCCTTTTCGTCGATGAAAGCCCCGCCGCGCGGCGGGGCTTTCTCTCCTTCACTTGCCCTGCAGGGCTTCCTTTTCGGCCTTCCGATGGGCGTCGAATTTCTTCCGCTCGGCGGTGTTGAGGATCTTCTTCCGCATCCTGATGGCGTGCGGGGTGATCTCGGCGAGTTCGTCGCCATCGATGTAGTCCAGGCAAGCCTCGAGGGACATCCGCCGCGGGGTCTTGAGGACGACGGCCAGCTCCTTGGTGGAACTGCGGATGTTGTTCATGGGCTTGGTCTGGGTGCAGTTGACGGCGAGGTCGCTCGGGTAGCGGTGCTCCCCGACGATCATCCCCTCGTAGCAGATCTCGCCCGGGGCGATGAACATCGTCCCGTGTTCCTCGACCTTCTCGAGGGCGTAGCCGGTCGCCGGCCCCTTCTCGACCGAGACGAGGACCCCAAGGGGACGCTCCCCGAAACTCTCGAGGGCCATCGGACGGTATTCTCTGTAGACGTGGTTGATGATCCCGTATCCCTTGGTCAGGGTGAGGAAATTGCTCACGAAGCCGATGAGGCCGCGGGAGGGGATGACGTAGACGAGCTTGGCGGTTGTGCCGTTATCATCCATGTCCTTGAGTTCGGCTCCGCGGGAGGCAAGGATCGTCATCATGTCCCCGACGAATTCGCTCGGGACGTCGATGGTGAGGTCTTCGTAAGGCTCGCACTTGACCCCGTCGATTTCCTTGACGATGACTTCGGGCTTGCTCACCTCGAGCTCGTAGCCTTCCCGCCTCATCGTCTCGATGAGGACCCCGAGGTGGAGTTCCCCCCGCCCGGAGACGATCCAGCCTTCCTTGTGCTCGAGCCGCCGGTAGCGGAGTGAGACGTCGCGTTGGGTCTCCGCGAAGAGCCGTTCCTCGAGGAGCCGGGCGGTAACGAATTTGCCGTCTTGCCCGCGGAGGGGGCTCGAATTGGTCGCGAACTCCATCTGGAGGGTCGGCTCGTCGACCCGCAGTGGGGGAAGCAGGTCCATCTTCCCGGCTTCGTTGACCGTGTCGCTTACCCCGATTTGCGGGTAGCCGGCGATGCCGCAGATGTCGCCGGCTTCGACCTCATCGACCTCGATCCGGTTCATCCCGAGGAAAGAGTAGAGTTTCATGACCTTGAAGTTCGTATGATGGGTGCCGGTGTCGTCGTGGCAGCTTACCTGCTCCCCGAGGCTTACCTTGCCCTTCCTCACCGTCCCGATGGCGATCCGCCCGACGAAGTCGTTGTAATCAAGGAGCGCGCATTGGAAGGCGAGCGGGGCCTCCGCTTCGCACTTCGGGGCCGGGATTTCCTTCACGATGGTGTCCAAAAGGGCCTTCATCCCGGGAACTTGGGCGGTGGGATCGGGACTGAGGGAAGAGGTGTCATTGAGGGCCGAGACGTAGACGACCGGGAAATCGAGGAGGGACTCGTCGGCCCCGAGCTCGATGAACAGCTCAAGGGTCTCGTCGACCGCCTTCCGGGGGTCGCTATTGGCCCGGTCGACCTTGTTGATGACGACGACGGGCTTGATCTTGTGTTCGAGGGCCTGCTTGAGGACGAAACGGGTCTGGGGCATCGTCCCCTCGTAGGCATCGACGAGGAGGAGGCAGCCGTCGACCATCCCCATGATCCGTTCGACCTCCCCCGCGAAATCGCTGTGCCCGGGGGTATCGACGATGTTGATCTTCGTCCCGCCGTAATTCACCGAGGTGGTCTTGGCCAGGATCGTGATTCCCCGTTCGTGCTCGATTGGGTTGGAGTCCATCGCCCGGTCGCGGATGGCCTCGTTGCTCCGGAAGGCCCCGGTCTCCTTGAGGATGGCATTGACGAGGGTGGTCTTCCCGTGGTCGACGTGGGCAATGATGGCGATGTTCCGGATATCCATGGTTAGACCTCCCTTTTGAAAGCAAGTGATTTTAGGGCGCTTCCTTGCTTTTAACAAGCAAGGGACCGCAGGAAAGGGCTTTCTCCGACTTTTTGGGTAGAACCGCCCCTTGCTAGCCGGTGAGGGCTGGGAAGAGGGAGAGAAGACTGCCTGCGAACACCGTCAACGGAAAACCGCAAATCCCTCTCACGAAAAACCGCAAAAACCTCTCACGGAACTAGTTAGAACTGCCCATTATTCAGTGATTATCGGATAGAACAGGAATTAGAAGACCGCAAATTTCTCTCACGAAAAACCGCAAAAACCTATCATGACATCTTGAGGAATTGTTCAAAAACCTTTAACATCGAGCCATGGATGCGCCGAAGGGATTCCATTATTGGCCGCGCCTCATCGACGCTAGGCTTGAACATTACATGCGGAATTTCCCGGCCGTCCTTCTCCGGGGGCCGAAATGGTGCGGGAAGTCGACTTCGGCCGCGAACCTCGCCAAAAGCGAGATCCGACTGGAGCCATACTCGACGAGCGCCGAATTCAAAAGCCTTTCCACGGCTTCCCTCAAGGAGTGCCTCCGGGGCGAGCGACCCCGCCTGATCGATGAATGGCAGGTCGCCCCCCGCCTCTGGGACATCATTCGCGACGAGGCCGACACGACGGGGATGATCGGGGCCTATGTCCTCACCGGCTCCTCTTCCCCGAAAAAAGGCTCGACTTCCCATACCGGCTTCTTACGCATCGCGTCCCTTGAAATGACCTCGATGTCCCTTTTCGAGTCCCGTGAGTCGAGCGGAACGGTTTCCCTTTCCTCTCTTTTCGAACACCCGGAAAAGCCCGTTTCCGGGGCCGGGCTCCTCGATGAGAAAGGCATCGACCGGGCGATGGTGCGGGGCGGCTTCCCCGGCCTCGTCAGCCGGCCCGGGCTCGATGCCGCCCTCTATCTCGAGGATGCGGTGAAGGAGATATCCGAACGGGAAATCCAGAAGGCGAGCGGCGCTTCCCTTTCCCCGACGACCGCCCTCGCCCTCCTCCGTTCATTGGCCCGGAACAACTGCGCGAACGTCAAGAACGTGACTCTCCTCAATGACGTCCTCCTGAGCGGCATCCCCTTTTCGGAAGCTAGCCTCTACCGTTATTACGAGGCCCTCAGGAGCCTCTACATCATCGATGAGGTCCGGGGTTTTTCTCCCCTCGCCCGGTCGCGCAGCTCGTCGAGGGTCCTCCCGAAACGCCTATTCTTCGATCCCTCACTCGCCCTCGCCGTTCTCGGACGGGACGGCTTCTACCTCGAAAGGGACCGTCGAACGCGGGGATTTTGCTTCGAGAATCTCGTTTACCGCGACCTCAAGGCCTATTCCCCTCTCCTCTCGGGCATTTCCTATTACCGCGACCGCGAGGGGGTGGAGGTCGATTTCGTCGTCTCCCTCCGCGACGGCCGTTACGGTTGCATCGAGGTGAAGAGTTCCCCCGACTTTATCGAGGAAGGCGCGGCATCCCTTAATGCCTTCCGGCGGAAAATCGCCCGGCGGGTCGAGAAATACGGGGTAAGCAGCAAGGAATTCCTGCCGACGTTCCTGGCCATCGTAATCGATCGGGGAAACGCCTACTCCCGGGAAGACGGCATCCATGTCATTCCCCTTTCCGCTTTGGCCCCGTGACGCGATGCTTTCCCCTTCCCTTTCCCCTCTTTAGCGTGTATATTTCACCACGGACCTAGCGAAGTGAAAGCCGCTACTCTCTTTCGACCTCACCTCAGCTAGCGTTATCAAGAAAGAAAGGAGAGAAAAGCACGATGGCTCTTAATAAAGAAGAAGTCAACGTCGTTGTCCAGAAGTACGGCAAGAATGCCGCCGACACCGGCTCGACCGCGGTCCAGATCGCCCTTCTCACGAAGCGGATCCAGGATCTCACCGCCCACCTCAAGAAGAACCACGGCGATGCCTGCGCCCGGAGGAGCCTCCTCATCCTCGTCGGGAAGCGGCACAGCCTCCTCAGCTATCTCGCGGACAACGACCGCGAGGGCTACGAGAAGCTCATCGCCTCGCTCGGACTTCGGAAGTAAGCCCTTGCTCAAGCGGGAGCGGATCCGTCCGCTCCCTTTTTCTTTGCCCTATCTCCTTTATATCGCCCCGCTCCCCGGTCTATAATCCCCTTCGAAAAAGGAAAACAAGGAAAGACAGAATGAAGAAAACCTTCGAAATGGATTTCGCCGGACGGCACCTCGTCGTCGAAACGGGCGAAATCGCCAAGCAAGCCGA
>CASFVT010000028.1 GCA_949298195.1 uncultured Bacillota bacterium
GCGCACTGGTGGCGGAATTGGTATACGCGCTAGCCTCAGGAACTAGTCGGGCAACCGGTGTGAGTTCGAGTCTCATCCAGTGCACCAAATCCCTTCCTTGACGCATGCGCTCGTAGCTCAGATGGATAGAGTGTAAGCCTCCGAAGCTTAAGGTCAGGCGTTCGAGTCGCCTCGGGCGCGCCAGAAGGAACGAAACCTCGATGAATTCGAGGTTTTTTCTTTACTGGAAGAAGTTGCTTTAAGGTTGGGCTTGCCGAACGGGCTTTTTGCCGGCCAGGGTCAAGATGCTGTTGCAATGAGGGCGAGGTTGATTAAGATAAGGTGCCAACGGGAGATTGGCGTAATGGCAGCCGCGAAGGACTCAAAATCCTTTGGTAGCGATACCGTGTGGGTTCGAGTCCCACATCTCCCACCAAATCCGCTCCCGAGCCTGGCCGTTGACGAAGGGCCGGGTTTTTCTTTGGTGCCCTTCTCTTCCTTGGATCAAATACGCATTTTCGTGTCTCAAGCCGGCAGGGAAGCGAAATCCCCTCGCTTCAGAAAGCCGGGATGGTATCCGATCGTCCTTTTGCCGGACTTCTAGGGGAAAGATGGGAATAAGGAGGGGGAAACGGTAAAATGACCGGGTGTTTTTTGACGATCTTCAAAATCAACAGCCCCTTGTCGTCGTGGCCCCGCGGATCCTCCATCCGTCGATCCTCAAGGAAAAGACCTCCTCTTGCCCCCGGCTCGATTTGACTTTGCTGAGCAAGGAAGACCTCCTGAGCCTCCTTGTGCCCCCGACGGATTTCCGGGCCGTTTTGGAAACCAGCCGTTATCTTTCCTTGCCATTTTCGCTCGCCGAGGAAATCCTGTCCTACCTGCCTTATGCAAGATTGGCTTTCGGGCCGGTACCTGACTTCCTCTCCAAACTGCTCGCCCATTTGGAAAGTGAAGGCCATCTACGGCAATGCCCTCTACGAAGAGTCTCTTTTTCCCCTTTGGAAGTCCTTGTGATTGCCTATTCCAAGCTCGACTTCGAACTGAGTAAGCTCCTCGCTCTGGTTTGCCCCTCTCCCCGCTATTTCGATGAGGCTAGGCAAGGGGAATGCCCCGCGACCGTTTTCCCCGACCCGAAGACGGAAGTCCTCCATTTCTTCGAGGATGCCGCTTTTAGACTTTCTTCCGGCGGGACAAGGGAAATCCTCCTTGTCGCCGATCCGACCTCTTATTTGCCGCTTCTACATCGCCTGGCCCGCCGGTATGGCATACCCGTCTCCGGCCTGGAGGACGTCCGTTTGTCCGATTTGCCCCTTTATCGGCGGTTCCTTGAAATATCGGAAGCGGCAAACGGTCTTCCCGAAGCCTTCGATCTCCTCCGCCGGGAAGTCCACGACGACCCCTATGGGGGCCTCATGGCCATCAAGGACATCGCCGTCCGAGTTTCTTTTTTGCCATCCCCTTCCCCGGAGTTCCGTGCTGCCTTTGCCTATCTATCGGAACGGAAACGCCTTGAGAAGCCATTCAAAGGAGGAATCCGGTTGGTTCCGTTTTCCTCCGCGCTCGCCTATCTCCCGAATGTCTATGTCCTGGGGATGAACGAAGGAAGCTACCCCCCGGCCTTCAAAGACGACGGCTTGCTTTCCGACCGCGAGAAGAAGGCGATGGGCCTCAATGCCTCGGTTGACCTTACCTTCGTTTTCCAAGACCAGATCAGGCTCCTCCTCCATTCGAAGAACCATCCGTGGATTTCTTATCCGGAAAGAGACGGCCCCTTGAAGCTGTTCCCCTCGCCCCTCATCGGCGAAAAGGCCGTGACGAGCGAAACCATCTCGAAGTTCCACTCCGAGAAGGAAGCGCGGTTCTTGTCATCGTATGCCGCGGATGCCTATCGAGTTTACGGGGAGAAAAGGCCGGAACGGCTTTTCTATCGGCCTTCCGACCTCGGCTACCGGGATTATTCCCACGCCTTCGATGCCAAACACCTAGATATCGATCCTTCTTTGTCGCTTTCCTACTCCAAGGTCAATTCCTTTGTCCATTGCCCGTTTTCCTATTTTGCCTCCCGTGTCCTTGATGCCGCCTTCGACGATTCGAGCCCGGCGAGCCATTTCGGGACGGTTTTCCATTTCGCCCTCCAACTCGCGAAAGGCCAGGAACTCGATTTGAACGCGCTTCACCAGAAGATCCTCGAGGAATATGAAGAAAATCCGGTCGATGGCTTTCTGGCCGAGGCGAGAATCGAAATCCTCGCACCAGCCGTCCTCCGCGGAAACGAGGAATACCTTGCCATCTCCTCTCTCAACGACGATTCCCGACGGGAAATGGGCTTTGAAATCGAGATCGACGACGTGACTTCCCTCCGAGGCCAGGTCGACAAGATCCTCGTTGACGAAAAGGACAAGTCCCTCGCGGTCGTCGATTACAAAACATCTTCCTTCAAATTTTCCCTGGAGAAGGCCCTCGCCGGCTATCAACTACAACTCCCCCTCTATCTTCTTTATATCGAGAAGGCATGCCCTGAGTATCGGCCGATTGCCCTTTTCATCCAAAACATCGCCGATACCACCGTCCCGGTCGGGAATCCGATTCCTCTCGACGGGATTTACCTCGATGACGAGAAAGTTTTTTCGATCCTCGATCCCAGCCTGAAACCGGGCGATTCGTCTTCTTTCGTCAAGGGCCTCAAGATGAACAAGGACGGCACTTACAGAAAGGGCAAGAAGCGCTTGGCCGAGACGGATTTCCTGGCTCTCAGGAAAGCCGCGGAAAGCAGGCTGGGGGAAGTGGGCCGCTTAATTCGGGAAGGCCACTTCCCGATTGCCCCGGTTCGCCTTTCGGGGGAGCGCCTTCCTTGTGAGTTCTGCGAGGCCCGGGACATCTGCTACCGAGACGAGTCCGACATCGTCGAAGTGAAGTTGGGCGGAGATGATGAGGAGGAAGAAAAGGATGAGTGAGAGGTGGACGCCCGATCAGAAAAGGGCCATCACGGAAACCGGTCACAACGTCATCGTTTCGGCCGGGGCCGGAAGTGGGAAGACGGCTGTCTTGACCGCCCGGGTCCTCCATTTCGTGGAAAACCACGGATACTCGATTCGCGATTTCCTCGTGTTGACCTTCACCAAGGCCGCGGCCGGCGAAATGAAAAACCGGATTCGCCTTGCCCTCCGGAAAGCCGGGAGCCCCGAGGCCGATTACGTCGACGCCTCGGACATCTCGACCTTCGACTCTTTTTTCCTCTCCCTTGTTCGGAGGCACCATCTCGAACTGGGAATATCGGGCGACCTCGGAATCATGGAGGACTACGTGGACATCCTCAAACGGCGGGAAATCGTCCATGACCTTCTTCTGGATCTCGTAACGAAGGGCGATGAATCCCTCTCCGCGGTCGCGGTCGCCTTCCCCTATGTGGACGAGAAAACCCTCGTCGACTGGGTCCTTGCCCTCCATGACCTCCTTCTTGAGACCGGGGAGCCTGATGAGGCTCTCGCTCGGCTGAGGGAAAATCTTGACTCTGGTACCTACGTCGATTCGCTCGTAACCGGATTGGAAGAGAAGATCCGGGAACTGGTCGAGGAATTTAACGGGAGGGATTTCGACCTTGCCACCCTCAAATTCGGGAAGAAGGGGAACTACGTTGATTTCGAACCGCTTTATCGTTCCTTTTATCGAAAGGCCATCGGCGAAGGCTATGAGGGACTTCGTGCTTTTGGAACATCCTGCCCCCGTCCAAGCGTCATCAAGGACGAGGAATACCGCCAATGTTCCCAACCCTTCCGCGATGCCCTCAACGCCCTCAAGGCCGAACTATCCGAATTCCCGGAGAGCGTGGAGTCCATTGCGAGGTCGGCCGGCGCGGACAAGAAGCTCAATCTCCTTTTGTCCAGTCTAGTCTCGGGCCTCCATTCCAAGATCGAACAGTGGAAGAAGGAGAACGGCCTATATGTCTTCTCCGACATCGCCCGGATGGCTTTGCACCTGGCCAAGAAGAAGGAAGTGCAGGAAGAACTGGCCAACCGTTACAAAATGATCATGGTCGATGAGTTTCAGGACACCTCTCTCATCCAAAACGACTTCATCGACCTCATCGGCGATGGGCGGCTCTACATGGTCGGGGACGTCAAGCAATCCATTTATTTGTTCCGGTCCGCGCGACCCGACCTCTTCCAGAAACGTTATTTGGCCTACAAGGAGGGAAAAGGCGGGGTGGCCATCGACATGAACGCCAACTTCCGTTCGCGGAAGCAAGTCCTCAGTGGGGTCAATGCCATCTTCTCGCGCATCATGGACGAGGAGCTCGGCGGGGTCGACTATCGACACGGTCATGTCATTACCTTCGGGAACCTCTCTTACGAAGGGAAAGGCCGCGGAAGCGATCATTCCAGTGAAATCCTCCTTTTCGACGCGAAGGGACTCTCCGCGGAGAAGAAAGCCGAAAAGGAAGCCCGCTGCATTGCCGCGGACATCAAGAGACGGATTAAGGAGGGTTTCGAGATAGTCGACCGGGAAAGCGGGGAACTCCGTAAGGCCGGGCCTTCCGATTTCACGATCATCACCGATCGGAAGACGCGTTTCGACCTCTACCGGAGGGTCTTCGAGGAATATCGCCTCCCCCTTCATCTCGATTATGAGGAGAACATCGTGGACAATGACCTCGTACGGACGATCGGGAGTCTCTTCACCCTTTTCCTTTGCCTTCTGGAAGGCGACTACGCCTCAGGCAGTTTCCGTCACGCTTATTTCTCCGTCGCCCGGAGTTTCCTCTATGGCTTTGACGACGATGAACTCTTCCATCTGGGGAAGAATCCATCCGCTTTGAAGGCTTCACAGCCCGTTCAGGATGTCCTCGCGGTAGTCACAAGGAGGGCCAATATCCCGGATTCGCTCATTTTGAAGGAACTTTTGCAGGCGGTTTCGCTTGAAGACAAATTGATCTCAATCGGGGATGTCCAACGGAACGAAGGCTATGTCGATGCCATCCTCGGGGCCTATCAGAGCCTGGTTCGGGCCCATTTCCCGATTGTCGACTTTCCGAGAATAATCAAAGGCATCCGCGACCTGGGGCTCAAGATAGAAGTGTCCTCGAGTCCCTCGGCCCCGGAAGCGGTGAAGATGATCAATATCCACAAATCAAAGGGCCTCGAATACCCAGTCATCTATTTTGCCGGTTTGAACAACCCCTATTTCGAAAACGAATTCCGGCGGGATTCCCTCTACCTCCACCTGATGACCGGGCTTCATCCGCGCGTTCCCGATGGCAGTAACAATCCCTTTGCCCTTTTGGATCGTTCCTCCAAATTGTTGGAGAAGCGTTCCGAGCAAGTCCGCCTCCTTTACGTGGCCCTGACCCGGAGCCGGGAAAAATCCATCTTCCTCTTTCCGGAGGATGGAAAAGGGGGTTCGCCCCTATTGTTCAACCATTTCCTCGCCTCCATCGCCGAGGGCGGTCTTGGGGAGAGAAAAGCCCGGGATGCCTTTCGGATCTTGAAGGCCCTGGGGATAAGTTTTGATCCGGTGAGGGAGGAAATGCTTCGGGGGCTCCTGAGCAAGGAGCTCGATGAGGAGGGGAAAGCGGAACTCTCTTCCGTCCTGTCCTCTTTCCCTCGTCTGATCCCCGACGGGGAGTTGATCAGGGCCTATTTGGAAACGCACGAGCTTAATCAAGCCGGACTCCCGTCCTTGTTTTCTTTCCTTGGACTCGGAGAGGAGCCGGGAAATTTCCTTCTCAAGGCGTCCGGTCCTTTGGCCCGGTCTCGGGAAAGGAAAAGCGATTCCTTCGCGGTGAGTCTCGTTTATCGGGCCCTCGGCCTCCCGCTTCGACACTCTGAAGACGTCCTTTCTAACCGCGGCGGGCTCGACGTCCTCGGCCTCATCGATGTCAAGGGCTGTCATGACGCCCTCCTAGAGAGGGGAAAGCCCCTCAATCCCTACCGGGCCGTCTTCGATGTCCTTTGCTCTGGCGAAAGAAGGGAAACGAAAGCCGAGGCCCTGACCCTTCTTGGGCTCGATCTAACCACCCGTCAGGTCGACCTAGATCACCCCTCCTCTTATGGGGAAATCGTATCGATGATTGGGGGTATCGACGAGAAACGGAAGGATGCCAAATGCTTTCTTGCTCTCCTCAGGCCGGTGTTCATGGATGGGGCCTTTCCCATCCAAATCGTCGATTCGCCTTCACCCGAAATAGCCCCCGAAATTGAAGAGGAAACCATTTACGAAGCCCCGGAAATCATCCCGTTCCTCTTTGCCGGGAAGGAAGGGGAGGAAGCTTCCAAGTCCTATTCGGAGGAACTGCGGATCGACAGTAGTCAAGACTCCCTGGTTCGCGGGAGCGAACTCCACCTCCTGATGGAGGGATTCGATTTCTCCCACCCGGTTTTCGATGGCCTTTCTCCCGAGGAAGGGGCGATGATCAAGCGTTTCCTTTCTTCCCCGGTAGCCACGGGAATCGAGCAGGCAACGATCTACCATGAGTACGGATTCGTCGACGAAAGCGGACGCCAGGGCTCAATCGACCTCCTCCTTCTTTTCGGCGATCGCGCCCGGGTCATCGATTACAAGACGAGTGGGATCGACGACCCGGCTTATGATGAGCAAGTCAAAGGCTACATGGAAGTCGTGTCCGCCATCTTCCACCTACCGGTCGAAGGCTATCTCTATTCCCTTTCCCGTGGCACCCATCGAAAAATCAACCTCCCTTGATGGATATCCCAAACAAAATGCCGCTTCAGCCCATTTATAATTCAGGCGCGGAGGTAATGAATGGCTAGCCTTTTGAAACAGCTGAAGGCCAAGGACTGGGTCCTATTCGTCATTTCGATCCTGGCAATCGTTTTTTCGGTTTTCCTTGAACTGACCTTGCCCGACTACATGGAGGAAATCACCAAGCTGGTGACCGGCCAGACGGCCTCGACCGATATCCTCAAAGACGTCCTCGTCAACGGGGGCATGATGCTTTTGTGCGCGGTTGGGGGGATGCTTTGCACGGCCATTTCGACTGTCATCTCCTCCTATGTCTCTTCCTTGGCCGCCTATTATCTCCGGGAAGCCGTCTTCAATCACGTGACCGACCTCGATACCGGGAACGTGAAATCATTTTCGACCGCCTCTCTCTTGACCCGGACGACCAACGACGTTTCCCAAATAGAGATGATCATTGCCTTTGGGACGACCCAACTCATCAAGGCCCCGATTCTCGCCATTTGGGCAATTTGCAAGATCATTACCAAGAGCTGGCAGCTTTCGGTCCTCACCGGAGTCGCGGTGGTCGTCATCGTGGCCATCATCATGGTCCTCATGTACACCCTCGTCCCACGCTTCCGAATCGTCCAACGCCTGACGGATGCCATCAACCGGATTGCCCGCGAGAACCTCTCGGGAATGAAGGTCGTACGAGCCTACAACGCCGAGGACTACGAGCAACGGAAGTTCGGGAAGGTTTCGCAGGAGCTGACCGACATCCAGCTTGGGAACCGCAACCGCCTGGCCATCATCAACCCGGTGCTCCTTCTCGTGATGAACGGCCTATCGATGGGCATCTACTGGCTTGGGGCCTACCTCATAAGCCTCGCCCAAGGTGATTTGGCCGCGCAAGGGAGCATGTTGGCCAACATCGTCGTCTTCGGTTCCTACGCCATGTACGTAATCCAAGGCTTCATGCTCCTTTCCTTCGTCTTCATGATGTGGCCCCAGGCCAAGGTTTCGGGCAACCGCATCAACGAGGTCCTGAAAACCCCGGTCAAGATCAAGTCGGGGACAGTGAGGGAAACCGCCGTCCACGGCAAGCTCGAATTCCGGAACGTCTCTTTCCATTACGAGGGGGACGGGAATGTCCTCACCGACATCTCCTTCACGGCTTCCCCAGGGGAAGTGGTGGCCTTCATCGGGGCGACGGGGTGTGGAAAATCGACCCTCGTCGGATTGGCCGCCCGGCTCTATGACCCGAGCGAAGGGAAAATCTACTTCGACGACGTGAACATCAAGGAATTCGATTTGGATACGCTTTATGACCGAATCGGATATGTGCCGCAAAAAGCTGTCCTTTTCTCCGATACCGTTGAGGAAAACATTACTTTCGGCGACGAAGATGGACGCATCTCGAGCCAAGACGTCCACGAGGCCCTGCGCATTGCCCAGGCCTCGGAATTCGTATCCAACCTCCCTGAGGGAGTCGATTTCCAGGTCGCCCAAGGTGGCTCTAACCTCTCCGGCGGGCAAAAGCAACGTCTCTCCATCGCTCGGGCCATTGCCAAAAAACCGGAGATTCTCATCTTCGACGATTCCTTCTCGGCCCTCGACTTCGCAACGGACAAGGCCCTCCGGGAAGAACTCGAGAAGTCCCTCAAGGGGACGACCATCTTGATGGTTGGGCAACGGATCGCCACCATCAAGGGAGCAGACAAGATCATCGTCCTCGAGCACGGACGGATCGTCGGGACGGGGAAGCACGAGGAACTCCTCGCTTCCTGCCCCGTCTACCGGGAAATCGCCCTTAGCCAGTTCTCCGAAGAGGAAATCGAAAAGGAAATGAAGGGAGGTGACCGCCAATGAGTCCGCGTCACGGGAATGTGAGTCAGAAACCGAAGGACCTCAAGAAGGCCGGGCGGGATCTTTATCTTTACCTGAAGCCCTATTTGATTCCCCTCATCATCGCCCTCGCGGTGGGGGTTGTCTCGGCCATCTTGACCATCTTCATCCCCAATCTCCTCGGCGAGATGACCGACGCCATCGTCAGTTCGGTCGTCGATCCGCTCAATAGCGGTCCTCTCGACATGGCCGAGGTTTCCCGGATTGGGGTCATCATGCTGGCCTTCATCCTCGTCTCGGCCCTTTGCTCCCTGACTACCACCCTCATCTTCAACAAGATGACACTCAAAATGAGCAAAAAACTGCGTGATGACCTTGAACGTAAGATCAATCTCGTTCCCCTCAGCTACTACAGCAAGAACGCGTACGGGGACGTCCTTTCACGCTTCACCAACGACGTGAACCTCATCATCGACTCGGTCAACAACTCGCTGTCCCCGATCGTCACCGGTGTCTTCCAGTTCCTTGGCTGCGCCGTCATGATGTTCATCACCGATTGGCGGATGGCCCTGACCGCCATCCTATCCTCCCTCCTCGGCTTCGTCTTCACCTTCCTCATCATGGGAAAGAGCCAGAAGTACTTCGTGGCCAAGCAAGAGACCCTCGGCAACCTCAATGGCTACATCGAGGAAATCTACGGGGGTCACGACGTGGTTCGCGTCTCCGGGGCCGACGATCAAGTCAAGGCCGATTTCCGCTCCTACAACGGCGCTGAGATGAAGGCC
This sequence comes from uncultured Bacillota bacterium, assembly GCA_949298195.1. Taxonomy (GTDB): domain Bacteria; phylum Bacillota_I; class Bacilli_A; order RFN20; family CAG-826; genus UBA4951. The sequence goes on from CASFVT010000028.1 coordinate 9,291, forward strand.
AATTTCATGGCCCAGACCCTCTCGGGGCTCATGCCGATCCTCAACACCTTCATCGGCAATTTCGCTTATGTGGCCGTCTGTGTCGTCGGGGCAGCCGGGGTGAGCGAAGGCTGGTTTGCCTTTGGGGTCATCACTTCCTTCATCGTCTACGTCCGTCTCTTCACCCAACCCCTCTCCTCGATCAGCCAAGGCTTCGCCCAGATGCAGAGCTGCCTTGCCGCCTCCGAGCGGGTCTTCAGTTTCCTCAGCGAGCCGGAGATATCTTCCGAGGAAGGGAAAACGGCCCGGATCGAGAAAGTCCGGGGCGAGGTCGAATTCGAGCACGTCCGTTTCGCCTATGACGACGAGCCCGACAAAATCGTCATCAAGGATTTTTCGTGCCACGTTTCTCCTGGCCAGAAAGTGGCCATCGTGGGACCAACGGGGGCAGGGAAGACGACCCTCGTCAACCTCCTGATGCGCTTTTACGATTTGGTTGGAGGCCGGATCCTCATCGACGGAGTCGACATTGCCAAGATGAAGCGCGAAAGCGTCCATGACCTCTTTGGGATGGTCTTGCAGGACACCTGGCTATTCGAAGGAAGCGTCCGCGAGAACCTCGTCTTCAACCGCGAAGGGGTAAGCGACGAGGAAATCATGAAGGCGGCCCGGGCATGCGGAATCGAGTCCTTCATCATGTCCCTTCCTAAGGGACTCGACACCGTCCTCGACGACAATACCTCGATTTCGGCAGGTCAGAAGCAGCTCTTTACCATCGCTCGGGCGATGATCCAGAACAATCCGATGCTCATCCTCGACGAGGCGACCAGCAACGTCGATACCAGAACCGAGATCCTCATTCAGGTGGCCATGGACGAACTTACATCAAACCGAACTTCCTTTGTCATAGCCCACCGTCTTTCCACCATCAAAAACGCCGATCTCATCCTTGTGATTTCCCATGGCGACATCGTCGAGCAGGGCAATCACGAGGAACTCCTGGCCAAGCAAGGTTTCTATGCCAAGCTATATAACTCCCAGTTCGACGAAGAGGTGGGGGACGGCTCGATCGATTCGATCATCAAAGAGAAGGGGTTCGCCCGAAACGGCGCCAATTAGGCTGGCATCCGGTATTCCGGTATTCCTTGAAAGCGCTTTCAAGGAGGGATAATTTATCCGCTGGAGGTGCATTGAATGCAAAGAATCAAAGTCGTCCAGTACGGGTGTGGGAAGATGAGCAAGCTCATCGTTCCATACCTTTTGGCGAAAGGGGCCCAAATCGTCGGGGCCATTGACACAAATCCGGCCATCGTGGGCAAGGATCTCGGCGAAGCCCTCGGCCTCGGGAAGGTCCTCGGGGTCAAAATATCCGCGGATGCCGACAAGGTCCTCGACGAGACCGATCCGGACATTGCCATTGTCACCCTTTTCTCGCTGGTGAGCGACTGCTTCCCCCATTACATGAAGTGCCTGAGCCGGGGAATCAACGTCATCTCGACTTGCGAGGAAGCGACCGATTGTTGGAGTACCGACCCGGTTCACGCGAACATCCTCGACGTGACGGCCAAGGCGAACGGCTGCACGTTCGTCGGAAGCGGGATGGAAGACATCTACTGGGTCAACCTCGTCGCCCTTGCCGTGGCCGGATGCGCGGACATCAAGACGATCCGGGGCGAAGTCTCCTACAACGTCGAGGACTACGGGTTGGCCCTCGCCAAGGCCCATGGCTGTGACCTCACGACCGAGGAGTTTGAGAAGACGCTCGCCCATCCCGAGGAAATCGTTCCGAGTTACGTCTGGAATTCCAATGAAGCCCTTGCCCGGAAACTGGGTTTGAGCGTCAAGTCGGTCAAGCAAGAAGCGGTTCCCTATGTAATCGACCGCGATCTATACAGTTCGACCCTTGGGAAGACGATAAAATCCGGTCGTTGCATCGGGATGGCCGCGGTGGTGACCACCGAGACCTATCAAGGAATCACCCTCGAGACCAAATGCATCGGAAAGGTCTACGGACCCGATGACGGGGATATGTGCGACTGGCGGGTCGAGGGAACCCCGAACATGGAGTTCCACGTCGTCAAGCCGGCCACCCCGGAACATACTTGCGCGACCATCGTCAATCGAATCCCGAGCGTCCTCAACGCCCCGGCGGGGGTAGTCACCGTCGATCAACTCGAGGAACTCGCTTACCGCACCTACCCGCTTGAGAACTATCTTAAGCGGAAAGGCTGCCGCCACTGTCACTAAAGACAAGCCAAAGGCCCGGTCCACCGGGTCTTTTCTTTTGATGAGGAATAGCAATCGTGCTATAAGTTGGCCATGTCGCTTCTCGCCGGATTCCTCTTCCCCCATCAAGTTGGTCTCCTAGTAAGGCAGACAGACGGCACCTTGGCCAAGACGTTGGCCGCTTATCGCGAGGCGGGCGAGAGCATTGCCCGTCTCAAACCGGATACCATCATCCTTGTCTCGCCTCACATGGAGAGCTATCGGGATTACATCCAAATCGCCGATGGGGAAGTGGGAAACGGGCGACTTGGCTTCTCCGGGCGTGGGGAATACAAGTTTCGCGTCGTCTATGACCGTCCGTTGGCCCGCGAGATCGCTTCTTTTTGCTCCTCTAGTTCTTTCCCGGCCGGCATGGAGAGTGAAAAAGACAGCGACCTTGACCACGGGACCATGGTTCCCCTTTTCTTTCTCAACCGTTCTTATTCCTCGTTCAAGCTGGTCCGCATCGGCATCAGCGGCCTTTCCCTCTTCGATCATTATCGGATGGGGGAAATCATCGCCTCGGCCGTCGAAAGCCTCGGCCGCCGGGCCGTCATCATCGCCTCGGGCGACTTGAGCCACACCTACGAATTGGAAGGCTACGCCAGCTTGGCCGAACGTTATGATTCGTCGCTTCTTGCTTATTTGGGAAAGGGCAATTTCGGTGGGCTCCTGAATTTCTCGCGGAGGAACCTCCGAACCTCGGGGGAATGCGCGCATCGCCCCCTTTTGGTCCTTGGAGGGGCCTTCGACCGGCAAGACGTCGATTCCCGGCTTCTTTCCCGCGAGGTCGTCAATGGAGTGGGACTGGCCGTCATGGCCTTCTACCCGCGTGGGAGGAACCCCTCTCGCGCTTACCTCGATCTCTATCAAACCAAGGAACGGATTCGCGTCCAGGGAATCCGCGAGACTTCCGATCAGCACGCAAAGCTCGCCTATCGGGCCATCGAATATTTCCTCAAGGAACACGGACGGCTACCGATTCCCCAAGGGCTCCCCCCGGCTTTTTATCGGAGATCGGGTGGCGTTTTCGTCTCTTTGTTCAAATATGGCAACCCCCGGGGGTGCCTCGGCACTTGCTTTGCCAGGGAAGGCAATCTGGCCAACGAAATCGTTTCCAGCGCGATTGCCGCCTGCACGGGCGATCCCCGTTACAGCGACTTGACCATCGATGAGTGGCCCTACGTCGAGGTTCGGATCGACGTGCTTTCCCGTCCTGAGAAAATTTCCGGCATGGCCGGGTTAAACCCCAAAAAATACGGAGTCATCGTCGAGGCCGGGGAAAAGCGGGGGATGCTCCTCCCTTCCCTTGATGGGGTCATCGATTCGCAAGAACAGCTCGGTATAGCCATCAAGAAAGCCCGCCTCCAAAATGGCGAGCAGTATGCCCTCTTCCGTTTTTCGACGACTACCCATCGTTAACGGTAACGCCTTGTACCTGCTTCGAGGAACTTGGCCAGGAAAGGCCCGGGTCGGCCCTCGACATCGCGGTAATAGCGATAACCGTCGTCCTCGAGATGGTTGAGGAGGAAAAGGGGTGGGTGGATGATAGAATAGCGGCCTCCCATCGTTCGGATTCTTTCCTCAAGGAAACGGATTACGAGCGATCCAATGCCCTTTTGCCGTAGATTTTCCTCTACTAGGATATGGATTATCTCGTAACGCTCCGGATCTAGTTTCTTGATGAGACCACCGGCGAAATCGTGTTCGCCCCGCCTGAGGAGCAAGGCGATGACGATATCCTCATCCTTGAAGGAAAAGCGGGGGAAGAAGGCGGAGACCCGGGCATCGGAGCAGGGGAGGAAGTCAGCTTTTACCATCTTGTTTACCCGTTCTGAGTATAATGTCCGCGGTCATGGACTGGTCAAATCTCAAGCAAAGGTTCGTCTACTTCTGGCGTCTTCATTGGAAAAAGGGGCTTGCCATCGTTTTTTCCGTCTTGGCGTGGGTTTCCCTTCTCGTCAGCATGGGCCTCGAAATCGCCGATTTCTACGAATACGGGACGATGTCATCAGCTTCTTTTGGCTGGATTTGGAACCTCGTCTTCGCGGCAATCGTCTATTCCCTCATCCTCATTGGCAACATCCAGGGAACCTCCTTGGCCTTCAATGGGATGCTCATCTTCGTCTTCTCCTCGGTTTTCAATTTCGTCCTTTACTTGGCCCAAGCCGGCATCACGTGGCTCATGGGGCTTATCCTCGGTGACCCCCTCACCGCGGCGATTTCGGTCATTTACCTCGTCGCGACGGTCATGAGCATTGTCTCCGGCATCCTCGTTTACGTCTACACGAGACGTTACTTGGTTTCCAATTTCGCTTCCTACTCCACCCTCCGGAACTGGACAATCGTCTTCTGCGTCCTGAATGTCATCTCCCTGGCCTTGTTTCCAACTGTCCTCCTTTTGGAAACCGGCTTCACCGCGCGCGGCTTCCTCGCTTACGTTTCCGTCCTCGGCGACGCTTTCATCTCCGTGGCCATCTTCTTCACGGTTTCCCGCCTGAAATCGGAATATTGACCTTCAGGGAGTTCCCTTCCTCATGTATAATCATTCGCCGAAGGGGAGTAACGCCTCGCTTTGGCTCCGTCAGCACGCCTTCGGGCCGGAACCAAGGGGAATCGGACCTGCGTGAGACCTTCTTGCGGAGGCTACTCTATGTTGGAAAACAAAAGCGGCAGCGAAGTTGTCAACGAGTTTTCAAGCGATGCCGAAAAGGGCTTGAGCAGCGAGGAAGTTGCCAAGCGTAGGGAAAAATACGGGCCGAATGCCCTGGCCGAAAAGAAAAAGAAGGGCTGGTTTTTGACCTTCATCGGCGAGTTCAAGGACCCGATGGTCATCGTTTTGTTCGTGGCTGCGTTGATTTCGCTGGCCATGGCCATCGCCGATTCGGTCAGTGGCAATGTCCATGGCGGCGGCTTCGAGGCCTTCGAACCCTATTTCGAGGTCATCATCATCTTCGCGGTCGTCATCCTCAACGCGGTCATCGGCACCGTGCAGGAGATGAAGGCCGAGAAAGCCCTCGAGGCCCTCAAGGAGATGTCCTCCCCGACCGCGACGGTTCGACGGGACGGGAAGATAGTCGAGGTCAAGGCCAGCGAATTGGTTCCCGGCGACATCGTCATCCTCGAGGAAGGGCGGACCGTTCCGGCCGATCTCCGTCTTCTGAAATCCTTTTCGATGAAAGCCGACGAAAGTTCCCTCACCGGGGAGTCGGTCCCAGCCGAGAAGGATGCCGACATCCTCCTTAGCGATGAGGTCGGGGTCGGTGACCGCGTCAACGAGGTCTTCATGTCGACCCCGGTTGTCTATGGACGGGGAGAAGGCATCGTCATCGCGACCGGCATGGAGACCGAAATCGGGCGCATCGCTACGATGCTCTCCGGTGGGGAAGAGGAAATGACCCCGCTTCAAAAGAAGCTCGCCGGCCTTTCCAAGTTCCTCGGATACCTCACCCTCGGCATCGTCATCTTGATGCTCGGGGTCAAACTCCTCTACTCCGGGTTGGACGGAAAGATTGCCGAGAACTGGACGCAAGACCTCCTCGATTCGATTTCCCTTGCCGTCGCGGCTATTCCCGAAGGCCTTCCGGCCGTGGTGACCATCGTCCTCGCCCTCGGGATGCAGAAGATGGCCAAGGTCAACACCATCGTCCGGCGGCTTGCCTCGGTCGAAACCCTCGGTGCCGTTTCCTACATCTGCAGCGACAAGACCGGCACCCTCACCGAGAACAAGATGACCGTCGTCGGGGCCTATCTACCGGATGTTCTCTTCAACCGCGACGAAGTCAACGACGAACGGCTCGTCCTCCTAGCTCAGGGAATGTGCCTTTGCTCGAATGCCAGCATCGAAAACGGCATTTACGGCGACCCCACCGAAGTGGCCCTCGTCGCCTATGCCGATTCCCTTGGGATGGGGAAAAGCTCCCTTGAGGAAGCCACCCCGCGGAAGGACGAATACCCCTTCGATAGCGTAAGGAAGATGATGTCAACCCTCCACGACGAGAAAAACGGGAAGGAGATCATCTACACCAAGGGCGCGATGGATCAGATCCTCAAGCATTGCACCGAGATTCGCCTCTTAGACGGCAAGACAAGGAAGATCAACGAGAAAGACATTGAGCTCGTGAAGAACGCCTCCAACAAGATGGCCGCGGATGCCCTCCGCGTCCTTGCTCTCGCTTATCGCGAAGAAAAAGCCGGTTCCACGAAGAAAATCGAGGAAGAGAACCTCACCTTCGTCGGGCTGGTCGGCATGGTAGATCCTCCGCGGGCAGCCGCCAAGCCGGCCGTCAAGACCCTCAAGGGAGCCGGCATCACGACCGTCATGATCACCGGCGACCACATCGATACCGCCTTCGCGATTGCCCGGGAACTCGGCATCTGTGAAAGGCGTGAGGAGTGCATGAGCGGCGACGAGATTGATCTCTGTACCCCCGAGGAACTCCAATCCAGGGTCGAGACAGTCCGCGTTTTCGCGCGCGTCAGTCCTGAGAACAAGGTGCAAATCGTCAAGGCCATCAAGGCCAACGGCCACATCGCGGCCATGACCGGTGACGGAGTCAACGACGCCCCCTCCCTCAAGGCGGCGGACATCGGCATCGCAATGGGCATCACCGGGACCGACGTCGCCAAGGGCGCGGCCGACATGGTGCTCGCCGACGATAACTTCGCCTCGATCGAAAAGGCCGTCGAGGAAGGCCGTGGCATTTACGCGAACATCAAGAAGACGATTTTCTTCCTTCTCTCGAGTAACATCGGCGAGGTGGTTTGCATGCTCATTGCGGCCGTCATCGGCCTCAATAGCCCCCTCATCGCCATTCACCTGCTATGGGTGAACCTCGTGACCGACTCGCTCCCGGCCGTGGCCCTCGGTAGCGACAGGAAACCCGACGACATCATGCGCGATCAACCGCGCGACCCGAAGGAATCCCTCTTTGCCCATGGGGGATGGGGCATCATCTTCGGTTATGGGGTCGTCATCGGCCTCATCACCCTCGTCGCCTTCCTCATCACCCCTCTCAGCAATGGGGTTCCTCTCAATATCGAGGCCATCAATGCCTTCTTCGAGAACGATCCCGAATCGCTTTCCGAGGCCCAGTCGATGGCCTTCACGGTGTTGGCCTTCTCCGAGCTCTTCCACATGCTCGGGATGACGAATCCCTATGGTTCCTTCGTCAAGGTGTTCAGGGACCCCAACAAGCTCCTCTGGATCTCATTCTTCGTCGGGATCGCCCTCCAATTCGCCGTCCTCGAAATCCCCGGGGTCAACAACTTCTTCTCCGTCCATTCCCTGGCCGTTGGAAACGACGAGCCATACGACTACCTTTGGGTGTTCCTCCTGGCCATCGTACCCCTCCTCGTCCACGAGGTATCGGCCCTCGTCATCTATCTTCGGCGGAAAATCCTCGAGCGGAAATCGGCCTGAGAAGACGCGCCCAACTCCTCCTTGAAGGGGAAGGGCGCTTTTACTATATTTATGGGGCTGCCGTCTTAGCTCAATTGGCAGAGCAGCTGTTTCGTAATCAGCAGGTTGGCGGTTCGATTCCGTTAGACGGCACCACCAGTAGTGAAGCCCGGGCTACCCGGGTTTTCTTTCTACCACGTACAATCATCAAAACTATTGCGGTCAAAGAGGAAACCGCCTACAATTGCGTTCGCGGTTGGGTGTTTAGCTCAGCTGGGAGAGCATCTGTTTGACGTACAGAAGGTCAGGAGTTCGAGCCTCTTAGCACCCACCAAACTCGCTGAAACGTCGCCTCTTGGCGACTTTTTCATTGGTCATGGAGGTAGTCGCGGATTTCCTTCGATATCACCGCGGCCAGTCGGCGGAGTTCGCGGGGAGCCGTTTTCCGGATGGCGATGTGATAGGTGAGGATGGCCGAGGGATCTGCGATGTCGACCCACGTCTTCCCGGGGTAATGCCGCCCCTTGCTAGAGAAGAGCCGATTGGAGCAGAAGAAGGGAAGGTTGGAATTCTGGGCAAGCACCCGGTAGCCCTCCAGGTCGTGCTGCATGACGAATTTGGCAGAAGGGACCTTCTTCTTGACCATTTCCGCCCAGACCCCTCCATCGGTATAGAGGATGATGTCCTGGGTAGCCAGGTCGCGAAAGCGGATTTCCCCGGCCTCAAGGAGTTTGTGGTTTTCGGGTAGGACGATCGAGAGACGTTCGTCATAGAGAGGAAAGACCTCCCAAGCGACGTGGGGACGCCCGCTCAGGATGCCCATGTCATAGAGGTGATTGGCAAGGCCGGAGACAATCTCCTTTTCCGACTTCACTTCGACGATGAGGCGCTGCTCCTTCTTGAGCTTTTCCAGGAAGGGGACGTTGAGGAAGAAGATGGTCGGGGTGACCGAGCCGACGATCAAAGCCGTACCCCGGCGCTGGATTTCCTCGGCCACACTGAGGATCTCGTTTTTCTTCTCGAGGACGGCTTGTGCGATTTCGGCAATCTGCCTGCCTTCTTCGGTGAGGGAGGCCTTGTTCTTGGTTCGCGAAAAGAGGCGGATGCCGAGTTCGTCCTCGAGGGAGCGGAGACTACGGGTTACCGAGGGTTGGGTTAGGTAGACGCATTGGGCTACCTTGGAAATGCTCCCTAGCTTTGCGAAGAGAGCCAATTGTTCCAATTGTCTCAATTCCACCCTGAACCCCTCCTTACGCGCTGATCAACTATTCTTTAGACGTTCCGGGTCTCGCCTGTCAATCTCTTTTTGCGTCCATTGTAAAAACTTGCCATTTGTCTAAAAATAAGCACATGCGACGCTTATTCCTTTTTCTCCCCGTCTTTCTTCTCACTTCTTGCGATGCCTTCGGACAATCTTCTTCCGTGGCTTTGGGGAGTGGGGAAATCCGCATCTCCTCGTCTTTTTCCGAACTCGGGGTTGGACACGCTGCCTCGATTGACTTGGATATTCCCTCAGGGGTCGATAGAGGGGAGATTGTCTTGGAAGCGGTCGAGGGCGGGGACAACATCCGGATCGACGGCTTTGAGGTCATCGGCCTTCACGAGGGTTCTGCGAGTATCGCCGCCGTTTGGGGGGAAAGCAGAAGCAACGAGCTCGCCATCTCGATCGTCGACTCAACCCTCGAGGAATGCCGCCATTTCGAGCTCGAGGCCTCCGGATATGGAATCGGGGTCGGTGAAAGCGTCGAACTCACAATCGATTCCTACCCGGTCGATTTTGCCCGGGCCGCCACGTTGGAACTCCGGGGCGACGTCGATGCCTTTTCCATGGAAGGCAATCTCGTCACGGCCGTGTTGCCCGGCGCCTCGGTGGAAGTGATTGCCCGTTGCGGGGAAGTGGAAAGCGTCAATTCGCTCTTCCTCTTCTCTTTTGAGGAAACCCCTATTGAATTCCCCCTCCGCATATCACGCCGGAATGTCGAGGTAGGTTCGGCGACGGCTTGTCGCTTGCCCGATGGGACTCCAGCCGAGGGACTTGTGCTACTGAGCGGGAAAACAGATTGGGTGGACTTCGAGGACGGATACCTACTTCCCAAGGCGACCAACCGTGTTTTCATGGTCGCTGAGAAAAGCCGAACCGGACTCTCCTCTCCCGTTGCCATCTCCAGTTACGACCATAACGTCTACGAGGGCATCGACGAGGAGGGGAAGGAAGTCTTCTATGAATGCTTCCGCCCAGCCGTTTCCAACGAGGAAGCCGCCTACCGGAGCCAAGAAGGCCTTCTATCCGGCTGGCCTTTGACGGCCCAAAGCGAGCCTCCCTATGCCGAGGAACGACCAGTCGAGGACGGCAAATTCATCCGTAACAGCGGTTACTCGATTCTCGATTACGGTGGTGGATACGAAGTGATCGGCCCGGATGGACTCGTCGATTTCACCGTCTTCGCGGCCGGTGGTTACGTTTCCCTCAGTGAAGTTGCCGCTTACATCTTCGCCTTCGGAGACGTCCCAGCCAATTACGACCCCGACCGTTCATCTTCCCCGCGCGATTCGATTTGGGGTGAGTACCTTCGCCTCAACAACACGAGTTTTTCAGGCGATACCGATAATTATCCCTATGAACCCGTCCTTCCCGACATCCACGGGGAGGGCGGTAACCTCCGTTATTACGAGGTCGATATCGGCGGCGGCGGTTATAATGGCGGTACCTCCATCAACCGCGGTTCCCAGCGCATCGTGTATTCGCGTTACTACGCGGACACCCGTGAGCCGATCACCGATCTCGAGGACCGTTACGTCTTCTATACCTACAACCATTACAACGACTTCCAGGAGTACCTCAACTACAACGGGGGCTGGGGTGAACGCTTCGGGAAAGTAACGGCCGGTGGAAGGCCCAATGAAGCCAGTGGGCCGGCTCCGTCACCCTATGTTGAGGTCGTGAGGAAAAATCTCTTTCTCTTTTGAGCCCACCCATAAGAAAATGAGGTATTAACCAAGAGTCCAAGGAGGAACTACCATGGTCATCAAGAAAACCGAATCCAAGAAGGTCGCGAAAGGACGGGAAGCCTGCGCTTCGAAAACCTGTCCGGTCAAGAAGGAAGCTAAGAAGCCAACCGAAGTGGAAGTCGAGAAGGAAAGAAACGACAAGGTCCGCCGTTACCACATCTATCAACATCCGGATGGCGGCTGGACTGTGAAGTTCGCAACCGGGGAAAAGAACATCAAGATCTTCAAGACGCAGAAGGAAGCGCACGATTATGCCATCAAGATGGCCGACAATCAGAAATCCCGCGGGGTGAAGGCCTCGGTAGTCGTCCATTCCAAGGAAGGCAAACTCCGCAAAATGCACTAGGCAGTGGACAAGCCTTTCCTTTCCACTATAATGAATGGGCCCGAAGGGGTGGATGCATCTGTAGTTCAATGGCAGAACACCAGCTTCCCAAGCTGGTTACACGGGTTCGATTCCCGCCAGGTGCTCCATTTTTTCTTTCTCCCCGCCGTCAGACATTCTTTATTGTTCGGCAATGAAAAATATTGGAAGAAGATAAGAGGCTTTTGCGGGACAATTTGCTGATATTTCGCAAAAATGCCCGAAGATTTCGCCTTCAGGCCAACTTCGACGTGGGCTTTTTGATATATTTATAAGGACTATGGCAGAGGATTTGCTTGATTTGGAAAACCATTGCGTGGAGCTATTGGCCGAACGTGGGGTGACCCTCGACGACATCGCCGACTGCGCTCGTTATCTCCAGGCCGACTACCATGTCGATTTGACCAGCGAGGAACTCCTCGAAAGCGTCCACGCTGTCCTTTCCAAACGAGAGGTCCAATATGCGGTCATGACGGGAATTGCCCTCGACAAAGCAGCCGAGGAAGGTCGTTTGGGCGACAAGGACCTCATCGCCCTCATGATGAGCGACGCTCCCTTGTTTGGCGCTGATGAGGTCTTGGCCTATGGCATCTGCAATACCTATGGCTCGATTGCCCTCACCAACTTCGGCTTCATCGACAAGAAAAAATACGGTATCATCCGCAAGCTCAACCGGGCTGGGAAGAATACCGGGCACTGCAACACGTTCATCGACGACATCGTGGGGGCGATTGCCGCTTCGGCCGCTTCCCGCTTTGCCCATCGCTGGGTTCGTGACGTGGACGAGGAGGAACACTGATGCCGGTGGTCAATTGGTCTGATCCGTATTTCGTTGCAGGTTTCGTCGTCGGTTTCCTGCTCCTCGCCGTTTTCACTGCGGCCATCGTCCTGGTCGTGAAAAGGAAACTCGCCTGGATCATCGTCCTTGTTCTCGATGTCCTTGTTGTCATCGGGATGGCTACCCCGATTCCCTATATGTTCGAGGTATCCCTGGCCGTTCTCGTCGTCTTCTCCTTCATTGTCCTTTTCGCGAACATGTCGGAATACCGTTACCTCGTGACGAACGGCCTGTTCAAAAAGGAAAAATTCCGCTTGTTCCGGAAGAAGAAGCCGTCCCCCGAGGCCATCTTTGACCGGGAGGCCGTTTACGACGAGATCGAGGCAGCGGTGCTCTTCATGAGCAAGAGGAAGATGGGTGCCTTGATCACCCTGATGAAGCAGGACGACCTTCTTAGCGATGCCAAGCTCGGCGGGGTAATCAAGCAGCGCGGGGCCGACGTCAATGCGCCTGTGACGAAGGAATTACTCGAAACCATCTTTTTCCCTGGTACCATGCTCCACGACGGGGCAGTCATCATCAAAGACGACAAAATCGCTCGGGCCAGCGTCTTCTTCGCCTCGACCACCAGGCCCCTCACCGGGAAGTTCGGCTCCCGTCACCAAGCGGCCCTCGGCATTAGCGAGAACAGCGATGCCGTTACCGTCCTCGTTAGCGAAGAGACCGGTCGCATCTCGATTGCCTTCCAAGGGGAACTCACTACCGTTACACCAGATACTTTCCGCCGGGTGTTCGACGACGACATGGCCTTCGTCGAGGAGACCGGACTGGAGTAATAGCGAGAAGGAGCTCAGGCGATGCTTCGTTTTGGCACGGACGGAATCAGGGGTGTGGCTAACGTAGAATTGACCCCCGAGACGGCTTTCAGGATCGGGCGTTTCCTCGGTTCCTACCAAGGGATTCCAAGGCGCATCATCGTCGGTGAAGACACCCGGATTTCCTCGCCCCTTCTTTCTTCTTCCTTGGAAAGCGGCCTTCTCTCATCCGGGGGCACTGTCTCGATGCTCGGTGTCGTTCCGACGGCCCTGGTTTCCTTTGCCCTCCTCAACGACCGGAGAATCGATTACGGGATCATGATCTCGGCTTCCCACAATCCCTTCCCCGATAACGGCATCAAGATTCTCTCATCCGGGGGCGAGAAGCTTTCTTCGGAACTTGAAAGGGAAATAGAGGCTTTTTTGTCTTCGCAAGACAATCTTCCCCGCCCAAGTGGCTCGTCGATTGGCACCCTGAAAGACGGTGGCGAATGTATCGACGGCTTCGTCAATTACTTGAAAGGGATTTTCCGGCATGAAGGCCGCCCCGTGGATGTCCTTGTCGATTGCGCGAACGGCTCGGCCAGCGCTTACGCCCATGATGTCTTCTCCGCGTGGGGTCTAAACCCAACCCTCATCAATCACTCCCCGAACGGAACCAACATCAACGAAAATTGCGGCTCGACCCACATCAAGGCCCTCCTAGGGGAGAAGAAAAACGAGTCCCATGACCTCGCATTCGCTTTCGACGGGGATGCCGATCGGGTCTTGGCCCTCGATAGGGAAGGCCATCTGATCGACGGGGATGCCCAGCTTTTCATGAAAGCCCTCATCCTCAAGGAGAAAGGACTGCTGACCGGGAACAAGGTGGTCATCACACCGATGAGCAACCTCGGGCTCCTCGAAGCCCTCGGAAGGGAAGGGATCTCGACTATCGAGGTGGGAGTGGGCGACCGCCACATCCAAGCCGCCCTCATTGCCGGCGGTTACCTTGTCGGGGCCGAGCCATCGGGCCATGTCATCCACATGGACATGCTCCCGACCGGGGATGGGATGCTTTCCTCTTCCCAGATCCTCGACTGTTATTTGAACCATCCGGAAATCTACCGCAAAGCCGTATCGTATTTCCGCTATCCCCATTATCTCCACAATGTCCGTTTCCCAAATCGCGAGGTGGCCGAGAAGGCCCTCGGGAATGAATCGTTCAAGTCCTTGAGCGCTCGCCTTGAGAAAAGGCTGCAAGGCCACGGACGGCTCTTCCTCCGTTCCAGCGGGACCGAGCCGCTCCTTCGCATCTACGTCGAGTGTGACAAGGAAAGCGAAGCCAAATCAATTGCTCTCGAACTTGCTTCGGTTTTCGGGGAGGTGCGGTGAATGTGCGGTATCGTCGGGGCGATTGGCCCCATGGACTACAAGCCCTTCCTTACGGGGGGGCTCCGGAAACTCGATTACCGGGGATATGACTCCTCGGGTCTGGCTTTTTGGAACGACGGGAAGATTTCCCTCTACCGGGCCCTCGGTAGCGTCGACAACCTCGCTTCGATCGTTCCTGACCGCCATCCCGGAAGCGCCGGGATCGCCCATACGCGTTGGGCCACCCATGGCGGGGTAAGCGTCGAGAACGCCCATCCCCAGAGAAGCTGGGACAAGAAGGTCTATCTCGTCCATAACGGGGTCATCGACAATTTCGAGGAGCTCAGGGCCTGGCTCCGGGAACGTGACTTCTCTTTCCGGAGCGATACGGATACCGAGATCATCGCCTCCCTCATCGCCTATTACCTTTCCGAGGGCGAACGGCCCCTCACGGCCATCAAAAAGACGATGGAACGCCTCGATGGCTCCTATGCCCTGGCCATCCTCTTTTCCGGCATACCGGGACTGTATTTTGCCAAGAACAAATCCCCCCTCGTCATTGGGCTGGGGATCGAGCGCATCAATTGCCTGGCCAGCGACTATGCCCCCCTCATGGACGTCTGTTCCGATTTCACGGCTCCCGAGGACGGTACCTATGGCCTATTGACCGGGAATGCCGTCTTTGCCTTCCGTGGCGGAAAGAACATACCCCTCTCCTTCGAACCTCGGAACCGGGAAGACTATACATTCGACCTTGAGGGCTATCCCCATTTCATGCTCAAGGAAATCGCCGAGGGGCCAAAGGTCATTCGCCATGCCGTTTCCGCGAATTTCGATGCAAAAACCGGTTATCTTTTTGAACAATCCATCATTTCCTCGCTCCGCGCGGCAGATGAAATCGTGCTCCTCGGGTGCGGCTCGAGCCACTATGCGGCCGAAGCGGGGGCGGCTTACCTCAATCGATCCGGTTTCCGTGCCGTCTCTTATATCGCCTCGGAGTGGATCCACGGCTTGTATCCCCGTTCCCGGAAACCTGTCTACGTCCTCATCTCCCAATCCGGGGAAACGGCCGACCTCATTTCCTGCCTTGACCTCATCGACGGGGAAGGGAGGAGCGTAGCCATTGTCAACGCGAAGGATTCGACGATCGCCCGGAGGTCGGACCACGTCATCTACATCGGGGCCGGGCTCGAGGTCGCGGTTGCCTCCACCAAGTCGTTCCTCGGGCAGCTTGCCATCTTGATGCTGCTTGCCGGAGCCCTCCGTCATGACGATGCCGTTCCCTTGAAGCTTCTCGATGCCGCCACCTCGGTCGAGGAGGTCATTCGGCGGAAATCGGAGATCGACACCTTGGCCTCCGAATGCTACACGGCTCGCGACGCCTTCTTCGTTGGACGGGGCATGGATTATTTCGCCAGCGAGGAAAGCTCCCTCAAACTGAAGGAAATCGCCTACGTCCATAGCGAGGCTTACCCCGGTGGCGAACTCAAACACGGCCCCATTGCCCTCATCGAGGAAGGGGTTCCGGTCTTCGCTTTCATCGGTAATCCGGAACTTGGTAAGGCGTTAAGAAGCAACGTTCAGGAAATGATGGCCCGCGGGGCCGCTTCCTATATCGTCTCTTCATCCTCGTCCGCGCGGGAAGGGGATGGCTTCGTCTATCCGGCGGTCGATCCCTCCTTTGCCGTCTTTCCCGAGGTCGCCTTCGGCCAGCTCCTCGCCTACTCGCTTTCCCTTCGCCGGGGCCTCAACGTCGACAAGCCCCGGAACCTCGCCAAATCGGTTACCGTCAATTGAATCCATACTTGGCGTGTTGGTCGGGCCTCCTTTCCTTTCAGGGAGCCTTTGCCTCGCCTATACTAAGGGGGCAGAACCCTTTCGGGTGTCCGTGGCCAATGGCCACCAGGAGGTAAATTGATGTCCACTCACCACATCGGGGCGAATCCTGGCGATTTCGCGAAGGTCGTCCTCATGCCGGGCGATCCCAAGCGGGCCCGCTGGATTGCCGAGACCTTTCTCAAGAACCCCCGTCTCGTGAACTCGGTCCGGGGGGCCTTGGCTTACACGGGCGCTTCCCCGGCTGGCCTCCCCGTCTCGGTCATGGCTTCGGGAATGGGAATCCCGTCCATCGGGATTTACTCCCATGAACTTTATGCCGAATACGGTGTCGAGGCCATTATCCGGATCGGAACGATGGGGAGCTACCAAGAGAAGGTCAAACTCCGTGACATCGTCATCGCCGAAGGGGCATCGACCGATTCTTCCTACCTCTCCGAGCATCTTTTATGCGGGAATTATTCGGCCACGGCCGATTTCTCCCTTCTTGTCAAATCGGCCAAGGCGGCCATCGATCTCGGCCTCCCTTACCACGTCGGGAACATCCTCTCGAGCGATGTCTTCTACGATGCCGACCCCGAAAACTGGAAGAAATGGAAGCGCCTTGGCATCCTCGGGGTTGAGATGGAAGCCTATGGTCTCTACGCGAACGCCGCCCTCCTCGGGAAGAAGGCTTTGGCCATCTGCACGATCACCGATAGTTTCGTCGGCGAGGGGTCGTTGTCGATCGAGGAGCGGCAAGCCGGGGTCAAGGACATGGTCCGCTTGGCTTTGCTGACCGCTGACGAATACACTGCCTCGACCAAGAAATGAACGTCATTGCCGTCACCAGCCACGACGTCAGGCTCGGCGTCTTCATTGCCTTTGCCATCCTGATGGGTGCCTTTTTCGCTTGGCTTTTCCTCAAGGCCCCGTTCCGTAGATGGAAGGCCAAGAAGAACATTGCCGCGGCCTATTTCCCAACGGTCAACCGGACCGTCCTCCATGGCGATTACTACCTCATCAACGATTTCCGGCGGGGCGATGGCCCTTCCGCGGTGCGGATCGATCACATCGTCGGGGGCGACAAATACATCTACGTGATCACGGACCGTTACTTCGACGGGGCCATCTCCGGGATGAGCGAGGACAACACTTGGGTCTTTTATTCCCGGCGGGGGAAGAAGCAGCCCATCGAAAACCCCCTTCTCGCCAACAGAAACATGCTCAATCGCCTTTCTATAGTAAGCGGCATCAATTCCTCCTTCTTGGTTGGCGTGGTGCTCGTCAACGACGAATGCTTCGTTTCCCGGCTCGACCGGGAAGGCGATGGTACCTCGCGTCTCGTCGGTCTTTCGGGGCTTGAGGCCCTCATCGAGGATTACGAGAACCGGGATGTCACGCCCTTCGTGAAGCAAGAGCTCTGGCAGACCATCCATGATCTCCACGAACTCGGAAAGGAACACGAACATGAGTGAGGGAAACCGGAGCCTGACCAAGGAAGCCTGGGCCAACGTCAAGAAGAACTACGTCCACTTCCTTCCCAACGTCTTTATCTTTTTCCTCGTGTCCTTGGCCGTCGCGGCCATGGTCATCGCCCTCGACTATGCGATCGGTTCGGTTGCCCTCTTGCTCGTCCCCTTCTTCTTCGCCTATCAGATGGCCTACAAGGACCGTGAAGGAGTCACGATGACCGGCGTGCCGAGCATCCTTCCCCGTTTCGGCTCTTATTATTCGTCCTTGAATTTCGGCTCCTACCGCCTCATCCGAAACGCCCTTCTCTCTTATCTAATTGCCATGATCGCCGTCTCCATCGCCGGGGGAATCGCGACGGCCGTAGTCCAGCTCGATCAAAGCTTTGCCCCGGCGATCAACGAACTCTTAACGGCCATTCAAGGCAACGACATGAACGCGGCCAACGACGTCATCAATTCGGCCCCCTTCACCCACATTGCCTTTGGACTCGGGATCGTCGAAACGGCCGCGCTTCTTCTCTCTTCCCTGTATTTCTTCTACCGAGCCGTCCCGGTTCCCTATGTCCCGGTGAACGTCAAAAACGCCCCGGCCAATTTGAAGACCGCCATCTTCCGCGGGGGAAAACGGATGGAAGGTTCCCGCTTCGAGAAGGAATACTGGTCCCTTCTTTGGCCCGTTTTGCCCCTTACGGTAGCCTTCTTTGCCCTGGGAACCTATCTAGGGACATTGCTCTTCCCCCTGAGCGGGAATTTCTACGATACCCTGGCGGTCGGGATGCGGGCTGGCATCTTCGGTTATTTCCTGGCCATCATCGCCATGGGCTTTTTTGCCCCTTACTTCCTCGAATGCCTCATCTTGATCCAGGAAAAGGAAGCCCCCAATTACGGGAAGTACGGCTACTACCTCCTCCAGCAGAACCTTGAGTTCCTCAAGGCGACCCAGCGGATGAGGGCCGAACAGGCCTCCGATTTGGAAAAGACGATCAAGGACATGGAAAACGGCGATGACGTGATCGACGTCGAGGCCGAGGAGAAACCCCATGGGGAAGAGCATGGTGACGATGGCCCTTCCTCGGGCGGCCCGAGTGTCGACGACTACGGTCGAAGCGATTCTCATTGATTAACGAAAACCACCGGATCCACGGTGGTTTTTCAAACCCATTTTCATTGAATACCCAGCAAAATCCCAGTGGATGTTCGCTTTTCGAAAAAAACAACACCGGTGAATTGCTTGACTCTTGAAACGGATTTGGATGGCAATGGGGAATCTACTGCCTAATTGGAATCAATCAAAGCGGTCTAGGCAATCAGGGATAAGCAAAACCCCCGGCGAGCCGGGGGTTTTCACTCATCTGGAGCAAGTGGCGGGAATCGAACCCGTGTATTTACCTTGGCAAGGTAATGTTCTACCATTGAACTACACCTGCACGTCCCTTTCGGGCTTGCACATTATATTGGCATTCACCATGGGGCGCAAGTGGAATGTCCCCATCGTTTGGCCTATAATCCACCGGGCAAAGGAGCCACGCATGGTAACTGACAAGGAACTGGCCGAATATCTATTCCCCGAAGTGAAAGATACCCTCGATGATCTCGAGGCCCGCTTCCCCGAAAGGGAACTTCCCGCCGGGGCCGAGGTGACGCGTTTCGCTCCCTCGCCGACCGGTTTCCTCCATACCGGCTCCCTCTTTACCGACATGATCGCCAACTACGTGGCCAGGCAAAGCCACGGGGTCTATTTCTTCCGCCTCGAGGACACCGATACCAAGCGCACCATCCCCGGCGCGGCCAAGGAATTGATCGAACAGCTCGAACGGTTCGGCCTCGGCCACGACGAAGGCTATTTCGTCGATGGCGACAAAGGGAATTACGGCCCTTATCAACAGTCGAAAAGGGCCGACATCTACAAAGTCGGCATCAAGCACCTCCTTTCGATCGGTCGTGCCTATCCCGACTTCTGTTCGAGCGAGGACCTCGAGAAAATCCGGAAATCCCAGGAGGAAAGCAAGGTCGTCCCCGGGTATTACGGCATCTACGCCCGTGACCGGAACCTCGATAACGAGGAACGGTTAAGAAAGATCAAAGACGGGGAGAAGTGGGTCATCCGCTTCAAGAGCCTCTCTGACCACGACCGGAAGATGGTTTTCCACGATGAGATCCGCGGCGACCTCGAAATCCAGGAAAACGACATCGACGTCGTCATCTACAAATCCGATGGGCTCCCGACCTATCACTTTGCCCACGTCATGGACGACCATTTCATGCGGACGACCATCGTGAGCCGTGGGGAAGAGTGGATTCCCTCGACCCCGACCCACCTCGAACTCTTCTCGGCCTTCAGTTGGAAGCCACCCAAATATGCCCATCTCCCGGTCATCATGAAACTCGACCACGGGAACAAGAGAAAGCTTTCCAAGCGGAAGGATCCCGAGGCGGCTGTCGCTTTTTTCCTGAGGGAAGGCTATCCCGTTGCCGGGGTCAAGGTCTATTTGATGTCGATTGCCAATAGCAATTTCGAGGAGTGGTGCATCGAGAACAAGAAGCACACCCTCGAAGGCTTCAACTTCTCCTTCGACAAGATGTCCCTCGACGGGGCCCTCTTCGACATGGACAAGCTCTCCTATTTCTCCAAGGAGACGATTGCCGAGATGGACATCGACACCTTTTTCAACGAAGTCTCCGCCTATGCCGCCGATTACGATCCCGAACTGAAGGGGAAGATCGATTCCGATCCGGCCTACTTCAAGCGGATCCTCAACATCGAACGCGACCGGCCCAACCCCCGGAAGGACTATGCCAAATACAGCGACATCGCCCCGGCTACCTCTTTCTTCTTCGACGAGGATTACGCGAGGATGAAGGAAAAGGGCCTCCCCTTCGACCTTACCCTCGGAAAGGAATTCATCGCTTCTTATCTCAACGACATCGCCGCGGGCATGAACTATGACGGTGACGAGACGGCCTGGTGGGACTCGGTCAAGTCGATCAGTGCCTCCCACGGGTTCGCGACCGTCAACCGCGATTACAAAGCCAACCCCGCATCCTACAAGGGGAACATGGCCATCGCCTCCTCATTCATCCGGGTTGCCCTCACCGGGAGCAAGGACTCCCCGTCCCTTTTCGAGATCATCTCCATCATGGGCCGGGAGAGGGTGATGAGGCGCTTGCAAACGGCCCTTGATTAGACTAGCATAAAGCCCCGGACGGAAGCCCGTCCGCGGCAGATGGCCCTGTGGTCAAGCGGCTAAGACGCAACCCTCTCAAGGTTGAATCCCGGGTTCGATTCCCGGCTGGGTCACCAAATCGAAGGCTTGGGTTTGAACGGCTGATTGCCCGTTCAAACCTTTTTTCACTTATCGTCTCAATGGTTTCGTGATAATGAGTCGGCCCTTGGAGGTCGGATGGAAAAAGCTCTTTAGCCATTTCAATTCCGGCTCCAATGCCTTCCGGCGATTCGAGCTTGCCAGGTGGGTCAAAGAACCTCACATTCATGTTTTGGCTTTGCCGAGTCCCCGCTGTTTTCCGGAAGGGACAAGCAAGTCGGACGGTCCCCAAGCGTATCATCGCCCTGCCTAAGATAAGAATTTGCTTGGGCTTATTTACCCGAAGAAGGCGTTTCGGACATTCAACGATATTGTTTTGTTTGGGCAATCATGCCTTTGTCACGGCAAAGGCAGAATGAAACCGCCGGTTGCGTGATTTTATGCGGAACCGCATCAGAATTCAGGATGTAGGGAGGTCAAACCCGTGAAACTAAACGAAGCGGTCATCAAGATAAGGGAGGAAAACAATCTAACCCAAGAGGAAATGGCCAAAAGGATCTTCGTGACCCGACAAGCCATATCAAAATGGGAAAGGGGACTCGGATATCCATCCTTGGACGTGCTTCGCTTGATCTCCCGGGAATTCAAAATCAGCATCAACGAATTATTGGGTGTCGGCAAAAGTCAAAAGAACGCGGAATACAAGCCCATCGGCTTCAAAAACCGGGGTTTCATCGCCCTTTACGCCGCGATGCTTGCATTCGTGATAGCCGTAACGACGGTCTTCAACCTCCTGTCGTTAGGAGGGGATGCCGATCTTTGGGAGCTTATCGTCTCTGACGTTTTCCTTGGCTTCGTTTGCCTTATGGTCGTCATCCTCCTGATTCAGTCGATCTTTCCGGTCGGTCTCGTCCTCATTGAGTACAACGATTACGGGGTAATGGTGAAAACATTGAGGGGAAGAACGGAGATACCCTTTCAGAAGACCGTCTCCATAGAGATCAAGACGCATGGCAATTGGAACTCCGGAAAGATGATAGTCAGGACATTCGACGCGAACTACCAGGTGTACCCGCTCAAAGAACTGAATCAGGTTAAAACAATCATCGACGAAGTCCGGATATTGAACCGTTATTGATCGAGATTCCCCTTCTTGGGGAGCCCTGACACGTGGTCAAGTTGATTGACGGCCAACCAAGGCCCGGGACGGGAGGGTCTTTCGAATGGGATATCTGAATTCAACGGAGGGGTTTACGCCAACCTTCCGAATAAAAACGCGCCAACGTTCCGAATGAAATGTAGCCAACCTTCCGAAAATGTTACGGAAGCGGGGAATGTGAGGGGGGTGTAAAGCAAGCTCGCAAAAGCAAAGGTGTTCGCTTGAAACAATACCTAAAGAGTGTCGCTGACGATGTTCTGGCAAGGAAGCTGGAAGGCAAGGGAGCCGTCCGCATCGAGTATTTGGGTAACAAGCTCTACAAGGTCAACGGCGAAAGAGTCGAGTACATTGGAACCAGGATCTACAAAATCGGTTCCCGTAGATTCTAATTCGAAGTGTCTTCAAGGGGTTTGAGCGTTGCTTTCATGGCGAGCTCTCATTCGGGTGTCCATTGGCACGGACGCCTTAAAGCCCATCCCCATTTGCCGGTCGGTGACGGAACTGCCCTAGGTCTTTGGCGTGCCAGGCGGTAAAATTGCCAATCGGAAAGCGTTCAGGGAGGATATCGCATGTCAATCAAGAGCATCGAGCCGAATACACTCAAAATCGGGGATTACCTCGAGAAAAAGAGAAGCGAAGGCAGGGAATGTTTCGTTATCCCCGAGTATCAACGGCCCTATGCTTGGACGGTTGCCAACTGCGAGAAACTTCTTGATGACATCGACGAGTACATCAAGGCAGGAAATTTCGGGGACAATTACTTTTTCGGGGCCATCATCATCAGTTACCAAAAAGACGAGACCGAAAGGGTCTTGATCGATGGTCAGCAAAGGACCACGACGTTCTTCCTCCTTTTCAAAGCCATCCTCGACAAAATCAATGACCTTCTCGGACAAGAGTACATCGCAAAGGCCGTTGTCGATCCAAAGACGAAAGGAATCATCTCCGGGCTGGGCACCTTCCGGAAGGCGATCATGAACAGGTTGTATGACTGCGACGAATTCATCGATAGCCTGCCTGACGAATCGCTGGACCGCCCATACTACGAGGCCTTCTCCAAGTTAGAGAACCGTTCGGTCAACGAGTTCAAAGAGAACAAGGAGGATTTCATCTCGATCATGAAATCCTATACATTCGCGGAAGCCGAATCACGGGTCCATAAAATCAAGTACAAGAAATTCGACAACAAATACTCAAACTGCTTTCGGAACTACAAATTCTTCCACGAGGCCTTATTTAACGAGGATTCCACGTTCATTTTGACTTTCACGAAGCATCTACTTCAGTCGTGTCAGTTGATCGAAATCGGCAGTTGGAGCGATGAACAAGCCATCGCCATGTTCAATTCCCTCAATTCCGATGGCCTGCCCTTGACCGATTCAGACATCATATTGGCCAAACTCTATAGCCATGCCTTGGACAAGACCGAATTCCAGAACGCGTGGAAAGCCTTGCGGGAGAACATTGCCATCCTAGAACAGGGCGGAATCTGCAACATGGATTCGCTTTTGAACCAATACATGTACTACCTCCGGAACAAGGATGGCGAACCGAGGTCAGAGGAAGGGCAGGGAATCAATGCTGCCGTGCCGGGTGTCCGTAGATACTTTCTTGACCAGGCGAAGAAGCGTCTAAAAGACCCTTCGCTGTTTTGCTCGGACATGGGCAAAATCGTCGAAGGGTGGCTCACGGTCAAAGACGATCCCCTGGTGCAAACCCTTTTGAGGTTGAACGGCAACTCCAGACTGTTCCTGGCCGCGACTTTCTGTCTCTTTGATGTCAAAACAGATGATGGGCTTAATAAAACCTTTGAATTCGCAAGGCTTTTGCTGCGTCTTTTCGTCATTCTCGAATTGGAAGGGACGACTTACTCGAACGTCAGGTTCAAGTCGTTCCTCATCGGTGAATCCTGCAATTTGCTCCACGAGGCCAAAGACATCTCGGTCATAAAATCCGAATTCGACAATCACATAAACTCGACTTGGAAGCGCAGCGATTTGAGGAAGAACGTCATCGATTACGACGGGAACATCCTCGTCTATGTCAACGAGCTTTTGTTCGCCATGGCCAAGGGCGCGAGCTTGCAGGGCACGGAATCCGCCGAAATCGAACACATCATGCCCCAGTCGGATAAGAAGAACCCGGGCGTTTGGAAGCAAGCCGGCATGCTCGATCAGGAAGAATTCGACGAGTATCTGAACAAATTGGGAAACAAGATACTCCTCGAAAAGAAAATCAACATCAAGGTCGGAAACAGCTGGTTCAACGACAAGATCAACGGCAGCCTCGAGAACCGCTGGGGCTACAAGGACAGCGCGTTCCCGATTGCCCAAGCCCTCGTCGCATCTTACGGAACCTCCGCTTTGCCTAAGGAAGCTTGGACAAAGGAGGACATCGAAAAGACCACCGAAAAGATTTCCGGCCGGATTCTTGACTTCGTTTTCGGGACTCTTTGATGCCCTCGGGCGTCGCTTGCCTTCCCGTGCCTCTTCGTTCTGCGAAACGCCAAGTCACGTCGCCCGGCAGCGACTTCTCCGCATGGCTCATTGATTGAATGGCCTATTCTTGGGAAAGCGTTTTTCCAGCCTTCCTAGCAGATGATTTCTCCACTAAGATTACGTGGTTGGTTGGAAGGAGTTCCCATGGCTAAGTTCGTGATCGTGACCGGCGGTGTCGTTTCCTCATTGGGCAAGGGCATTTTCGCCTCGAGCCTCGGGCTCCTCCTCAAGGCGCGCGGCCTCAAGGTTTTCCATCAGAAATTCGATCCATATCTAAACGTTGACCCTGGCACCATGTCACCGTATCAGCATGGCGAGGTTTATGTTACCCAAGACGGGGCCGAAACCGACCTCGACCTTGGCCACTATGAGCGGTGGAGCGATGTCGACCTCACCAAGGAAAGCTCGATTACTTCCGGCAAGGTCTATTCTTCCGTCCTCGAGAAGGAACGTCGCGGGGATTACCTCGGGGCGACGGTCCAAGTCATTCCCCATGTGACCAACGAAATCAAGGCCCGTCTTTACGAGGGGGCCAAGGTCTCGGGTGCCGATGTCGTGATTGCCGAGATCGGGGGAACGGTCGGCGACATCGAATCGCTCCCCTTCCTCGAGGCGATGCGGCAGGCCCGGCTCGAACTCGGCCGCGATCATGTCATGTTCATCCACAACACCTTGGTTCCTTATCTACCGTCCAGCGAGGAGAGCAAGACCAAACCGACCCAACATAGCGTCAAGGAACTCTCGGGGCTTGGCATCCAGCCGGATGCGGTGGTCCTCCGAAGCGAAGTTCCCCTTCAGGAGAGCGCGAAAAACAAGATTTCCCTCTTTTGCAACGTCCCTCGGAGCGGCGTCTTCGAAGCCGACGATCTCCAAAACGTCTACGAACTCCCCCTTCGCCTCCACGAGCAGGGGCTCGACGATTTCGTTCTCGGCCAATTCGGCTTGAACGCCCCATTGCCCGATCTTGGGCCTTGGAAGGGATGGCTCGAGTCGATGAACAACGCCAAGGGCGAGGTTCGGATTGCCCTCGTCGGGAAGTACGTCGAGCTCAAGGATGCCTATCTCTCCGTTCGGAGCGCCCTCCGGCACGCCGGGTATGCCAGCGGGGTCAATGTAACCATCGATTGGGTCAAGGCGACTGACCTTGACGCGAACAAGGTCGACGGCATTTTGGCCAAGGTCGACGGGATTCTCGTCCCCGGTGGCTTCGGTGAGCGGGGGAGCGATGGTAAAAAGGCCGCCATCCGTTATGCGAGGGAAAAGGGCATCCCCTTCCTCGGGATCTGCTTCGGTCTTCAGATGGCCGTCGTCGAGTTTGCCGAGGATGTCATGGGCCTCAAGGGGGCCAACACGACCGAATTCGATCCCTCGACCCCCTATCCGGTCGTCGATCTCCTCCACGACCAGTATTCGGGCATCAACATGGGCGGGACCCTCCGCCTTGGGAATTATTCCTGTAGGCTCCTTCCCGGTAGCCTCGCCCATCGCCTATACGGCAAGGACGTCATTGTCGAAAGGCACCGCCACCGTTACGAATTCAACCCGAAGTTCAAGGAGGACTTCCAAACGGCCGGTATGCTTTTCTCCGGCATCAATCCTGAAAGCGGGCTCTCGGAAATCATCGAGCTTCCCAATCACCCATTCTTCCTCGCCTCCCAGTTCCATCCGGAATTCACCTCACGGCCACTCCGGCCGAATCCCCTCTTCCAAGGCTTCATCGATGCCTCGTTGAAGCACCGGGAGGGCCGATGAAAAGGAAGAAGGCCCTCATCCTCGCCTCGACCTCGGCCGGGCATGGACGCGGCCTTCATTTCGTTTCCCGGGTAGCCGAATCGATTCGCGACCTCTACAAGGAACTGGTCGTCTTTCTTTCCCCGTCCAAGGAAGAAGGGCAGGCCCG
Source organism: uncultured Bacillota bacterium (assembly GCA_949298195.1). Lineage (GTDB taxonomy): Bacteria > Bacillota_I > Bacilli_A > RFN20 > CAG-826 > UBA4951. The sequence continues at coordinate 35,365 of CASFVT010000028.1, forward strand.
GGTAATCCACGAGGCCGAGCAGGGGAGCGACATCATCGTCTGCGGGGGAGACGGCACCTTCAACGCGGTCATCAATGCCCTGGCCCCGCGGGGGATGAAGGCGACCCTTGGCTATGTCAATGCCGGAACCCTTGGGGACATCGGTCGGAACTTCGGCATCTCCCGCCGGGTCGGACGGGCCATCAAGATCATCCAGCGGGGATTGACCTCGCCATTCGACATAGTCCAGGCGACTGCCTCGAACGGAGAAACCTCTTACTTCGCGTACATGCTCGCGTGTGGGGCCTATTCGGAGATTGCCTATGTCTCCGGTGGCTATCGGAAAGCCTTGCTTGGCCGCTTCGACTACTACCGCTTGGCTCTCCAGGACGCTTTGAAAGAACAGGAAATCCATTATCGACTCATCGGGCGGGGGCTTGAAAAAGAAGGGGAGACGCCATTCCTCCTTTTCCTCAATGGCCGCCGGGTGGCCGGTTTCCCGGTCAATCCGAAGGGCGACATTTCCGACGGAACCTTCGAAGGTTACATTGCGAACCCCGGGGCCTTCAATGGACTGCTGCATTACCTCTCGAGGCGGGAACTTTACCGTTGCTCCATTCACTCCTGCCGAATCGAGGTGAAGGACGACGTCAGATGGTGTTTGGACGGGGAACCCCTCCTCAAAGGGCCCTTGGATTTGCAGGTAAAGCCCCATGCATTCTCCATATATTCGGCATTTTCCGAATGAAAATGGCAATATCTCCGCAAAACCCCATTAAATTGTCTTTCCTTCACCCGTTTTCTTGCTAAAATACTGAAAAGAGGTACATAGACATGAGGAAAACATCTACTGTTCTATCCGTCATCTCCATCATTTTGATGGTCCTCGCCCTGGCCGTCCTGGTCTTTACGCCGGCCATTTTGGGCGCAGCCGGGTCGACGCTCGAGTATGCGTATTTGAAGGGAAACGTGCTCGAGGGGCAGATGCCGGGCATAATCGACGTTCTTTTCAAGGCCAACGCTGATGGCCAGCTTCCGATCGTGGCCGCGGCCATTGCCCTCTTCAGCTTTGAGGGGCTGACCACTACCGGTCTCATCCTCAACCTCGTTGGGATCGTTGCCCTTTGCCTTCCGGCCGTCCTATTCGTCCTCCACTTCATCCTTGTCTTCGTCCGCCGCCGCCCGGCGACGGTCGTCAAGTCGCTTCTCTTCCTCGTCTTCGGCGGCGTCTTGACCATCTTGACCGTCGCGGCCGTTGCCCCGAATCTTCTCTTCGGGGAGCAGACAATTTTCGAGGCCATTCGCAATGCCAAGGATGCCGAAGGAAATCTCGACATCCTCGGTGCGTTCATCCTCGCTGCCCCGTTTGCCATCGCCGCCATCGGGCTCATTCTCTACGTCATCGGCATGATCATCTCCCTTGCCGATGTCATTGCCCATCCGGGTTTTAACAAGGCCAAGGTGAACAAAATGGTCGGTCCGAAGGAAATCGGAAACACCACTCCGACCAGCGAAACCCCGGCTACCTACGACGAATTGACCGACATCGAATACCGCCAGCTCGGCGGCCCCGCGGCCCTCAATACCGGCAATGACCGGGTCAACCGCGGACCGATGATCGTCCAATACATTTCCTATGCCGGCGCTCCTGAGCAGCATAAACCGGCCCAGGCGCCGGTCGTGGCCGCCGAGCCGAAGCTCGAACCGAAACCCGAACCCGCCCCTGCCGCGGCCGGGGTTGCCCCCTCCTATGTCGATGCAACTTGCCGGACCCCGGCGCCGGTCCGCCCGATCCGTCTCCATGAGGAGGCGAAGCCCGAACCAAAGCCCGAACCGAAACCCGAACCCGCCCCCGCCCCCGCCAAGGTGGAGGAAAAGCCTGTCATCGACGAAGCAGACAAGCCCATTACCGCCAAGGAACTCCGGAAGATCATCCGCGAGGCTTTGGCTGACCACGAGCACCCGGAGGAGAACGAACCCCTCACCGACGGTTCGGCCCGGAAGATCATCCAAGACGAACTCGCTGCCTACTATGGCATCGAAGAGGAGACCGAGGCCGTTCCCGAAGCCGAAGCGGCCGCGGAGCCCGCTCCCGAACCCGAACCGGTGAAGGAAGAGGAACCGGCCCATCGCCTTGAAGACGATTACGATGTCCTCTCTTCCGACGAACTCCGCGACATCATCCGCGAGGAAATCGCCTCGGCCATCCCCGATAAGGAGGATGTCGGCGAAGCCGAACCAACCGAGACCGAAAAGCATCTTGCCGCCATCCACGACGACCTCGTGGCCCTCAAGGATGCCTACCTTGCCCCGAAAGCCGCCGAGGAAAAGAAGGAAGAGGAGGCCAAGGAACCGGTTGTGAGGCTCTCCTCCGACGACGTCCGAACCATCATCAAGGAGGAAATAGAAGCTTCCAAGACCGCCAAGGAGCCGTCCAAGGATCTCGAGGAGGCCCGTTATCGGAACCAGCAGGCCCGCGATGCCCGGCAGGACGATGCCATTGCCTCCATCCGCGAATCCCTCATCAAGCCGGAGGAACTCCGGACGATCATCGCCCAGGAACTCGACCGCCGTCTTGCCGAGGTAAGCGTCAAACCCGAACCGGAACCGGTGAAGGAACCCGAGCCGGAACCGGCTCCCGAACCCGAAGTGGTGAAGGAAGAAGAACCTGCCCCGGTGGTCGAGGAAGAAATCCAACCCGAGGAGGCTCCATCCGCTCCGATCGTCAAGACCGTCCCCCCGGCCATCCTCAATGCGAAACCGGCTGCCCCGACCGTGGCCGTCCCGAAGGAAAAGATCATCCGAATCCCCTTCCCCGAACGCCTCCTCGCCAGCGAGCAGGAACTCCTCAACAACTACAACGAATTGAAGAGCGAAGCCCTCTCCTACGGTCTCAAGAGCCGTGTCTCCAACACCGGCGACACCTTCCGCCTCCACACCAAGACCTACATCAAGATCACGGTGGCCGGGAAGAGCCTGAAACTCTACTTCGCCCTCAACCCGAGCGACTACGCGACGAGCCCGATTCCGGTCATGGATGCCTCGGGAAAGAACATCTACAAGGAAATCCCGGTCTGCTTCAAGGTCAAGAGCCCCCTCTCGATGCGGAGGGCGAAGCAGCTCATCGCCGACGTCTGCGAACACGACAACCTCGAACAAGGCAAGATCGTCCCCCACAACTGGGCGGCCGATCTCAAGGATTACAAGCCGACCGGCTCCTCTTCGAGCGAGGAAGCCGACGACGAGGAATAACCGTCTTGTAAGGGGCCCCGCGCGGGGCCCCTTTTCTCATGGCAATCAACGACATGGACGGACAGAAGCGCTTCCTCATCCTCGGGGCCTCGAGCGGCCTTGGGCTAGCAACCGCCACCCTCCTTTTGAAAAAGGGGTTGGCCTTGGAATTGACCTATAGGAGCGAGGAACACCGTCTCGAGGCCGAACCCATCCTGCTTTCGGCGGGGAGGGATTTTCGCTGGCATCATCTCGAGATGCTCGACCCGTTTTCGGCCAAGGGGCTGGTCGATCGGATGAGCGAGGCCTCCTTGAACGGGGTAATCTACAATGCCGCGTCCTATTTTCCGGACGGGAATAGGCCCGCCCCCTTTCCCGATGCCACTTTCAAGATCAATGCCATTGCCCCGTATTTGCTCCGCCTCCTGCTTAAGAGAAACCACCCCGGGCTGACGGAGGTCTTCATCACCTCCATTGCAGCCAGAGCCCCAAGGGAAGGCCTTGCCTCCCTGGTCGGAAAACCCGTTTCGCCCCGGGATTCTTATGCCTATTCCAAGGAAATGGCCAAGGCTCTCTTCCTACTTTCCTTGAAGGAGGGAAACCCCGCCTATTTGTTTCACCCCGGGCTTGTCAGGACCAACATCTACAGAAAGAATGCCCCCTCTTTCCTGAAATCCTTCAACCGTTTCCTTACCGCTTGTTCTTTTGCTTCTTCAAAGGCCGCGGCGGCCCTCGTCCATCTCCTTGAAAAGGAAAAGGGTAGTTATGGCCATCCAAGCTGGCCAAGCGGGAAACTCAAGCTGGGGAAAACCGATGAAGGGCTTTGGGAAAGCGAGGCCGCCGGGCTAATGGCTCTCGTGAGGACACTCGAGCCGCCTTTTCAGGAGCTCGGCTGAGTACTTGGCATGCACTTCCTGGGCGATGTCATCGATCCGCCGCCCGTCGGTGGGAATGACGAAATCGGTCGGGTGGACCCTCGCCGGGTCGAATTCCCGTCGATCGTTGGATAGCCTTTTCTTGATGTCCGCCTCCTTGTCGCCGCGGAGGATCATGCGTTGTCTTCTGGTCTCTTCCTCGGCCGTCAAGAGGAAGGAGACCAGCCCGTCGTCATTGAGGGCCAGGAAGTGGAGAAGCCCTTGGGGATCGAGGACGACGACCCGGTCGTCGGCAACCTGGTCTTTGCCACACCCGTAGTAATTCCCACTATAGAGGGCATGCTCGATGAGACGGTCTTCGGCGATGAGCTCTTTGAAGCGTTCGACGCTCACGAAAAAATAATCGACCCCGTCTTTCTCCCCGACTCGGGGCGAGCGGCTGGTCGTCGTCACGGCTTTCTTAATGTGGAAGCGCGATTGGAGCTCGTGGGCGACTTCCGTCTTCCCGCTGGCCGAGGCCCCAATCAAAATCACCATAGACGAAATATAGTGCAAATCCTGCCTCTTTTGAAGGGGACTGCCTTTTCTTTGCCAAAAGGGGAAGAAGATTGGAAAATGGAAGGGCCAACAATGGCACCTCGGACCTATATAAGGGTGCAAGGAGGAGCGCACATGGAAAGCCTACCAGTGACCATCAAAAGCGCCGCGGGGGGAAGGGACTTCTCGTCGGTGCCATTTTCCGCCAGGCCCTGCTCGATCTCGGCTATAGCCCCGACTCCCATGTCTATGACGTGGACGACGACTACCTGCTCTACGAGAAGGGGACGGCCTCGAACGATTTCGTTTCCCGGGTCCGATCCTTTTATCGGAGCCTCAGCCCCTTCAAACGGCGGATCCTTGTCTGCGATTACCTCGAGAAAGGACGCCATTACCGGTTTTGGTGGCTCGAGTACGCGGACGAGAGGGAATACGCGAAAAATTGCCACGAAGTGGTGCAACGCCTAAAGGAAGCTTTCTAGGCAATGACGATATCCAGAAGATTGGGGGCCTCTGCCCTTGTTTTCCTCTCGCCCCTTCTCTCCTCCCTCAGTCTCGGGGTTCCGGGACACGAATTCGACGAATTTCCCTTCTCGATCGAATACATCCGGATGTGGGACATCCAAAACGGGGACGACGCGACCATCGATCTCCTCGTCAACTTCAAGGAGAGCGGGGATTTCCTCGTCGAATGCGAGTACCTCCAAAACGGGGCCTGGCACGAGAAACCATTGACCCTCAACGGCGGCTCCCACTATTTCTCGGCTGGGAACCAGTGCGCCTACCAAATCGCGCTTTCCTATGATGAGTATCGGGAGAACAACGGTTGTTTCGCCATCATCATCTATCACAACGGGGTGGCCCCGACCGCCTTCAACGTCACCCTGAACCTCGAGGAACCATCGGAAGCCACCATCGTCGAGGAGGACGGGAAAATCACCTTCTCCAAAAGCTACGTCGACTATAAACTCAACGCCTACGACTGGACGACTACCAGATCCAAGACCGTTGCCTTCACCGGGCTTTACCCTTCCTTCGTCGATAGCGAGCTCGGGCTCCTTCCCCTCGACGAGATGAAGGTCCGCCAGATTCAGCACTGGAGCGAGCGCGTTCTCTTCCGTTACGACTCGATTAAACTCTACCTTCTCAATAACCTCGAGGATTTCGCCATCGGGGAACTCGGATATTACCACAACCAGAAGGCCAGGGTATTTGAACTTGCCGTCACGCCGATGGACTCGGAGGGGATTTCCGGTTTCCAGACCAAGGAGAGCAGTTACGTCTCCCAAGACTTCCGGTACCAACGGGAGGAAAAAGTGGCTGGGGATTATCAAATCAAGGGCATTCTCATTCCCCCGGTCACCGGAAGCGGCAGCCGGACATACGACTTCGTCATGGTCTTCGAGGGAGTCGGCATCGGTCAGTGCATGACCATCACCTATCCCTTCACCTATGTCCGGACGAAGAACATCGTCGGCTATTGCCCAAATAGCGATTACTGCGTCGTGGAGGCTCCGGTATGATCAACCTTCTCCTCGCCGGTCTTGGGCTCAGCATCTCGCTACTGCTTTTCCAAGGGACTGGTTCGAACCTCGCGGTTTACCGAAGCTTCAATGCCGTCGATCCCTATTTCGTCTCCCCCTCGGTTGTCTATCTTCCCAGCGTCCCCGAGCCCTTCTTCGACCTCAACCGCCTAGGGGGCAAGCTCGAGGAGCACTTCGCTTCCCTCGAGAAGCTCGGAGGGGGCTATCCATATAGTTTCCGCCTCCAAGCCGATGCTTACCAAGAGGGTCGGAGGTACCCGACGAGCTGCGTCATCAGCCTCCAATACCGGGGACTCGTCCCGATGCCGGTCCTCTTGAAGCGTTTCAACATCGTGGAGGGAGCCCTCAATGAAGGCTGATCCGAAGTCTTACTTGGAGGAAAGCTTCCTAAAAGAACTGCTCTTCCTACCCGGCCTCACCGATCTCTCCTATAACGGGGAAGGCTTCTACTACATGTCCGACCGGGAAGGACGGAAAAAAGCCGATTTGGAGGTCGAGAAGGAAGAAGTGGGGAACTTCCTCCGCCAAATCGCCAACCTGACCGAACGCTCTTTCTCCTATAGTGAGCCGATCCTCGATGTCAGCTTCGACAAATACCGTCTGAATGCCGTTTATCGTTCTTTGGCCCGGGTGCGGAACGAGAAATCCTATTCCTTCTCCCTCCGCCTCGAGAAGGAGGCAGCCATTCATCCCGGGGATGCCGAGTTCTTCCCTGATGGCAGCGAGAAGATACTCCTCTCGCTCCTAGCTTCCGGCGATTCGATCGTCATTGGGGGAAAGACCTCGACCGGGAAGACCGAACTCGAGAAATACCTCATCGCCGCCCTGCCCCCTTCCACCCGGGTCGTCGTCATCGATAACGTCGAGGAACTCTCCTTCGCTTCCCGGGAGGGGATCGACTTCACCCATTGGCTCGTCAACCCGAAGGTGCCGGAGGCTACCTTCCCCGCCCTCATCAAGAACGCCCTCCGGAACAACCCGGACTACATCGTGGTGAGCGAAGCCCGGGGGGAGGAGATGCTCGATGCCCTCATCTCGGCGATGAGCGGCCATCCTATCATCACCGCCGTCCACGCCAAAAGCCTCGAGAGCCTCCCCTCCCGTTTGGCGCGTCTTGTCATGATGGCCAGCCCGAAGTTGGAGCGGAAAGAAGTCCTCGAAGACATCAACGAACACTTCGAATCCTATGTTTATCTCGCCAAGGAAACGGTCGGTGGGCGGATCATCCGCTACGTCAAGTCGATTGGGCGCCTCGATCCCCGGACGGGGAAAATGCGCCTCTTATTCGAAAGGGGGAACAAAGAATGACTCGTCGCATCATCATATCGCTGATCCTGGGGCTCATCGGGGGCCTGCTTGCCTACCTCCTCTTGAGCGAGTGGCTATACGGGCTCGTCGTCCTCGTCGTCGGGGCCCTCGCCGTCTTCTTCCTCGTCTATCCCCCGATCGATGGGTGGTTGAAGAGCAGTCGTCGGGCCGAGGAATGCTTCCGCTTCGTCAATTCCTTCATCGTTTCCTATGCGGTGAGCGAAAACCCCGAGGAGGCCTATTCCGCGGCCGCCCTCGGTTTGAGTGAGGAAGGGAAGGAACAGGCCGAAAGCCTGGTGAACCTTGGTGTGGAAGAGCGCCTCTCCAGCCTCGGGGAATATTTCCAAGCTCCCTATTTTCGGATGTTCACCAGCCTTTACCTGTTTCAGCTCGAGCAAGGAGGGCGTTTCCTCGACAAGGCCGAGCCCCTTCTCCACGAGATCAACCAAGGCTACGAAGACCTCCAACTCCGGGAAAAGGAGAAGCGGAAGCACCTCGTCGGCTGGGCGGCCATGTGGGGGCTGAGTGCCCTCATCATCGTCTTCGTCCGTTTCGCGCTCAACAACAACTACGCCTCGGTCAGCGCCTCGACCGCCTATGTCGTCATCGGGCTCTTGTACTTTGCCCTCGCCTACCTCGGCTGCGCCTTCTTCGCCTACCGGCTGGCCGAATGGAAATTCCTCAAGAAGGAGAATTCCGGTGAAAAAGAAAAAGTCTGAAAAAGCGGTTGTCGAACCGCTTTCGGAAGAGACCGTCAAGGATGGGGCGGCTCTTGAAGCGAAGACGAAGGGCAAGCGCGTTCGGCTCGGCAAACACCAGATTGCCGCCTTGGCAATCGCGTTTCTTGGCATCGCCATCGGACTCGTTCTCTATTTCCTTGCCTCCTCGTCCCTTATCGGCGTGAGCATCGGGTTCGTCTTCCTCGTGGCCGCGTTCCTTCAATACGGGAAGGACAAGGAAGCGGAGGTCAGGATCAAGGAGAAACTCTCCAACGATTTCATCGAGGCCTTTGCCTACTTCTCCGTTTACATCCAAAACGGGTTTCCCGTCTATCGGTCCCTTGAACTCACCACGTCCTATTCCAGTGAAAAACTCGGCGGGATGATTGAGACCCTTCTTCGGGACATCGACCTCGATAAGAGCCTCAAGCCCTATCTCGCCTTTGCCGAGCGTTTCTCCTCCCCCGAAATCCGTCAGGTGATGATTGCCATCGAGCGGATGGCCGAGGAAGGCGGTTCGGCCCTTTACATCCAGCAGTTCCGCTTCATGTTCGCCTCCCTGGAGAAGGCCAAGCGAAAGGAAAGGCGCGAACGTTATGTCGAATCGCTTTCTTCGATGGGGGCCTTGCCCTTGCTCGCCAGCGCCCTCTCGATTGCCCTCGTGACCGTTGCGGTCTTATCGATCATGGGAGGTTACGCCGGTGGCTTCTAAACTCGGACTCATCCTGAGCCTCGCCTTCGCCATTCAGGTCCTCTGTTTCATGGGGGATATCGCCTGCCTTCAGGCTTTGGTAGCCAAACTCGATGCCGCTTCCATCGTCGTGAGCCGCCTCATCGCCAGGGAAGGGGTGGTGACCACCCAAATCGTAAGGCAGATCCGGAAGGAATACGGATCCGATGTCATCCCGGTCACCAAGGGGAAGGTCCAAATCGGGGAGACCTATACCTACATTCTCGTCGAGAACTACACCCCGATATCGTTCGTCGAGCCATTCTCTGTCACCGTTACCCGGTCGACAGTGGTGGGATATCTCAGCTAGAAAGGAGGTGAAGGAATGTCGGAAATCAAAGGCCAGCTCCTGGGGATGCTCATCGTCCTCGGGATCTTCACGGCCATCGGCGGAACCCTCGTGACGGCCTTCCAGAAGGAAGCCCAGCAGATCACGAGCTCCCTCGAGGCCCCGACCGTGTCTGCCAAGGCGGTCATCGCAGCCCCGAGTGGGAACATCTATAGCGTCGATTGACGGGGACGGGGAGCCTAGGCTCCCTTTTCTCCATCGCCAATTTCCCTATAATCTTGGGGAGAGGTAAAAGAACATGGCTAATGCTAAGATGGACGAAATCAAGAAGGCCCTTGCCGAACGGCTCAAAGTCGAGACGCTCGACGAGAATGCCGAAATCAAGAACCTCGGGCTCGATAGCCTCGACGTGGTGGAAATGTGCCTCAGCATGGAGGAAAAATACCAGATCGAGTTCGCGACCGAGGAGCTGGCTTCCTTCAAGACAATCGGGGACCTCCTGAAGAGCATCGAGGGAAAACTAGGGGCCTAGGTTTCTTGCACTTGTTTGTTGCAAAAGGCCCTAGCTGTCTATATATTTGTCAGTGCGCTTTTGCGCACCGTGCGCACTTAGCTCAACGGTAGAGCAATCGGCTGTTAACCGATCGGTTGTAGGTTCGAATCCTATAGTGCGCGCCATGGCCCGTTGGAGAAGAGGCTTAACTCATATCCCTTTCAAGGATACATTCATGGGTTCGAATCCCGTACGGGTCACCACATTAAAAAGAAACGTCTGTTGCATCCTTAGCCGGTCTAAGATGCGCAGACTTTTTGGTTTTTCGTTAATCCAAATATTGAATTTTTCGCCATAAGGCCTGGCACCAAGATTTTAGGCATTCTTGGGGTCGGCTTATCCGTCTCA
>CASFVT010000029.1 GCA_949298195.1 uncultured Bacillota bacterium
ATGATCGCCGAGGACTCGACCGACTTCCCGGGGGTCACCCGCCCGACCGAATGGGGCGGACTCGGCTTCGATTACAAGTGGGACCTCGGCTGGATGAACGACACCCTCAAGTACTACTCGAAGGATCCCATCTACAAGAAGTGGGAGCACAACAACCTCACCTTCTCGATGGCCTATTTCTATAGCGACAACTTCCTCCTCCCCCTCTCCCACGACGAGGTCGTCCACGGGAAAGGCACCCTCATCAACAAGATGTACGGCGATTACGACACCAAGTTCGCCCTCCTCCGGAACCTATACGCCTATCAATTCGGCCACCCGGGGAAGAAACTCAACTTCAGGGGCAACGAACTCGCCTCCTTCGACGAGTGGAACGAGCAGCGTTCCCTCCCGTGGGAACTCCTCTCCTTCCCCAAGCACGACTCGGTCAAGCGCCTCATGCGCGACCTCAACCTCATCTACCGCGAGGAGAAGGCGATGCACTTCGAGGAGCACAACCCCGAGCACTTCGCCTGGACGATGGTCGACAACCGCGACCAATCGGTCTTCTGCTTCCAGCGGCAGGTCGAGGATAGCGACCTCCTCTTCGTCTACAACATGACCCCGAACTACTACGACTCCTACGACGTGCCGTGCCTTCGTTACGGGGAGTACTACGAACTCTTCAATAGCGACAAGGACGTCTACGGGGGGTGGAACAACCACAACGAATGGAGCGTCTGGACCGGGGAAGGCGGCCCCGAGGGCCGGCCTTGGCACTTGAACATCCGCATCCCCTCCTACGGGGCGATGATCTTCAAGCGGGTCATCGGTGACGAGGAGAGGAACTACTACGCTTCCCTCCATGCGCGGAAAGAGGAGGCGGCCCCCGTGAATATCGAAGAAACCCCGGTCGAGGAGAAGAAAGCCACGCCCAAGAAGAAGGCGGCTCCCAAGAAATCCTCCCCGAAGAAGAAAGCAACGGCCAAGGGAAAGCCCGCCGCCAAGGAGGGGGACAAAGCGGAAGCCGCTACCCCGAAATCCCCTGCGAAAGCCATCTCCGCGCCCCTTGAGAAGCCGGCGAAGCGGGGGAAATCGAAGAAGGCAATCCCCGCTCCAGCACCGGTCGAACGGGCCGCAAAAGCCCGCAAAACGGCCCTCAAAAAGTCCAAATGAACTGAAAAAAGGCAGGTAACAGCAATGATGTTCGACAACGTCAAGTCTTTCAAAGAGGAATTCGCCCGGCGCCTCTCGGAGAAATTCGGGCGGACGGTCGCCGATTCCCACATCACCGAGCGCTACGACGTCCTCGGGGAGATGGTCCGTGACTATGCCGGATACTCCCTCCGCGACTCGATGGAAGACGTCAATAGGCACGGGCGGAAGCAACTCGTCTATTTCTCGATGGAGTTCCTCATCGGGCGGCTCCTCCTCAACAACATGCAGAACCTCGGGGTCTACGAGGTGGCCAAGAAGGGCCTCTCCGAGTTCGGGATCGACATCGCCGAGCTCGAGGACCAGGAGCGCGATGCCGGCCTCGGGAATGGCGGCCTCGGGCGCCTTGCCGCTTGTTTCCTCGACAGCGCCGCCTCGCTTTCCCTCCCCGTCCACGGGGACACCATCCGCTACGAATACGGCTTCTTCCGCCAGAAATTCGTCGACGGGCGGCAGGTCGAGCTCCCCGACCAGTGGCTTTCCAACGGCTTCGTCTTCGAGGTCAGGAAGCCCAAGCACGCGGTCGAGGTCAAGTTCTATGGCAATAGCGAGACCTACATCAAGCCCGACGGCTCCTATGCGATGCGCCTCGTCAATGCCCGTTCGATAAGGGCCGTCCCCTATGACGTCACGGTCGTCGGATACAAAAACGGGGAGGCCAACCTCCTCCGCCTTTGGTCGGCCGAGCCTAGCGAGGAGAACCTCCCGACCGATTGCTCCTTCAACGAGTACCTCTCCACCCTCAAGGAACTGAGCTACGGCCTTTACCCCGACGACTCGACCGAGCACGGGCGGCTCCTCCGTCTCCGCCAGCAGTACTTCCTCGTCTCGGCCGGCCTCCAGAGCGCCATCAATAGCGAAATCGGCCACTATGGCAATCTCGACCACTTCAAGGACCACTGGGCCTTCCAGCTCAACGACACCCACCCGATCCTCTCGATTCCCGAGATGATGCGCCTCCTCATGGACGAACACGGATACGGCTGGGACGAGGCGTGGGAGGTCGTCACCCACACCATCGCCTACACCAACCATACCGTCATGCCCGAAGCCCTCGAGAGATGGCCGGTCAACTACGTCCGCGACCTCCTCCCCCGGGTCTACATGATCATCGAGGAGATCAACCGGCGCTTCAATTCCTTCATGGCCGCCCGGGGAATCGACGAGAGCCGTCGCTACCGGATGTCGATCGTCAAGGACGGCCAGATCCACATGACCAACATGGCCATCTACGCCGGCTACTCGGTCAACGGGGTCGCCAAGATCCACACCTCGATCCTCGAGAACTACACCTTCCGCGACTTCTACGAGCTCTTCCCGGAGAAGTTCAACAACAAAACCAACGGGGTCACCCACCGGCGGTGGCTCGTTTACGCCAACCCCCGGCTTGCCAAGCTCATCTCGAGCAAGATCGGGGAGGGCTGGATCACCCATTTCGAGGAGATCGGCAAGCTGGATGCCTTCGCGAGGGACAAGGACTTCCAGAAGGCGGTGATGAAGGTCAAGGAAGAGAACAAGAAGGACTTCGCCGCCTTCGTCTATGCGCGTTACGGGATCGAAATCGACGTGAACTCCGTCTTCGACACCCAGATCAAGCGCCTCCACGCATACAAGAGACAGCTCATGAACCTCTTCCACATCATGAGCAACTACCTCGACTTCAAGAAGGACCCGAAGAACTTCAAGATGGTGCCCCATACCTACATCTTCGGGGCCAAGGCCGCCCCGAGCTACGAGTACGCCAAGCGGATCATCGAACTCATCCTGGCCGTGGCCGATGTCGTCAACGGGGACCCCGAGGCGAGCAAGTTCATGAAGATCGTCTTCGTCGAGGACTATGGCGTCTCCCTTGCCGAGAAGATCATCCCGGCCAGTGACCTCTCGGAGCAGATCTCGACGGCCGGGAAGGAAGCCAGCGGCACCTCGAACATGAAGCTCATGATGAACGGGGCCATCACCATCGGCACCCTCGACGGGGCCAACATCGAGATCGCCGACCGGGCGGGCCATGAAAACGAAGTCATCTTCGGACTGACCGCCGAGGAAGTGGAGGGACTCCTCTCCTCCGGCACCTACAGCCCCTGGGACGTCTACAACTCGAACGGCAAGGTCAAGAACGTCCTCGACAGCCTCTTCAACGGCCCCTGGGCCCAAAAGCACGGCGACCGTTTCCGCCTCATCTTCGACGAGGTGATGAACCACGGCGACCAATTCCTCATCCTGAGGGACTTCGATGCCTATTGTGAGGCGTGCGAAAAGGCCGACGAATTCTATCTCGACAAAGAACGGTGGGCCGAAAGCTGCATCCACAACATCGCCGCGAGCGGCCATTTCTCCAGCGATCGGACGATCGAGGAATACAACCGCGACATCTGGCGCCTCACTCCCTGCTACGAGGAGAAGAAGTGAAAAGCCTCGACCTCACCCCCCTTTTCGCCGTCCAGAAGGAACTCGACCTCGAAATCGCGAAAAACCACGGAATCGATTACCCCTCGACCTTCCGCCGCCGGCTCCTCGCCCTCCTCGTCGAGATCGGGGAATTCGCCAACGAGACGCGTTGCTTCAAGTACTGGAGCAACAAGGGCCCCTCGGGCAAGGAGGCCATCCTCGACGAATACGCCGACGGCCTCCACTTCCTTTTGTCGCTTGGCATCCCCCTCGGGGTCGAAAGCTATGTCCACGTCTTCAAGAAGGACCAGGACGGCCTGGTCGAGCAGATCCTCCTCGCCTACCACCATGCCCTCGCCCTCCTCGAGGATTATGGGCCGAAGAACTACGCCCGGGCCTTCGGCAGCTACCTCAACCTCCTCCCCCTCCTCGGCTACCAGCCGGAAGAGGCGGTGGAAGCCTACAAGAAGAAACTAGAGGTCAATCACAAGCGGCAGGAAAGCGGCTACTAGAAAGATGAACAACCGTCAACTCTACTTCCTTTTCACGAGCCTCCTCGGGGTGGCCCTCCCGGTGGCCTTCCCCTTCATCCCCCTCTTCGACGGGGGGAACCTCTTCGAGGATCTCTTCGCCTACTTCGGGGGTTATGAGACGAATGGGGAGCTCTTCCTCTACCTCGTCCTCACATTCCTTGCCTTCGTCCCCCTCCTCACCCTCCTCAGGGGATTCTTCCTCCTTGCCAAGAAGAAGAATTGGAAGGCCATATTGATAAGCGACCTCGTCGCCCTCGTCGGGGGACTCGTGGCTACCGTCGTCGTCCTCTCCCAGGGAGGGAACGTCGCCTTCCTCTTCCTTTTCCCCTCCGCGGTCGTCCTCCCCCTATTGATGGCCGCCTTCGATCAACGGCTGGCCAGGGAGGAAATATCCCCGCCCGGGGGACGTTGAAGGGTTCCAAAGAGCCGGCCACGGCCGGCTTTTTCCGTCAAAGCTTCACGCCTTTGCCGACGATGTCTTTTTCGTAGGTGGATATCTGGGAGGAAATGGAGAGATCGTGGAACTGGTTCATGTAGAGGGCATGGTAAACATCCTTCTTCTCCATCAGTTCCCTGTGGGAGCCGTCCTCGACGATCCTTCCTTGCTCCATCACGATGATCCGGTCGGAATCGACGATGGTCGATAGGCGGTGGGCGATGGTGATCGAGGTCCGGCCCCTCAATAGCTTTTGGAGGGCCCCCTGGATTTCCTGTTCTTTCACCGTGTCGATGCTGCTGGTCGCCTCGTCGAGGATGAGGAGGGTCGGGTCGCGGAGGATGGCCCGGGCGAAGGAAATGAGCTGCTTTTGCCCTTCGGAAAGGGAAGCCCCTCCGTCATGGAGGTAGGTGTAATAACCGTCCTTTTCCTTCTCGATGAAGGAGGATATCCCGACGAAGGAGGCGGCCGCCTGCACTTCCCCGAGGGTCGCCCCGGGCCGACCGTAGGCGATGTTGTCGAAATAGGTTCCGGCGAAGACAAAGGGGTTTTGCTGGACATATCCGATCGAGGAATGGAGGTAACCGAGGGAATAGTCGAGGTAGGACCTCCCCCCGATGAGGATTTCCCCGGACGTCGGTTCGTAGAAGCGGGCCAAAAGGTTGACGAGGGTCGTCTTGCCGCTGCCGGTCTCCCCGACGATGGCTAGCGAAGTCCCTTCCTTCACGACGAGATCGAGGCCGTGGATGACCTCTACCCCTTCCACGTAGGAGAAGGAGACGTCCTTGAAGACGATGTCGCCTTTGAGGGGGGCGTAGTTTTCCTCCTTCGGGGCAAGGACGGTTCCGTATTTCTCGATGACCTCCGGGGAATCCTTGACTGAGAGGGGAGCATCGAGGAGCTGAGCGACCTTCTCGGCCCCGGCCTGGTTGGCCATGAAGTCGGAGAAGATCTCGGAGAGGCGCTGGATGGGGTTGTAGATCTGGCCGACGAAGCCGACGAACATGACGACCGTCGCGATGGTCGTCGCCTCTTCCTCGCTTGAACCGATGAGGATGATCCCGATGGCCGCGACAATCGAGACCATCGTCTGGGAGACGAGGGTGACGAAAGGGGAGAAGAGGGCATCGAGCCGATTGGCCCGGAGCCGCTTCTTCCTGATGTCCTCGACGATTCCCTCGGCCTCATCGGCCACTTCCCCCTCGATGGAGAGGACCTTGACCGTCTTGGCCCCGTTGATGGCCTCGGCCAGCCACCCGACGAAGTGGGAGTAGGCGTTCCTCGCGCTCCTCCAGCGTTTCAATAGGGCCTTTTCGAAGAAGGGAAGGAAGATGGCCATGACCGGGAGGGAGGCACAGAGGACGAGGGAGAGGTAAACGTCCCGGCCGAACATCGTCACGAGGGTGAAGAGCATGTTGAAGAGGGCCCAGAAGATGTCGACGATGTCGTTGGAGAGGACGTCCCCGATGGCCGAGGTGTCGTTGTTCATCCTCGCGATCAGCCAGCCGGAGTCGTTTTGGTCGAAATAGGCGAAGGACAGTTCCTGGATGTGGCTGAAGCAATCCCTCCGGAGCCCGACCATGATCCTCATCCCGAGGTAAGCGGTGAAATAGTAGGTGAGGAAGATCGAGACGCAGCGGAGGAGGATGGCGGCGAGTTCGAGGGCGACGAGGGTCCCCATGCTCATCTCCACGACCAGGACCTCGCTTATGAAGGAGACGGAAATCGGCGTCTCGAAGAAGGAGGGCGAGGAGAGAAGGGCCGGGACGCTTCCGGTGAGGGCCGCGTTCATGACCGGGACGAACGAAGAGTCGTAGAAGGAAGTGAAAAGCATCGATCCGACGATGAGGATGAGGATCGGGAGCTCGCCGATGACGTAACGCCCCATCCTGAGCCAAATCCGGGGATTGAGATGGGTGGGGAGCTTTTCTTCCGTGAGAGTCCTACTCATTGCATTTTCCCCTGGATCAACGCGATCTTCTGGTAAAGCCCGGGCCGAGCGAGGAGTTCCTCGTGGCTTCCTTCCTCGGCTATCCTCCCGTTCTCGAGGACGATGATGTCGTCGCAGTCCTTGGCCGACATCACCCGGTGGGTGACGATGATGGTGGTGGACTTTTCCCATTTGGCGAGGTTCTTCCGGATGGCGAGGTCGGTGGCCGTGTCAACGGCCGAGAGGGAGTCGTCGAGTATGAGGACGGCGGGTTTGGCGATGAGGGCCCGGGCGATGGCCACCCGTTGCTTCTGCCCCCCGGAAAGGGAAGTGCCCTTCTCCCCGACCTGGGTGTCGATGCCCTTTTCGAGGCGGTTGAGGGTCTCCTCGAGGCTTGACACCCTGATTGATTCCAATAAGGCCTCGTCGGAGGCCTCCTCATGGGCGATCTTGATGTTCTCGGCAATCGACTTGGAGAAGAGGAAAGGGTCCTGGAGGACGGGGACGACCGCTGAACGGAGGCACTTCTTGCTGATGTTCGAGATGGGGATCCCGTCGACGTAGATTTGCCCGGAGGTCGGTTCGTAAAGACGGGTCAAAAGGTAGGCCAACGTCGATTTCCCCGAGCCGGTGGCCCCCATGATGGCGAGGCTTTTGCCTTCTTCCAGGTGGAAGGAGACGCCGGAGATTACTTCCTCGTTCCCGTCCGGATAGCCGAAATGGACGTCCTCGAAGAGGATGTCCCCCTTGATGGATGGGCAAAGCCCCGCCTCGACGTCCTCGACCTCCGCGTCGAGGATCTTGGCGACCCGGTCGGCCGAGGCGAGGTATTGGCCCATGTTCGAGAGGGAGGTGGCCGTCCCCCGGACCGGCCAGACGATCATGTCGATGAAAAGGAAGGCGACGACGAGGGTACCGGCCGAGATTTCCCCGAGATGGAGGAGGTAGGCGCTATAAAGGAGGGAGAGGAGCTTGCTACCGAAGACGAAGATGTCGCTGCTGGCGAAGAAGAAACCCCGGAGGCGGCTCCAGGAAAGGAACTTGCCCCGGTAAGAAGAAAGGAGGTCATCGAAGGAAGCGATTTCCCGGCGTTCGGCGTTGTAGGCCTTGACGACCCGGACGGATAGGAGGTTCTCGTTGATCTTGTCGGTGAGGACGGCTTCGCTGTCGTCGCTTTTCCGGTAGCGCTCGCGGACCTTCTTGATAAGGAAGAAGGAATAGACGAACATCGCCGGGAGGAGGGAGATGCTGACAAGGGCCAGCTTGTAAGAGAGGGCAAAGAGGATCGCAAGGCAAAAGAAGAGCATCCAGAAGGTGTAGTTGAAGTTCCCGAGGTCCATGACCAGGAACCGCCTGAGGACGTCGAGGTCGCGGGTGCAGGTCTGGATGAGGTCGCCGGCCTTGTTGGCTTTGTAGTAGGGGTAGGGGAGGCGTTCGAGATGGGTGAAAAGGCTTAGCTGCATGGCGCCGTTGACGCCGGAGGAGAAATAGCTCCTGATCATCATCCGGAGCATCGTCGAGACGGCGAGGGCCGCCCCGGCGCCGGCGATGGCGAGGGGCATCACGTAGAGGCGGTTCTCGAAAAGGAAGGCCGCCCCCTTCCCCCCGGTGATGAGGAAGATGGCCCATTCCTCGACGAAAGAGACGTTCAAAAGAGAATCGAGTCCCTCGAGGGAATCGACGAGGACCTGGAGGAGGAAAACGCATAGGACGTTGAAGAAGATCATCACGACCTGGGCCAGCAAGGAGGCAAATAGGAGCCCTTGGTAGCCCTCGCTGATCCTTTTCACCGTCCTCACGAACCCGCGCATGCGCTTAGTGTAGTTGCCTCATTCGGAAGGGACAAGCGAGGGAAGGGAAAAGGGGAACGAATGTAAAGAGGGCTGGCGGTTCAGACCGCACGAGACATATTCCATCGACGATAGAAAAGCACGCATTTTGAAATAGGGGAAGGGTTTTTGCAGGCTTTTTCCCATTGCCTCTCTCTACCATGGCGTGGCAGGCAAGTTGCAATGGGCGTCCTTTTGTCTAAACTATGGCTGTACTCGCGTTAGCGCGGAAAGGAAAGCAAGATGAAAAAAAGCCTTCTTGTCATGCCTCTGCTCCTCGTGGGCCTCGGACTCGGATCGTGCGACTTCGTCATCCGGGTGCCCGGCACGGAGAGCGGGAGCTCCTCCACCGATTCGACGATTCAAAGCGACTCCTCTTCCAACGACAGCCAGACCCCCACCCCGGGGATGCTCCCGGTGGCCTGGGAAAGAAACGATGCCTATGTCACGTTCTCGTCCCGGAAAAGCGCCGCCTCCGACGAATTCGGGGAATCCAACTTCGTCTCCAGTCAGGGGAAGTTCCGGGTTGGGACATTTAACGACGTCTCCCTCGCCCCGATGGTGACCTACATCGACCTCCTCGATCCGACCGACGTGGTAGTCACCGATGCGACCCTCCCGGAGGGGACCGGGGTCGAGCTTCTCGACCTTGAGGGAAACCAGCTGAGCCTCGATTCCTATTTCGGCGAGGCCGAGAAAACCGCCCTTACCACCGACGGAATAATCAATTTCCGCGAGGACATCGATCCTGAACTCCCCCGGGAAATCGTCATCCGCTTCCTCAACGAGGCCTTTGCCACTTCCGAAGAGGGAGTCGGGACGCTCCTCGATTACGAGATCGAGATCATCGACGGGGCCTATAACGTCACCGAGGCGAAGGAGCTCGTCCTCTTCGACAACTACCACACCCAGTCTTCCTACGTGAACATCAAAAAGGAATACCTCGGCGACCACGCGACCGCCGAGACGAGCTTCGACAAGCTCGTCATCTGGAACGACATCACCATCTGGAAGGCCGATCTTCCCTCTTGGATCATGTGGAGCAGCGACGACGGGGTGGCCGACGAGGAAGTCTACGGTTCCCTCAAGGATTGGC
The DNA here is from genome assembly GCA_949298195.1 of uncultured Bacillota bacterium. Classification (GTDB taxonomy): domain Bacteria; phylum Bacillota_I; class Bacilli_A; order RFN20; family CAG-826; genus UBA4951. The sequence continues at coordinate 9,407 of CASFVT010000029.1, forward strand.
AGTACGTCTATTGCCATGAGCCCGACGACAATCCCTCGACCGTCGAGGAATTCGCCATCTACGGCAATTACAACCAGATCAACGTCGGCCTCTCGACCAAGGAAACGGTCGATGAGGACGGCAACAAGTCGACCGTGGTCGCCTACGACCCGGCGACCGACTTCCCCTATGTCGTGAGCAACGCCAAATACAACGACACGGAAGTCCATTTGCCCGAGCAGTCCAAATTCGAGATGACCACCCACACGGCCCTTTTCGGGAGCAACACCACCCAAGGACCGGATACCCTTTTCACCTATCACTACGAAGACCTCGGGGCCTTCGGCAACCAAGGGGTGGCCGACCGCCAGAGCATCGACTGGTTCGCCACGCCCGACGATCCCGAGGACGACGTCAACGGAGGCGGGGTCATCTTCAACAAGTTCGGCTGCGACGGAACCTTTGAAAACGTCCGCATCCAGCATTTCTTCACGGCGACCATCATGAACGGCCCGGGTTCCCCCTCGGGGGTCAAGCGCCTTCAGGGCGAGTACCGCCCGGAGCTGACCGTCAACCGCTCGCGCATCAGCGACTGCTATAGCTCGATGCTCTTCAATTACAGCGATTCGGCCATCTATGTGAACGAGTCGGTCATCGAGAACGCCGGTGGCTTCCTCTTCATCAACCAATGCATCCCAACTGCCGATTCCCGGGAAAGCGGGCGGTGGGTCCCCAGCGGTAGCAATGCCGATTACGTCGATTACGTCGAAGGCTCCGAAGTCATCATCGACGGGAAGAGCAAGCTCCAGAACTGGGTCACCGGTTCCGGTGGCTGGTTCCGTTCCTACTCCCTCGAGGCGGTCATGCAGAGCCTCAAGCAACTCGTCAGCGACCCCCTCAACGACTTCGGCAAGACCATCTTCGTCCCCTATGGCGATAACTCCAACCGCTTCAACGCCATCGCCCTCACGATGAACTGCGACATGGAAGGGGCCGGGGCCCTCGAACCCGGGATGAAGGGTCGGGTGTCGATCGGCGGGACCGACTACGTGAACTTCGCCGACGGCGAAGCCGAATTCAAGTCCGCCCTCTCCTCTTTCAATCCGAGCGATGTCACGAGTTTCCTCCCGGTCATGGAAACCCTCTACGACACCTCCTACGGAACTGGTTTCGTCACTTCCTACACGACGGCGAGCCTCGCCGCTTTCCCGGCGGGAAATGATTCCCCCTATTACATCTCGCCCTTCGTCAACGACTTCGAGACGATGGACATCACGATGCTCCCGATGACGGGCCTCGTGAAGAGCCTCGTAAGCAACCTCCTCCCTGATCCCTACAAGGGCCAGCTTGCCCCGACGGTAGAGGAACTGACGGTCGATCCCGAGCTCTTCAGCGGCGATTACTGCACCCTCGCCTACCTCTATGGGGCTACCCCGGGCGTTCCCACCGGTCTACAGGAAGTCGCAAGCGACCTCCTCGGCTACACCGGTACCTCGGCCTACCAAGCCGTCTTCGGGCTAAACGACTTCGGAGCCTAACCGCCTTCCGATGCTCTCCTCCCTGAAACAACTGAATAGAAAGGATTGGGCCCTCCTCGGGGGGCTCATCCTTCTTTCGGTCGTCTTCATCTCACTCGGCTCAGCCATCGCATCGGTCCGGGCCTATTTCCTCCCGGCCGCGGCCATCCTCCTCCTAATCGGGGGAGGGGTGTTCCTCCTCGAGGCTTTCAAGGTCGGTTTCCAAGATGGAAGCGGGGAAAGCCTTGGCAAAATCCGCCTCTATTTTCACGAAAAGGCCGAAAAGAAGAACCTTCCAAGGACCCTTGAGGTAGTTTTGGCGGCTCTTCTTTTCCTTCTTTTCCTCGCCCATTTCGAAGGAGGCCACGATTACCTGGAAGGGATCGACGGCCTCTCTTCATCCTTCCTCGATGAGGGCTCGACCGTCCTCGCCCTCCTTTCGGTGCTCCTTTACCAAGGCGGGGTTTCCTTCCTTGCCTTCTCCTATCAAGTCGATAGCGAGCTCATGAATGCCCTCCGGAAATACTTCCTTACCCCCCTCTTCCTCATCCTCCTCGCCTTCAGTCCCTATTTGCTCCAAGGAATCGTGGGGGACCTCTTCGGAAACGGGGCCGACCTCGACCCCTACCGTTTCCGCCTTCCCCTCCTCGGCCTTGAGATGGGAATCTCCGTCCTTCTGCTCGCCCTCTCCTGGTGGAGGAATCCCACCAAATATCCTCCGACCGGCTTCTACAAGCCCTTCCTCCTTCTCCTCCCCGTCTTCCTCCTCGCCCTGCCCAATTCTTACTCCCTCCAGGTCCTCTTCGGTTCCCGCCAACCATCGATTCCCCTCCCCCTCGAACTCAACTTGCCCCATCGGGTCTATGTCTATTTCGCCTTCCTTCTCCCGAATGCCTACTTCCTCCTCCTACATCCCTTCGACGTGAGGCACCGGCGGGCCTTCCTCACCTATATCGCCTTCCTGGCCCTCTTCGGCTATGTCGGGCGCCTCCGTTACGAGATCTGGACATCCTTCGAACGCCTCCCCCTCCACCTTTGCAACACGGCCATGTACGTCGTCCCCTTCACCCTCGTCTTCAAGACGGAGAAGGTGTTCTACTTCACGATGTTCATCAACGTGATCGGGGCCTTCATCGCCCTCCTCATGCCGAACTACTCGACGAGCCTAGGCACCTTCTCGATGCTCACCCTCGAGTTCTACATCAATCACCTCTACGCCTTCTTCATGCCGGTCCTCATCGTCTTGCTGAAGGTCTATCCCCGGCCGAGCATCCGTTATTTCCTCTATTCGATGGCCGGTTTCCTCTTCTATTTCCTCTTCTGCCTCGTCCTCAACACCTGGGGGACGGCCATGGGTTACGACGTCGACTTCTTCTTCCTCAATAGCGACTACGTGGTCGGGGAAATCGGGGCCTGGGCCGAGGACATCTACGCCATCGAGTGGGGCTTCACGCTCAACGGGAAGACCTTCCTGGTCCACCCCCTCTACCTCATCCTCTTCTACCTCGTCTACGTCCTTCTCGCCCTCCTCATGTGGTATGTCTACGAACTCCTCTTCCGGGCCGTCGACGGGTTCGAGGGGTTGCTTGAGAAGATAGACAAGGACCGCGCCTACCGCGCGGTCTGGAAGAAGAGCGAGGAAAGGAGAGTCACGATGGAAAGGAAAAGCGGGGCGAGTTTGCAGATTGAGCACCTTCGCAAGAGGTATCCCCATAACGACTTCGATACCATCAAGGACTTTTCGCTCAGCCTCGAAGGAGGGAGGATCTACGGCTTCCTCGGGAAGAACGGGGCCGGGAAATCGACCATCATCAAGTGCATCGTCGGGATGCACGATTTCGACGACGGGAAGATCCTCGTCGACGGGCTCGACCTCAAGGCCGAGGAAGTGAAGGCCAAGTCGCTCATCGGCTTCGTTCCCGACCACTACGCCCTCTACGAGTCCCTGACCGGCCGGGAGTACGTCTCCTACGTGGCCGATCTCTACGAGGTCGGGGGGAAGGAAAGGGAAGAGAGGATCGCCTCCCTCACCAAGCGCTTATCGATGGAGAAGGCCTTCGACGACCCGATTGCCACCTATTCCCACGGCATGAAGCAGAAGACGGCCATCATCGCCGCCCTCGTCCACGACCCGAAGCTCTGGATCCTCGACGAGCCGATGACCGGGGTCGATCCGGTCTCCGTCTACGAAATCAAGGAGACGATGCGCGAACACGCCGCGCGGGGGAACATCGTCTTCTTCTCGAGCCACCTCATCGACGTGGTGAGCAACCTCTGCGACGAGATCATCGTCCTCTCGAAGGGAAACCTCGTCTACCACGGCGACGTCCACGCCCTCAAGGGGAAAGGGGTCGACCTCGAACGCCTCTTCCTGGACCTGCTCGAAGAAGGGAATGGTGGAAAGGGTGAATAAACTCGCGGGGAAAGAACGCTTCTCCTTCCGGAAGTTCTTCGTCCTCTTCCGGATGCTTTTCGCCGAGAAAAGCCGCCTTTCCTTTCGCCACAACCTCAAAGCGACCATCGTCAAGGTCGTCTCGCTTTTGGTCTTGTTCGCCGCCCTCATCGGGGTGAGCTACCTCTTCTATTACCTCGCCACCCTCTTCAAGGTATTCGCGGTCATCTCCTACGTCCCGTTATCCGTCCCCTCGCTTCTGATGGCCTTCCTCCTCGTCTTCGGCTTCCTTTCCCTTCTCTCCCACCTCTCGAAGTCCCTCTTCGATAGCCCCGACAACAAGATCCTCCTCACCTATCCCTGCTCGGGCTCGACTGTCTTCCTCGCCCGCCTCGCCGTCTACTTCGTCCACGAATACGGCCGGAACCTCGTCGTCCAGGTGCCCCTCCTCATCGGCTACATGCTCATCATGGGGGCTCCTTTCTACATGTATTTCTACGTTTTTCTGGCCTTCCTATTCATCTCCGTTTTCGAGGTATTGCTGGCCTCCCTCCTCTCGATTCCCCATCACCTTCTGTCCGTCTTTTTCTCCTCCCACCCCCGATTGAGGGCTTTCCTCGTCCTCCTCCTCTTCCTCGCCCTCGCCGCCGTTTTCGTCTACCTCGTCCTCCTCGTCCCCGATTCGGTCGACGTCTTCACCAACTGGGGCTTCTATTTCAGGGAAATCCAGAAGATCATGACCGGTTACAAGGTCTACGCCCTGCCTTTCTACGCCCTCACCTCCTTTGCCATCGGCGACCTCACTGGCTTCGCCTATACCCCCTTCCCCGTCCTTTCCCTCTACGCCTTCCTCGTCATGCTCGCCCTTTCCGTCCTCTTCGCCGCCTTCGACGTCTTTGTCCTCAACCCCTATTACCTCCGCCTCTCCGGGCTCGGGGGGAGTGCCAAGAAGGAGCATGGGTCCCGTCACGCGAAATCGCGTCGCCTCCCGCCGTCGTTAAGCGTCGTCAAGAAGGAGTTCCTCCTCCTAAGAAGCAGCGGGGGACGTCTCTATTCCTATGCCCTCGCCTTCCTTGCCCTCCCCTTCATCGGGCTGGCCCTCGCCAAGTTCTTCCACGGGATGGAACTCTCGAACACCGGCCGCCTCTACGTCGAGACGGTGATGTTGCTTGTTTACCTGCTGTTCTCGCTATGCTCGACCTCGGCCCTGGCCACTTCCTTCACCAGCGAAGGCGACGCCTTCCTCTATTCGCGGAGCCAGCCGCGCTCGGGGCTCCTCTTCCTTTTCGGGAAGCTTTTCTTCCCCGCCCTCATCGCCATGACTTCCCTTCTCGCCTCGTCTATTCTCTACTCGGCCTTCTATGGCCTCAGGGCCACCCAGACGGCCCTTTTTGCCCTGGCCATCATCCTCCTCTTCCTCGGCACCGCGATGGTCGCCCTCATCCTCGATTACGTCCATCCCGCCTCCGTCTTCCTCGAGGACGGGGGGAATAACCGTTCCGAGCGCCTCGTCACCGTCCTCGCCTTCTTCCTGAGCGTCCTCGTCAGCTTCCTCTTCTACCTCTACCGGAACGAGGAAATCGTCGTTTCCTACTACAAGCTCTTCGCCCTCGCCCTCGTCTATTTCCTCGTCTCCCTCTCTTTCTTCCTCCTCAAGGGCAAATACGAACGGAAGGAGGAACGGGCATGAAGAAATCGGTCGCCCTTGTCGTCTCGCTGGTGAGCCTCATCGCCATCGTCTTCGTCGCCTTCTTCGGGACGATTCCCCAGAACATCAACGAGATTGTCTACATCAATAGCCTCGTCGTCCTCGACATGGACGGGAAGGCGATTCCCGAGACGAGCGGGAGGAAGTTCCTCCACCTCGATTTCGTAAGCGATCCCAACCTCTACGACCCGGTGACGGAAACCGAGTACATGCAGTACTTCTTCACCGTCGAGTACAACCCCGGCGGAACCCCGCCGACCTACGAGGCCTCCCTCTTCAGCTTCGACGTCCAACTCGACGTCGACGGGCTCCCCCTCATCCAACCGGCCGAGGGCGATTTCACCAGCGGGGCCATCCTCATCAAGAAAAGAAAGAACGTCGATCCCTCTTACCCGGCGTCCCTGGTGGCCGTCAGCAACATCAGCTGCGCCCCCAACGACGGGGGATCCGGGACCGGGGATTCCCTCGTCCTCATCGTGAGTTACCAATAGGGCCGGTTCGACTTGGCCCCATCCTCCCCGATTTGGGGAGTTTTTAGATGAATAATGGACTTTTGCGGGAATTCCTGATTCGAAATCGCGCAATATCGCCCTCAAGGCGGCGGTTCCCGAGGCGAAGGCGGGAGAATGGCCTTGGAAACCCCCTCCGTTCAGCGGTTCGTGCTTCTTGCTTCAATGGATTCACCCCGGACTCGATACCCTTCGCGCATCCCCTTGAACGTCTACGATTGAACGTTACAAACGAGTATAATCTCCTTGCCAAGGGGGTTTTCTCATGGAAGCGTGGTGGCGGAACAGCATCGGCTACATCATCTACCCGGCTGCCTTCAAGGACACTAACGGCGACGGGATCGGCGACCTCGGGGGCATCGTCGAGAAACTCGATTACCTCCGTGAACTCGGGATCGACCTCATCTGGATCTGCCCGATCTTCGCCTCCCCGATGCACGATAACGGCTACGACGTAAGGGACTACTTCCACGTCGATCCCCGTTTCGGAACCGACGAAGACCTCGCCCGCCTCCTCAAGGAAGCCCATCTCCGGGGCATCAGGATCGTCCTCGACCTCGCGATGAACCACACCAGTAACGAGCATCCGTGGTTCCTCAAGGCGGTGGAAGAGCCTTCGAGCAAGGAACGCGGCTACTACATCGTCAAGAAAGGCCGTTACGTCGATGGAAAACTCCTCCCCCCGAACAACTGGGGGAGTTTCTTCTCGACCTCGGCGTGGGAGCCCCTCCCGGGAAGCGTCGACGAGTTCTACCTCCATGTCTTCGCCCCCTCGATGCCGGACACCAACTGGGCCAACCCCGAACTCCGGGAGGCCTATTACGGGGTGGCCCGTCATTACATCGAGATGGGGGTCGACGGTTTCCGGCTCGATGCCATTTCCCATCTCGCCAAGAACCCCGAATTCAAGGATTCCCCCCTCCCAAGCGGCCCCGGGGGCTTTGTCCTCGATCCCCGGATGTTCTCTAACCGACCGGAACTCATGGATTACCTCAAGGAATTCCGCGAGAAGGGGGTCAACACCGATACCCTCCTCATCGGGGAAGTCGGCGGTTCGGTCCAACCTGACCAAGCCCGGACCTTCTCCGAACGGGGAAAGGGCCCGATCAACCTCGTCTTCAACTTCGATACCGTCTGGAACAACGGGGCCTACGGTTCGATCGGCAAACCCGATGAGGCCATCAAGGCGGACGTCATCTCCCTCAAGGAGAACTTCCTCCGCTGGTACCCGAATGCCTCGAGCTGCGACATGCCGCTATATTGGTGCAACCACGACCATCCGAGGGTCCTCAGCCAATACGGCTCGACCCTCTACCGGAAAGAGAGCGCCAAGATGCTCATCACGACCCTACTCTTCCTTTATGGCACCCCCTTCATCCATTACGGGGACGAGATCGGGATGAGCAATGTCACTTACGAGAGCATCGACGACTTCCTGATCGACGACGCGAACCGCGACGAGCTCAAGGCCGACCGCTCCGCCGGGCATTCCGATGAGGAGATCCTCCGCTTCTGGCGGAGGGCCAACCGGATCAACGGGCGGACCCCGATGCAGTGGAACCGCCGCAAAAACGCCGGCTTCTCCGAGGCCACTCCCTTCTGCAAGGTCAACGGAAACTACCTCGAGGGGGTCAACGTGGCCGAGGAGATGGAAGACCCCTATTCGATCCTCAACTACTTCCAGTACGCCATCTCCTTCCGGAAGGACGCGACTTATAACGACATCGTCAACAACGGCCGCCTGGAAATCGTCGACTACAACCATCCCGACGTCCTCTCCTACATCCACCGGGGCTCTTCCAACATCATGCTCATCTCCAACTTCCGCCCCTACGAGGTCTACTTCACCTTCAATTACGAGATCGCGGACATCGTCCTCCACAATTACGACGGGGTCCTTCTGAATAACCACGTCTTCACCCTCCGCCCCTACGAGTGCTACCTCCTCAAGATCAGGTGATGTCCGAGTTCGTCTATCTCTATCGTAGCGAGGAACCCCTCCCGCGAGGCGGCCTCGCCCGGGCCCTCGAGGCCCTCGGGGTGGGGTTTCGCCTCGAAGAGGAAAGCCCGACCGAGGGGGTCGTCTACGCCGGAAGCGGCTTTTTCATGCCCCTTTCCTCTTCCCTCATGGCCATCCGCGACGACCTCGGGACGACCCTTTCCTTCCTTCGCAGCCACCGGGACGACCCCCTCGCGAGGAAACTCATGAAGGAAGGCCTCGCCTACTTCCCCAATAGCGCCTTCTTCCTCGTCGACGTCCTCCTCCGGGAGTTCTATTACCAGGATTTCTCCTCCCTCCCCCTCCTCAAGTCGGAGTTCTCGGGCCTCGAACGGGAAATCTACCTCACCGCGATTGCCTATCTCCGGTCCGGCCTCGACGCCAAGGCGGCCGCGGAGGCCATTTACGTCCACCGGAACACCTTCTCCTACCGCCTCAACAAGTTCATCGCCGCGACGGGGCTCGATCCCCGCGATTACCACAACGCCCTCCTCATCGAGCTCTACGAGGCCTTCGGGAAGCGGTGAACTAACCATAAGAAAACGGGCCATCCATCGAAAGGCCGCACCACGGGCGGCCTTTTCTTGGCATTCATCGCGGTTCCCTTATGTTGGAACCAGCTAAACCAGGGAACGCCGCAGGGCCGCCCTCTTGGCCCACCCCAACCCAATCGCATTCCACAAGGAGGAAAAACCATGGAAAAGCGCCTTTGGTCGTTGGTAGTTGAAAGCATTTCCATCAGCTGCCTTTACTGTTGCAATGCATGCGGGGCTTACCGCGAAACGATGTAGGTCGTTCCGCTTCCCGTCGAGGTATGAGCATGAAAGCCACGAGACTTTGGGCCGTGCTCATGATCATCCCCTTGTTCCCGCTTTCTTCCTGCACGGCCCTCGAGGATTTCGCCTTCCTCAGGGAAAGCGAACCCGTCGACATCGAAATCGACTATGATCCTCATTATAACTACGTTGGGATTCCGGGAAGACTCCTACGTGCCCGTCGTGCGTCGTGTCTTTCCTATTGGCAGGGGTATGACGAAACAAACGAAGGCCTGGAATTGGATTGCCATACCTACTCAAGGGACGATCCTTTTCAGGCCCGTCTTTGCGAAATCGAAGACGAATCAAGTTACCTGGGACTGTATTTCCCGAAGGAGAGGAAGGAAGCCTACATCGATGCCTCCTTCGAGGAATACCCGCATTTCAAGGGTTTGAATTCCTTTGGGCCGATCGATCATTTCGAATATCTCGACGGGAAGATCTGCTTCGCCGCGCGGCTCCTCGAAGGGCTATCGGAGTGGAGGATGAAGGAAGTCGATGCCCTTTCTGACCTCCAAGGCGAGATAGGCTCTTATGAGCTCGGCCTCGTCTATGAGAAGGAGGACATCGAAGTCCTCGGCGACTATCGGACCGGGGAGAAAGAAGATGACTCTACTTCCCTCTTGGCTCGGGTCGCGGTCATCGTCGAGGGCGGAGTGCCCGTCGAGTCGACGGAAATCCAGCGGGGAGAGGACGGACGCCTCTTCCCCGACATATATGAAGGCGAGCGCATGTTCACGAACCGAAGTGGTTTCCACCTATTGCCAGCTTCCTACTTCGGTTCGAAGTATTTCCCGGCCTTGACTGGGGTCTCGGCCTTTCCTACGGGCGTAGCGGGACTCCCTTATTTCCTGAAGCTCAGCGGTTCGAGCGACGATCTTGTGCTTGAGATGCGCAGGTATTGTCACGTGGGCGAAGACCGTTTCTACCTCCTGGAGTCCCCCTACGAAGGGGAAGACCGCTCCTTCGAGGACCCCTATGGCCCGCTGCGCGGCGTTTTCCAGGAAGCCTATCTGGGGCCTCATGAAAGCAATCCCGACTTCGCCGTCTACGATTTCTTCGAGGTCTTTCCGAATGCCCGCAGCTTGTTTGTCTAGAGTCAAACAGTCCATTTCCTCGCTGTTAGGCCGGTTTTCCGGCCATGATGGTTCCGCTTGCGGAAGTGGAGTGTAGGATAAACGGAGAATAAATCCGCCTTTGGATTAAATGATCAATGGACTCCCTTGACCGCGGCGGTCACCGCCCCCTCGACCCTCGCGCCGGGTGGGAGAAGGTATTCGAAGCATAGCCCATCGCCCGCCGGGAGCTCGTAACGGTAGACTTCCTTTCCCCCGAAGAGGAAGAACTCGACCACCCTTTCGTCGATGATGAGTTCGAAGTCGATTTCGCTTTCCTCTCTCTCCAAGCGGAAGTAGGTCCGCCCGCGATTAACCACGTTCGCGTAAGTGCCGTCTTGAAGGGCCTCGGCGTAGCTACCGACAACGTAGAAATCCCGTCCATCGGCTTCCCGGGTGTATGTCTCGACGTAGTGGGTATAACGTTCGTTGCCCCTTGCCAAGCGGAAAGAGGCCTCGATTCCGGGTTCGGAAGGGAGGACGAGGGTACCCTTGAGGTATTTCTGCCCGCTTTCCCAAGGGAGGGAACGCCAAGTCCCGTCTCCTTTGATCGTTCCCTTTCCCTCTTCTTCCTCCAGGAGGGAATAGAAGGCCTCGAAGGGTTTTTGGATCAGACGCCCGTCGGGGAGGGCGCTGACTTCGGAGGGGATGGCCATGGCCCGCCCGAAGCAGTCGAAGCCGTCGAGTTCATCGATGTAGCCGATTTCCCCGAAGAGGATGTCCTTCCCGTCGATTTCAAGGACGCTGGCATTGGTGAAATTCCCGTGATCGAGGACGTAAAAGAGGCGTTCCGGGTCGACGTGGGAACGGAAGGACATCCCCGAAAGATCGAGTTCCCCGGGGACGTATATGCTCGATCCAATCGTCCCTTCCATCAGTTCGTTGGAAGAGTATGATTCCCCGTCGAAGACGAAGACGTCCACTCCTCCGATGTCGGCATGGGAAGGACTGCGCCCGCCGAGATATTCGGTTCCGGCAATCGCCTTTTCCTCCCCGTCCTCTGAATGTAGGGAAAGCCCATCCCCATCCCATCCGTCAGAAAGGAAATGCCATGACCCCTCCTTCAACACGGGGTTCCGGGGGGTGAAGTGCGAATCATAGAGTACCGTCTCGGGTTTGCCTGGCTCGGTTCCCCCTACGAGAACGACTTTCCGGATGGCGCTTTCTCGGAACCAGCCGCTTGACCGTAGATAACTGTAATAGTAGACGAGTTCCCCGTTTTCCTCGACGAGGGAGCCGGGAGCGTTGCTCGAATCCTCCTCTTGGTTCATCCCGGCCGAATAAACGGGGTAGGGGTCGCTGTAGGAGAGGAAGTCGGCGGTTTCGTAGACGACAAGGGAACTCGTGTCGTTTGGATGGAGCGCCCCGGCCGGTCCGTGGGCGTAGACGGAATACCCGCCGTCGCCGTTTTCCTTGGCGGCAAGGAGTCGGTAGGCGGGGATGGATGGGCTTTGGTAATGGAACGCCTCCTTTTCCCCGTAGTCGTGGCCGAGCCCGAGGGAATAGAAGTAGCGGTCGTCGAGCAGCTCTTCGCTTACGGTCGATGCCTTGTCCGAATCGAGTTCAAGGTCGCCGAGATAGAATTCCCCATCATCGTGGAGACCGAGTTTCGTGATTCGGAGGACAAGCGGCTCATCGAGGTGTTTCGAGCCATCGAGGACATAGGAAAAGGACTGGCCGAAGACGAACCTGGAAGAGGCCTCGACGGAATCGACTAGCACCTCCCCCGGGGCCAAGAGCTCGATTCGGATGCTGCAGCCCCGGCAGTACATCCGGAAGTGGACGCGCCCGTTATCGGAGAGGACGAAGAAAGGGCTTTGGATGACCCCATCCCAGCCATCGTGGGAATAGAGGACGTCGGTTCCCGCGAAACCGTACCGCCAACGCTCCCTCGTGGTGAGCTCACGGGTCTCAATGTAGTAATCGTCGGTAATCGACCACGAAGCTAGCCCGTCGGCGAAGTCGAGGCTTGGCTCCGTTGAGGTTTCCGAGGAAAGGCCCGAGGAAAGACCCGGTAGAAGCGAGCAAGAAGGGAGGAGGAGACTCAACAGGGGAAATAGGAGGAACGCTTTCTTCATGCCGGGATTTTAACAATTGAGGATTGCCCCGGGCAACGGAGAAAGGCGACATCGGGCGGTCGAAAGTATCTGAAACCGATTTGTGCACCGTGCACTAGACAACTTGGTAGCGCTTTCATATAATCGCCGTGGCCAGCCGGAAACGGCATTCATCAAAAAGGAGAGAAAATGGCACTGTTCAAGAAAAAGGAAAAAGCCCCTGCGACCGAGGAGGTCAAGGAAGAGGCGGCCCCGGCCGCTGAGGCGGTCGTCGAGAAGGCGGCCCCCGCCAAGGAAAAGGAAGCGGCGAAGAAGGAGGAGGGGAAGAAGGAAGCCCCCAACGACCTCGCCTACGTCTCCCTCCGCCACGTCGACAAGATCTACGAAAACGGCGTTCAGGCCGTCTTCGACTTCAACCTCGACATCAAGAAGAAGGAATTCATCGTCTTCGTCGGCCCCTCCGGGTGCGGCAAGTCGACCACCCTCCGGATGATCGCCGGCCTCGAGGACATCTCGAGCGGCGAGCTCTACATCGACGGCGAGTACAGCAACGACCGGAGCCCGAAGGACCGCGAC
>CASFVT010000030.1 GCA_949298195.1 uncultured Bacillota bacterium
ATTTAGGAATGACATCGAAATACATTTTCTTCGTCTCTTCATTTAACCTTGCCGCAATCAGGAAGAGGTCGTTTAAAAATCATTTGAATACCGACGTTGACCCAAGACGAGGCAAGAAAATTCACTAGTTCCCAACCGTCGTCACCCATTTTCTGTAACTCTTCGTTCCAATAGGCAAATGTGGCTTTTTGGGTAAACTTGGGATCCAAAATGACGTACTTATATTCCCATTTCATCAACCCAACCTCCTGTCTGGAGACCACGGAAGAATTTTGTGTATCGCTGAGTCGGCGCGCCTTCCGCCTTGCCCCATCATTTAATCCCTTTCACCTCGACATGCCAACCAGTTTCAGCTCCGAATCGGTCAATTCGTCGAAGCCCGCGATTGCCTTGCAATGCATGGAGCGGTTGTACCTCTCGGCCTCGACAGCTATGAGGTAATGCCCGTTCCTGACCGAGTGGAGGCCCAGGCGTGCCTTGAGCTTCCTCTTGAGGCAGGCATGGAAGGCCTCGACCGCGTTTGAGGTGTAGAGGGCCTTCCTGATCGGCTTCGGGAACCTATAGAAGGAGAAGAGGCCCGGCTCCGCCAGGTATTTCCTAAACGAGGGGTACGTCCGCGACCACTTGGCCACGAAGAGGCCCAGGCGGGCCTTGGCCTCGGCCTCCGATTCGGCCGAATAGACCTCCTTGAAATCGTCCAGCATCCCCTGCCTGCCCTTCTTCCTGGCCCCGGACGACATGTTCCTCCCGACGTGGACGAGGCACCTTTGGTGGAGGGAGCCGGGAAAGACGCGCCTTACGGCCTCCGGCATCCCCTGGAGGCCGTCGGTGACGAACAGGAGCGGATTCCCGATTCCCCTTTCCCTCAGGCTCTCCAGGCACCTTCCCCATTCGGAAGACGATTCGCCCGGCACCATCCAGAAGCCGAGGACCTCCTTCCTCCCCGATTCGGTGACGCCCAGGGCCACCATGACGCATTCCCTCTCGTAGCGGTCCGGCCCTCCTTCGTACTTCCGCCTTACCGGGAGCCACGTACCGTCGAGGTAGACGAGCGGGCATCTCGGCAACGCCCTCGAGTTGAACCTCTCGGCCTCTCCGTAGCTCCCCTTCACTACGGCGAGGACGAGTCTTTCCGAAACTTCCACGCCGGATGTCGACGACAGGTACTGGCTTATGTCGGAGGCGGACATCCCCTGCGAGCAGGGCCTGCCGATCTCGGCGTCCAGCTCGTCGATCCTCCTCCTGTACCTCCCTATGACGCGCTCCTCGAAGAGCCCGAGGCGGTCCCGCGGAACCCGGGCGGCCATCTCGCCGACGGTGGTCAGCACCTTCCTCTCGTAATGGCCGTTCCTGTGCGATTCGGCGTCGGAAAGGCAGTCCTCGAGGAAGGACAGGAACTGGTCCTCCATCGCCTCGTTGACGGCCTGCTCCGTCGCCCTCCTCATCAGCTCGATCGCCGGGGAAACGGCTTTCCCGATGGATTTGGTTGCATTAAAATCGCTCATGTAGCTTTCTCCTTTTGAGTCCAAACGCAAGGATAGAAAGCTACGCCGCTCGGTTCAAGGCCGGCCGCCGTCCCCTAGGGGGCGGGGATGACCGGCTTTTCTCTTACACAAGATTTATCGGTGGTCCCGAATACTTAGAGATGCCTAACAAAACCATGATTAAATCGTTTGCCGAATAGCGGTTTTGCCAATAACAGTAAAATTCAAGTGCCTCGGTGGTCGGTAGCGCCTATTTCCCCTAGTTCTGTTATAACCCTTGGTGAAAGCGTTGCATTTGGCAATCGTATACCTTTCCAAGTCATTGAGGGAGGCGAAGCCGCTGCCCTCCAAGGGAATCATCTTTATCGTAAACAAATCACCATACTTGTAATCGGCATAGACATCCCCATTGCCCTTGCCGGTGAGATGACTGTTGACTCGATTGAACATTTGGTGGGCTTGCCCAACATAAGTCATATTCTTTGTCTTGTTGTAAAGGACGTAAACACCGGCCAATCCTTTCTCTTCAGCATAGCTGGATCTCCCACGACGGCTGAACGAAGAGTTCCTCAGTTTGAAAAATTGGTTAGGGCTGAATTCCTTCGCTCCTCTCACCAAATCATCGATTTTCGAATTGATTTTCGCGGACTTCGCGAAAAACCAGATCAATATGGCTAAAGTAAGCAACACAAAGGGGATAGATATCGCTAAGGCAATCCCTACCTCGTTCATACGCATATGATTATAGCCCTATCCTTCTCATGCCGAGGGAGTAACCGACATGTTGGGTTTCGTTTCAAATAGTGTGGTGACAATCAAAAAATGGGGTTCACAATCCAGCCGTTCAAAGTAGGAAAGAAGAACCCCATGAAGAATATACCAGAAGGATCCCGAAGCGGGGAGGCGATGGCCGATGTCATCTCGATGGAGGCCAAGCGCGACCTGCCCTCCGCCGTGGCAAGTGCCTACGAGAGGGCCGTCCTCTCAATCGGCGGGTCGGGCACCCGGCCCGAAAGGATCCCAATCCAGCTCAGGGCGGATCCCTACCCGGACATCGCGAGGGAATCCCTGGGCCTCTCGGGCTTCAAGCACCAGACGAGGCTGCCTGCTTTCGAGGGCAAAATACGGGGAGTAGGAGGCGGAGCGGACGGCATGGAACAGGGTGTCCCGATGCATGCTCTACCACACAAATTGAAATGCTACCCAGGGGATTTTCGAAATATGAATGTGAAATATATCAAGAAAGTGAGAACTGGTCATCGTTTCACATTTCTTAACTTTAGTCTTAGGGAAGCACTCCCAAGTACTGATATTCATCTCTACGCGTCAATTAAATCGTCTTAGGTCAATAGATTCACTTCTGCCATACCCTCTTTACGCAGCCATTCCTTATTGACTAGGGATCGGACATGCAGTACAAGGTTGCTGATGAGTGAGAAGGATTCATTTCTCCGCCCAAATGCCTCAAGCGACGTCTTCCGCGTACTCGACAAATCCGTCAAGTTCGATCAGGAAGGCATTGACAGCATAGGCAATGCCAAATACGGCCGCGACTGGCCGTCCGTTTATCTTTTGTATGGGAAAGAAGAGGCCTACGTCGGGGAAACGCAAAATGCCTACAACCGGATGAAACAACATTCAGAAAACCCGAAACGAACCGAGAATCTCGAGAACATTCTCCTTTTTACGTCCCCATCGTTCAACAAATCGGCAATCCTGGATTTGGAAAACGAACTCATCACATACATGCTGGCTGACGAAAAATTCACGCTTCAGAACAATAACCGCGGCCAGTCCCGTTATCACGACTACTACCAAAGGCTGAAATACAACGAAGACTGTTTCAACCAGGTTTGGAACGTTCTACGAAAGATGAAACTGGCAAACCGCCATCTTTACGAGCTCCAGAATGAGGACATCTTCAAGTATTCCCCATTCAAGCAACTTACATCCGAACAATATGACCTAATCGACGACCTCCTTAAGGACATTGAATCTTCCATTGTCGATGGGAAACGTAGAACCGTCATGATCGAGGGAGGTGCCGGCACTGGTAAAACCCTCGTTGCCGTCTATCTCATCAACCTCCTCACCAATTTCCGCGACAACAACATCGATGCCACCGACGTCGATCCCGATGACTATGACGAATTCGGAAATGCAAGGCTCATCAAGCTATTGCAGGAAACCAAACCGAAAATCCGAATTGCCTTGGTTGAGCCGGTTCAATCGTTCCGCGAAAGTCTCCGACGGAATGTGTTTTCGAAGATCAAGGAATTGCGTGGGGTCGAGATCATATCGCCCTATCAAGCGACCAATGGTTCCTACGACATCTTGATTGTTGACGAGGCCCACCGCCTCCGCGTCCGTTCAGGTGCCGGGGCTTCGGAGTACATGGCCTACGACAAGGCTTGTGCCCGTCTCGGTTTCGACAAGACGGCCACTCAATTGGACTGGCTTGATAAAGTTACTTCCAAAACGTTGATTTTACTTTACGATCCAAATCAAAAAGTAAAGCGAGCGGATATACCTCATCAAGTTTTCGAAGCGTTCAAGACAGAAAAAAGGGAAAGCACATCCCTCAAGGAATACACCCTCTGGTCGCAACTTCGTGTGAAAGGCGGCAATGACTACATGGAATTCGTAAAGGCCCTCCTCGGCCCCTATCCTCGGCAGTACGTCGTCCGCGACTACGACTTCAAGATCTACGACCATTTAACCGACATGTTCGTGGCCATCAAGGAAAAGAACAGGGAGATGAATGGTCTTTGCCGAGTCGTGGCTGGAAAGGACTTTGATTGGTTCAAGGACAAGGAACCTTCCGATTTCACCATAGAGGGGAAAGGCTATCTTTGGAACAAGAAGGCGGCAGATTCGACTTTCATCCACGACGACTCCAACCTCGACCGCATCGGATGCATCGATACTGCGATCGGATTCGACTTGAATTACTGTGGGGTCATCCTCGGGCCCGACATCGCCTACGACAAGGCAAACGGAAAGATTGTCATTCGGAAAGAACACCTGAAAGATCCAAGCGCTGCCTCTAAGGACGAAAAAACCGTCCAAGATAACATCAGGAATGCCTATTACGTTCTGTTAACCCGCGGGATTTACGGTACCTACGTTTACGCAATGGACGAGGCGCTACGCGATTACATCAGATCGCTAATCAAGCATTCCTAGCCTGCTTGCCTTTATTCTGCATTGCCTTTCACCGCTTCTTCACGAGAAAGCACTCGAAGAACTCCCTGAGCCTCTTGTCGCTTTTCTCCCCTTTTCCCTCTCTGATATACCGATAGCGATTCTCCTTGTAGTTTTCCAGGAAGCCGAAATTGACCATGGTGTCGATAACCACCCCCAGGTCCTTCGGATTGACATCTTTCAAGAGCCCATATCCCTTCATCCCGACGAGGCGGAAGGCCAATCACGATCTATCGGGCACCCCTTGGAGGAAGTGGACGAGGGAGTTCCGGGTCATCTTCATCCCCATCTTCTCCCCGACTCCCGCGACGTAGACGACCCCCTTGACCAATTGTTTGACCGGATAGCCAAGCAAAACGCACGAGTCGATAGGCAAGCTGTTTTTGAGGTATGTCCCGAAATCCCTGGATATCTTCTCGAGACTATCGAGCTTTTCGTCGAAGACGGTGAAATCGCACCCCGTCCCGTCCTTCCGATAATTGGTACACCCGAGCATCCTGCGCCCGGTATCGTGCCCATTCTCGTCCTTGACCCGCTTGACGATGAGGTAGCCATCCAGGCACTTCAGGCATTTCTCGATCTCCAAGGCCCCACCACTCAAGTCGTTGGTCGTAAATCCACACTCCTCGGGGTCGTTGCTGAAAACGTACATCGCACGTAGAGGGCCCCTTAGTCCTTTCCCTATGGTCTTGGCCTCCGACTATTTCCTCGTCAGTTTGTTCCGAAACTTCCAAAAATGATGGCCAAATTCTCATAATTCATGATTTCGAACAGATTTTCTGCGTGAAACACCGTGAAATAGGCACTTCAGTTGGTATCGGAAACCCAGTATCCCTTGAATAGGCCATCAATCACACCCGGTCGATTCGTTGTCGTAGGAAGTCGATCCTGTTAGGGCATCAGTGGTATAGGGCAAGCGTTTTCAACCGCTACTTGGCCACGATCTTGAAAATCGAAGGGTCTCGTAGGTCTAAATTTTAACGATATCCGAATTAGGGAGAATCCTCTGTGAGTCTTACCGCTCCACGCTGGTTCGAATGATTCAACGTAAGGCGATGGGCGACCGCTTTCCTGCCCGCACGAGTCTTCTTGCCGGTTCTTGGCCATCTGAAAGGAAAAAGACCGGCACGGCCGGCCTTTTCATCATTTTGATTCCTATTGTCAAGCTTCGATGAAGTCGATGTCGAAGCTCGTCGAGGAAGTGACGTCGATGTCCCCGGTCTCGTTCCAGATGCCATCGCTCTGGTAGGTCGTCGATCCGGCTTCCGGGGCTTTCGCCGGGTCATAACGGACGGCCTTGACCCCGATGACCTCCTCGTCGACGTAGGCGGTCAAGGTGCTCTCGTTCGCCTCGGTCGCGTAATAGACACCGGAGATGTCGCCGCCCCAACCCCAGAGGAGGATGATTGCCCCGTCGGAGAGGGCGTAGCCATCGACGAGGTTACCGGTGAGGAGCTTCATTCCCGCATGGGGATCGAGGGATGACATCGAAGAGGCGGTAGTCGCCGCTTCTTCCTCGAGGGTACTCGAGGAAAGGGGCTGCGTGGCTTGGTTGCTCATGTAGATGGGCGAGGACGACGAACCGGGGGTACAGGAGAAGAGGAAGAGGGCCGGTAGTAGCCCGGCAAGGAGGGCTTTCTTTTTCACGATACCAAATCTAGCACCGAGAAAGGGGCCTTACAAGCCGCCTCTCAGGCAGTCGGGATGACGAGATCGGGGACTTCCCCGGCCCCGTAGATGGTGATTTCGTAGGTCGTCTCCACGTAGTAATTCCCGGAAACGCGGCCCATCGTCCAGGAGATTTCCACTTGGCCCGTCCCCATGGACGGGAGGTAGGCAACCTCGAAGGCGGTAATCCGCATGTCGCTTGGGAGGGTGTAGCCGGTGACGGCTTGGTAGAGGGCACTCACCAAGCTCCCCCAGGCGGCTTCCGGGGCCGAATAGGTCCCGTCCCCGTTGTCACTCAGGTAAGAGAGGTAGGGATAGATGTCGGTCGGGAGGAGGAAGCCACGTCCCATCAGGTAGTCGTTGAGGAGTTGGTCGCTGGAAGTGAGATAGGAGAGCTCGCCGGTTGAGGATTCCAGATAGACATCGAGGCCCTCCCCGGTGTCGATGACGACGACATCGCCAGCCTTCCTGACTCCGTTATCGGCGATCTCGACCTCTTCGATCTCGGTCTCCCCGGCTTGGTAGAACTCTCCCTTCTCCCCATTCTCGTCGAGGTGGTAATAGACGGTCCGGTTCTCGTAGGTGGCGTAGGAGTTGTTGCTCCCGTCCCCGAAGTTCTCCACGAAGTACTCCTCGAGGGTGGCCGGGCCGGGCCGCGGGTAGTCGGAGGTATCGATGGGCGCGACCTCCCCGACCATGTCGATGACGTAGGTGTAGGTCTCTTCGAGGTAGTAGTTCCCCGATTTACGGCCTCCGACAAGGGTGATGGTGAGGCTATCGCCGTCGTAAGCGATGCTCGGGGTGCCGTACTCGTTCGAGGAAGAGGGGCGGAAGGTGCCGAAGGCCGTGGCCAGCAACTGCTGGGTGACCGTCGGGACGGCCGCCTCGAGGATCGAGTAGCCGCTTTCGAGGTCGCCTTGGATATAGGGAAGGAAGGCGAGGATGTTCTCTGGAAGGAGATAACCACCGATCGCGTTCAAGTAGGTGGCGAGGTCCATCTCCTCGTAGGAGGTAGCGAAGGTGTGTTCCCCGGTCGAGGACTCGCTGAAGACCTCGATGCCGCCTTTCCCGTCCTCGGCGATGACGACGCTACCGACGTTACGGACGGCCGTGTCGGTGTAGTAGATCTCGGCCACGTCGGTCTCCCCGGCTTGGTAGAGCTCGCCCTTGCCCCCGTCCGCGTTCAGGTAGTAGTAGTCGCTCTTTTTCGTGGCCGTCCCCCGGGAGTTGTTGGAACTCGAGAAAGAGGCGGTGAGCCACTCGTCGAGGGGAACGATCGCTTCTGAGGGGTAGATTCTGATATAGAGGTAACGGCCGCTCATGCCCTTGACGCGGACATCGTAGGTGACCCCGTCGACGGTGATGAGGTATTGCTCCCAGCCGTCCTCAACTTGCCCGGCGTGACGATAGCCGGCTTCTACGAGGGAGGCTTGGTAGGAGGCGAGGCGCTCGGTCATGATGGCGTCGTTTTCGTAGATGTAGGTGATGTAGGCATAACCGCCTGCCGATTCCCGCCACTCCGGGGCATAGGAAGTGGTCTCCTTGACGTCGAGGTAGGGTAGGAGGTTCAGATAGTCCTGACCGAGGTATTTGGTGAGGATGTCCACCGCTTCCTCCCCGAGGTCGTCCCAGGAATCGAGGGGGTTGGGGACGTAGGCTTCGTAGGGATATTCGAGCACCGTCGTCCCGATGTCGCGGACATCCATCTCGATGGTACCGGTGATGAGGTTGGTCGGGCTTTGGTAATAGTAGGAATAGTCGTAGGTGATCTTCGCCCCCTCGGGGGTAAGGGCAATGTTATAGGTACCAGGGGTCAGGTAGTAGAGATAATCCATGAAATCCCAGGTGTAATCCGGGGAAGTGTATTGGATGTATTCCTCGAAGCCATAGCCGGTCTTGAGGGTGAAGCTACCGTCTTCCTCGATGTCGAAGACCTCGGGGGCGAAGGTGAAGTCGGGGACGTAGTCGGAGATGAGCCAATCCTCTTCCCCGTAGCTACCGGTGCCCTTGAGGATGCCGTCTTCGAGGGAGACGGTGGCGATGAGCCCCTTCTCCTCGTCGTAGTGGTAACCGGTCCCGATGAGGGTGCCGTTCGGGCCGTCGCTGGTCCTGAGGACGGTGTCCTCGGTGAAGTAGGCGGTGTTCTCGAAGCGGGCATCGGTTCCCGATTCCCCGCCGAGACGGACGATGTCGAGGGTGTAGTTGCCGTCGCGGAGGGCGTCGAAGAGGGCCCCGAGGTCATCGTGGCCGTCGAGGGTCGGGAGGGCCTCGACCGTGTAGGGCATGTCGAGGGAGGCGGGATCGACCAGCTCGAAGGAGTAGTCGCTCTTGGCGAGCACGTAGGAGCCGTCCGCGGCGTTCTGGCTATAGCCTTCGGCGTGGTAAGCCCCGACGATGGTTCCCGCTTTCGCTTCGAGATAGAGGTCGCCGAGGGGGATGCCCTGATCGCCGACCAAGGCCATGGTGATCATGTAGGCAAGCGTCTCATCGAGGGCCGTGAGGTCGAGGCGGAGGCGGGTCCCGTCGATTTCGAAGTCGGTCTCCTTCACGAGGGCAAAGGGATTCGCGTACATCGAATCGAAGGGGACCTTGGCCCCGTCGAGTTGGTAATAGATCGGCTCGACGACGTTGGCCGGACTCAGCCACTTCTCGTAGGCGTAGCCTTCCGCGTCCTTGTAGACCTCGACGTAGCTATAGACGTCGCCCCCGATGTCGGAGAAATAGTAGTAATCGGGGGTGAGGGCGAGGGAAATGGTCGAGGTAACGGTCTTGATGAGGGTCCCGGTCGTGGCCGTGTAGGCCCCGATGGTGAGTTCCCCGGTGTGGGCGACGCTCGTCCCGGCAATCCGCTCGAGGATTTCCGCCGGGTTGGGCGGGATGATTTCCTCGCTGCCGGAGGAAGACGAGGAAGAACTGCTCGATTCCGAACCCGAACTCGATGAGGCGGATGTAGAAGAGGTTCCCCCGCCTTCGGAGGAGGTGATCGACGAGGAGACGTCCGGAGGGGTCGTGGGACCACAGGCGGAGAGGAGGAAGCCCGATAGAATGAGGGCCAGGGTCGCTTTTTTCATGGTTTTGGTCCTTTCAAAGCAACACACGTATAGCAAAAAATAGGAAATCAAGGCAACGGAAAATTGACGAATTTGCCAACAATTTTCAACGAATCGCTATAACGCAGCTACTAGAGCTTCCAGCAGTTCCTTCACCCGCCGATGATTACCGTTCCAAAAGCGCAAGATGAATCTCATGCGGTTCTGGCTTCATCGATATCGGGTTATCCAAAGGGGCGTAGACCCACCTCACCAAACGTTGTTGAGGATTCGGATTTGGCAATACCCTCAAACGGAACGACACCGAGTTCACCTCGTTCTCCGGTTGTTGAGGATTAGGATTTGGCAATACCCTCAAACAACCCCTCGGGACAGGAGGCGGCCTTCCGGTTGTTGAGGATTAGGATTTGGCAATACCCTCAAACATGCGTTGTTGGATCAAGACAACCAGAACAGTTGTTGAGGATTAGGATTTGGCAATACCCTCAAACATCAACCGGCAGCTGATTCTTCGAGAGAATGTTGTTGAGGATTAGGATTTGGCAATACCCTCAAACCTTTCAGAAACTTTTCTCTTAACAACGTTGTTGTTGAGGATTAGGATTTGGCAATACCCTCAAACACGCTCAACCAGAACCTCGTGAACAGGACGGTTGTTGAGGATTAGGATTTGGCAATACCCTCAAACATCGTCTCGATTGTCTATTGCTTCCTCATCTGTTGTTGAGGATTAGGATTTGGCAATACCCTCAAACTGGGTCTCGTAGGGGTTCTTCTCCGCCGGGTTGTTGAGGATTAGGATTTGGCAATACCCTCAAACCGGTCAGTAGGTCACGTTCGGGAAGGACGCGTTGTTGAGGATTAGGATTTGGCAATACCCTCAAACCTCTAATTTAGGGGTTTATCGGGTATTTAGAGCCTCGTCCGATGTGATTTTAGCACATCGGACGAGGCTATGAAATTTCACATAAATCGTGATCTATATGGATGATCCGTTCGCTTTTCCCGGCCGATTTAGGCCTTTGATGTTCCAGACAAATCAAGGAAATGTCGTGATTGGCCATGTCTTTGAACAGATTTTCTATTTCTTCGGCCGTGTAATATGCGTGAAGATGGGCAATGAAGAAAACATACTTCTTGAAGATGTGCCCCACTATCGAGATCGACTTGGCCGTTTCGACGATGGATGAATTTTCCCGTTCCTCCGGACGGAAAGAGAGAAACTTCAATAGGTTCTGAACGGTAAATCCCTCATCGAAGGAATATGGGAGGGACGAATAGACGGACAGGCCTTTGACAAACGAGATGATTTCGCCTTTTATCCGTTCGAACTCCTTGTCTGTTTCTTCGTAGAATGAACCAGATACTTCCTTGATGAAGCTCGTTTCTTCCTTTTTCTCGTCGCGGAAGACTTGAAGTGGATCGGTTATCAGAACTGCTTCTTTTTTGAGAGAAGCTTCCTTGCCGTCCCGTAAATAGAAGAACTCCCCATCATCGCATTCGATTTGGTCTTTGAGGGCAATGATGAATTCTCGTAGAAATGAGGGATTCTCAATTACCAAGGTCGTGAACGAATCCGATGAGCATGTCAACCATTGCTCGACATGCCTTTCCTTGACTTCAATCATAGATCCACCACCCTTTCATAATCGATTACCACATCGGTCTCGAACTCTCCTAGCAAATAGGAAATCGAATTAAATTGATTCTCGGTGAGAGTGAGCATCGAGACGACCCCATTTGGTGGTAGGTTGTTCCTTATCGTCTTCTCAGCCAACTTGGCCGCGGCTTCGTTGACCGATAGCTTGCAATATATGGACTTCTGGAACATCACGAAGCCCTGCTTCTTCACGAATTTGACGAATTTGGCGTAGGAGCGGCGGTCCTTGGCGGTCTCGACCGGGAGGTCGAACATCAATAGCGATCTCATGAACCTAAAGACCGACTCTCCCATCGGGGAACCCCACGTTCAATATGGTTGACGGTTTGTCGTTATTGAGGGCGGCCAGGACGGAGAGAACATAGGAATTGATCGCGTTTTGGATGATCATCGTCTTTTCCCCACACCGGCATTCCTTCGTGAGGGCCCCGAGGAGGTCTTTTTTGAAATCGTCCGGGTTCAATTTGTTCGAAAGAACGAAGTCATCCACAAAAGGCCGAAAAGGCTCGACGAAATCGCATCCAAGGTTGAACTCGTTGTTCGGACCGTGATGGTGAATCCCAAGAAGGTTCGAATATCCATATGCCGCGATTTCGCGGTTGATGAGACTCAAGAGGATGGCATAGCAATAATTGAGATACCCATTCCTGGAGTCGAACTGATCTCGGCGATCGAATCCCTCCCCGAAAATCGAGAGGAAGTAAACCCTTGCCGCTTGCCCTTCCCTGTTGTCCGAATCGCCGGGGCCAACCGCGGACTGGTAATTCTCCATCATCTCGATGCGGTCAGGAGCCGAACCGTGGATGCGCATGCACTGGGCTTGGTTGGCAATCTTCATCTTGACGATGATTTGCCAAACGGCGTCCATTGTTTCCTTCTTCCAAAGAATCTGCTTCTGAAGCTTGCTCGGGGCATCGAAACAGCCGGCCAGCGGTTCCAATTCCCCTTGGGGGTTGTGGCGGTTATCGCAAATGATCACCCGCACCTTGTGGGCGAGCAGTTCGCTTAGCAAGGAACAGGTGATGCAGACTTGGGGATTCTCGATGATGAGGACCGATATCTCGTCCAGCATGATGCGCGTTTCCTTCTCGCCCCGATAAACAAGGTAGTTCATCTGGAGCTCGAGCTTGGCACGCGACGACACGCGGACGATTCGGTAAGCCATCCCTAGTCCTCGGGAACCTCGAAGAGGACTTTTTCGTAGAAGCCGGTGACCGAGGTTCGAACCAATCGAACCCCAGGCTGAAGAGTTTTGCTCACACGAATGATTCCTGCGGAAGAATTGGCATTGGAACTAAACGGTTTTAAAGAATTATTTTGGACCGACTTACACATGGTTAACTTCACCAATGTATTAAGTGCCAAGCACTGATCTATAGTCGGAAGTGAACTAAAATTCGAATGTTCATCAATTAGCTTTACAAATGCCTTCCCAAGTTCTGGAATTTTCAGGAAAGATGGGCGCTTCAAAACGGAACTAAGGAAATACTCAAGGAATTCGCAGTTGCCACCCCGAGTAATCGAGTGTTCCCCTTCAGTAATCTCCTCTGTGAATTCGTTTTCGCCTCTATAAACATCTAAGCTTTTCTTTTTACCCGCCGGGGCATCGGATCCGGTTATCTTTGCAAGGGACTTTAGATACCTCTTGTGCTCATCATCCATTGTCGCCTCGCTAGCGTTGATACAGCAAATCGCCTTGCCGCTCCGGCCGGATATGGCAAGCCTCACCGGGGCTTCGCCATCGGGGCCAGGGATTTCCATGATCGTTTTGAGCAAAACCCGATCGATTACGATTTCAGGTTCCTTAAGCCCCATTTCCCTGAAATACTCAATCTCACATTCGCCTTCCTGCCCCGCCGGGAAACCGCCGCGGACGATAGTTGGGATGCCTTCGAGCGAATAAATGTGCTTCCCGTGCTTGCCTAGTGACCGCACCAATGAGTAGTAAGGCGTGGTCATGTCGCTATAAGAACCGTACTTCTTCATCCACTCAGTGCGATCAATGCCATCGGGAACGCGTTTGAGAGGATAGTTGTCCGCAGTGGAATCAAGACCTTTCACATAGCTGATCTTGTTCATGTAGCCGTGCTTGCCCACAAGCGAATACCGCTTGAAAGTGCACATCGGGTCATTCCAACTGAGGGTCTTCCTAACGAGATTGATGGTCGAATCCGCCGCCGGGGTCTCGACTTCGATCTGAGTCCCGTCCGGCCCCTCCGATGGGACATAGACGGACGGTTCCCAAATCTTCCTTTTGCCATCGCGGGTGAAAACCCGGTGCTTGAATATCCACTCCGGGCCGGCTTTGTAACTACCACCGCTGGCCTTTGTTTCCTCAATCCACTTCCACATGGCGTGCGAATTGAATTTCTGGTTGTAAACATCCCCTACCACGATGTTCAAATAGGCATCGTTAGCATGGTGGAAGTCGTTGAGGTCCCGAACTTTGGGGAGTTTGAACATTCCCCGGAAACTCGAGACCAAATTGGCTTTCGAATATATGACGTCGGTCTTCGGGTAAATGAGCTTCAGGATGTCGATGGTCGCCTTGACCGCTTGGTTCGTGTAAACCAGTTGCCGGTTGACGAAACCGATGATTTCCTCGGGCTTGAGGCCTTCTTTCCGCAGGATGCGACCTGCTTTTTCCTTCTTCATCAAATGGAGATACTCGAGCGTATCTATCCATTCTTTACCCTTTTTGGTGACGAAGCCATCAGGAAGCGGGTATTCCTTGCTCTTGGTGTTGTTCTTGGCTCTCGAAACCAGAACCGTGTTGGCGAAAGAATCGTCCTTGAGATAAGCCTGGGGGATGATGTGATCGATGTCGTAGTCCTTCGAGAGACGGTTCAAGTCGATGACCTCACCGGTATAGACGTCGCGGCCGAGTTGCATGAAGTAATGGAAGAGGTGCTTCGAACGGAGCTCTTCCTCGCTTCTGGCCTCAAGACTCGCGAGGAGCGATTTGGCCTCGTCGGAAGTGATTTTGGCAGCTTTCATGGCCGCCTTGATGTGCCCATCGATGTCCTTCTTCCGACTTGTTGTTTCCTTCGGTTTCTTGGCTTTGGACCTCGCGCATTCGACGAAGACCTTGTCGAAATGGTCGATGTGGAGGATGTGGAGCAATTCCTTAACGATGGCCATCGCTTGGAAAAGCGATCTCTTCATCCCCGGGGAGACGTAGGCATCGTCGATGAGTTCCTTGAGCGGATTGGCCCCTTCTCCTTGCTCGCGGAGGAATTCGTCATTGAGTTTCCTTACCTGTTCCTTGAAATCGTAGCCATTCTCCTCACTTTCATAGACTTCCATGAAATTGAGGCCTTTGAGCCACATGAGGTCGAGGATCGAATACTCGATGAGCTCGCCGGTCTCCTTGTTCTCGACCAACGTTTTGAGACCATCGAGGAGCTTCCTGGAAAGGGGCGAATAGTCCTTGAAGGAAAGTTTGGCGGCGGCCTTCGCCCCGTCCTCGCCCAGGAGGTTTCGAAGTTCTTCCTCCCTGGTAGCCCGGTCCTCGAAGGCGGTGATTATGGCGATTACTTGTTCGCCTTTCTCGAAGAGGGCCTTGTCTTTGTAGAAGCCCTCGCCGAGGACCTTTTCCAAATCGATCCAAGCGGAAAGGGAGGATTTGACGATGCTTTCGGTTTTCTCCTCGTCGTCCCGGTTCCGCGGGGTGAGAACGGCGTCCACCCCATAGTAACTTTTGAGTTCCTTCCGGATGTCGGAGGATTTGACCGCCTTTTTCTTCAAATAGACGTTTTCGAAGAGGCGTTTCCGTACCTCGAAACTCATCGGGTTGCCATTGACAGCGAGATTGTTGAGGTCGTTGAGGACTTTGTAGGCTTGGAATAGCAACGAGCACTTCGGGAGCGTTTCCTCCCCGTGGATGTAGGGAGCAACGGTTCCGAAGATTGTCCATGAAAGCCTTGGCGGTCGAGGCGCGGTCGACCACGTCGAAGAAGTTCCATGGGGTGATCTTGGTATCCGGGTCTTTTTTGACAATCCAGTGATTGGGAAGCGGTCCTTCCTCTGGGTGGTTTGACAAAGGCCCGACGTAATAGGGAATCCGGTAGCGAAGGAGGGAAAGCAGCTTGTAGTCCTCCTTCTCCGGGTTCGGGAATCCCTTGTCTTTGAGAAGGAGGAATGGGTAATGCTTCCCCTGTTTCTCGATGATCTGGCGGAGCTCGACTTCGTTGAGCTGATATGGGAACACCCCATTATTCTTGCTGTTTTGGCGTTCAAAGAGCTTGCCGTCGCCGATACGGGAGTTCAGACGGCTGACGCACGGGGATAGCCTTTCCTCATTCAGGGCGGTAGCCAGTTTCAGGAATTCCTCGACGCGGTCTAAGAAATTCTTCTCGATGTTCTTGTCTTTTTCCGCCACAAGCATGATTCCGCCGGATCCATCGCCTTGTTTCTTTTCTTTCTGTCTCTTCAATTTGGCGAGGAAAGCATCCTCTTGCCTCTTGTGGCCGAAAGTCCCGGAGAAGGAAGCGAAAGTAACGCCGGTGGGCGAATTCCAGAATTCCTTGATATCCACCGGGGTCAGGAGATGGATTTCGTTCCCTTCCTCATCGTAGATGCGCTTGCCTTCCCGAGCGGCCTTCGCCAAGGCCTTTGTGATGGCCCGCAGGTCCTTCAGATCCTGTCCGTACTCGTCATAGACACGTAGCATCGCCTCGGTAATGGAATGTCCGCCCTTGAGGAGGTTGACGAGGAGGAAGGAATCGGCAAGTGCCTTGGCCTTGAGGAGAAGGGAGTTCTCCTCGTCGGTCAAACCGAATTCCATGACCGCATCCTCGAAATCGTCGGTCTCGCGACTGATCGATTTCTTCCCTGTTTCGGGATCGTCGGCTTTGAGGCGGGGAAAGAAATCGGACAGCTTGGCCTTCCCGCCGGCAAGGAACGCCAGAATGGCTTTTTTCGTGTCCTTGGCCTTCGGGGCGAGCTTGGCGAAAAGCTCGTCTTTCCGTTGGCCGATCCTATTCACCTCTCTAAAGAGTCTAATCATGCATTCAGCGTCTTCGATGGAGACGGCAAAGGGGTCGATGGAAATGTCTTCCCCGTTGTCGTCAACTTGCTGGAGTTCGGCCATCGCCTCGTCGATTTCGTCGAAGGCAGACTTAATCTCCTCGGGTGAGACCCCACCTTCCGATAGTTCCCCTTCGTGGAGGAAATTGCCACGGTATTTGATCATGTGGGCCATGACTAGATAGACAAGGCGGATGTCGAATTTGACGTCCTTCTCGAGCAGGTCCTCCCGGAGATGGTAGATGGTCTTGTAGGACTTATGGTACTTTTCGAAGAAATCGAGGCTATCGGCGTGGAAAGCATCCCCATAGACTCCGTCCGGTTTATCTTCCGCGTGGAGATAGGAGGCATCGAGGCGGGCGAAGAAACGCGGGTCGACCTTGTCCATTTCTTCCTTGAAAAGGTCACGGAGGAGGAGAATCCGCTCGCGCCGACGCTGGTACCTGCGCCTCGCCGCCCGGCTCATGCGCCGGGCCTTCGCGTCCTTGGCCTCATCGAAGAGGCGCGATCCCCAAAGATGCTTTCCTTGCTTCCTGACGAGGTGGTAAGACTCGTCGGTAACCGCGAATCCAACCGAATCGGTTCCGATGTCGAGACCGAGATAGAATTTCTTTCCCTCTTCCATGCCTTTTCTCCTTTGCTATACTGATAGTTGGATTTGGCAATCCTGTTCAAATAAGCAAGAATGCCTACCAATTGACCTGCGTTCGCGGGTAGAGAACGGCCTCGGGCCGTTTTTCTTTACCATGATTATACGTGTTCGTGGTCCTTCCCAGCGAGAGCATCTTTGCGTTTCCCCTTGAAAATTCCATACCAGGCCGCAAAAGCGAATTCCAGGAGGAGGAGAACGGATAGCACCAATACCAGTTCCTCAAGGCCGATGAGCTTCCCAAGCACCACTTCGTTGACGAGGAGGCCCACTTCAAGGGAAAGGAGGTTGGCAAGGAGAACGAGTAGATACGCCCAGGGATTCCGGTGGTCAAAGAAGAAGACCAGTGTCGCCTCGAGGAGGTAGACCACCGCTTCGGCAACGCATAAAAAGACATCCGATCCCCCGAAGGCGTATACGTAAAGGGCATTCATCGCGGGATTGCTCACCGCGTTGAGGAGAACGAGGAATAGATAAGACGATAAGCCACTTTTCTTCAACAAGAAGGCGAAGGGTGGCTCGATAAGAAGGGTGATTAGGAGGGGGAGGAGGAAGGCCACGCCCCTAGGATAACCGCCTCCGATTGACTATCATAGGGGCATGGAACAAGGCAAGGCCTCGAAAACGGGACGGAGCCCCTTCCTCCTCGCCCTCCTCTTCCCCTTCCTTTTGGGGAATTCACCGGCCCCAGGTCCCTACAGGCATTACCTCGACGACCCGAAGTTCGAAATCGTCGACCATGCCGGCGGGAAGGCCGTCTCCCTCCGCAACGACACCAAGAAATACATCGTCGCCCTCGATTACCAAGTCAAGGAAGAAGACGGGGATTACGAACGGAAAGTCGATGAGCGGCTCCATTTCGAGTTGGGTGGCCGTTTCGACAACGCCCCCTACCTCTTCATCCCCCCGGAGAAGGCGGCCATCACCTCCCTCCCCGTGGGCGAGGAAAACGGGAATCACGTCATTGCCGCGAACGTCGACTCGATCTACGTGATGGCTTTGGAAGCCGAATCCATCGAGCTCTTGGAAGGAGTTGTCCTCGAATCGAAAATTGATTCGGCTCCCGACGGAACCTACAAGGTGACGATCAGGGGGAAAATCGAGAATCCATCCCACGAATCCATCGCCTATGCCTACGGGGCCTACGCGGTCAGCGAGGAAGGGCTATATTGTTACCTGACCGACGAAGAAGACCTCCCGATGGATTCCAGTGTCTCTTTCCGCGTCCAAAGTTCCATTCCCCCCGAGCTCATCGACTGCGTCTTCCACCCCATCATCGTCTACGACAACGAATACTACAGCCGGAACTGGCCTGGCGATCCCGCCTCCCCGCTGGCCATCGTGAGTTACGTCCTCCTTGGCATCTTCGCCGTCTCGGCCGTTTCGGTCGGCGCCTATCTCCTGGTTAAAAAGAAAAAGAAGGCCTAGGGCCTCCATCAAGGCAAATCCCCGGCTTTTGCCGGGGATTTTCATTGTCTAGGCCTTCTCAAGGATCTTCTTCCGGGTGAAGAGGAGAAAGAAGGCGAGGAGGACGCAATCGATGATCAGGAAGACGATGCCCAGGGCGAAGGCCTCGGGCGAATTCTCGGTCATCGTCATGTTGATGGGGAGCATCAATAGCTGGATGAAGGGAGAGAAAAGGAAGGAATGGATACCTCCAAGAACCCCACCCTTGAGGGCGAAGACCGAATAGACGGTGAGAAGGATGGAAGAAGGGAGGGAGACGAAGAGCAGCCCTAAGAGCGGAGCGACCATCCATCCGGTGGAGGCATAGAGAATACCGCTTCCCAAGCCGGAGGCAAGGCATAAGAGGAAATAGCCGAACCGCCCCCAAAGGCATTCGTTCTTCCGGAAGAGGAAAAGGGCCGAGAAGGCGAGTAACGCGGCAAGGGCAACGGCAATCACTAGATATCCCATGTGCGGTTTTATTGTCGCGCCGAGGTTCGTTTTAGGGAAGGGCTAGAGAACATGGCCCGGCCAAAGGAAGAAGATCAAACCTCGACCTGATCGCCCCATCGCATGACGTAGGCGACCAATTCATCAAAGGTGAAGAGTCCCTTGCCCAGTGAAACCTTCAGGTATTGGGCATTGAAGACATCGAAGAGTTCCTCGGTCATGTTGGGAATGAAGGCGACTTCCTCGTAAGTCAAGAGCCCGTATTTTTCGATGTCCGCGGCCTTCTTCTCCTCGTCGTAGGCATAGCCCTCGTCGAGCTCGAAGTAGTTGTAGAGGCCACGGATATCATCGGAAAGAGCCAACATCCCTTGCGCCACGTGGTTGAGATTATACATGGTGGCCGGATTGTAGAAGGCCACGTACTCGTGAGTGACATATGCCTCCTCGAGGACGGTGGGGACGAGTGAGTATCCACCGGCCGTGTCGACGACCGAGAGATAGGAGTTCCCGACGAAGCGGGAGTGGTCCTCGACCCTGATTTCGTCGTATAGACGGGTCTCCGCGTTGAGGAAGGTGTGGCCGTAGACGACCCGGAACACCGTCCCGTTGTCGAAGCGGAGGTTGAGGACGTCGTGATGGGCCCGCTCGCCGTGGCTCATGAACATGACCGGGCGGGACTCGAACTCCCCGCTCTCGTGAGAGAAGCTCAGCAACTCGTCGCCGACGGAAACCTCCTCGATGGCCCGGAGGGAACCGTCGCCCATCGTGACGATGGTCCCCTCGGCGAAGCAACCGCCGCCGTCCCCACCCGAGGAGTCGCCTCCCAAGTCATCGGGCTCGCCATCATATATGAGCCGCACATGGATGGTCTTCGAATCTTCGATTTGAATCGGCTGCGACAGGATGTTCCGCCCCGCCGGATTGAAAACGCTTCCTTGATTTGCCTCTGCGCTTTCCTGGACTTCATAGACGAAATCGGAATGACTGGAATAGTAAGTGTCGATATCATTGCTGTAATCTTCAAAACTCATAAGGCCATCGATGATGTATATTCGCTCATCAAGACTGCAGCCCTTCAGGGGATTCCAAGTTGCTGATTCCCAACGGTAGGTAACGTAATGGCCTTTCCGTATGCTTAGCTCGACCGGGGCCCCTTCATTGCCGCTTATTGAGGCCAACGTCGCGAACGGGCCGGAAGATGAAGGGCCTTCACTTATCGTCTTGGCGGAACCGGCACTTCCAGATTCCCTGTCATTGCTGAACTTGACGAGTACCCCTTCGCCTGCTTGGATGCTCACTTCGTAATTTCCGTTCATTTCGTATTGACTGCCGCTAGTGAAGGACAGCGAGCCAGCCCCAGGGTGGGCAGAGAAATACGTCCTTTCGGCCCTGTCCAGCGACACGACGGCAAAGCGCTGTCCACGTTCGATTGAATATTCTTGGGTGACCATATCGGTAACAAAGCCAGTTTCCCCGCTCAAAAGGCGCTCACTCCCGCCATTTGCATCGTAAGAATACACTTGATAGCCGATGGTTGGATGCTCATAGGAATTGGGATTGAGGGGGACAATCCTGATTGTGTAGACGGCGAGATAATCACCAACCCAGCATTGAAAGCCGCTTGAATCGCTTCGTACCATCGTCCCGGCCTTGAAGAAGCTGGTCTCCCCGGTCATCGTGGCCTCATTGAGGAACATGCCGGTAGCGGTCATCGATATCTGGGTCTCGTTTACCCCGTCCACCGTAACTGCCGTCAAGGCTTCTTGACTGACCGCGGAGAGATTGACCGTGGCTCCCCCGCTTGTATCCCTCGTGATGAGCGAACCACCGAAAGAAGCGCCGGGGTTCAAGACAAATGAACCGTTATTGATTATCCGTGCTTCTTCGAAAGTCGTCGGATAGCTATCATTGATGCCCGAGAGGGAATTCCCACGATAGGCAATGAATGAGCCTCCTACATTGAAACGACCGCCGGAGTCGATTTCGATTACCTCGCCTCCGAGCAACTTAATGTCGTTGGAAGCCGATAGAATCCCACTGCTATCGATGCTAATCCGCAGTTTGTACGACAAAGGAAGGAACATTTCCGAAGTATCGACTTCGGCAACGCCCAAATCGAAATAGAGAGATCCCAAGTCGACTTGGCCATGGATACCGATATGAATGCGGGATTGATCATCCTTGGTATAGTCAGGGGTCGATGGACAATATTCAAACGAAACGGAGCCTGAAGAGAGATATAGAAGCGATGCGGTACCGCTCCCCGAAGGAGCGACGATCCCGGCCGTTTCGTTAGCCGATTGAACCTGTCCGGACATGTTCAGATAAGCCCTGACCTGAGCAAGAAAGGTCCCGCCCTGTTCGATGGAAAGATAAGTTTGGGTAGTTGGGAAATCGAGGATGTTGATCGGGCAAATCTTGGCCAAAATCAACCCGGCTACCGTTGAACCGCCACCCAAATCGTAAATTGCAATCGACCCATGGAAAGTCCCACCGCTTTTGACCTTGACGAAGCGGTTCGGGTCGAATGAGTTTGTATGGTCGAGCCCGATTGCCTCTTCCAAGCCTAGTGTCCGGGAGGTCTCCTTGGCGGTATGGCTTTCGCAATTGACGTTCCCGATTTCCTTGATGCAGCCGTAGTTATAGAGGACGCCTTCGACGGTAATCGATGAATTGGGGTCAAGACCGACCTCGGTGTAGTTTCCCCCAAGGCCCTTAGTTCGAAAAAGCCCGCCGATGTACATGCCACCCCCGGAACGGATGGTGATGGTCGAATTCGACAAGGCCAGATAGGATTTGCGGTAACTGGCGACTCCCTTCGCGTCCTTGTCGACGAAACTCCCCTTGATGGAGTTCATTGCCTCGTTTTTGCCGGCACTCAAGTCGACATCCCACATCTTGTCCTGATAAGGCATGTAAAAATCCACCCCGTTTTCGATGGTAAGGGTGGCGTTTTCGACGAGGAGCTCGCTTCCGGGGATGAGATAGACATCGACGTTTTTCCCACTCGACTGTACCCGATCCGCGGCCTCTACGAGAGCGTTCTCCAAGGAGGCGAAGCGGGCATAGGGAACCGTGGCCCCGTCCTCGTAGTTCTCGATGACGGCCCGGGAGGTGAGGTCGAGGACCGGGGTCACCGTCCCCCTGTCGTCCGCGGTCGAGTAATAAGTCAAAAGATAGGCCGCGGAGGCCACCCCGAGACTCATGAGGAGGGTCAGGAAAAGCGATAGAAAGGCCAATCCCTTCTTCATGTAGCCACCTCGAGGACGAGATCGAAGACCGGGCGCCTATTCGCCGATAGGCCTTCGAACCAGGCCGAATACGAGGCCCGGTCGTTGATCGAGAAGACGATTTCCAAATCGAAGTCGAGGTTGCCCTCCGCGATGGGAAGGTAAACGGCATCGAAGGACAGGGCGTCGGCCGATTTGGCGACGACGGTGACGGCTGCCCCATCGAGGGTGGCACTCGCATCGATGAAGGCGTTAGCGAAGAAAAGGGAGGAATGCTCAAGAAGTGTGATTTTCGTCGGGAGCCCACCGTCAACGCCGAGACCGGCCTCGAGGGCCGTGGGCTCGACGGAAATCGAGTAGGAAAGGGAATCGCTATCGACGATGGCCCCGTTGCTTTGGATGAAGCCGTCATGGGAAAGGGCAAAACAGTAATCGTTGACGGCTTTGTAAATGGAGTTCGTCGGGGCGACCGGGGTGCTCACGGGGCCCGCCGCGACACTCACCTCACCGTAGATCAATCACGAGGCCCAACCGGTCGAAAGAAGGGCGAGGCAGGATAGGGCCAGTAACCCCCCCCCCGCACAGATTGCATTTGCGTAGCAAAGCGCGGCCTTTCTTCTTCATCCCCGGCTTTATAGCCTCATCGGAGCCCTAGACCAATCAAAAAGCGGGGCCGAAGCCCTGCTTGAAGTAGGCCGATAAGCCCTTGACCACCACTTGTTGAATGTAAACGACACCCGCGCTCGGAACTCCCCAAACGCATGGCAAAGGCCAAGGCAGCGATTCCCAGCCTTTTTCGTTGAAAGGCCAGAATGCGAAAAGAGCCCGATGGGCTCCTTTTGCTTCCGGCTGTCCTTACCGGGCGGCAAGTTTCCCGTCGAGGAGGGCGAGACCCTGGCTATCGGTGGCGAGGCGTTCGTAATCGAGGATCAACCGCGCGGCGTTCTCCTCTTCTTCCTTCTGCTCGTCGATGAAATAGTCGAGGAAGTGGATTGCCCGACGGTCGACGAGTTCCTCGGCGAGGTCGTAAAGCTTCTCGATGAGGGATGTCACGTACTTCTCGTGCTTGAGCTGGAAGAGGAGAGGGGCCTTCTCGTCCTCGTAGTCAGTCGCGACCCCGGTGATGGGCTCGAGCTTGATCTCGATTCCCTGGTTGGTCAAATAATCGATGAACTTCTCGGCGTGTTCCTTCTCCTCGTCGGCTTGCTTCTTGAACCAGTGGGCGAAGCCGTCGAGGTGCCGGGCGGCATAGAAGGCGCTGATGCCGAGGTAGAGGTAGCCACTATAGAGCTCCTTGTTGATCTGCTCGATCATGAGGTCGGTGAGTTTTTGATTGGTCATTTCTTTTTTCCTCCGGGGTTACTTTATGGTGTCGGGAAGACGGGGGCAAATGAAACGCTCAGGGAAAGGGCGCCGCTTCCCCTCCTCCTCAAATCGCGCTGAGAGGCAGGCAATGGACGTCTTTCCGTAGGGGATAGGGCTCGGGGGTATTCGAGATGAGAAAGGAAGTCCCGATTTGATAAGCGGATCCACTCAGACAATTGAAGGAAGAGACGTCGTCCTCCTTGAAAAAGATGCCGGATTTGAACTCCAGTAGGTGGATGACACCGCCCATGAGGACGACGAGGTCGATTTCGTTTTGGTTACGGTCGCGATAGTAGTAAAGGCCGGGATGAAGGCCGTTATTGAGGAAGGATTTCCGGATTTCGTTGACCATATAGGTCTCGACGAACCGCCCCTTGAAGATGGATCGCGAAAGGACAGCCGCATTGTCTAGCCCGGCTAGATAAGCCGCGAGGCCGGTGTCGTTGAAATAGAGCTTCGGTCGGTGGACGACGCGTTTGACGACCGATGTCTCAAGGTAGGGTTCGAGGAGATAGACGATCCCGCTCGCCTCGAGGACCGAAATCCAGGACTTGATGGTGTCCGACTTCACTCCGATCGCGCGAGCCAGCTTCTCGTAGACGAGTTCCTGCCCGGTCAAGGAAGAGACGACCTCGAGGAATTCCTGGAACTTGAGGCGGTCCTTGAGATTGATTAGCTGCGAAACATCCCGTTCGAGGTAGGTGGTAACGTAATCGGAATAAAAGGAGTCGGTGGCCAATTGGGGCTTTTCGTAGAGTTCCGGATACATTCCCCGGACGATTGTTTCGTAAAGACCCGCGCTCTCCAACTTGAAGTCGTGGCTACGCGCGATGGCCTCAGAAAGCTCGAAGCTGAATGGGCGTTCACTGAGGCCAAGGATTTCCCGCATGCTGAGGGGGAGCATCCTGATCACCGCGACCCGCCCGGCCAGCGACTGGGTCACGCCCTTCATGAGCTCGAAGTTCGAGGAACCAGTCAGGATGTACATCCCCTCGTTGTGCCCTGTCTCGAATTTCCTTCGATTGACGATCGACTCAATGACATCGAAGAGGGCCGGGGCATATTGGATTTCGTCAATGATGAGTGGCCATCCGTGGAGTTCGAGGAATAGTTCCGGATCGGCTTGGGCTTGCCTTCGGAAACGGAGGTCGTCGAGGGAGACGTAGTCAAAGCCCAATTTGTCCTTGAGGATGCCGCAGAGGGTCGATTTCCCCACTTGCCGCGCCCCCGTGATGAGGACGACGGGTCTCTCGTGCACAGCTTTCTCAACCAGTTTTCCAATCGTTCGATCAATCATCCATTTGCCCCTTGACCACCATATCCCAGCAAAATTTCCAGTTCAACTGGAATTTTATCTAAAGTCAGGCAAATTCGAATCATTTAGGCGTGAATTTTCGACCACTTGACCTTTCATTCCGGATTGAAGAACCAAAAAATCCCAGCTCGATTAACCTGATGGGATCCAGAAACGGGGGGCCGGCGAACATTCGTCCGTGATTCCCCGCTTCCTGAAATTTCATCCCTTCACCACACACGGGAAAAAACAATTTACCACGCCGACTTTGGCACAATAAAGGCATTGGGATCGCTTCGCCACTTCCAAAGGCCATCGCGCTAGGCATCCGGCCAACATGCATTGAGCCCCAGAATACGTGTTTTTGGGAAAATCGGCATTGACTACGCAAACGCACAGGGAATGCCGCTTCACTACCTGGCCGAGGGGATCCGAAGGCACTTCGACGATCAGGCCATGGATGCACTTGGCCGTCGATGTGGCTCGGTGGCTTGGAAACCGATGCGGATCCACGGACGTTTCAAACCGCCTGACGAACGACACACCCGGATGGATTGGCCTTTATCTTTGCAATTGATGGCCCTTGGGCATTCCGCTAGACTTTGGACATGGGATCTTTGGCTGGATTTTCTTACCTAATCAGGAACATAGTTTCGAAAATCTTCGATTCCTCCACTGGTCTACAAGGCACCATCGAAGGTTGGAAATACAGGGGCTGGCCCTATGAGGGAATCAAGAGATTCCACCTGAAGGCGATCAACTTGTACAAGCCCAGTTTCAGAACCAAATTCGGAGGGACTGACGATAGTAGGAAC
This sequence comes from uncultured Bacillota bacterium, assembly GCA_949298195.1. Lineage (GTDB taxonomy): Bacteria > Bacillota_I > Bacilli_A > RFN20 > CAG-826 > UBA4951. Next base: position 25,344 of record CASFVT010000030.1, read on the forward strand.
ATGCCGCGGACTTCCCAACGCGAAGACGGGGTTTTCGTCGTCATCGTGCCCGTCATCGTCCGGGCTTTTAAAAGCATCGATGCCCCAGGTCTTCCGTCGACTTCCGTCTACATCGGCACGACAAGGCACAACCGTTATCTGACCGAAGACCGTTATTCGCGGAACGTCGATTTGGCGAAGGCCCGTGCCTATGTCCAAGAGGACATCGAGAACGCCGAAAAGTGGATCAGGGACATCGTCGAGGTGGAGGTCGGCCGCAGTAGTATCTACGCCGGAACCCCCTTCGAACTCCGCCTCGATGTCGTTAGCTATCAGCAAGCCAAGATGCTCGTCGATGACTAGTTGCCGCCTCTTGGCCCGTTTGACGCCCCTATTTTCATCGTGGGTCGGGAACCCTTGAGGCGAGATTCCGAAGGGCCATGATCGTTGGGCGGGATTATCTCCCTGTGCCTGAAGGCAACCTCAGGGCTCCGCCCTTCGATCATCGGGGTCTCGGCGAGCCGATCTTGCAAATCCGGCTCCCCATGCATTCGGCGCGTGTATCGCCAATCGTATAGAGTTCGCGCCCCATATATCGAGGATGTCCCCCGAAACAAGCGATTAAGGTTTTTTCGACTTCTTTCACGCCGATTGTCTAAAGCTCCTTGTGTTGTTTTGTAAAGCGAAATGCCCCTGAAAGATCAAGGGCGGCTTTATCGGCGGTAGAGTCCGAAACCAAACTAACACGGCTTGGTGGCGAAAGACGTCCTTTACCACCCGTTCTCGATCAGCTCCGCCAAATAGAATAGATTGGGCAATGCAATATTGATCCGTCGCCATGGAAATTGGCCTCAGACAAAACAATTGGGACGATGCTCGGATATTTGGCCGAAAGATTGTCAAGGGACTTGTGCTTAGCGTAATCAGCCCCCGATTGCCCTCAATCGCGGTTAACCCATAGGACGTATCAACCAAGAAATCGATCTTCCCGATGTTCTTGCTCTTGTAGTAGAAAGGCGAAATCGATTGGGACTCGAGCATTGAGGCGACAAAGTTCTCATATATTCCGCCTTTATTGATCGAACTATCGGTACCAAGCACAATCGATTCACGGTCGCGACGCGAAAAGGAGATCAACAGCAGCCCGACGTCGTTCATATACAATTTGAACTTGTTCTTCTCTTTCGAGAGAGCGATTGGGGCTCTGACTTCATTGACGATAAAACAAGGATAGGCAACCCCCGGTTCCTGCAACCACAGGAAAGAATGTTCATAGCGATTGAATTTCATCTCCTTGTCGAATAAGGCAAAGACGAATTTCCGACTTTGTGTTTTTATTTGAATGGCGATGTTGTCATAGATGGATATATGTCCAACCGACGATCGAGATTTTCGGACTTGGTAAAATCTTTTTTGTTGGCGGCAATGATATCTTTCTGACGGCGATATAGGGAATCGAGATTTTTGTTAGCAATGAAACTGGCGACCGCCTCCGGCATTCCGCCACACGCTGAATGTCACAATATATTTGCCCCGTTTTTCTATGATCATTCCATTCGTTCTGCCAGGTTTTGCACGCCTTTTTGGGGCCTATGTTCCCCGTTTTGCGCGGCTGTGCTTTGATATTTCCTACATTTTTGGGCTGTTTTCACCCAAACGACTGATTAGGTATTTACTTATCGTTTGGTTCGAAAAAGACGTAACGATCTTCAAATCTACCGGTTTAACAACAGGAATGTGC
>CASFVT010000031.1 GCA_949298195.1 uncultured Bacillota bacterium
GACGTGTACATGTTGTCCTTGTAGTGGTCCCAGTGGCCCGAGGTCTCCCAAAGCTCCCTCGATAGCATCGTCGGGGTCTCGATTTCCTCGTAGCCGTGGGAACGGTGGACCTCGTGCCAGTAGTCGAGGAGGGCGTTCTTGAGCCGCATCCCGTTGGGAAGGAAGAAGGGGAAGCCGGGCCCGTAGTCGCTGATGAAGAAGAGCCCGAGTTCCTTCCCGAGCCGGCGGTGGTCGTTCTTCTTCCTCTTCTCGAGGATGAGAAGGTAGTCGTCGAGCTCTTCCTTGCTCCACCAGCTCGTCCCGTAGATCCTCGTCAGCTGCTTCTTCGAGGAGTCGCCGCGCCAATAGGCCCCGGCGATGGAAAGGAGCTTGAAGTGCTTGATGTAGCCGGTCGAGGGGACGTGGATTCCCCGGCAGAGGTCGAGGAACGACCCCTGGCGGTAAAGCGAGATTCCTTCATTCTCGTGCTCGTTAATCAATTCTTCCTTGTAAGGATTGCCCGCGAAATCCTTCCTGGCCTCGTCCGCGCTGACCTCGAGGCGGAGGAAGCGGTTGTCTTCCTTCACGAGGCGGTGCATCTCGGATTCGATTTTCGGGAGGTCTTCCTCGTGGAGGACCGTGTCGCCGAAATCGACGTCGTAATAGAAGCCTTCCTCGATGGCCGGGCCGAAGCCGAACTTGACCCCGGGGAAAAGCCGCGCGATGGCCTCGGCCATCAGGTGGCTTGTCGAGTGGTTGAGGATCTCGAAGGCCTCGGGGCTCCCGATTCGGATGAAGGAAACCTCGTCCCCTTCCTTAATGGGGGCCGCCATGTCGTATTCCCCGTCCTGGCCCCGATAGGCAATGTCCTTTTTCCTGTTCTCGCCATCGAGGAGCTTGGCGAGGACGAAGCCGTTGGCCCCTTCCGGGAGCTCGACGGCCTTCCCTTCGTAGACGACTTTCATATCCATTTACCTCCGGAAAAGAAAAACGCGAAACCGTCCTTGAGGACGCTTCCGCGCGGTACCACCTCAATTCAAGCCGATCGGCTTGCCCTTTGCCCGCTTAACGCGCTGGGAGGACGCTGCCCTTGTTTCGGGCAGGGGCTCCGGAGTGGTACCCGGGTGGCTATTGCCAGAGGGGCGTGTCTCCTTCATGGCCGCCCTTAGGATAGCCCTCTATTTGGCCAAGTCAATGAGGATGCTCACTTGCGGGCCATCTGCCAGGCATAGGCCGCGGCCCCGAGGAGCCCGGCCTCCTGGCCGAGGGCGCATTTCTCGAGGCGGGCCGGGGCTGCGGCCTTCCTGAGTTCCCCGAAGAAGGCGTCCTCGCTTTTCATCACCCCGCCCGTGAGGACGAAGGCGGTCGGTTCAAAGGTAGCGTTCAGCATCTTGAACCAAGTAGAGAGGAGCTTGATCCAGTCGTGGTAGACCCGTAGGGCAAGGGGGACTCCCCCGGTGGCGAGCTCGAAGAAATCCCTGGCCCCATCGACGTGGAGGCCGTTGAGGGCGGCTAGGCGCTTGATTCCCTCCCCCGAGCAAAGGTGCTCGAGTTCGTAGAGCTTTCCATGATATTCGACGAGGGTGTGCCCGGCCTCGTAGCTCGAGGAGAGGAGACGCCCCTTCCTTGCTAGCGCCGCCCCGACCCCGGTCGAGATGGTGACGAAGAAGAGGCTCTCGAGATCCTTGAAGGAACCGATGTTGGCCTCCCCGAGGACGGCTGCCTCGGCGTCGTTGATTACGTAGGAGGGCCTACCGAATTCCTTCTCGAGGTAGGAAGCGATGGGGATGTCGGTTATCCCGACGTTCGGAAGGGCATAGACGAAGCCGTCGTGGCGGACCCTTCCGGGTACCCCGCCGGCGATGGCCTTCACCTCTTCGACGTCATCGCCGAGCATTTCGATGGTCTTCCTGATGTTGGAAAGGAAGGCGTCCTTATCCCCCCTGAGAGTCGGGCGGATTTCGATTCCCTTGATGCGGTATCCCTCGTCGACGAGGGCCGCCCGGGTGTTGGTTCCCCCGATGTCGAGGGCAAGTACGAGTCCCATTAGTCCAGATCCTTTATCGAATTGACGTTGACGATGCGCATGAAGTTGGTCCGCCCGGCCCCGGTCGGGGTTCCGCCGGCGATGATGATGGGGGTGCCGGCCTCGAGGCCGAGGTCGCGGGCGATCTTGAGGGCGAGGACTTCCATCTCCTCGATGAAGTCGGGCATCGTCGTCTTGATGAGGACGCTGTAGACCCCCCAGAGCCAGGCACTTTCGAGGCACGCCTTCCGCGAGCAGGTCACCGAGACGATGGGGCAACAGGGCCGCGATTTCGAGATCCGCTTGGTCGAGTTCCCGGTCTGGGTGAAGTTGACGATGAGCTTCGCCCCGATGAGGAGGGCGGTATTGGCAATCGAGTTGGCGATCGCGTCGTTGATGGAATGTTCCGAGGTGTCGTAGGCCTGCCGGGAGAGCTCCTCATAGGGGAGTTCCTCCTCCATCGCCATGGCGATCTTGGCTTGCATCTCCACCGACTGGACGGGGTAGAGGCCGGAGGCGCTTTCCCCGGAGAGCATGACGCAGTCGCTGCTTTCGTCGATGGCGGTCGCCACGTCGCTTACCTCGGCCCGGGTCGGGCGGGGATGGGTGGTCATCGAGTCGAGCATCTGGGTGGCCGTGATGACGGGTTTGCCGAGTTTACGGCAGAGCTTGATGATCCGCCGCTGAATGAGGGGGACTTGCTCAGGCGGCACCTCGTCGCCGAGATCGCCCCGGGCGACCATGATCCCGTCCGCGGCCCGGATGATGTCCTCGATCTTCTCGACCCCTTCCGGGTTCTCGATCTTGGCGAAGACCGGGATCTTCGGTTTCCCGTATTTCTCGAGGACGTTCTTCAGGTCGCGGATGTCCTCCGGCCGGCGGACGAAGGAGGCGAAGACGCAGTCGACGTCGTGTTCGCAGCCGAAGCGGAGGTCCTTCTCGTCCTGGTTGGAGATGAAGGGCATCGAGAGGCGGGTGGTCGGGACGTTCATCCCCTTCTGGTCCTTGATGTAGTGGTTGTTTTGAGCCTCAACGAGGATTTCCCTTTTGTCTTCGTCTTTCCCGACGACTCTCATCTCGAGGTTCCCGTCGTCGATGAGGATGAGGTCGCCGACCTTCACGTCGTCGTAAAGCCCGGCATAGGTGCACTGGAAACGCTCGCCGTTCCCGAGGCATTTCTCGGAAGTGATGGCCATCCGCTGGCCCTTGCTTACCTCGACTTTCCCGTTTTCCATCATGCCGGTCCGGATTTCCGGCCCCTTGGTGTCGAGGGCCACCGGGATGAAAATGCCCTTCTCGCGCTCCAATTCCCGGGCCAGCTCGAGCTTGGCGAGCTGTTCCTCGTGGGTGCCATGGCTGAAATTGAGGCGCATGACGTTCATGCCAGCCCGGTAGAGGCGGAGAATCATCTCCTTGTTGTCGCTGGCGGGCCCGATCGTGCAGATGATCTTCGTTTTCTTGCCGACGTGGAGTTCCATTGCCGTTCCCCCTATTTCAGGATGTCGATGTCGCGGAGCATCGAGACGTGTTTGTCGCGGGGGAGGGCGAGGGCCTCGTAGATGTCGTAATCGACGAGGCGGTTGTTGACGATGCCGATGCAGATGCCGCCTTTCCCCTCGAGGAGGCAATCGACCGCGTAAGCCCCCATCCTGGCCGCGAGGACCCGGTCGGAGGCGCTCGGGGCCCCGCCGCGCTGGACGTGGCCAAGGACCGTCGCCCGCGTCTCGAAGCCGGTGTTTTCCTGGACGCGCCTAGCGAATTCGTGGATGTCCCCGAAGAGCTTCTCGCTCACGACGAGGATGGCCCGCTTCTCGCTATCGCCTTCCTTCATCTTCCGGAGGGTATCGAAGATTTCCTCCTCGGGAATCGGGTGGTCGGGCGTAAGGATCATCTCGGCCCCCTCGGCGAGGCCGGAGAAGAGGGCGAGGTCGCCGCAGTGGTTGCCCATGACCTCGATGATCGAGCAACGGCTGTGCGATTCGGTGGTGTCGCGGATCTTGTCCACGCTTTCGACGATGGTGTTGAGGCAGGTATCGAAGCCAATCGTGAAATCGGTCGAGGCGATGTCGTTATCGATGGTACCGGGGAGACCGACGCAGTTGATGCCCATCTCGGTGAGCTTCTTGGCCCCCATGTAGGAACCGTCCCCGCCGATGACGACGAGGGCCTCGATCCCGAACTTCCGGAGTTGCTCGACCCCCTTACGCCTGGTGGCCTCCTCCTTGAACTCGGGGAGGCGGGCGGTCCTTAGGATGGTGCCCCCGCGGTTGACGATGTCGGAAACCGACTTCCGGTTCATTTTCTCGATCCGCCCCTCGACGAGGCCGAGGTAGCCGTCGTAGATCCCATAGACCTCGAGCCCGAAGGAAAGCCCCGCCCGGACGACGGCCCGGATGGCGCAGTTCATGCCCGGGGCATCGCCGCCGGAAGTCAAGATGCCAATGCGCTTGATCATGTGTGATCCTTTCTCCCCGAAGGGATTCTTGTCCGGGGTCAATTATAGATAAAACGCTGCCGTCCTTGAAGACGGCAACGCGGCGCGTCCCGGCTACAAATGAGAGGGGAAAGCGCCTAAACTTATAGCCATGAAGGAACTTAGCCCGAGCGATTTTTTCTCTTCCCGCCTCGATGCCCCCGCAAGCATCGACGTGCCGCTTCTTCTCGACCTCTACCTTCCCATCGTCGGGGCCAAGGCCCTCGGGCTTTACCTTAGCCTCTCCCGCCTCGCCAACCGCGAGACCAGCTTTGAGGAGCTCTCTCTCCTCACCGGGCTTTCGATTGGGGAAATCGACGGGTCGCTCTCCCCGCTTGAGGCCATCGGCCTCCTCTCCAGCTACAAGAAAGCCGAGGAAGGAATCGGCCATTACCTCTTCCTCCTCCGCCTCCCGGCTTCACCATCTTCTTTCTTCTCCAGCCCCCTTTTGGCTGGCACCCTCAGGAAGAACGCCCCGGAACCCTATTTCGAGCTAGCGAAGGCCCGTTACGCCCCCGACACTCCCATCCCGAGCGGTTATCTCGACGTCGGGACGAGCTACCCGGCCTATTTCCGCCCGGGGGAGGTGGATCCCGCCTATTTGGAGGACCTGAAGGCCGACCGCCGCCGGAGGTCGTCGATCAAGACCGGCTTTGACTGGAACCTCTTTTTGACCACCCTCGGACGCTTCGATCCGCGTTACGCCTCCCTCCGCTGGAGCGAGGCCTCGCGCCGCCGTATCGAGGGGCTCTCCGCCCTTTATGGCTACACCGAGGAAGCCGTGGCCGGTTTCTTCGATTCCCACTATGATTTCAGCGCCCCCGTCAATCGTCGGATGGATTGGAAGGGCCTCTCTAACGACCTCGAGGCGGCCATCAAGACCAAGGGCCTCCTCAAAAAGACCCCGGCGACCCGCCAGGGCAAGAGGTCCGAACTTACCGAGGAGCTCTTCGAACGCTGCCGGAACCTCCCCCCGCGGGAATTCCTCTCGAGCCTCCAAAACGGGAACCGAGTGGCCGCCCCCGACCTCCGCCTCCTCGAGAAGGTGACCGTCGAGATGGGGCTGAACAACGAAGTGGCCAACGGGCTCGTCCACTTCGTTTTGGCCTCCTACGACAACACCCTTCCCTCCTCGATCGTCGAAAAACTCGCCGGGAGCCTCGTCCGCGAGAACATCGTGACCGTCGAGGATGCCCTCGATTACCTCGCGAGGACCAGCGAGTGGAAACGGAAAGCGAAGAAGAAGGAAAAGCCCCTCGTGAGCGTCGAGACGGGGAAGAAAGCCGAAAACGAGCCCTCGCCCGACATCGACGAGAAGGCCCCCGAGCTACCCCCCGAGGAGGAGGAAAGGAAACGCTATTTCGAAGACTTCATGCGTTCGACCTTCGATTGAGGAAAGCACATGGAAAACGTCAAAGACACGATTGCCGGCTTTAGCCCAGGCAAAAGCGGCCACGCCCTCCTGGACGAGATGTGGGCCCACCCCCCTTTTGCCCGGCTTCTCCGTGACCTGAAGGTGGATTACGAGGAAAGCAGGGAGCAGTTGCCCGTCCTTTCGAGGGCCTACGAGGACATGCGTTCCTGTGAGAAGTGCCCTGGTTTGGATGGCTGCGTCAATGTTCTCCCGCGTTATGTGGCGAAGCTCACCCGCCTCGCGGACGGACGGCTCGTCCTTCGGACCGGGCCCTGCCAGAAGGCCCTGAACGAGGAAGCCATCCGTGCCAATTTCCTCATCCACGACGTACCCGATGCCTGGTTCAAGGAAGAGGAAAGGCCCTCCCAGCGGTCCAAGGACCTCTTCCTCCGCGGTTTTGAGGCAACCGGCGCGCTTTCCCGGAAGAAGTGGGTCTACGTGACTGGCGATCCCGGTAGTGGCAAATCCTTCCTCGCCTTCCTCCTGGCCAAGACCCTGGCTGGGCCCAAGGTCAATTTGAAAGTGGCTTTCGTTGACGTTAGGAAACGCTTCGACGCCCTCAAGGCCCTTTCCTACAGTGACCGTCCCGCCTTCGAGAGGGAGATAGAGGCCCTTTGCGGGGTCGACGTCCTCTTCCTCGATAGCTTCGGGGACGAGTACAAGAACGATTACCTCCGCGACATCGTCCTGATGCCGATCCTCGCCAGCCGGAGCAACGAGAAGAAAGCGACCTTCATCATTTCATCGTTTTCACTAACGGAGATCCAGCAACTCTACTCCACCTCGATGTCCTCGAGGATCATCGCCGGGAAGATGGCGAGGCTCATTGAATCAAATCTCCTTGCCACCTGCCGGATATCGGGACGATACGAGTTTTAATAACAACAAACATCAAATGTTGTTATCAATTGTTCAAAGGTCTTTGGGGCATCGCATTACCGCCTTGAATCCCTGAAAGAAAATCCCTTTGCTTTCAAGGAAAAAAGGCCGGCCGGTTTGGCGGCCGGCCTTTTGTAGCCGTTGAGCTTGGGAAAGAGGTGTTTCCTGTCCGGTGGGCGTAGCTCCCGATCCGCGTTTCAACGAGGGGATGATAGCCAAATCAAGCAAGGTTTGGTCACGCCAAATAAGGCAATTCATTGACGTACTTTTCCATGTCGAGGACGGAACCTTCGCCGGATATGAGGAGGGTCGCGTTCTTCCTTAATTGGGTCTGGACGTCGTCCTTAGTGAGGGCGAGCGCTTTATCCACGTCCTTTCCCCGTTCCTTGAGCCGCATGGCCCGGATGTCAGTACTGGCCTCCACGTAGACGAGGCAGGAGGTGACCTCCTCGAGGGGTGTATCGAGGTAAACCGGGGCTTCAATCACGTATTTGCGGGCGTCTCCGCTTCCAAGGCTCTTCAATGCCGATTCGAATACCCGTGGATGGATGGCTTCCTCCAGGGTGGGTAGTTTCTCGGGCTTTTGGGCAATGGCCGCTAGGAGGGCCGAGCGGTCGATGGCTCGATCCTTGACGACCCCTTTCCCAAAGATCCCAGTGAGGCAGGTGACGATTTCCTTTTGCCGATAAAGCCCGTGGACTATCTCGTCGAAGTCGATGCGGACGTAGCCTCTTTTTTCCAGGAGGCGGCCGAGGGTCGATTTGCCAGCGGCAATCGGCCCGACGATGGTGACGAGGTAGGGGTGTTCGTTCTCGGCTTGGCAATGCGGGCAATAGGTCGTCCCCCGGCCCCCGATCTTGATCTTCTTGAGGGGCAACGAACATTTCGGGCACGGCTTCCCGGCCTGGCCATAGGCTAGGAGGGCGTTTTGCATCCGGCCGTCCATCCCTTCCCGAGGGTGGTAGCTCTTGATCGTCGATCCCCCGTTGACGATGGCCATGTTCAGGATGCGGCTACTTTCCCTCACGATGGCCTCGGCATCTTCTAGGGAAAGGGAGGGACACTTCTTAAGGGGATGGAGGCCAGTCGCGAAGAGGGCTTCGTCCGCGTAGATGTTCCCGAGACCGCACATGATGCCTTGGTCGAGGAGGGCTTCCTTGAGGGGGCCCTTCTTCCGGCGGTAGGCCTTCAAGAGTTCCTCGGGAGTGATTTCCCACGGCTCCTTGCCGACTTCGCTCAGGGGCGGGGTGGAGTAGAGCTCTTCATTCTTTTTCAAGAGCAATACCCCGAATTTCCGGGTATCGAGGTAGCTTAGACGCGTCCCGTCGGTGAACTCGAAACGGAGGATCTCGTGTTTTTCCACCGGATCGCCTACCAGCCCGGTGTAGTATTTCCCCTCCATCCGGAGGTGGGAGACGATGGAATACCCCCCGTCGAGACGGAAGACGAGGAACTTGCCTTTCCTGGCGAAGGAAACGATCTGCCGTCCCTTTGTCATGCCGATGAAATCCCCCGCCCCGGTCAAGACGTTCTTGGCCCGGTATATCAGGACACCCCGTATCGTCTTTCCTCGGACTTCCTGCTCGAGGATCCGCCTGACGGTTTCGACTTCCGGTAGTTCTGGCATCTTATTCCTTGGCCTCCTTCCAGCTTTTCCCGTATCCCCCGGCCACGAGGAGGGGGACCTTGAGGGAGGCAGACGTTTCCATCGCCTCTTTGAGGAGGGGTTCGATTACCCCTATTTCCTCGGGTGGCACCTTGAAGAGCAATTCGTCGTGGATCTGGAGAATCATCCTCGTCTTGTGGCCCCCTTCCCTGAGAAGGGCATCGGCCTTCACCATCGCCTTCTTGATGATGTCGGCGGCCGTCCCCTGGATCGGGGCGTTGAGGGCCTGGCGGTGGGCAGCCTCACGCTTCCAGTGGATGGGGCTATGGAGGTCGGGCAAATACCGTCTCCTTCCGAAATAGGTTAGGCAATATCCGTGTTTTTCGGCGTAAGCGACCGCACCGTCGAGATAGGTCTTGACCTCCGGGTAATGGGCATAGAAATCCGTGATCAGGGCATCGGCCTCCGCGGGGGAACAGCCGATCTGCTCGCTTAAGCCATATTTGCTCGAGCCGTAGACGACCGCGAAGTTGACGGCCTTGGCCTTCTGCCTTTCCCGATGGCTCGGGTGCTCGACGCGGAAGATCTTCCTGGCCGTCTCCTCGTGGACGTCCAGCCCCGACTCGAAGGTCTTTATGTAGGCGGGGCAGTCGGCGATGGAAGCGAGTACCCGGAGCTCGATCTGGGAGTAATCGAGGGAGAGGAAGTAGGAGCCGTCCTCGTAATGGAAGGCTTCTTTCACCAGGGAACTCTCCTCGTCCCGCCCGGCGATGTTTTGGAGGTTCGGCTCGGAGCTCGAGAGGCGGCCGGTCGAGGTGAGGGCCTGGTTGAAATAGGTGTGGACGCGGCCTTTCCCGTCGAGGTGGGGGAGGAGGCCGTCGATGTAGGTGGAAACGAGTTTTTCGTATTTCCGGTAGGTCAGGAGGTCGGCGGCCACCGGATGCTCCTTGGCTAGAAGGAGGAGGGCATCCGAGGAGGTCGTCTTGCCCCGGACCTTCGGAAGCCCCAGTTCCTCATAGAGGAAAGTAGCGACCTGCACTGGAGAATTGAGGTTGAGGGGTTCCTTGGCGTAGGCGAGGACCTTCATGGCAGAGTCGTCGCGTTTCTTTTTGAACTCGGCCCCGATGGAAACCAAGAGCTTCTCGTCGAGAGGCACCCCTTCTTCCTCCATCTCGGCGAGGATGAGGGAAAGGGGGCGTTCGACTTCTTCGTAGAGGGCGTAAATCCCCTCTTCCTTGAGGCGGCGAACGACCTTTCCGAAGTCGAGGAAGGAAGCCGCGGCCAGTAACGCCCCCTTCTCGCCGTCCTCCTTTTTTGGGTAAGGGAGGGAAAGTAGGGAGAAGACGGCTTCCTTCCGCCCGGCGATGTCGGGGGAGAGGAGGTAGGCCGCGGAGAGGAGCTCATCGGTCGGGGCCGAGAATTCAATGCCCAGGCGGTGGAAGTAGTAATGGGCCTCCTTCCGGCTGTAGGTGATGAAATGGCGAGCGGAAGCGAGGGCAAGATGGAGGAGGGGGATGGCTTCAGTGATTTCCGCTTCCTTCAAGTAAACGGATTTCGCCCCGTCGCTCAAGGCGATTCCCTTCGGGTTCGATAGGTGGTAGGAAGGGTCGTCGAAATCGAGGTAGAGCCCCAGTTCCTGGGCAGAAAGCAGTTCCTTCAGGGCCGTTTTGTGGAGGATTTCGATATCCCTGACGGCGGTTTTGCCCCAAGAAGGGGGGAGGGCCATGGGGAAGGTGGTTAGATCGTATTTGGCCGCGAAAACCCCGACCTCGTCCGAGCGGTAACCGCGGTAGAGGAGGTCGCCGGATCCAAAGGGAAGGGGCACGTCGCGCTTGATTTTGGCAAGGCGATAGGATAGGCGGCCTTCCTCGACGTGCTCCTTGAGGGCAGCCCCGGCCTTCCCCCCGATTTCGTCGGCATGGGCGACGATGTTCTCGAAGTCCCCGTACTTGGCCAATAGCTTGACCGCTCCCTTCTCCCCGATCCCCGGGATGCCCTTGAGGTTGTCCGAGGCATCGCCGCGGAGGCCCTTGAAGTCGACGGTCTGCTCGGCCCGGTAGCCGAAGAGGCCGACGATGTTCTCGGTGGTGACCTTGGTCACCTCCTTGAGCCCGGTTTTCATCAAATTGACGTGGATGAGGGGAGAGACGAGTTGGAGGTAGTCCTTGTCGGAGGTGTAGATCTCGACCTCGTAGCCCTCTTTCTCGCTTAAGGTAGCGACCGTCCCGGCGAGGTCGTCGGCCTCGTAGCCGTGGAGTTCGTAGTGGAAGGCCCCGACCGCGGTGAGGAGTTCCCGCGAGATGGGGAACTGGGGAATGAGCTCGCTCGGGCAGGGGGCCCGGTTGGCCTTGTAGCTATCGAGCTCCTCCTTTCGGAAGGTGTCCCCGTCCGCGTCGAAGGCGACGAAGAAGAGATCCCCCTCCTTCACTTCGCCAAGGATCGAGCCGATCATCCGCCCGAAGGCGAAGATGGCATTGGTCGGAGTTCCATCGCGACTTCGCATGATTTGGCTGGGATCCCCCCGGTAGGTCGCGTAAAACGCCCGGAAGAGGAGGGAATTCCCGTCGATCACGTAGGCCTTGCTCATTGTTTGACTCCTTCTTTTTCCAGTGGTTCGACCCGGTCGATGAGGTAGCTACCGGGCCGGTAGTTGTCCTTGCGGACCCGGGCGGTCACGGCCGTGCCCTTCTTGAGGTAGGGATAGGAAGATCGATAATCCTCCTCCCACATCACCCCTTCGAGGTGGGAGGTCTCGTCGTGGAAGAGGACGAAGGCCATCTTCTTCCCTTTCTTGGTCACGATGGCCTTGACCGAGTCGACCGCGGCGTAGACGAGGGTTTCCCCCCTTCCGGCGGCCATGACGAGGGGAAGGGCCCCCCGGGCCGCGATCTCTTCTTCATAAGGGGCGAAGGGGGAGGAGGAGACGATGAGCCCCAGGACTTCCTCCTCGGCATCGAAGTCGGCCCGGGAATCCTTTTCCCGTTTCACGAGGGAGGGAGTCGGGATGTTCAGCTCGAGGAGGTAATCCATCCCCTTCTCGCCTCCGAAGAGGGTCGCGTACTGAATGGCCTCGTAACTCGAGGCGCGGAGGGTGGAACGGGTTTCCAGAAGCCCGTCGAAGGCCCCGGCATCGATGAGGGCGACGAGGTGTTCTTGCTTGAGGCCATAAGGGAGGAGGCGCCTCGCGAAATCGAAGAAACCGGCAAACGGGGCTTTGGCCCTCTCATCCGCGATACCCCTGATGACGGAGGAAGAGAGGCGGTGGATGTAGCTGAGGGGTATTTTGATTTTCCCCTCATGGGGCTCGAAGCGGAAATAGGGCCCGTCGATCGAGGGGGACGCGAGCTTGAGCGACATGTCCCTCATTTCGGCGAGGGTGGCGGTGAACTTGGGGTCGTTGGCCGATAGATAGGAGAGATATCCCGCGTAAAAGGCCTCTGGATGATGGGCTTTCACATAAGCCATGTACATGGTGAGATAGGCGTAGGAGACGGCGTGCGACTTGTTGAAGCCGTAGCTCGCGAAGCGTTCGATGAGGTCGTAGACCCGGCTGGCTTCTTCCGTGGGGTGGCCCTTCTTGGCCGCCCGGGAGATGAACTCGTCGCGCCCGGCCTTGAGCATCGCCTCGTTTTTCTTGGAGATGGCCCGCCGGAGGACGTCGGCCTCCCCGAACGAGTAACCGCTATAGGCCTCGGCCAGTAGCATGATCTGCTCTTGGTAGACGATGATGCCATGGGTCTCATCGAGGATGTCGGCGAGCTCCCTGGCCGGATAGACGACCTTCTCGAGCCCCTTCTTCCGCCGGGCGAAGGTCTTGATCGACTCCATCGGGCCGGGCCGATAGAGGGCGAGGATCGCGGCGACCTCGGAAAAGGAAGTCGGTTCGACCTCGAGGATGGCCTTCCTCATCCCCTCGCTTTCGAGCTGGAATAGACCCATGGTCTTGCCTTTCCTTATCAACTCGACGGCCTTCGCGTCGTGGATGTCGAGCTCCTCGTAGGTGAGTGCGGGCCCGCCTCCTTCCTTCACGAGCTCGAGCATCGTGTCGAGGATGGAGAGGTTCCGGAGGCCAAGGAGGTCGAACTTGAGGAATCCCTGTTCCTCGAGATAGTCCTTCTCGAGGTTGATGACGAGGCCGTTACTGGCCTCCTCCCGGGCCGGGGCGACCTCGGGAATCGGGTGCTCGTCGATGACGATCCCGGCCGCGTGGATCCCCCTTTGACGGGGAAGCCCCTCGATCTTGACAGCCTCCTTCACGAGGTTCAGGTAGTATTCGTCGCCTTTCACGAGGTCATGGAAGGACGGGCTTTTCCGATAGTTGTCCCGAAGCGAAAGGAAGGGATTGAGGGTCGAGGCGAGCATCGAGACGTCCCGTTCCGGGTAAAGGAGGGCCCGTCCGGCATCGCGGACGGCTTCCTTGGCCCCGATGGTCTGGCTGGTGAGAACCCGGGCCACCCGGTTCCCTGGGTATCTGGAGAACAGGTATTCGACCACCTCGTCCCGCCGGAGGTCGGAAAAGTCGATGTCGATGTCCGGGAGTGACTTCCGTTCCGGGTTGAGGAAGCGTTCGAAGAGGAGCCCGTGCTCGATGGGGTCGGGCTTGACGATGTCGAGGGCATAGGCGACCAGCGACCCGGCGGCCGAACCCCGGCCCGGGCCGACCGAAATGCCGCGCCTTCGGGCTTCCCTCACATAGTCCTCGACGATGAGGAAATAGGAGGAGTAGCCCATCTCGGTGATGGTCTTCAGTTCGTAGTCGAGGCGGGAACGGTATATCGGGTTGATTTCCCCTTTCTTGGCCAGTAGGCCCTCCTCGCTTTTCCTTTTGAGGAGCTCGAAGTCGCTTTCTCCGGTTTCGGTCGAAAAATGGAGCAATTCCCCCCTCTTTTTGAGGAAAACAAAATCCCCACAGGCGGAAGCCACCCTGGAGGTCAATTCGATTTCCTCCGCGCGGTAATAACCGGAAATCTCCTCTTCGTAGGGCCAGTGGGCGTCCCTTGCCTCGCCGATTTCGGCGGCAGGCACCTTCCTTTCGATCGCCTCGAGGGTCTTGATTCCCGAGGCCCCGTCTTCTTCGAAGTAACGGATATGGGGGAGGGCAATGAGGCGGCCGTGGCAAGAGGCCCTTAGGGCTTCCCTCTTTTTCTTCTCAAGGCCGAAGGGAAGACCGACGTAAGTGGTTCCAGGGATGTCGTCCTCGCCTTCCTCGGGGAGGTAGATGCTGACAAGTCCCGGGTGGGTCAAGTCGACGTCATCAAGGGAGACATCCGCCTTCGAGGCAAGGTAGGAAAGGCGGAGGAGTTCCCGGTAGCCGTCCTCGTCCTTGATGTAGAAAAGGAGTTTCCGCCCGTCTTTCAAGACAAGGAAATAGCCGAAGATTGGCTTTATCCCCTCCCTCATGGCGGCATGGGCGAAGGGGGCATAGCCGGCGAGATTGACGTCGGTCAAGGCGACGGCTTCCGCCCCCCGTTTCCTGGCCTGGGCTGGAATGCCCGCGGCCTCGAGGGTCGATTGGAGATAGGAGAAGCCGCTTTGGACGAAAAGGGGGACGAAGCGCATTGAGGACATTATAAGGTCTTTGTCCGCGCCTATGGGTGGCGGTAATGGCCCTTGGGACAGGAATAGACCCCGTCATCGTCGAGTTCGAGGGCCCCACCGCAAAGCGGACAGGTGCGGACATAGCCTTCTTTTTCCTTTTTCTTAAAGGGAGAGGCAATCATGAGTTCGAGGAAATCGTCGATGGGCACCCCTTGATTATCCATCCCCGCCCCGTCCGAAGGAAGCCTCCTTCCTAAAGCCGGAGCGGGCTGCTACAATCCGGACGATGTTCCCCCATCTCATCAAGAACGCCTCGAGTGCCCCCTTCCCGTGGGCCCTCGCGACCGGACGGGACAAGTGGGCCTATATCCTGGCCGCCCTCTTCGTCCTTGCCGGAACCGTCCTCGTCATCGCCGGGATAGCCGGCCCGACCCTCCCGATCGTCGGGACAATCCTCGGGATCGGCGGTTTCCTGATATCCTTTCTCCTCCTTTTCCTCGTCAACAAGTTTCCCTCCTGGGGAAAGATCACCTCAATCGAGATCCGCCCCGACGGGACGATGAAGGTAAACGGCACCCTCTTCGGGCGGAAGCTCAAGGAGAGGACGATGCCACTCACCTACCTCGAGAAAAGGAAAGAAGGCTATTACCTCGGCTCCTCCTATTACCGATCCGTCTTCCTCCCGTTCGGTGGTTTTGGCCACGACGAGGCCGACTTCCTCGACCGCCTTGCCAAGATGATCGAGGCGAAGAACTATCCCCTCAAGGGCTGATCCGTCCATAACCGCCGGTTATCACGGGGGTGATGAATAGGCATTGGAAGCATCTATCGCGATCATCGAAAATGGTGGCATGAAGTCCCTCGGTCCTTTGTTGCTTCCGCTTCTTGTCCTTTCTTCCTGCATGGCCCCCGTCGGCTCATCCAGTGGAACAAGTCAAGAAACCTCGACCACGTCTCCGTCGATGGCTTTCCCAGCGCGGCCGTCGTCTATTTCTCCTGTAGCGGCAACACGGCCGGGGTGGGGAGGGAAATCGCCCTCCAAACCGGGGCCGCCATATCGGAAATCGTCCCTCTTGAACCCTATACGGCCGCGGACCTCGACTATACCGATCCCCATTCCCGGACGAGCCGGGAACAAGCCGACCCCTCTTCCCGCCCCGGGATGGCCTCGGACACCGGGGATTTCGCTGCCTTCGACACCCTTTTCCTCGGTTACCCGATTTGGCATGGCCTCGCCCCGCGGATCATCGAGACCTTCCTCGAGGCCCACGACTTCGATGGAAAGAGGGTCCATCTCTTCTCGACCAGTTCGTCCAGTTCCGGGGAAAGGTCGAAAGAGGAACTCGAAAGAACCCACCCGGACATCGGATTCGATGGCCTTCTTCACCTTACCTCCCGCGATTTGCCTGAGCGGGAAGAACTGGTGGGGGAATGGCTCCTAAGCTTAGCCGAGCAGGAGGACAGCGAAGTGAAAGTCAATGTGAACGTCGAGGGGAGGACGGGGGAACTCGTCTTGGAGGAATCGCCATCCTCTGGCGCCCTGATCGAACTCCTCAAGGAAGGGAGACTCGAAATCGAGGTCGATGACTATGGGAACATGGAAAAAGTGGGGGAACTCCCCATTGTCCTCCCCAGGAACGACTCCCCAATCGAGGTCGGGCCGGGTGACGTAGTTCTCTATCTCGGCAATTCCCTTTGCTTTTATTACGGAACCCATTCGTGGGACTTTACCCGCCTCGGGCACCTTGAGGGGATCTCGACCCGCGAAGAGGCCCTTTCCTTCCTCGGCGGGGCCGGTCCCAAGGAAATCTCGATTCAGCTCATTTGATTGTCGATTGGCATTCGTGGTTCATGTTGCGAAGCGCAAACGGATCAGCTGACCCGGCGGCATTGTAATGGCCGGTTATCGGATTTACAATGAGGCCAAGATGAAGCATTTGAGACTCTTCTCCACCTTGGTGTTATCCGCTTTCCTACTTTCATGCGCGCCGATCTCGAACCCCTCCTCTTCAACGAGTGAGGATCGGCCCCTGAATTGGTGTGTCATGCTCACGCTCAGGGATTCCTCGGAAACAGTCAATCCATACACCCCCTTTCGATTTCCGATTGAACAGGATGAATGGATTGCGAATGTGATCAGGATCCTCGACATCCGCGACGCCGCGAAGATTTCCTATGATCCAAGCGGCACGGATTATCTCGATCTCTACTACGAGAATCTTACGGATTTCACGCGGCACGATGTCTATCGGATCGAGGCGTATTCGTCTTCTCTCATTCGAAAATACGTCGTCCAACCCAACAATCCCTCCTACCCAAGTCCCTACCGTTTAGGCTGGCCCGCCGAACTAAATAGCATCAGGAGGCAGCTACCATGATTGCTTTGTATTCGCTTTCCCTTTTAATATCACTTGCCATTTCTGGTTTTTCCAGCACCGGTCAGTACGCGAGTTACAGTGACATGATTGATTTTGATGATTCCTATTCTGACTTTGCAATTGAGCGAAATTCTTCTTCTGGTTCACCTGGGCATTTCTACGATTTCGAGATAGCGAAATTCAATTCCGGCATCAGAAGCGACCGAACCGAATTCGGTGCCGGCATTACCATTGGGTCATTTGAAGAGAAGCCGAACACGACAACTTTTCTGTCGGATGTGGATTGGAAGGTCAAAGACGATGCAGGCGAAGTTAGTGAACACTCTTTTTTGACGAGCTCCGTTTTTGGTGGTAACACAGGAATCGCTTCGGAATCCGATGTCCTCTTCGGGAACTGCACTATCCCTTCTAATACTGCCGCCAGGTCTGCGTATTGGATGTGGCAAAACGGAGCGGACGTCATCACCTCGTCAATCGGTGAAGCGGATTTGGACGGGGTGTACCACGATAAGAGTTGTTACCTTGATGAATTCGTCAATGATAGTGGCATTCTCGTAGTCGATGCAGCCGGAAATGATTTCCCATTGGATGCCGGCGTTAATTTTCTTGGCACGGGACTCAATACTCTTTCGATTGGCGGCTCATCGGCCTTCAATAATATTTATGTGAATAGTAACCACGGTCTTCTTGGATCAGATGATAACCCCAATGCACCTCATAAGCCAAATCTCGTCGCCCCGGCTGATTCGATCTTCGGAATCGACGGTTGGCGTGAACCGACTTCCGGAACCAGTTTGGCTGCCCCATTTGTGGCTGGCATTTCAGCACTTCTCCTTGGTGAATTCCAAGATGAGTTGGAAAACTCGCCTGACCTTTTGGCGGCCGTTCTTTGCGCAGGCGCAACGACGCTGAACGGGCAAACCAGCCGTTTCGATTCACGGGTCGGAGCCGGAATGGTCAATTACAGCCGTAGCCGTCGCATCATGCTGAAGCAAAACGCGGGTTACGAAGTCGGTATACTGACGAGCGGAACAAAGATGTTTTCCCAGCGGTTCGTCTTGCAACCTGGCCAAACACTTACCCTTAGATGCCGTGTTCTGGTTGATTTGGGCTTTGATGCATTGGTTTATGATCCATTTGTAGAAGCCATTCCGTACTCGGAAATCGATTTTGCCCACCCATCGATAAGCATCCAATCGTCGGGTGCTCCGGTTTTTATCCCGCCCAATTCGCGACTCATCGAAAAAAAGGCCAACGAAGCGTCCTTGGTTTTCAAAAACAGTCTGAATTCCCCTCTGACTTTCACCGTGGGCATCGATGCCGAGGCCGGAACGGCCACGGGGAGCGATCCATTCGCCGTGGCTTACATAATCGATGAACCGGCTATTGGGGAACTTCATCTCAACAACGCCTATCTTGACCAATCTCCCAGCCTTGCTTTGGCGGAGAATGAAACTCTGTTGGAGGATAACGACTCGTTTAACGTTGCCGTCTACACGGAGAGCGGGAATCAAATAATGGCCTTGGAAGACGTCGAAAACGGAGAAGTCATGAGCGACGATGATTGGGCTGCCATCATCGATTCCGACGGCCCATACTTTTACGCCCAGGCCTCGGCAGGCTCTGAAAAAAGCAAGTACTACTATTTTGCCGAGCCCAGGGAATATTCCCACCTAGTGCAGGTGCTTCCGGTTGACTGGGGCTACCGTGAAGCATATGACACCGAAGATAACGCTACCTATATTTTCGGCGGAATTGACTTGTCGGTTTCCCGCGAAAGGGTCGGCTATATCAAGAGTTCTTTCATAAACCTCTCCCCGCGGAAGGCCAATCGAGGCCATGCGTATTGGCGCTTTGAATTCGCCAACCCGATCCAAGAAGCCCTCGTGGCGATGGCTTGGTGGTCTGAAAACGAGTACCAAGACGACGGGACCGCCTATGTCCACATCAAGGATTCTTCTGGCGTTTGGCACAAGGATGCCGTTGATTTGCTTGAACTCGAGATGCCGGCTTATTCAGATGGAATAACCCGTCTCGAAATCGGATATCCTGGGGGAATAGCCGGATTTGAAATCGAATTGACGAACGAAGCAACCGGCAGCCGGAATAAGGGCCGCTTGTCGATTGACGACATAGTCTTCAAACAATACGGCTCCGAGTATTCGTGGATTTCGAAAAACTACGAAATTCAATCGCCTCTCCCGATACTTCCGTAGGAGCCAAATATGTTAAAAAATGGTTTGGGTTTACCTGTAGTAGCGATGATCTCGATGGCTTTGCTTACGGCCTCCTGTGCCCCCGCTGGGGAGAAATGCCCAGCGGCCCCTGCCACGGTCATCATCCAATTCATTTTCCCGGAGTATACCAAGAACCCCGACCCGGTCATCGAGATTCCCTACGGCGTGAATTCCGACGAATGGAACGCCAATCTCTTCGCGATCCTCGAGCTCCGCGATTACTGCGGTTATGAATTCCTCGACGGCTACAAAGCCCACGTCTACTATGACTCGGAAGGCGCTTTCTACGATCACGACATCTACCAGATGATCGTTTACCAACCGACCATCGTCGAGTGGTTCTACGTCGTCCCACCCGGCTCTTCCCTCCCGATCGATTGATCTCCGAACCCAATTGGCTCCATGGAAGCGGGACAACAAAAGACCAACCACAATGGAGTCCTTTTGCCTCGATTACCAATTGAAAAACCTGATTAGCACAGGGTAATCGGGTTGGTTCGCTTGGTTTTCCCAACTGATTTCGCAGTTTTGACGTTTCAGCGTAAAAAGTCGCAAGGAGAATCTCATGCAATCCGAGCACTCGATTTCTGACCCGGGATTTCTTTTTCACTCCCCTAAGGGGAGAAAATGCTCTACAATTCAACCAATGAGCAATCTCTTCGATATCCTCCCCAGTCGTCTCTTCTCGGTTTTCAACCGGGCCGACCGCCGGGCCAACTATGACATGCTGGCCTACATATACTCCCTCTACAACGGCCGTGACGTCCGCTTGAGCATCGGGCGGGCGGAACTCGTCCGCCTCCTCACCGGCTTCATCTCGATGAAGGCCTACCTCGTGATGGAGAACGAGGACGGGGTCTCCCTCTCCGACCGCGATGCCCGGGGAAAGGCCCTCGCCAAAATCAACCAATTCCGGGATACCGGCTGGCTCGAGGCCGATGCCAGCAACGACCGGGAACTCAAGATTAGCTACTCCCTCAACGACAACGCCGGGCGTCTCCTCCGCCTCCTCATCTCCATTGCCGGCGGGGAAGAGGAGAAGGTCGGCTATAGCGGCTATTTCTATGCCGTCTACCGCCTGCTCGTCCCCTTCGACATGGAAAAGGCCCGCGATGCCTTCTCCCAGGTCGTCCGCCTCACCGACGAGCTCTTCCAGTCCCTCCAAGGGGTCATCTCGGCCATCAAGCGTTTCATCGACCGCCTCCTCATGGACGAGAACCTCTCGCCGGAGGACATCCTCCGCCTCCTCCTCGACGAATACGAGGAGCAGGGCATCGTCTCGGTCTTCAACGACCTCAAGGGCAAGGACAACCCGAGCAAGTTCACCCTGGCCATCATCGACGAGCTCGAACTCCTGCGCGGCGAGAAGCTCGACGAGTTGACCTTGGCCTACATGCGCGGCGAGGACGCCTCCTCAGAACGCCTCCTCGAGGTGAAGAAGGGTCTACGGAAGGACCTCGAGCACTGCATCCGGCGTTACCTCTCGGTCAATGACCTCGTCGCGGCCATCGACGAGAAGAACGCCCGTTTCTACTCCTCCTCCGTCAAGCGCCTCCGCTTCATCCTCAATACCTCGCGCGACGTCTCCGGGCGGATCGACGCCCTCCTCAAGATCCTCGCCGCCTCCGATCCGAAGGCCGATTACGGGGACGTCATCCCCATCGAGAAAATCGGCCTCCTCGACGAGAACTCCCTTTATAGCGAGCCGATCGACCGGGAGAAGGAAGTCCGCCTCGACGCTGACATCCCCCCGGTTGACCGCACGGGTGCCGCGGCCGCCGCGGCCCTCCTATTCACCGACGATGCCTTCTCGATGAAGGAAATCGACGAATACGTCCTCGGCTTGCTTGGTAGTAGGGATGAGCTCCTCTCGACGGAAATCCCCCTGACCGACGACGATGACGTCTACCGTTACCTGTTGCTCCAGATGTACTCCACCTACAAGGAGACGTCTTATTCGATTGAATACCGTTCCGGCGGATCGAACAACGGTCCTTACCGGGTAAGGAACTTCGCGTTGCGCAAAAAGGAGGCCCGCCCATGAGCGACCGTTTGACTGAACTAGACCGTTTCGACCTCGAGTACCGGAACCTGACCGAGGGAAAGCGCGGCGATTTCGCCCGCCTCGTCATGAAACTCCTCCGCGATACCTACGTCGTCAGGAAGAAGGGAGACGACGCCGGCGACTACTTCGCCCTCCTAACCAACAGTGCCCTCTTCGAATCCTTCTTCGCCCTCATCGACCTCGGCTTCGAGATCGACCGGGCCAAGGAAGTGGCCTATCTCGTCAATATGGAAGGCCGTGACCGCCTCCGCCTCGGCAAGTTCGACACGGCCCTCGTCCTCGTCCTCCGCAAGCTCTTCATCAAGAAGAGCCGCGAGGCCGCAAGTAGCGACCGCCTCCTCCTCCCGATGGGGGAAGTGATTGCCGCCATGAAGGAAGCCGCCCCTCTCGGGGGCAAGGAGCGGATCTCCCATTACCGGGCCGCCCTCCGCCTCCTCAAGAAACACAAGATCGTCGATTGCCCCGCCGAGGTAAGCGAGGAATCGACCATTGAGATCTACCCGAGCATCGCCCTCCTGGTACCCCAAGAGGACCTCGATGCCATCGAGGAAAGGCTCGCGGCCATCGGCAAAACTGTAGAAGAGGGAGAAGAAAATGAAGAAACTGACTGACATCCGCCTCATCAATTGGCACGGTTTCTACGATGAAACCATCCCCGTCGACGGAAGCGTCCTCGTCGCCGGCGACAACGGGAGCGGCAAGTCCTCCCTCCTCGACGCCATCTACTACCTTTTGAGCGGTGGGGACGCGAACCATTTCAACTCGGCCGCCAACGAGAAGACCGACCGGACCCTCGAGACCTACATGCGGGGGCGGACCGGCGAAAGCGGCCACCCCTACCTCCGGGAGGGGAAGGCCGTGGTCAGCCACATCGCCCTCCAGTTCCTCGACGAGAAGAAGGCCGAGAACTTCCTCGTCGGGGTGGCCCTCGAACTCCAGGAAGGCCAGCGCGACGTCCTCAAGACCTTCTATTACGTCCCCAACCACGCCCTCGATGATTCCCTTTTCAAGGACAAGGAGGGGCACGTCCTCAATTTCCGCCTCATGGAAGCCGAGGCCCCGATGGGGACTTTCCACCTCCTCGGCGACACCCAGAAGAAGATCCGGGCCTCCCTATATGACGAGGTCCTCGAGATCGACGGGAAGAAATACCTCGACCTCCTCCCGAAGGCCATCTCCTTCAAGCCGATCGACGACGTCCACGAGTTCGTCTACCGCTTCCTCATGCCCGAACGCGACGTCGATCTCACGGCCATGCGGACGGTCATCCACAGCCTCAACGAGCTCTCCCACTCGGTGAAGGAGGAAGAAGAGAAGAAAGAGGCCCTCCGTGCCATTTCCGAGAAGGGGAACGAATACACCAAGAAAAAGAAAGAGGCCTCTCTCTACGCGGCCCTTGCGACGAGCCTTGCCTCCACCTCGCTCGAAGACGAGCGGGAACGCCTCCTCGAGGAGAAGGAAGCCCTCATCAGCGCCGGAAAGGAACTCGAGAACAAGCGCTCCTCCCTCCTCCGGAGGAAAGAGGAATGCAACCGCGACCTCTACGCCCTCGAAAGCGATTCTTCCTTCTCCGCTTACAAGAACATCGACGATGCCATCCTGACTGCCGAGAAGAAGGAAAAGGAGGCCGAAAACCAAGCCCGGGCCTTCGAGTCGAAGCTGGCCCGCGAGGCCTCCTTGGCCCACGCCCTCTCGATTTCCGTCGAACTGCTCCCCTTCCTCGAGAAGCACGATTACCAAGGGCTCCAGTCACGGCTCCACAGTTACCAGAACCTCTTCAGGAAGAAGCGGGACGAGATCCGCTCCTCCTATAGCGCCGTCGAAAGCTCCCTCCTCGAGGAGAAGAAGGAGGCCCGCCGCCTCCAGCTCGAGATCGAGGAGCTCGCCGCCGGGCGCTCCGTCTATCCCGAGGCTTTCGTCGCCCTCCGGAAGAAGATCATCGAGAGGGTCAAGGCCGAGACCGGGGAAGACATCGACATCCGTCCCTTCCTCGAACTGATCGATCTGAGGGAAGGCGAGGAGGAGTGGCGCAGTGCCATCGAATCCCTCCTCGGAGACCGCCGCTTCGACCTCTTCGTCGACCCGAAGTACTATCCGATTGCCCTGAGCGTCCTCGACGAGGAGAAGGAAAAGCATCCTTCGGGAATCGGCCTCGTCGACCTCGAACGCCTCCCCGCGGAAGTCGAGGTGAAGGAAAACTCCTTGGCCAAGAAACTCACGGCCCTGACCTACGACGCCGAGCGTTACCTCAACCTCCTCCTTGGGCGGATGGAAGCGGTGGACGACGCAATTGCCCTCCAAGGGAAGGAAGAGGCCCTCTCCCCCTCTGGCGTCGCCTACTACGAACGGGCCGCCCGTTCTTCGTCGAGTTACGGTTCGGTCCCCTACATCGGGGCCGCCTCACGGCACCTCCAACTCGAGGAAAAGGAGAGGGAGCTCGACGAGCTCACCCATGACATCGAACTCGGGGAAAGCGAGGCCAAGGACACCTATGCCCTCATCGAGCGGCTCGAGCATTCGAACCTCATGGGTCTCTTACAGGAGCCGAACCGTTGGGCCCTCCTCGAGGAAGCCCGGGGGGAGGTTGCCCTCCTCCGGGGTCGGAAGGAATCCCTCCAAGACGAATCCAGCGACCTCACCTACAAGGGCCGTCGGCTCGCCGAACTAAGGAAACTCCTCTCCGAACTGGAAGGCGAGGTGGCCGAAATCGACGAGGAAATCAAGGAAAACGCCAGCCGCCTCGGTTCCGACGAGACGCGGCTGCACTCGCTCGAAGGGGCCGTGAAGGGGAAGGAAGAGGAACTCATCGCGATGCTCAAGAAGGAAGGGCTCACCCTCGCCTTCGAGGACTTCAAGAAGGACAAGGAACTCGCGAGCAAAGAAGCCAGCGCCGAAAGCACCCGGCTCCTCAATGAGCTCGTCAAGTCCGAACGGGAACTGCGTTCCCTCATGGGGAGCTACATCCGCCGTTTCTCCTTCGACGAGACCAACGAGATCGACGCCCTCCCGCATTTCCTCGAGGAGTACGACAAGGTGGCCAACCACGATCTCGTGAGCCACATCGACAAGCTCGAACGGGCTTCCGACAAGGCGGCCGAGAGCTTCCAAAACGACTACATCGCCAAGATCAGGAGTTCGATCGAGGAGGAGAAGAAGCACATCAAGAAGCTCAACGCCATCCTCGCCGGACGTCCCTTCGGTAGCGAAGGGGACGTCTACGAGTTCCTCATCGCCCCGGCCAAGGATCCCGATTTCCGGCCCTATTACGACATCTTCGCCTCCAAGGAGGACTTCGAGAAGCCCTCCCTCTTCACCGAGAACCTCTCGAAGAAGAACGAGGCCCTCATCGCGAGTCTATATGACCGCTTCACCCGCGAAGACGCGGACGAGAAGCTCATCCGGAGCTTCACCGACTACCGGAACTTCATGGACTACGACATCAAGATCACCGACCGGGAGGGTAGGACCTACCGCTTCTCGGAAATCTCCAAGTCGAAGTCCGGCGGCGAGACCCAGACCCCCTTCTACGTCATCATCGCGGCCAGTTTCGACCAACTGCTCCGCGAAGACCGCGGGGAAGCCTCGCCTGGATGCCTTGTCATGTTCGACGAGGCCTTCGAGAAGATGGACCAATCCCACGTCGAGAGCATGATGCGTTACTTCCGCGAGCTTTCGATCCAGCCTCTTCTCGCCGTGCCGGGCAACCAAGCCAAGGCCATTGCCCCCTACGTCGATACCAAGGTTGCCCTCGTCAAGCAAGGCGGGAGGATCATCGCCTCGAGCCTTCTCAAGGCCGCAAACTAAGCCGGTCCCTGTCTTCGAAGCCGGTCGGAAAGGCCGGCTTTTTGCATTGAAATATACCGAAAGCACTTGCAAAACAGGCCTCGTTTATTGGATATCACGTTTAAGGGGCCCAAGGATCTATCGTCGTTTTGATCAGCCGAATGGATGGCGATCCGCTCTGCTAGATCCACATTCTTGACTTTTCTTAACCCCTTTGGGGTTTAAGAAGTCTTAACAAACGTCTATACTTCGCCTATGAGGATGAACAGACGTGGGTTCCGTCGTGATCTAGGGATGGTTAGCGCCCTCTTGCTGACCCTTTCATCCATCAGCCTTTTCAGTCTCGGGTTTTCATCCTTTGCTTTGAACGACAACCCCCCTGTCTATGGCACGGTTTCGGCCGAGTTCGCCCCTGTTTTGGAAATAATCTCAGTCGATTCTTCCCATGATGGCGGGTGGGTGGAGCCCTTCACCTTCTGCCGCGACGGGTTCGTCATCGACGGAAAACTCCATGACACTGCAAGCCACGTTTTCCATCTTCTTTTGGATGCCTCAAAGGCCTATTCAAGCGGGCTATTGGAGGACGGTTCCCTCCGGATTGGCGTCGATTTGACCGAAGGCGGCTCCTCTCCCATCTTCGTGAAGGAAGGAATCCTCGGCGGTCTCTCGGTCGGTTATTCTAATCGGGCTCTCACCGCGAATCCCGTCTTCAATGATATCGGGGCGAGTTTTGAAGCTTCCCTCCCCCTTGCCGGTGACGAAGGAACCATTCCCCTTTCCATGTCGTTCGCCTTCAATGTTCCGGCTGATTCGATCGACGCGGTATTTACCGCGGCGGCTGCGGTGGAATCATTGAAAATGAACCTTTCCGTCGAGGTGCTCGGATGAGAAGGAAATCGCGTCTACTCCCGATGATGTTCGGCCTGGCCGGCGGGATAACCCTCCTCTCGTCTTTAGCTTACGGTGCATATGTCTTCGTTTCGGCAAAGACCGAAACCAAACCGGTCATCGACCCGAACGCCCAGGCGGTTTGTTATCTCAATGATCCCGACAACCGTTATGTCTCTTTCAAAAGCGCGTTGGACGATGCACACGCCGATGGGGGCGGCATCGTCGTGGCCATTCCCCCGAGCGATGCTTGCGTCTATCCGAATGGCGGGACTTACTCGAACAAGAACGACTTGATCGCCCAGCTGGCCCCTGAACGAGTCGAATATACCCTCGAGGAAAATATAACCGTTTATTCGGATACTTATCTGGTTCTTCCTTATGACTCCAGCTCGATGGAAGGGATTTCCCTTTCCAACATCGAATCATCCTACATCGAGCAGATGAAGACCCCGCCTTACAACCACACGGACAATCCGTCGACCGTCAAAGTCGGTACCAGCAATTACAACTTCCTGACCAATGCGGCTACCGATTACGCCGGCCTTTTCCAGCGTACCGTCCTCCGGGTGAAGCCAGGGATCCAAATCCACAATCAGGGAACGATCGTCGTTTCGGGCATTCTTTCCGGCGGTTACGGCGGTTCGGCCTACAACGGTCAGACTTCCCATAGCTATGCCGAGATAATCTTGGAAAGCGACGCGGAAAACGGAGCCTCGAAAATCGTCCAGGATGTCTCTTCGGCCGATCTATACTGCTATGGCTACATCAGCGAAGAAGGCGGCTCCGGTTCGCTGGAAGTTTCGAGTGGCCGCGTTTTCGAACCGTTCATCCTCCGAGATTATCGGGCCATCCCATCCTCCTATGCCGTTTATCGGAGTGGCATGAACGAAACCTATCTGTGCTCCCCATTCAATCAATTCGAGCTTAGGAACATCTCAGCGAGCCTAACGTTGAGGGACGGTGGTTCCCTGATTGGGATGGCAAACATCTATGATGTCTTGCAGGTTCCCCTTCCACAAAGAATCGACTTGAATCTTATCGGAAACGGCGAGCAGTACTTCCTAGATTTCAAAGACGGTGCCTACCTTAGGGCAAAATACAATCCGTCGACTCAGGTCTGCGATGCTGATTTTTACGGCGGTTTCGACCTCCGGAGCATCGTGATGTCGCTTTCGGCCATGGGACAAGACGTTACCTTGAATACGAATCTTTGCTTGTTCCCACTCTCATATCGATTTGACATCGGCCTAAATGGAAACGGGGCGGTCTACGATTGCAACAACCAGAACGTGAAAGTCATGACCGGTGCCAAACTCGAAGTCGGGAGCGGCGCCACCCTCAACGTCAATCGCCTGGTGGTTTACACGGCCTTTGCCGACCGTGCCAAACCATCGACCATGGTTACCCAAGCCGGTGGAACCGCTTATCCGTCCAACAAGAACGGCGGGGAATTCCGGGTTGCCGGGGCGGTGAACGCCCAATATCTGGCCGGGAACCTCATCCTTGAAAACGGTGGTTCCTACGTGGTTCCGGAAGGAAGCGACCGTACTGCCTTCACATCCTATGAATTCCTTTCGATGGACTCTTCCGCTAGTGGTTTGGTTCCGTATGCCGTGCAAGCTTATACCCAACTCAAAGAGGAACTGAACGTGATTGATGCGAGTGACCTCGATGAATTGGTTCCCCTCTTCATCGGTGTTCAGACGTTCTCGAACCTTCCGGATTATTGCCCTTCCTATGTCTTGAATGTCTTCGACCCGGTTTCGGCCGCTTCCCGTTTGGATCCAATCCGCGGATTCATCCCAAGCCAGGTTCGGGCGGCATCCGGCCTTCCGTCTGGGGAATATGCGAGTAGCGATGGTGTCCAGCGAACTTATCTCATGAGTCCCGGAACACGTTACCAATATCGCCTGCTCGGGGACATCTATCTTGTCTACGAGAACGGATCGAGTTGGTCCTCGGTATACGAATTCGATTCGATAAGGACAATCGAAAAGGCCACGAATGCCTATGTCATTTCCTCTAATCTCTCGATTGAGGAGTCTGATTTCCCGATTGCCGGTTTCGATGTAGGGTCGCTCTCGCACCCCATCCCGAGCGACAACCCCGACGAGCAGATCTATCCGCTATTCGTTGGCAAGACCATCCAACTCACAGGTTCGATAGCGAATGCCGACAAGGCCTACATTAAACGGCTGAGTTGGTCGACCTCTGATGCGAAAATTGCCAGAATCACCCCGAGCTCCGATACCATAAACGTCACGGTTACTGGTGTTGCGGTCGGCCAAGCGACGATTATGGCGAAAGCCGGGGATTTCACGGACACCTTCGTGGTTCATGTTTATCAAAGCATTGATGATATTGGAAGCGGCTTCGTTGGACTCGACGAGTCGCAATGTTCCATCTCTTCCGATCCTTCGGATCGAATCACCAGTAGCAGCGGGGGGACAGCGAATTTCACTGTCCATTACAACGCTGGGGCTTGGATCAACACGATTACATGGACCGTAAACGGTTCGGGTCGTTGGGAATCGACGGGGACAACCAGTGCCTACTACGACACATCGGCTGATTGTACTTTCGGGGCCCAGTCCGGTATGTTTAGCGACGTCTATACCGTCACCTGCACGCTCGTCGATTATGCGGGCAAGAGCGTGAAAGTGACGAAGGAATTCAAAGTTGGATTGATTGATAAACCTGATACATGTATTGTCGCTGGCACCCTCATCACTTTGAGCGATGGTTCCGAAATACCAGTCGAAGACATACAACCTGGCGACGAGCTCCTAGTCTTTAACCACGAAACCGGAAAGATAGATAGCGCACCGGCCGTCTTCAACGACATGGATCCGCTCGGCTATTATGATGTGATCGAACTTACCTTCGATGACGGGAGCACCCTGGGCATTTCCTATCAGCACGCTCTCTTCGATGTCGATGCCAATGAATACGTCTATGTCGATGAAAGTTCCTATCAAAGCCTCATCGGACACCGTTTCTACAAAGAAGGCGGAAAGGTAGCCACCTTGGTCGACGCCAAACTCGAGAACCGGCTTTGCGTCGTCGGCTCGCCTGTCAGCGACTGGCATCTGAACTTCTTCACCAACGGCTTCCTTGGGATGCCCGGAAACATTACCGGTTTCTTCAACATGTTCGAACTCGATGAGAACATGAAATACGACGAGGAAGCCAAAGCACGCGACATCGAGGAATATGGCCTCTTCACCTATGAAGACCTCAGCGACTACATGGTGCCGGATGCCTTCCTCCATTTCCCATTCGCCTATACCAAAGTATCCATTGGCAAAGGCCTCATGAGTTATGACGATTTGATTGGCATCCTCGAGCACTATCGCGAATATCTCTTCTATTGAAAATTCTGTTTTTGGTTTTGACGCCTGGGATTTGAACTCATCTTTCCGACTAAGCCCATTACAATTTGCTGTAATCCCCGCGATGAGAAAGCGCTCCTCCTTCTTGGCAACCAGCTCCCGGATTGTCGGGGGGTGTTTTACTAGCCATCGCCTTGGCCTCTAGCCTTAGTGTTGGCTTTGCCTCGTGGCTCATGACTGCCTCGGGAAATGCCTATCCCGCTGACGGTAGCCTCCCGGTTGACGTAGCCGATGTGGTCGAAATACCGCTTCTATCGGTGTCCAACGTCAGTGGTTTTGCCATCGGTAGCGACGGCCTCGCCAACGAGGATGAGGTTCTGAGCGAGGCGACGGTCGTCTATGCTATTGCTATCGAAAACGATTTGGCCTCTACCGGCGGCTATCTCTCGGAGTCCGGGGCAATCAACCTTGAACTGATTTTCGCTTCGGAGAACCAAAAGGGCTTGTTTTCGCCGTCTTACCTAGCGGAATCGGAGTTGACCGTGGGGAGTCAGACTGTGGTAGGCACCGGAAGCGTTTATTCGGCCACCGATGGTAGTCTTTCGACGAGCGGGATTGCCGTGCCCCTTTCAAATGGCGAGAAGACCGAGGTCAAGGTCACTTATCGTTTCAGTGGCGATCTATCGGCCTTCTACAATCCGCTTCCCAAGTTTACCTTGACTGCCGGGGCTCTCCATCAATGAGAAAGCACAGTCTGTCTCTGCCAATCCACGTCCTCTCCCTCGGGGTTCTTCTTTCCGTCTGCGCGGGATCTGCCACTTTCGTCGTCATCAAGGACGATGGCTTCGTTACCAAGGTCTTGACGGCTGATGCCGCCTACAAGACGGTCGCAACCATCGGGAGCAAGAAATACACCAACATCGGCAAGGCCATCGCTGACAGCAGGAGCGGTGACGTCATCGAGGTGATTCCAGGCAACACCGGTGCCAACCGCCGCTCGAGCCGTGATTACACGATCAGGATGCCAATTGGGATGGCGGGAGACACCTTGACGATTCCCCAAGGCGTCACCCTGAACATCCCCTATGAAGCCGGGAAAGCCAACTCGAAGACACCGGATGGTGTCATTTCTACCCATGCTTTCGCGAACAAGGACGCCTACTGCAAGTCCTCGGTCATCCTCGACGACGGATTGACCCTCGTTAACGAAGGGAAAATCGAAATCGGTGGGGTTGTCGGGGCGGCCGGCGGTGGAACGCCCAGCGGTTGTACGGCGGGAAGTTTCAGCGAATTTATTCTAGGAGAAGGTTCAAAGCTCATGAGCCATGGGGAGATTTGGGCCTATGGGCTCCTTTCCGAAGTAAGCGAAGGCACCTCGGAAGTCATCCTCCGGCCCAATGAAGACGGAAATTTGCTATCTACCGATGTATTGGTACGATTTCGGCGGTGGAAGCGCCCTTAAGGCCATCTATGATGCGGTAGATGAGCGGGGATGCATACCGATTGACGATTTCTACATGGAAAACGTCGAAAATCGGACGATCATCCATTCCGGTGCCGAAGTCACGTCTTGGGTGAACCTTTATGCCGCCGATAGCAACGGTGAGTATGATCTCAAATTGATCGGTGACGATTCTACCGCGGTAATAACCCTCGCCGACCCGCAGTCCTACCTAGTGACGGATTTCGACCCGACCGCCATCAAGCACCACCTCGATTTTTACGGAGGCGCCGTATTCGGTTCCCTCGTGATAAATACCAAACAGGCCATCATCGATGCTGCCGGTAGTGGTGCTTGGACTCTAGCTTCAATCGCGGGCCTACCAGCTGAAGTCTCCACGTCCGATGGATATTTCCCGCTCTCGCATGTTTTTGACATTTCGCTCAATCCCCTCCCCGAGAGTGAGAGCACGGCCTTTTACGATGCCAATACCGTAAAGTACAAGCTCCTTAATTCCGCGCGTCTACATGTGGCGAAAGGAGCGTCTTTCAAAACGGGCGGGTTGGCAGTCTATGACGGAACCGATTATTTAGGTGGTCGCGGGACACACGCTTCTTCCTTGAAAAAGAGCCTTAATCCAAACACAACCCCGGCCGAGGCCATAGTTGACGGCCAATTGACCGCAGATTTGGTTGTCGGAACCGTGGAAACGAACCAGTCAAACTCCAAAATCGTTGCCAATGCCGTGACTAGTACCGTCATGTTTGAACCGAAGGAAGGAACTGGAAAGCAGTTTACGGCGAAGATGTTAGATGACGAGCAAGGCTGGTTCTATATACCGTTGTCCTTGACTTTGCGGGATAGTGCCGGTGATTATCGCGATTACGGTGGAAGCCTTGGAAGTTTCTCAAGCAAACCTGGTGACGGCTATCATTATTGGGAATTGACCACGGACAATGAACTCAAATCAGTGAGCATTTCAAGCCCAAATGGTTTTGAAAGCGGGAAGAATGCAGCGGCGACCTTCAATCTATCCTCCGTCCTGAATCCGACTAGCCCCGATAGTCGTGACATCCAATATGACTGGTCGGTTGCCGGCTCCAATCCCGATGGCGGGACTGCCACTTTGACAGTGGATCAAAACGACCCGTCAAAAGCAACTTTGCATCTTCCCGCCAATTCGAGCGAAGACACCGATGGGTATTTCACGGTTACATTGAAGGTAACTGCCATGTCCAGCCTTACCGGTGAGCAAATCACCGTCGCGACAAGTGAAAGATTTATCGCGGTGCACAAGGATGATCCGTGTTTTGAAGCCGGCACGATTGTCCTGACCAAGGCTGGAGCGAAGAAAATCGAGAACCTTGAGGCCTCCGATCTTGTTGTTTCCTATGATCAATGGACTGGCGAGCTCCGCTACAGCCGGATTGCCCTTTTGGTCAATCACGGTGAGGACGAGTATGCGGTCATGGAGCTTCATTTCGACGACGGCTCATATATCGGTTTCATCAATAGCCACTGTCTTTTCTCGGTTGACGATGGATGTTATTTGGATTTCCGACCCGATAATTTCCGATCCTATGTCGGAAAGAGCTTCCTGAAGCTATCGGAAGACGGGAAACTCGTGGAAGTCAAGCTGGTCAAAGCCGAGCTCGTGAAGAAGACAACCACTTCCTATACCGTCATTTCCAGCGAAGACCTCAACTGCTTCGGGAACGGGCTCCTAAACCTCACGACCATCCTCAAGGGCATCTATAACATCTTCGATTGCGATTCCCACGGTCTCATCGAGAGAGTCAAGGCCAAGGCCGATATTGAGAAGTACGGCCTCTTTGGCTATGCGGACTTCCGTGAGGCCATCCCCGAACAGGTATTTGTCGACTTCGGATTCAAATACTTCAAAGTCGCGATGGGCAAGGGAATCCTCGATAAGGACACCCTGGATTACTACATCCGTTGGTTCTACCAGTTGCTTGCCTCGGGTGAGGGACAAGTGGTTTCATAGTCCCAGCAAAGTCCGCAAAACACACTTCGATTTGCAAAATCACCGGCAAATCGACATCAAATCAATCGCTTAGGTATTTCCGTAGGTAAGGGCCGGTCACGCTTTCCTTCACGTCCAGGATTCCATCTAGGGGCCCTTGATAGACGACGTTCCCGCCCTTATGGCCCCCGCCGGGACCCATGTCGACGATGTAGTCGGCATTGGAGATGAAATCGAGGTCGTGTTCGATGACGATGATGGTTGCCCCCTTGGAAAGGAGGGCATCGAAGACCTCGAGGAGCTTTTCGACGTCGAGTGGATGGAGCCCAATCGTCGGTTCGTCAAAGACGAAGAGGGAAGAGTCCTGGTTCATTCCCATCTCGAAGGCCAGCTTCAACCGTTGGGCCTCCCCGCCGGACAAAGACGGGGTGGCCTCGCCGAGGGTCAAATAACCAAGCCCCAGGTCGATGAGGGTTTTGAGCCGCGCCTTTGCCCGAAGCAAAGGCGCGCACCTCGAATACGCCTCCTCGACGGTGAGGGAAAGCATCTCCGGGAGGGGCAATCCGTTCCCGTCCGGGAAGCGGATCCCGTCTATCCCCTTCCGGTAACGCCTACCATGGCAATCGGGGCAGGGAAGCTCCACGTCGGGAAGGAACTGGACGTCCATGGTGATGCTTCCCGTCCCGTCGCAAGTCGGGCAGCGGAGGTTCCCCGTATTGTAGGAAAAGCTCGAGGCGGTGTAGCCATGCGCTTTCGCGATGGGGAGTTTGGCATAGGCCATCCGGAGCTCGTCGAGGATGCCGCTATATGTGGCGAGGGTCGAACGGACGTTGGCCCCGATCGGGGTCGCGTCGACGAGGGCGAGCTTCTTGATCCCGGCCGACTCGATGTTGGTCACGTGGGAAGGGAGGGGCAGGCCGCCGATTTGGGCCTTCAGGCCGGGAATGAGGCTTTCGAGGACCATCGTCGTCTTCCCGGAGCCCGAGACCCCGGTGACGACGCTCAGGCGCCCTTTGGGAAAAGACACGTGCAGGGGCTTGACCGTGTGAATGGCTTTCGAGGAGAGGCTCAACCGACCTCCGTCCCACATTTCCTCCCCGGTGGCCCTCTTCCTGATGAGGACTTTCTTGCTCCCGCTTAGGTAGGGGCCGATGAGGGAGGCGGGGGAAGCGGTCGCTTCCGCGGTCGGTCCTTGGGAGATTATCGTCCCGCCGTCCTTCCCGGCCCCCGGCCCGAGTTCGACGAGGTAAGATGAAGAGGCGAGGATCTTCTCGTCGTGATCGACGACGATGAGGGAATTTCCCTGTTCGACCAATTCGCGGAAGAGGGCAAGGAGACCGTCGACGTTGGCTGGGTGAAGGCCGATCGAGGGCTCGTCGAGGACATAGAGGACCCCGGTCGTCTCGCTTCGGACGGCCCGGGCAAGGGCGATTCGCTGCCGTTCCCCGGTCGAGAGGCTATTTCCCGCCCTCTCGAGGGAAAGGTAGTCGAGCCCGAGATTGAGCAGGGGCGTCGCCATCATCATGAACTGCCTTAGCATCTCCAAGGCCATTTCCTTCATGGACGGGGGGACTTTAGCGGGGATTTCCTTCAAAAAGGCAACCAAATCGGCAAGAGGCAGGGCCGCGGCCCTCTCGAGGGGAAGGCCGGCAAGGAGGCTCGAACGGGCCTTTTCCGAGAGGCGACTGCCATGACAAGCCGGGCATTCGGACTCGATGAGGAACTTCGCCACCCGCTTCATCCCCTTTTCGTCCTTGGCCTTGCTCAGGGCGTTCTCGACCGTCTTGAGAGCCGAGTAATAGGTGAAATCGAGTTCGGCGAAATCATCGCCCTTCTTCGAGCGGTAGAGGATGTGCTTCTTCTCCATCGGCCCGTGGAGGACGATTTCTTTCTCTTTTGCGCTCAGATCCCTGTAGGGGATGTCCGTCCTCACTCCCATCGCCCGGCAGACGTCGACCATGAGCGACCACATGAGGGAGTTCCACGGGGCGACCGCCCCCTGCTCGATCGTCAGGCCTTCATCGGGGACGAGGCTTTTCTCGTCGACGAGGAGGGCGAGGCCGGTTCCCCCGCACTGGGGACAGGCCCCGCCGGAATTGAAGGCGAAGCTCTCGGCATCGGGGCCCATGAAGACTTCCCCGCATTCGGGGCAGGTCAGCTCCCCCGTGAGGGCCATCGTCGGGGACGGAGGGACACGGTGGCCGTTCGGGCAGAGGTGGCTCCCGAGCCTGGAATACATGAGGCGGAGGACGTTATTGAGTTCGGTGAGGGTACCGAAGGTCGAGCGGATGCCGGGCACCGATGGCCGCTGACGGAGGGCAATGGCTGCGGGGACGTGCTCGACCGTGGCCTCCGCCCGGGTCGTGTCTTCCTCGATCCGCCTTCTCGTGTAGGTCGAGAGGGATTCCAGATAACGCCTCGAACCCTCGTGGAAGAGGACCCCGAGGGCGAGGGAGGACTTCCCGGATCCGGAGACCCCGGCGATGGCGACGAACTCCCGGAGGGGAATCCGGAGGGATATCCCCTTGAGGTTATGGACCTTCGCGTCCTTTACGAGGATGGCTTCTTGTCTCACCTTGAAATTCTCTTCCAAAGGGAAAGGAAAAGCCACCCGAAGGTGGCCATGGGAGTAAATCGATCAATCAAACTCCCCACATTTCCTCGAATATCCCTTGGTCGACCGGCATCGCGGAGTCGAAGTCGAAGCGGAGAATCGCCTCTTCCCCGCCCGAATAGGAAATGCTCATCTCCGCAACCATCCCGGGCCCGTCGAGGGCGATTTCGAATTCGTCGGGAGTACCGTAAAGGGGGTTTTCGTGGAAGAACTCATCGTCGGGCAAGAGAACACTGGAGAGTTCATCGAGGGAAACCGAGTCGTCGATGCGATAATGGGTCGCATCGATTTTCTCGAAGAGATCGGCGGAAAGAGCGTAGCTCGGGCGGAAGTGGAACTCATCCTGATTTTGGAAGCCCATGTTGCTCCCTCCGTCGATGTTGCCGCTCACATACCAATTCTCGTAGATCTCGTGTTCCGAGTCGCCGAACTGCCTGTAGATATAGTTGGTTCCCTCTATTTCCTCGTTCGTGTGTTCAAGGCCGGCATTCGGCATGTGGAAGAGGGAGCTTCCTTCGTAATAGAGGCTCGACGATTGCCCTCCCCGCACGATCTCGAAGGCGTAGTCAGCGTTTTCAAGGGCCGATAGGGCCGTCCGGAGGGGTTCGTTCTCGGTCTTCGTCGGGTAGGGGGCGACGTGCTCGACGGGAGGGAGGTGTCCAGGTCGTCGATGATGTCCGCGGAGAAGCGGAACGGTTCGCCACTGGGGCCCTTGGGCCCTGGTTGATAGTAGAGGCCTTCCGCCTCGAGGCTGGTGAAACTGCCGTCGCTTTCGTAGAGGACGGCCGTCTCGACGCTCAGTGAAACCCCGCCGCCCATGCTCATGGTACCGAGAATGGAATTGGCCACGTAATCGGAGGTCGCCTCCTCGATGAGGTAATGCCGGCTTCCCCGGTTTCCGTGATGTCCCCGCGGCCGATCCTCGAAAGCGGGGAAGCGAACTCGGCCATGAAGTAGCCATTGGACGTGGTCTCGACCGTGTTCAGGAGGCTGAGGTGCTCGGTGACCGCGTAGTTATTCTCCGCGTCGAGGAAATAGGTGAGTTCGTAAGTAAAGCCCCCTCCGGTCGTGGGGTCACCGTAAAAGCCGTGGAGGTGGAAGGCCTTCCCGCCCTCGTTTTGATAGACGATCGAGCCGCTGATTAAAGGCCTTCCGGCTTCGCCGAGCTGGAATTCGAACTCCAGAAGCAGGTTGCCGTTAAGCTTCGCGAGGGCTGAATCGAGGTCGTGGCCGGTTTCCGAGGTCGTGGCCGTCGTGGCAGATGTTGCCTAGGTGAGGTTTTCGCCCGTTTCGTCGGCTGCCGAGGCCGCTTTCGGGGCGCAGGCCCCGAGTCCGACGGCAAGTAGCCCGGCGAGGGCAAGGGTTTTTCCTTTTTTCATCGCTATGTCCTCCTTAGTAGTTGAAGAGTTCCTCGAGACCGGAAGGGATCTCGCCAATCCCCCCGAAGGAAGAGATGGTCCCGATTTCCTTGTCCTCGGGGTCGATGAGGGTGATTCCCGTCAACTCTCCGGCGGTCAGTTCATAGATCCCTTCCTTGAAGAAGGCTTCCTCGCCCGGATAGGCCATCCGGAATAGTTCCCATAGACCGGTGGCCGGGACCGAGGAAAGGAATCTTTCCGCCGAGAAATCGAGGGTTCCCAGGGCATTGGCAATTTCCGAGGAGGAGAAGAAATAGCCTTCGCCCTCGGAATAGATGGTTACCTTGGATTCGAAGACGATTTGATGGCTCCCATCCCCCTTTTTGGCAATCGGATAGAGATAGAGCTCCCCGTCTCCCCGTTGGAGGGCGGCCCCTTGGGAAGCGTCGTCGGGGAGGATCACGAGAAGGCCGTGGTTCCCGGTCCCGTACATCGTCCCGGTATGCCCGGCGATGTCGTAGGTCGCCGACCAATCGGCATCGAAAAGCGCATAAACGGCATCCATGACGATGTCGTAGGTCCCGTCGTCGAGGGGGTCGGCCTCGCTTAGCCCGAAGGGGAGTTCCTCGAAGGGCGAGATGGAAATCTCGTAGGCGGAGCCCCCGTCGTTGAACTCGATTCCGGTGATGAGCCCGTCGGTTAGGGTGACGTAGCCTTCCTCACACCACTGGGTGTCGAAATGCTTGAGCCTGAGATAGGAGGGGAGGAGCCATCTGATGCCGCTGAAATCGTTGTATTGGCCGATGCTGTAGAGGCCCTCGCCGAGGTAGTGGAAACACTGGGCGACATCACCATAGGAGAGATTCCCTTCATATGCGCTTTGGTAGTAGACGGAGAAGGTATCGTAATAGGAAGAGAAGAGAGTGGGGTCGGATAGCCTCCAGGCGAAGCGCTCGTAGGAGTATCCGTCGAAGTCCCCATTTCCGTCATCCCGGTACCAGACGACGGAGGAGATGCCGCCTTCCGAAGGAACCACGAGGGCGCTGCTCGCCCCTTGGTAGTAGGTGAGGAGGGGAGAGCCGTCCACGCTGACCTCATAGGCGTACCCGGCTCCAAGCGAGCGGATGGCATCGATCAAGTCGAGGTATTCCTCTTCCCCTTGGTAGACCCCGTCGACAAGGCCGAAGGGCATCCCTTCGTACGGATGGAAACCGAATTCCAGCTGGGGCTGGCCGCCTTGGAAGGCCTTGATCGAGGAGAGGCTGCCGTTTTCGAGGGCGATTTCCAGCCGCTCGTAGCCTGAATAGAAGTTCGCCCCGTTGTCGGCTAGCAATTCCCCGGGGAGCAAGAGGTTCAGCACTTCGATGGTCAAATAGGGAATCTCGAGGACGTAAACCCCGTTTTCGTACTCGAAGAGGGCGGGATTGAAAGCGGTGTAGGCGGAGTCGAAATCCGAGCGGGCGTAACTCGACCCGCCCTCGAGGAGCATGAATCCGCCATCCCGTTCCTCGGCGTGCCACTTGTGGAGGTTTTCTCCGTCAAGCGGATCGTTCGGGGCGTAGTAGGCATCCTCCTCGCCGAGTCCATCGCGACTGACGTCGGCTTGGAGATAGAAGGAGCTTTCGCCTCTATAAAGGCGTTTGGACGCGTTGTTGAGGTCAAAGTCCATGACGTAGGGGCCATCGAGGAGGGAGAGGGCCTCCAAGAGGGCGGCGGACTCGCTTGTTGGTTCATCGCGGGGAGCGAGATGCTCGACGTTTACGTCGTCATAGGAGGAGATGGTGCCGTTGACGGCGATTTCCATGTCCGGGATGCCCGGGGCGACGGCCATCGCAAAGGAAAGCGAGAAGCCGACGAACCGCCCGTCCTCGATGCTCATCGTCGCTTCTTCGGTGAGTGGGGGAAGGCTCTCGTGGGGAGATCCCGAGAGGATGAATCCGAACACCCGTTCGGCCTCGTGGGTGTCGAGGCGGTAGATGTTTTCATCGACCTCCGTGAAATCGCGTTCGGTCAGGCTACGAAGGGGCGAAAGGTAGGTCGCGTTGAAGTTCTCGTAGGTGGGCTCGAGGGTCACCTTGCCATTGAGGCCGAGCCGCTCGACGTAGGCAAGTCCGTCCTCGCCCTTGAAGTAGGCGTCCCCGGTCTCCTGGACTTGTTCCATGCTGGCCCCGGGAATGTCGAGGGGCTCGCCGTTCATGAGAACATACTGGGACATCGTCGCGGTAACGGAAAGATCGGTGGCCTCATTCGAATAGAGGTCG
Source organism: uncultured Bacillota bacterium (assembly GCA_949298195.1). GTDB lineage: Bacteria > Bacillota_I > Bacilli_A > RFN20 > CAG-826 > UBA4951. The sequence goes on from CASFVT010000031.1 coordinate 38,260, forward strand.
TTGGCTACCATCTCGATGCTGAGCACCTGGCTCATCACGTTGCCTTGTCCGTCGTCCATGTCCATGGAGTAAGTCCCGTGGGCATAGGCGTCGACGCGGTGGGGGAGCTTGAGGGCCTCGACGGCTTCGTAGAGGATGTCGCCAGGCTCTTCCTCCCCTTGGCCGCCGGAGGTATCCGAAGCCGAAGTCTCCGAACCCGAACCGCCCGAGGGACCGGAAGCCGATCCCGAATCCCCGCCTTGGGAGTCGGAAGTCGATGGTCCGGGTTCCTCCCCGAGCGAGGAAGAGGACGATGATGACCCCGAATCCGTGGTTCCTGGCGAAGAAGAGGAAGAAAAGGAAGTGCCACCCGTGGAAGAGGAAGTCGACCCCGTCCCGCCTTCCGATGTGCTGGATCCGTCAATCGAGGAAGTGGATCCTTCCCCCTCGGAAGTCGAGACGGCACTCGAGCCCCCCTCCGGTCCACAGGACGATAGTAAAAGCGTCAATGCCAGCAAGGACGTTCCCAAGAGGCGTTTTTTCATGTGATTCCCTCCAACTAGCGAGATTTTACGATTCCGGGAAAGGCATGACAATGATGAAACGGCATCGATCACATTTCTTCCGGAAGCAAGCGAAGAGAAACTGTTTTGCTGGTGAAAAAAGAGCCGGTGGGCCGGCTCTATCTGATGATGACTAGATGATTTCGATGGGGTATGGGAGGCCCTCGTAAGGGAGGATCTCGATTTCGAGATAGGGCTCGATCCGATATCCGCTTGCCCGGTGGAAGGCAATCGAGGCGATGTTCCCAGCCTCGTCGAAGGCGAAGGCGACCCCCATGGAATCCTCAGGTTGCAAATCGTATTCGTAGAACGGATCCAAGGCATTCAGAAGGGGTTCGGGAAGGTAGGATGCGACGTCCGACCCGAGGCTCCAGGAGTTGTGGGGCAAGGCGAGGATTTCCCCGTTCCCCGTCTCGATTAGATAAGCCTCGTCGAGGCCATAGGGGTAGATTTGAAGAAGATCGGCGAAATCGGCGATAGGGAGTTCGATATCCGGATAGACAAGAAGGGAGCCATCGGCGGTTTCGCCATGGTGGTAGTAGGACCGATAGGACGAGGCGGTCTCATCGTAGGCATAGTAGGAGCCCCCGCCAGGGAGGAGGGAAAGGATCTTCTCGCCTTCGAAATCGACATAGAGATCGGTCACCAAGTCCTCGACGAATGGGGATGAAACCCGGTAATGGGCGCTCCTAGCCGGATTCCCGAGGACGGATTTGATGCTCTCGAGCCCCTCCATCGAATGCTCGGGCGAGGGTTCGACCCCGGGGATGAGGCCGAGGGGAAGGCCGTCCCCGACATCGTAAGCGAAGGACTGGCGGTAAATCGCCTTCCCTTCTTGCTCGATCTCGATTTCCCCGATATGGCCCTCCCCGTCGAGGAGCACGGAGAAGCGGAAGGGATCGTAGAGCCCGGTGGCCGGGATGGCCGGATAGTCGTTCCAGTAGAAGGAACTGGGATAGAACCGGGCGAGGAGTTCGGGGTAGGAGGAGTCCCCGTTGTAGACATAAGCATCCCCGTCCTTTTCGAAGGAGGCCGCGGAAATCCCGAGGATCGGGCGGAGGGCGGTCAGGTATTTCTCTTCGTCGAGCGGGCCGTGACCGGATTCCTGATACCATGGATGCCCATCGGCCGGGTAATAACCGAGTCCCACCACGGAGAGGGAATCGTCGACGAGGATGCTGACGGATGCCGTCTCATAGGGCGAGATCTCGAAATCCTCGACCTCCCTATCTTGCATGATGACGGCTTTTTCGGTGAAGAGGCCGGTGTAGAAGGAGGAATACCCGCTGGAATAGGGGAAGGTCTCGATGACCGTCTTGAAGTCGCTCACGGCCAATTCAGCAAGTGCTTCCTCGAGGGGGAGGTTCTCGGCCGGCACGGGGAGGGGCTCGAGATGCCCGATTTCCACCGACGAGGGATCGAGGCCTATCTCGAAGGGCGCTTCGATGGGCTCATCGACCATCAGGGCGTCGCTGATGAGGATTTTGCCCTTGATGAGGGGATTTCCATCGGGATTCCCGATCGAGCATTCGGTGGTGTCGAAGGCCCCGAACAGCCCGGGGAGGAGGTGGATCACGAGACGGGAGACGACGTAATCGGCAATCCCGAGGTCGATGTCGTAACCGCCGTCGGAGTTGGGGGTGAGGTCTTCCTTCCCGATCCGCGCGAAGGGGTTCAAGGCGTAGAGGTTGAAGAGGAAGCCGGCGTTTTCGCTCTCCACGACGTTGTCCTCGGTGAGCCTTTCCTCGTAGGCGATGCCGGCCTCCCCGCGGAAATAGGTCGCCTCGCCCGTCTCGGTGGGAACCAGTTCCCCGTCCTCGTCGCGGTAGGAAATCGCGTACTCGGTGGAAAGGGCCGGCATGTCGACGTCATAACGGTAAAGCGATTCGATCACGATTGGAGAACCGTTCACGGTTATCTCGGCATCGAGGGTGACGCTCAGGTCGCCCGAAATCCCCGTGAGGAGGGAATCGGGGTCGAGGGAGGGGGTGGCGCCCTCCGCCTCGGGTAGCCGGGCGGCCTTGGTGAGGCCCGAGGGGGCACAGGCGGAAAGCAGGAGGGGCAGGAGGCTCAGCAGGGAAATTCTCTTTTTCATGGTCAATGCTCCTTATAGGGCCTGGATGGTGCTTTCGACATCCCCGGGAAGGCCTTCGTAAGGACGGATGCCGCTTATCTGGAGGACCGCATTCCCATCGGGATCGAAGTAGTAGACGGCCTCGACCTCATGGCTGAGCGGATCGAGGTCGATTTGGCAGGTGGCAAGGATGGATAGATCCTCCCGTCCATGGGCCAAGGCGACCGCGTACCACGGATAGAGGGGGAAGGCACCCCCATCGACATAGAAGAGGAGGGGGCTCGGGAGGTAGAAGTAGGTGTTTTCGAAAATGCTTTCATCGAAGATCATGTTCGACGGGTTCTGGTAATCGATGATGGCGGCCCCGGCGAAATCCGGCTGATGGTCCTCGTCGACCATGACGGCCGCGTCGACGGGAATGCTTTCCCCGGTTTCCCCGTCGGTGGCCTCGGCCGGGACGATCCAACAGTCGCTCAGCCCCGCCTCCTCGGGCTCGGCATAGACCGAGTAACCGGCGAAATGAAGGGTTCCGGTGTGCTCGGTGCCGTCCACGTCGAGATAAACGTAATCGGCCGTGAAGGGCGAGAAGATGCCCGAAATCGCTTCCTTGATGAGCGTGCTTTCCTCGAGTTCTCCCTCTTGGGAAAGGGGAGTCGATTCGTCGAGGCCGAAGGGGAGGGCGTCGATTGCCTCGATGTCGACCCGGGCGTATTCCTCGCCGTTTACGTAGTAGACGATGGACGTGATGAGCCCCGCGCCCACCTCGACCCTGACCTCGTCGGAGGAATAAGCGACATCGGAGGTATCGATCCCCATGTTGGTCCGGATTATCTGGTCGGGGAAGAAATAGGAGGCCTCCTCGGGTATGTAGATCAGCCAGGCATCCGGGTCTTCGAAGTCGAACGAGTAACTGACCGAATCGTAGTCGTATTCGGTGAGGGCCGCGGGGAGGAAGCCCTCATATGGCACGTAATCGGTCATTGCCCACTCCCAGTGGAAGTCCTCGTAACGGTGGCCGACGAGACTCTCGCTCCCCTCCCTCTCGACGAACCAGACGAGGTCGGAATAGCCGTATTCGAGGTCGCCGGCGAGGTAAAGGAAGCTCTTCTCGCCCTGATAGACCGTGATGGCGGGGACATCGGATCCGGCATATTCGGTGAAAGCCCCGGAGAAGGTGTACTTCTTCATCCCCCGGAGGCTTTCGATGGCCTCGAGGGCCGATACGAGGACCGGATCCCCGTCGAAGGGGGCATCGTCGATGTCGATCGGGAAGCCGGTGAAGGGATGGAAAGTCGCGGTGTAGGAATTCCCGACGCTGGAGTCGATCTTGATGCTCTCGAGCTTCCCCTCCCCATCGAGGGTGATTTCCATCACGTTCGGCCAGTAATGGATGGAAAAGCCGGGAAGGTAGTCGATCAGGGTTGGCATGATTGCTTCCCAGACCGCGGCCACCGAGGTGCGGGTCGAGCGGTCCGGGCACTCGAAGCTGTAGATCCCGTCGACGTAATCGAAGAGGCCGGCGTAGACGCGCAGGTAGGAGCTCATCGCCGCCATCCGGTCCGGGAACTCGTGGTAGGTCTCCTCGAAAACGCCGTCGCGCTGATCCCAGAGGTAGTACTTCCCGTCGGGGTCGTCGCTTTTCGGGGCAACGAGGTAGTGGCTGCCGTAGGATGTGTTGTCCGTCGGCTCCATGTAGGCGATGGTCTCGCCCTGATAGTAGCGCCCGTTGACGGTTTCGGGGGTCGAACTCGCTGAGCGGGACCTAAGCTCCATCTCGTAGGGTTCGTCGAGCGTCTCAAAGGCCGTCATGAGCCGTTCCTGATCGGCGTTCAAGGGCCCGTTCCGGGGATTGAGGTGGGGGATCGCGATGTCTTCGTAGGAATCGACTGTCACGTCGAAATCGAGTTGAAGCGGATCCATGTTCGGGGCGCCCATCATCCCGCCCAGGTCGACATCCATCGTGAACGAGAGGGCGGTCAGCCGGTCACTCTCGAAATGGGCCTCGGCCCTCCCTTGGTCGCCCTGGAAGGAAGAAGAAGAACCGTTCGGGCCGATCGGCTGGTTCATGAAAACGGAAAGGACGAGGGAAGCGGCTTCGTGGTCGAGATAGTAGGCATCGCCTTCCTTCACGAAGTCGCGGGAGGTGAGTAGGGACAAGGGGGAGGCGTAGGTCGAATCGAAGTTGAAGCCGATGCGGTCCTTCTTGATCTCCCCGGTGAGCTCGTAGTCCTCGATGTAGGCCAGTCCCGCCTCATCCTCGAAGACGGTCGAGCCAATGAAGTTGGACATGCTTCCGTTCGGGACCTCGACTTCCTCGCCCTCGATGATGGCCTTCGTGGCCGTCTGACTCGTAAACGAACCGCGGTAGGCCCCGATACCGTATTCCCCGTCGATTTCCATCCCCATCCGGTAGAGGATTTCCGTGCTGACCCCGGGAGCCATCTCCATCGTGAAGCGGCTTTCCCCGGTGGCATCCAGCTGGATGCGGTGGGGCTTCTTGAGCTCCTCCATGGCCTTATCGAGGTCGACCCCGGTGAGGGGCAGGTCCCCGCCTTGGCTCGATGAGGAAGAGACATCGGGCCCTTCTGCGGACGATGATGTCGATTGGCTACCGCCGGCCCCGCTTGAGGCTAACGACGTCGCTAGGCTTCCGCTTCCGTCGACCAGCGAGGAAGAGGGGGCGGCCCCTTCGGGCGCGCAGCCGCTCAAGGCCAAGGCCAAAAGGGCCAAGGGGATGGCGATTGTGTTTCTTTTCATTTGGCGTTCCTCCACCATTAGGGCCATTTTCGCAAATGGTAAAGGGAAATCAAAGCGAAAGCTGACTAAAGGGAGAGGTATTCCGCCCGCGGGCAGTCGAAGTGGAGGTCGACCCCGGAGTCCAGGAAGAGGATGCGGTCGTCGTCCATTTCGAACCGTTGTTCCTCGAGGCTGTCCCCCAAATAGATGGAAAGCCTCTCGAGCCCGGCGAAGGGCGCATCGCCCGAGGAGACGGAAATCCTCGATCCACGCGGGACATAGAAGCGAAGGAGCCTCGTGGAGGAGGCAAAAAGCCCGCTGGTTTCCAGGTAGAGGGGAGTGTCCGGCCCTTCATATTCGAAGCTCTCGAGATCGGGTGCCGAAAATAAGGAATCCCCCCCGAGGACGTAGGGGTCAACGTCCCCTTGGGGGCTTTGGGTCTCGTAGACGATTCCCCGTAGCCCCGTGAGGTCGTGGGAGAAGGCGTATTGGGGGAAACCCCGGACGGGAATGGAAGCCCCCACCCGGGCTGGAATGACGAGAGTTTCCGGCACTTCGCCGGCTAGTCCGAGGGCCCCGGCCGATTTCGATCCCGTCGATTCGTCCTCGTAGATCCCGAAGACGATCCCGTCCTCGATGAGATAATCCGCGAGGCGAAGGCCCAAACCGGTTCCCGAGTGGACGTCGAAGCCTTCCCCGAGATGACGTTCGATGTCGGGGTGGCTCGGGAGGACGCTATCGAAAGGCTCCGTGTCGCGGAAATACATCGTCGGGCTCGCTTCCCCGTTTTCCGGTCCGGTGACCGCCGGGAGGTAACGGAGGGTCGAAGGGAAGATGGCCCCGCGGAGGGAGGGGCAGCCGGCGAAGGCATTCGCGGCCACCCCGACGACGGGGAACGCTTGGCTTTCCCCTTCGATTTCGTGGTGGACATAGTCCGGGATCTCGAGGAAGGCCGCCTCTTCCGGGGGATGGACCAGCCAGGCGACGGCGTTACCCTCGACGTCGATCCCGATGAGGTATCGGGAGGAATCGACCATGAGGGATCTCTCCCATACCTCCTCAATCAAGAAGACGGTGTAGACGTTGGGTTCGTCGACGAGCTCGGGGTGGGCATCGGTCACGAGGAGGGTACCGTTCGATAGATATGCCGAGCGGACGTCTTGATCGAGCGGGGATCCATGATACCCGCGTTCATCGTCGAGCTTGGCGTGGACATACTTGAGGCTCGGGAGGAAGGCATCGAAATCCGGATACCCCTCGACCTCCAGTTCGGCGACCCCCGTTCCCCGGAAGGCCGAGATGGGGAAGTCGGTCCCGCCGACGGTTTTTTCCGCGACCGGACCCCGGAAGGTGACGTCGACGAGGTTCGGGCAGCCGGCAAAGGAGTCCTCGGAGAGATCCACCCCGGGGGGTAGTGAAATGGAGGTGAGGGAAAGACATCCCTCGAAAGCCTTCGGGTCGACGATGAGGCCGTCCTCGAAATCCGGGAGGGAAATCGTGTGAAGGGAAGAGCAGCCTTCGAAGCAACCCCCGCGGATGTAGGAGAGGTTGTTCGGCCATTCGATTTCCTCGAGGGAAAGGCATCCCGAGAAGGCCCCGCCCGGCAAGTGCTCGTCGGAATCGACATAGAGGGCATGCCCGTAGACGCGGTCGGTTTCCTCCCATTCGGGGACGGGGATGTCCTCGTCCCCGGCCAGGGTGACTTTCCTCAGATCCACCGAATCCTCGAAGGCGTAGCTCCCGAGGACGGCGAGGGAAGCGGGGAGGACGATTTCCTCGAGGCCCGAAGTCCGGATGAAGGAGGCACGCCCGACGGCAAATACCTTCGGGGGGATCTCGATGCGGGAGGGGAGCTCACATTCCATGAAGGCAGAGCTGACGATGAAGCGGAGCGTTTCCGGTAGTTCAAGGGAAGTCAGCCTTTTCCCGGCAAAGGCGAGGGGGCCGATGCCGTAGACCTCGAGGCTCTTCTCTTCGTGAACGATCGTCTCGGGAACGATGACATCGCCTTCCGTTCCGTCGTAGGAGGCGATGAGGGCCCCATGGCCCCCGTCCGGGAATTCCCTGACCCCGTAACGGAAGCCGCCTTGCTCCCCGTGATCGATGACCCCGGCCGCGACCTTCGCGCCCCCCAGGTCGATCGATCCCCCATAGCCGAGGGAGGTATAGATGACGAGGTCGCCGCCGTCTTGGAAGTCGTTCGTATCGAGGCAGCCGCCTTCGTAGAAAACGCTACGGAGGGAATCGCATTCGGCGAAAGCCGCGTAGCCGATGGAGATATCGTGGAGGGTGAGTTCCTCGAGGCGGTCGCAATCGTAGAAGGCGTTGGTCTCGATGCAACGGAGGTTTTCCGAGAAAACGATGGAAGTGACCCCGGTTCCGGCGAAGGCACTTTGGCCGATTTCGAAGACGGGCAGGATTCCTTCCTCGCCCTCATAGGTCTCGGGGACGACGAGTTCCCCTTCGTAATACCCCATTATTAGGGGATACAGGACGTAACCGGGTTCCCCGTAATGGTCGGTGTATTCGACCCGGAAGGAGTCGGGGTCAGTGATAGACGAGGAGGGAATTTCGGGCGATGTCTCCGGGAAAGAGACATCCGTCGACGTCTCGGCTTCCCAAATCAGGAAGCCGCACGAGGAAAGTAGGGAAGCCGGTAGAAGGAGAAGGAGGAAGCCCAAAGCCTTTTTGCCCATGGCCCCTTTTTACCATTGCCTAATGGGGAAGGCAAAGGAAAGAAGCCGCCCGGGAGCGAAAAACGGGGTTCCCCCCGTCATTTGGCCTCCGGATGCTCCCTGAGGAGGGCATCGAGGTCGGCGATGAAGGCCTCGAGCTCGGTGAGGTCCTTGATCTTCGCCCCCGAGGCCTGGGCATGGCCCCCGCAGCCCCACTTGAAGGCGATGGGGGAGATGTCGAGCATCTTGCTCCGGATGGAGATGCGCCAGCAGTAGTCCTTCGGGTTGGGGTCCTCGGTGATCGAGCACCAGATGCCGATGCCGTCGATGTTGGAGAAGACGTTGACGTTCTCCTTGCCCCGCTCCGGGGTGATCTTGAGTTCCTCTTGCGTCTTGGCGTCGAGGGTGTAGTAGGCCACACCGTGGGGGGAAATCTTGAAATTGTTGAGGACGTAGGCGGTCGATTTGAGGTCGTCGATTTGCTTGACGTACATCGAACGGTAGAGGGAGGGGAGGTCAAAGCCTTCCTTCAGTAGTTCCTTGGCCACCGCGAAGGTGTGCTCGTTGGTCGAGGAGTACATGAAGCGACCCGTGTCCCCGACGATCCCGATGTAGAAGTAACGGGCCGCTTCCTTGCTCATCCACTTCCCGGGCCAGGCGAGGCAGAAAGAGGCGACGATCTCGCTGGCCGCGGCCTTCTCCTCGTCGAGGACCGCGACGTCGGCGATGTCTTCGCCCCGGAAGGGGTGGTGGTCGAACTTGACGATTTCCGCCGCCCTTTCAAAGCGCGGGTCGGCGATCCGTTCCTTGTCGCCGACATCGACGACGACGGCGAGGAATTCCCCCTTGGAGAGCCACTCGTCGTTGAGGCGTTCCGTCTCTGGGAAGAGGCGGGGGGTGAAGCTCACGTGGTTGTCCCCGACGAAATGGATGTCCTTCCCCGGGAAGTTGTCGGTGAGAAAGGTGAATAGCCCCATCTGGGTTCCCATCGCATCGTAGTCGGGCTTGATGTGGCGGTAGATGACGATGCGGTCGAATTTTTCGATGAGGCGGTGGATTTCCCGGTATTCCTTCTGGAAGCGGCGGGCGAAATCCCTGATCTCGGCCGGGAGGCTCATAGTCTCCCCTCGTAGGCGGCGACCGCGTCCATCGCAATCATCTTCTCCTCGTCGGTCGGGATGACGGCGACCTTGACCTTGCTTTCGGAAGTCGAGATGAGGGCCTCCTTCCCGGCAAAGGCCTTCTCGTTGGCCGCCTCGTCGACGTCGAGCCCGAGGGCTTCTTTCGCCCGGTCGAGGACGAGTTTACGGTAGAAGGGGCTGTTCTCCCCGATGCCCGCGGAAAAGACGATGAGGTCGCATCCCCCGAGGCGGACGTAGTATTGGCCGATGTAGTCGGCGACCCGCCGGGCGAAGAGGTTCGAGGCCCGGATGGCCCTTTCGTCGGCTTTGAAATAGGCCTCCTCGACGTCGCGCGTGTCGTTGGAAATCCCCGAGACCCCGAGGAAACCGCTCTTCTTGTTGAGGAGGTCATAAACCTCGCTGGGGGAAATGCCAAGCCGTTCGGCGAGGTAATAGGAAACCGAGGGGTCGATGTCGCCCGAGCGGGTGCCCATCATGACCCCGCCGAGGGGGGTAAGGCCCATGGAGGTGGCGACGACCTTCCCGTCGCGGATGGCGGCCAAGGAGGCCCCGCTCCCGAGGTGGCAGGTGATGATCTTGGTGTCGGTTTGCCCCTTGAGGTAACTCCCGAGGGCCTTCTCGGCCAAGTAGCGGTGGCTCGTCCCGTGGGCCCCGTAGCGCCGGCAATCGTATTTCCGGGACAACTCGTATGGAATCGGGAAAAGGTAATCCTCCTCTTCCATCGTCTGGTGGTAGGCGGTGTCGAAGACGGCGATGGTCGTCGCCTCGGGGATGGCCTCCTTGAAGGCGTGGTAACCCATGAGATGGGCCGGGGCGTGGAGGGGGTCGAGGGGGATGAGCTCGGCGATTTTCTTCTCGGTATCCTCATCGAAGATGGCCGATTTGCTGAAGTATTTGCCCCCTTGGACGACCCGGTGCCCGATGGCGACGATATCTTTTTTGTCCTTCACGATCCCCTTCTTGAGGAGGGCATCGAGGATCAGCTCGACCCCTTTGTCGTGATCGGGGATCGGGAGGATTTCCTTGAGGTGTTCCTCTCCGTAGTTGAGCTTGAAGATGCCGTCGTCGTGGCCGATCCGGTCGACGAGGCCCCCGCAGACGACTTCGAGGCCCTCGTAGCGGTAGAGCTTGTATTTGAGGGAGCTGCTCCCGGCGTTGACGGCCATCACGAGGCGTTGGTCCATGGTTAATCGTTGTCCTTTCTTTTCGTTTAGGGAAATCATAAGGCCTAAGAGGGATTTTCTCCACGAGGAAATCGGCCGTCCCGCTTCTCTCCCCATAGGGGAAATCCGCTTTAGAGAGTGGGCGCGGGTTCCCTTTTGTTGTAGGATAGGGCCAGTGAAAATCGTTTTTGAAGGAGACTAGGAGATGGCTTACGGCATTCTTTACGACTTTCTGATGGGGCAAAGCATCGATGCCTACACCTATTTCGGGGCCCATTTCGAGGAGCGGGAAATCCTCGATGGGAAGAAAAAGAAGAAGGTGCGCGGGGTCGTCTTCCGCCTCTATGCCCCCCTCGCGAGCGATGTCTCGGTCATCGGGGAATGGAACGATTGGGATGTCCGGGTCAACAAGATGGAGAAGATCGACGACTCCGGGGTGTTCGAGGCCTTCGTTCCCGGCCTCGTCGACTACCAGTCCTACAAGTACCACTTCCGGAACTGCTGGGGCGAATACGTCGACAAGGCCGACCCCTATGCCTTCTATAGCGAGCTCCGTCCCCAGACCTGTTCCCGCCTCTACGATTACCGGGGCTTCCCTTGGATGGACGGGGATTGGATGAAGTCGCGCGACCGGAACTTCGATAAGCCGATGAGCATCTACGAGCTCCACCTCGGGAGCTGGAAGGGGAAGATCGACGGCCGCTTCCCGAGTTACGAGGAAATCGCCGATTACCTCATCCCCTACATCCACGAGACCGGCTTCACCCACGTCGAGATCATGCCGATCGTCCAATATCCCTTCGACGGGAGTTGGGGTTACCAGGCCACCGGCTTCTATTCCGTCGACAGCCGTTACGGGAACCCGAAGCAGCTCATGAGCTTCGTCGACCGCCTCCACCGGGCCGGGATCGGCGTCATCCTCGACTTCGCGCCCGTCCATTTCGCGAGCGACTACTGGGCCCTCAAGGAATTCGACGGGAGCCACCTCTACGAATACGGCGACCCCCATACCTACAGCCAGTGGGGGAGCCTC
>CASFVT010000032.1 GCA_949298195.1 uncultured Bacillota bacterium
GGCAAGGTCATCAACGACATCATCGCCCAGTGCGACCAGATCCAGATCGACGTCGAGGACGACGGGACGATCACCCTCTATCACCACGACAAGGAGATGATCGAGAAGGCCAAGGCCATCATCGACGGGATCGTCCGCGAAGCCAAGATCGGCGAGATCTTCGAAGGGACGGTCAATCGGGTCGAGGACTACGGCTGCTTCGTCAACCTCTTCGGGGATACCGACGGACTTTGCCACGTCTCGCGCCTGGCCTGGAATTACGTCGACAATGCCAACGATGCCGTCAAGATCGGCGACAAGCTCAAGGTCGTCGTCATCGGCATCGACGAGAAGGGCAAGGTCAAGCTCTCGCACCGCGAGTTCCTCGAGAAACCCGAAGGCTATGTCGAGCGGCCCGAAGGCGGTCCGCGACCCCGTTCCCCCCGGGGCGGCGATCACCATGGGCCCCGCCACGACGGTCCCCGCCGCGGTGGCCGGCACTAAAGGCAAAACGATCCCTCAGGCACCCATCCGGGTGCCTTTTTCGTCCCGGTTTCGCCTCACTCTGCCTAGTAGCGGGGCAATTCGTGCCTGATTGAATGCGAAATCAGAACATGAGACTGGTTTACGGGGCGATGGTCGGGGACATCAACGGTTCCCCCTGCGGCTACGAGAGGGCCGTCGACCACGATTTCCCCCTCTTCCGCGATACGATGTTCATCTCCGACGACAGCATCCTCACCGTGGCGACGATGAAGGCCCTCCTCGAGGCCGGGCCCTACGTCCCGGGGGAGAAATGCCTCAAGAAATTGGAGAGCACTTCCTTTAGGGCCTACCGGGAAATGAGGAGCGAATACCCCGATGCCGATTACGGGGAACGCTTCCGCCTCTGGATGAAGGCCCCGCGGATTGGGGCCCCTTCCTCGGGCAACGGGGCGGCGATGCGGCTTTTCCCGGTCGCCTACTGGGCCCCGAGCCTCAAGACGGCCAGGGAATTGGCCAGGGTGAATGCCGCCATCACCCACAATGAGGAAGACGGAATCAAGGGCGGAGTCTGCCTCGCCGAAGTCCTTTTCCGGGTCCTCCATGGGGAAAATAGGAAAGAACTCCACCGAGCGGCGGTCTCCTACTACCCGGAATTGGAGACCCGGGATTATCTCGATTATGCCCACGAAAAGCGGTGGAGCGCACTCGGAAGCGCCTCCCTTCCGCAAGACCTTTCCGCCTTCCTGGCTTCCTCTTATTACGAGGATGCGGTCAGGAAAGCCATCCTCATCGGGAGCGACGCGGATACCCTCGGAGCCATCGCCGGGAGCCTGGCCGAGGGTTTCTACGGGCCCTCTTCCTTCCCCGTGGCGAGTGTCATGGTCCCGACCTACCTCCCGCCCGGCCTTTTGGCGAACAGCGACGAATTCAACTCCCGTATCCCGGGAGAAAGGCCGTAGGAGTGAGGGGCGAGGAGGGCAAAAGCCCCTTTAGGCCCATCGCCGTCCGTTTTCTGTCGACCCCATGCCGTCTACTGGGAAAAAGATGCGATGGTATCTTATGATAACCAATGTTTAAAACAACTAATAAACAACTGAAAAAATACAGTAAAAAGACCAATTTAATTGGCAGGCCAAAACCTTTTGGGCTCGACCCTTCATGAAGGGGCCTCTTAGAGATGACTGCTCCCCTTCTAAGGGGTGTCCGGAGTTGATACAATTCAAATAGAGACTCCCGCCGGGTGCGGGAATGGACATCACATCCGGCCTGGGAACTCAAGTGGGAGGGTCATCGACCTATGGAAAAAGTACTCGTCTTCAGCGATTTGCACGGCCGCGTCCACGCGATGGAAAAACTGGCCAAGCGGTGCAAGGCCGAGAAACCCGATCTGGTCATCGGGCTCGGCGACTATCTCTACAACGGCCCGCGGAACGGCGTGCCCGACGATTACGAGCCGATGACCGTCGCGAACATGATCAACTTCCTTCCGTATCCGAAGGTATTCGTGAAGGGGAATTGCGATTCCCGGGTCGACCAGGCCGTCATCGCAACCCCGATCGAGGAGAACAAAATCATCGAACTTTTCGGAATCAAGGTCGGGCTTTACCACGGCGACGTCCCCTCGATGGAGGGCCTCGACCTCTCGGAGGTGCGCCTCTACATGTTCGGTCATAGCCACGTCTATCTCCTCGAGAAGTGCGATTTCGCCTCCTTCCTCAACCCCGGGAGCGTTGCCTTCCCGAAGGGTGGGAACGAGGGCACCTATTGCCTCATCGACAAGGACAAGGCCGAGATCCGGGGCATCGACGACGGCAAGGTCATCCTCTCCAAACCCCTCTCCGAACTCATCTAAGCCCCGTCCATGGGCCCGGGCGACCTCCCCCGGGCCTTTTTCCTTGCCAAATCGGGCTTCCCATCTATTCCTGACCGTTCTCTTGATTATATAATCAAGGGGCAAAGACCCCGGCAACGGGGCTTTTAGTAGGTAGCATATGAACGAAACAGTCAAGATTTTGGCCTTGGGCGGCCTCGACGAAGAGGGGAAGAACTGCCTCCTCGTCGAAGTCGGCGGCTCCATTTACGTCGTCGAGTGCGGCTCCCGGGAGCCCGATCGACGGATGCCCGGGGTCGATTACGTCATCCCGAACTTCGATTACCTCCGGGCCAACAGGGAACGAGTCAAGGCCTATTTCATCCTTCATGGGCACGCCGACGAGCTCGGCGGCCTTTCCTATGTCTATAAGGACGTTCCGGCCCCGGTATACCTGAGCGAGGTGTCCAAGGCGATGCTCCTCGAATTCGCCAGGCGGAGCCGGGCCATCGACCCCTCCCTATTCGACCTCCGGGTCGTCGATCCGACCTCGAGTTTCCGGGTCGACGGCAGGAAGGTTTCCTTCTACCGGACTTCCCATAACATCGCCAATAGCTCCGGCATCGCCATCGAGACGGGCCGCGGGAACGTCGTCTACACCTCCGATTACGTCATCGAAAACAACTGCGATGCCAACTTCCTGACCGACCTCAATGCCCTCGCCCGCCTCGCCGAGGAGAAGACCCTCGTCCTCCTAAGCGAATCCCTCTATGCCGGGCGGAAGGGCTACACGGCCCCCTTCTACAAGCTCACTCCCCACATCGCCGAGCCGATGAAGAACGCCCGCGGGCGCTTCTACCTCGCCATCGCCTCGAGCAATTTCTACAACATCACCGAAGCGGTCTCCCTCGCCATATCCCTCCACAAGAAGGTGGTCCCTTACGATGCCGAGACCGCCTCCCTCATCGCGGCCATGCAGTCCTCGGGGCAATTACTCATCCCCCGGGAGTCGTTTGCCCCGGCCAGCGACATCAACCGGCTACGCGCCGTCGACGTCTTCTGCCTCATGCTGGCCAACAAGCGCACCCTTTTCGGGAAGATCGCCCTTTTGGCCGCCGGGCAAAACGAGGGCAGCCAAGCCCGGCTCGGTGACGGGGACGTGTTCGCGGTCGGTACCCTCTCCGACGACAACAACGAACTCGAGGCGACCGATGCCCTCGATGCCCTCTACCGGAGTGGGGCCGAGGTGGTCACCCTCCCGCGGAAGGGCTTCCTCCGGATGCACGCCTCCGAAGAAGACCTCAAGACGGTCATCGGCCTCCTCAAGCCGAAGTACTACGTCCCGGCCAAGGGGCTCTACAAGGACATGCTCGCCAACGCCGAGGTGGCCCTCTCGATGGGCCTTGGGCTCAGCCACAACAGCGTCTTCCTCCTCGAGAACGGCAATAGCCTCATCATCGACGACACCGGGGCCCGCCTCTTCAACGAGAACGTGCCGGTCGGGGACGTCATGATCGACGGCATCGGGGTCGGGGACGTCCAGGGCTCGGTCATCGCCGACCGGGAGAAGCTTTCCCAAGGGGTCGTCATGATGGCCGTCACCGTCTCGAAAAGCCGCCGGAAGATCGTGGCCGGGCCGGATGTCCAGCTCCGCGGCCTCGTCTTCCTCAAGGATTCAGAGGCGATGGTAAGGGAAGTCTCCCGCCACTTCGTGAGCGAGGTCGAGGACGGACTCGTTTCCGGGCTCCCCTTCGACGAGATCAAGGACCGCTGCTACGAACGCGTCTCCCGCCTCATCAAGCGGACGGCCGGAAAGGAGCCGATGGTCCTCCCCTTCCTCGTCGAGGCCGATTGAATGCCATGCTGAAAATGAAGACTCCCCAAAACGCCAAGCGGGGCCTGAGCGAGGCCATTGGGATTTTCCTCGTCCTCCTTGCCGTCTTCCTCCTTCTTTCCCCGACCGGGGCCTTCTTCCCGGTCGCCTATGGCCTCGTCTATGTCTTCGGGCTCCCGCTATTCTATGTGCTTCTCCCCATTCTCGTCTTCGTGGGCGTTTCCTTCCTCTTGAAGGGGCGTTGGTCTTTGTTCAAGACCGGTGGTTGGCGGCTCCTCCTCGGGGCTTTCCTCCTATACCTCAGCCTGGCCTTCTTCCTGGCCTACGGGGGGCTCTCCAGCGGGATCTTCCTCGATGGGGAAAGCTATCTAACGGGGCTTTCTGCCCTCTATGACGTCGAGATGGCGACCTCGTTATACTCGAGCCTTGCGGTGGGGGCCGGTTATCCCCTCTCCCTACTCTCCGCCCTTCTATCGAGCCTTGCCGGGCCCTACCTCGTGGTGACGGTGGCCTCGGTGCTCCTCGTCATCGCCGTCGTCACCTTCGTCTATCCCTATGCCCTCCTATACATCTCCCGCCTCCCGGCCAAGGGCAAACCGCGTTCCAGGGAGCCCGATCCCTCTCCGACGCCGAGTCGGGAAAAGGAAGAGGGGAGTGTCTATTTCGCCGAGGCCCCGACCCTCGTGAGCGGCGACGAGGAAGAGGCCGTGGGGGCCCGTTATGCCCCCGAGGCCCCGTCCATCTTCCCGAAGGAAGTCGCCCCCTCGCCCCTCCCGAGTTACATCGCCCCCGAACGGGTGGCCAATCCCGGTCTGCACGAGGCCCGTTTCGCCTTTCCGGAGGGGAGCGGGGGAAACGAAGAAAGGAAAGAGCCGGTCACCCCGATCCGCCTCCCCGACCCCCCATCGAAGGAAGAAAGCGCCCCGGCAGCGGCCGAGGAACGGCAGGCCGAGTTCGCCCCGCCGCCCCTCCCCGAGCCCGGTCCCTCTATCGTCCCTAGCGACCGCCCCTCGCCCTCGTATTCCTTCCACCTCGACCCGGAGCCGGAACTTTCGGCCCCGCCTTTGGAAAAGGAAGGGAAGCAACCCGAGGAAGAACCCGAGGTTCCGGTGGAGGAGGCTCCGGAAGACGAGTCCGGCCCCACGATCGGGCTTTCCCTCGACGAACTCGAGAACGGGCCGGTCGAGAAGCCCGTGAAGGAAAAGACGCCCGGGGAACCCCTCCCCGAGGAGGACGTCGAAAGGGAAGCGGAACCCGAAACGGTCGAAGAAGAGCCGGCCCCGCCCCTCTCCCCCTATGAGCGCCTCGGGCAGCGGAAGGCCAAGCCCCTCCCACCCTATGTCTTTCCCTCGCTCGACCTCCTCAAGACCTACGAGGACGGCGGGGACCTCGACTCGATCCGCTCCGAGTGCGAGGAACGGGCCAAGACGATCACCCAGACCCTCTCCGACCTCCGGGTCGGGGCCCGGGTCGTCAGTTACACCATCGGCCCCTCGGTCACCCGTTACGACATCCAATGCGACCCCAACGTCCCGGTCGCGACGATTGGCAAATACGTCCAGGACATCTCGGTCCGCCTCTCCGGGGTACCGACCCGTTTCGAGGAAGTGGTGCGGGGGAAGGCCACCTCCGGCCTCGAAATCGCCAACTCGAAGACGAGCATCGTCTCCCTCCGCGAGATGATCGAGCACCTCCCGATCGGGCCGAAGAAGAATCTCTACATTCCCTTCGGCAAGTCGATTTCCGGCGAATACATCAGCGCCGACCTCGGCGAGTTCCCCCACATGCTCATCGCCGGTGGCACCGGTTCGGGAAAATCGATCTTCGTCCACGGGATCATCATGTCCCTCCTCATGCGGAACCGCCCGGAGGAACTCAAGTTCATCCTCATCGACCCGAAAAGGGTCGAACTCGGCAAGTACCGCGACGTCCCCCATCTATTGACCCACATGATCAAGGACACGGAGGAAGCCAAGGTCTGCCTCAAGAAGCTCTGCGACGAGATGGAACGGCGCTACGACCTCCTCGAGGAGGGGCGGATTTCCAACATCCGCCAGTTCAATAGCGACATCGCCGAGGCCGAGGGACTCGAGAAGCTCCCCTTCATCGTCGTCGTCATCGACGAGTACGCCGACTTGGTAGGCAACTGCAAGGAAATCGGGGATTACGTCGTCCGCCTGGCCCAGAAGGCCCGGGCCGCCGGCATCCACCTCGTCATCGCCACCCAACGTCCCTCGGTCGACATCATCACCGGGGTCATCAAGGCCAACCTCCAGGTCCGGGTCGCCCTCCGGGTCGCCTCTTCCCAGGACTCGATGGTCATCCTTTCCCAAGGCGGGGCCGAGGATCTCAACGGCTATGGCGACATGCTGGTGGACTGTTCCCTCGTCTCCCGTTCGGGCTTCACGCGTTGTCAGGGCTGCATGGTCGACAACCGCGAGATAGCCGCGGTCTCCGACTTCGTCTCCTCCCAGCTCAAGTGCCATTACGACCCGACTTTCGCGGATTTGACCGACCACGAAGCCGACGCCAAGCTCCTCGAGGAGGGGATGAGCATCGACCGGGCCGCCCTCAAGGTCCAGCAGGGCGACGATTTCTACCGTAACGTCGTGGAGAACATCATCCCCTTCGACTTCACCTCCATCTCCAAGATCCAACGCCAGTTCGGGATCGGCTTCCCGCGGGCCGGACGGATCTTCGCCCATCTCCAACGGGATGGCATCGTCTCCAACACGATGGTTTCGCCCCAGAAGGGCTGCCCGGTCCTCGTCCACACGATGGAGGAGGCCGAGAAGCTCATGACCAGCGAAGCCAAGGACGACTGAGTACCCCATTAACGAGGATCAACCATGAAAGACACCTTCCTATCCACGCGCCTGGTCGAACCCGACCTCATCCGCCTCGTCATTTTCTCGGACCGGAGTTTCGAGGGGCTTGCGGCGGTCCTTCTCGTCGACCGGCGTCAGGAGATGCCCCTCAAGGCGAGTCGCGTGAACTCGACCAGCTCGACGATGGTCGCCGATTTCCGGCTCCCGTCGCCCCTCCAACTCGGGCATAGCTACGTCCTCCTCGTGAGCGGCTATGGGGAATCCCCCCTCGACGTGAGCGAGGCAACCTCCTTCCCCGACTTCGACGAGAAATACCGTTATGACGGGGACGACCTCGGGGCTTCCTACCGGAAGGAAGGGACTTCCTTCAAACTCTGGGCGCCCCTCGCCTCGGCCGTCATGCTCAAGGTCAAGCGCCCGGGGGAGAGTCGTTCCTCCTACTACCGGATGGAGCGCCTCCGGCGGGGAGTCTGGTCGATCTATTGCCCCGGGGACTATGAAAAGGCCGAATACACCTATCTCGTCACCAATAGCGAGGTCACCTACAACTGCACCGATCCCTATGCCAAGTGCTCGCTTCCCAACGGGCGGAGGTCGGTGGTCGCCGATTTCCGGCGGCTCTACCGCCCCGACCGCCGCAATGCCCTCCCGCGTTACAACGAGCCGACCGAGTATGTCATCTACGAGGCCTCGGTCCGCGACCTGACGAGCGATCCGGATACCGACATCGAGAAGAAGGGCACCTATCGCGGGCTCATGGAGCCCGGGCGGAGGAGTAGGGAAGGCCACCCGGTCGGTCTCGATTACCTCGCGAGCCTCGGGATCAGCCACCTCCAGCTCCTCCCGGTCTACGATTTCCAGACCGTCGACGAGCTCCATCCGGAAAAAGGCTACAACTGGGGCTATGACCCGAGGCAGTACTTCGTCCCCGAGGGCTCCTACGCCAGCGACGTGAAAGACCCCTACAACCGGATCGAGGAACTCCGCGACCTCATCATCACCCTCCATCAGAAGGGAATCCGGGTAGTGATGGACGTCGTCTACAACCACGTCTACGAATACATTTCCTCGACCTTCGAGAAGACGGTTCCCAATTACTATTTCCGGAAAAGGCGGGACGGGCACCTCGCCAACTGCTCCTATTGCGGCGACGACTTCGCCTCCGAGCGCCCGATGGCCCGCAAGCTAATCGTCGACTCGGCCAAGTGGTGGATCGATTTCTACCACATGGACGGCTTCCGCTTCGACCTCATGGGGATCGTCGACTCCTCGACCCTCCGCCTCATCTCGGATTACGCGAAAAAAAAGGATCCCTCCTTCTTCCTCCACGGGGAAGGCTGGAACATGGGAAGCGACATCCCCGGGGAGAAGGGGGGCACGATGGGCAACTACCGGGAACTCCCGACCTACGGCTTCTTCAACGATTCCTACCGCGAGACCGTCAAGCGTTACCTTGCCGGGGAGGAGGGGAAGAAAGAGGAGTTCAAGTTCTCCCTCCTCGGGAGCGTCATCCCCTTCGCCGGGCGGGAAGCGATGTTCCTCGACGCCAGGCAATCGACCAACTACCTCGAATGCCACGATAACGGCACCTACTTCGATTTCGTGGGCCACCTCCGGCCCGACCTCGACGAAAGCGAGCGTCTCAAGATCTGCCTTCTCGGCTTGGCCGCCCCCCTCCTCTCCTTCGGGGTTCCCTTCATCCACATGGGCCAGGAACTCGGCCTTACCAAGTCCGGGCACGAAAACACCTACAACGAAGGCGACGCCTTCAACCGGATGGAATATCGCCTGCTCGAGGAGCGGGGCTTCCTTTATAATGCCTTCAGGAGCCTCATCTCACTCCGGCGCGGGTCGAAGGCCTTCCGCTCCTTCGATGCCCGGGTCATCGCCCCCCTCGTCGATTTCGTCGACGTGGGCGGGGCTCTCCTCATGAGCGTCAAAAGCGACGTCGAGCTCGGAAACTTCAAGGAAATCGACGTCTTTTTGAACGCCTCGGGGAAAGAGGAATCCCACCTCTTCGAGAAGGAAAGGACATGTCTATACAAGGACGGTACCTACTTCCCCGAGGGGGAGGGAACGCTCACCATGGCAAGGCTCGCCCCCCGGAGCCTCGAGGTGTACGCTCTTAGAAAGGACTAGCATGATTTCTTCTCTCTTCTGCTCGGGGCGCCTCGGCCCCGTCCCCTTCCCCGGTTACCGCTACCTCGAGGTGGAACGCCCGGTTCCCGATGCGAACGGGAAGCAGGTGATCGACCGCTTCCTCGTCAAGGACGCCCTTTCCTCCTCCTCGAAACTCCTTCGCCTCCCGGAAGGGACGCTCGTCGTCTTCAAGGGCCGTCTCGAGGTCGACATGGAGCACGGGCCGGTCATCGTCGAGGAAATCCTCGAGAGCTACCGGGGAGTCGAGAGGTTCTAGGATGCTCAAGTGGCTCCGCATCGTCTTCCTGGCCGCCCCGCGGGTTCTTTACGAGTATTTTTTCCACATCCTTCCCTATTCCCGCCATCCGGAGCGCTACCCAATCGAGCTCCGTTTCCACAAGATCAGCGAGCTCGTCCGCTTCCTCCTCAAGGTCTTCCGGGCCGATCTCCTCGTCGAAGGGCAAACCCTCCACAAGGAACTGGCCCTCTCCAGGCGCGGTCTCCTCGTCGCCCCCAACCACATAAGCGACTTCGACCCCCTCCTCCTTTTCGCTGTCTCCTACCGCCCCCTCCGCCCGGTGGCCAAGAAAGAGGTGGCCTCCTACCCGATCATCGGGCGGGCGGTGAAGGCCCTCGACGGCCTCTTCATGGACCGGGAGGACCTACGCCAGTCCCTCGCGGTCATCAAGACGGTCACGGCCGGGCTATCGGAAGGGAAGGACTACCTCATCTTCCCGGAGGGCACCAGGAACCGCGACCCCCTCCACGTCGATACCCTCCCATTCCATCCCGGCACCTTCAAGGCGGCCCTCCGTAGCGGCTCCCGTGTCCTCCCGACTTCCATCTACGGGACCTTCCGCCTCTTCAAGATCGGTCATGACGACCGCCGGATCCCCCTCGAGGTGAAATTCCACCCGGTCGAGGAACCCCTCGGGATGAGCGATGCCCTCGCTTCTCTTGTCGAACGAAAAGTCGCTTCCGGGGTCGCCGCCTACCGGGAGATGGACGAGGCCTATTACGCATCGGGAAAAGAAAAAATCCCCCTTTCGAAGGGGGATGTGCGGTAGGAATCCCTTTCTATTCCCTCTCCGGATCCCACTCCCGGCGGAGCCCCCGCGGGTAGTGGTTCTTTGCCATCCCGGAAGTGACCTTCACGAAGCCGAGGTTGAGTCCCTCGTAACTCACGATGTAGAAACCGTCCATCCGGTCGAGGAGGAAGGTGTCCCCGCGGATGTAGGCCTTGGCCTCCTCTTTCCCGATCGGGAGGGAGTAGGAGGAATCGAGGAAAGCGGCCAGGTGGTGGTCGGGAAGGTAGATCTGGCTATCCCGCATCTCGAAGAGCTTGACCCCATAACGGAGGAGGTTGAGGTGGCTCACGTCGAACTTCCGGTCGATCGAGTAGAACTTGTTCCGGAAGACCTCGTTGCTCCGCCCGATGAGACCGTAGTACTCGAGGAAGCCGCGATAGCGGGAGGAAGCCCCGTCCTCGGCGGGGGCGATCAGGCGGTCGGGGTAGTGGATGCCCGGCTTCTTGAGCTTGCAGATGAACTGGCCCTCCCCATAGAAGCGATTGGGGAGGAGGTAGACGCTTTCTTTGAGGGTGGCCGGGTGAAGGAACGTCGGGTCGTCCGGGAGCGCGACGACTTCCGCCTCCGGATAGGAGAGGCGGAAGAGGGCGATGACGTCCTCGTTTTCCTCCTTCGAGAAGGAGCAGGTGCTGTAGACGAGGGTCCCACCCGGCTTGAGCATCCGGTAGCCGAGTTGGAGGAGTTCGATCTGGCGGTGGGCGCTGCCGCGGATCTTGGCACTCGTGAAGTTGGAACGGGCCTCCTCGCTTTTGCGGTACATCATCGAGCCCGAGCAGGGGGCATCGACGAGAACCTTGTCGAAACGCCCGGCGAAATAGACGTGGGAGAAGACGAAGTCGTTGCTGGCCACCACGATGTTGCCCCGGCCCATCCTCTCGACGTTCTGGGAGAGGGCCTTGGCCCGGGGATAGGAGATGTCGTTGCTCACGATCGTCCCCTCGTCCTCCATGAGGATCGAGGCCTCGATCGACTTGCCGCCCGGGGCGGCGCAGATGTCGAGGACGGTGTCTTCCTTCTCCGGGGCGAGGAAATGGACCGGCATCATCGCCGCGGCATCCTGGATGGAGATGGCCCCGGCATCGTAGATGAGCTTCTTGCCGAAGTCGTAGACGTCTTTGTCGTAAAGATAGGCGTGGGGGACGAAGGGGTGGGGCCTCACCTCCGGGTAACGGGCCTTGAAGGCGTCGTCGTCGATTTTCTTGGGATTGAGGATGAGGGCGTGGGTCAACTTGCCATGCTCGATTTCCTCGAAGAGGGCATCGGCCTCTTCCTTCCCGAAATGCTCTTCCAAAGACAAGCGGAAATCCATGGTTCCCATTATAATGGTTTCGTCTAGGGCCGTTAAGCGCGGATGGAGGTAGCTTTTATGCGGATGGTCGACCTCATCGAGAAGAAAAAAGCCGGCGGAACCCTCGGAAGGGAAGAGATTTCCTATTTCGTGAGGGGACTCGTCAAGGAGGAGATCCCCCTTTACCAGGCCTCCGCCCTCCTCATGGCCATCGTCTTCCGCGGGATGGGCGAGGAAGAGACCGCCATCCTCACCGAGGAGATGATGAAAAGCGGGGACGTGATCGACCTAACGGACATTCCCGGCATCAAGCTCGACAAGCACTCGACCGGCGGGGTCGGGGACAAGACCTCCCTTTCCCTCATGCCCCTCGTCGCGAGTTTCGGGGTCAAGGTCGCCAAGATGAGCGGCCGCGGGCTCGGCCACACCGGGGGAACCCTCGACAAAATGGAAAGCGTCCCCGGGACCGACGTCTACCTAAGCGAGGCGTCCTTCAAGGAACAGGTCAGGAAGGTCGGGATCGCCATCAGCGGCCAGACCGGCGAGATCGACCCGGCCGACAAGAAGCTTTACGCCCTCCGCGACGTGACTTCGACCGTCGAGTCGATTCCCCTCATCGCGAGTTCCATCATGTCGAAGAAGCTCGCCTCCGGCTCCGATGCCATCCTCCTCGACGTGAAGTACGGCCGCGGGGCCTTCATGAAGGACCTTCCCTCGGCCCGTTACCTCGCCGACTTCATGATCAAGATCGGGCGGCGGCTCGGGCGCGACGTCCGGGCCATCATCTCGACGATGGACGAGCCCCTTGGCCGGGCGGTCGGCAATTCCCTCGAGGTCGTCGAGGCCATCGATACACTCAAGGGAAGGGGACCTTCCGACTTCACCGAGCTCGTCGAGCGGGCCGGGGGGATCCTCCTCGTCCAGGGGAAGGTGGCCTTTGACGAGGAAGAAGGGCGGAAACTCATCAAGAAGGCCATCGCGGACGGTTCGGGGTATCGGAAGCTCATCGAGCTCTTCGCCGCGCAGGGCGGGGACGTCTCCTATATCGAAAACCCCGGGAAATTCCCGAAAGCCAAGTCTGTTTTGCCGGTGATTTCAACCAAAAGCGGTTACGTCGAGCGGATAGACGGTCTGGCCATCGGGCACGCGGCGATGCTCCTCGGGGCCGGGCGGGAGGAGGTCTCCTCCCCAATCGACCATAGCGCCGGCATCGTCCTCGAGAGGAAAGTCGGGGAGCGGGTGGAAGCCGGCGAGGTGCTCGCCTATGCCCATACCGACAAAGAGGATTCCGGTCCGGCCCTCCGGGAAATCCTCTCCTCTTACCAAATCGGGGCGAAGGAGGTCCTTTCCCCGGCCATCATCGCCGAGTACATCCATCCATGAAGATCGTCTTGGAGCGGGTCAAGGAAGCCAGCGTCACCCTCCGGGGCGAGGGGAGTCCCTTTTCGCGTATCGGCCCGGGCTATCTCCTCCTGGTCGGCTTCGAAAGGGGGGACGACGGATCCCTTCTCCCCCCGATGGCCCGTAAAATCGCCGCCCTCCGCCTCTTCGAGGACGAGAACGGGAAGACGAACCGCTCGATCCTCATTGCCGGCGGGGACGTCTTGGCCGTCAGCCAGTTCACCCTCCTTGCCGAACTGCGTCGCGCCGGGAACCGCCCCTCGTTTGGTAGGGCCCTCGGGCGGAAGGAAGCCGAACCGCTATATGAGCTTTTCCTCATTGAACTAGGCAAGGTCCTTCCCCGTCCCCCGGCCCGGGGTGTTTTCGGGGCCGAGATGGAAGTGCGCCTGGTAAACGACGGCCCCTTCACGATCATCCTCGATTCGCGGGAGGTGATCGCGTGAATATCCTCCTTGGCTTTTCCGGCGGGGTCGATTCGGCCGTGGCCGCCCATCTCCTCAAGAAGGAGGGACACCAAGTGACCGGCTGCTTCATGCGGAACTGGGATAGCCTCCTCAACGGGGACTATTTGGGCAACCCGACCGTCGATGCCCCCCAGTGCCCCCAGGAAAAGGACTACGACGATGCCCGGAAGGCCGCCTCCATCCTGGGGATACCCCTCATCCGAGTCGATTACGTGAAGGAATACTGGGACGACGTCTTCAGCGAGTTCCTCCGCCTCTACGAGCAGGGGCTCACCCCGAATCCGGATGTCCTTTGCAACTCGCGGGTCAAGTTCGGCCCCTTCCGCGAATACGCCCTCACCCATGGCTACGATGCCATCGCCATGGGCCATTACGCCCGGAAAACGGTTCACGAGGGCCACTCCTATCTCGCCATCCCGGGAGACCACGAGAAAGACCAGACCTATTTCCTCCTCGATTTGGACGAGGAGCAGATCGCCTCATCGCTTTTCCCGATGGGGGAAATCACCAAGCGGGAGGCCCGTTCACTCGCTAGGGGCATTGGGCTCGGCTTCCTGAGCCTCAAGCACGGCTCGACCGGCATCTGCTTCATCGGGGAACGGCGCTTCGCCGCCTTCCTTTCCAATTACCTTCCCTCGAAGGAAGGGGAAATCCGCGAGGAACGGACGAACGTTCCCCTCGGAACCCATCGAGGGGTCCTCTATTACACCCTCGGCCAGCGGCATGGCCTCGGGATCGGGGGACGGAAAGGGGAAGAGGGAGGTCGATATTACGTGACCAGGAAGGACGTCAAGAACAACATCCTCTACGTCGAGAAAGGGGATGAGGACGATCTCCTTTTCACCGATTCCTGTTCCCTTGCCTCCCTCAACATGGTGCACGAGCGTCCTTCGAAGGCCCTCGCCAAGTTCCGCTACCGTTCCTCGTTCGTCCCGGTCGAGGTCGCCTATCGGGGCGAGAGGGAAGCCTTCTTGACCTACCCTGGCCTCGCCAAGGCCGTCACCCCGGGACAATATGCTGCCCTTTACCACGAAGACGGGCGCCTCCTCGGCGGGGGAATGGTCGTCGACACCTACCGGGACGGGAATAAGCGCAGCTAAAAAAGAACCCCCTAGCCCAAGACGCCTCTATCAACGCCGGACGGGGATTCCCCCTTTGGGGGACGTCATGTTCCCTTGTTTTTCGGTCGCCTCACCCCCTTCTTGCCCCGGAGCGGCTCTAGTTGCAGGGGGCAAGCCAAGTAAAGACCCAATGTTACAAACGTTCAATTCGTCCCGGTTGGGATTCGAGCTCCCCTTGAAAAGGGGAATCCCGAAGCGCACAATCCTTGTGGGAAAGAAGCCCCTGAGGGGCGAGCCACTCCCCATTGAGGCGGGCAATGCCGCCGTCGGCCCCGCGTTAAGGGGCGCAAGGAAGAGCACCCTGGGTGAAGGAGGATGGTACCGCGCG
This sequence comes from uncultured Bacillota bacterium, assembly GCA_949298195.1. Lineage (GTDB taxonomy): Bacteria > Bacillota_I > Bacilli_A > RFN20 > CAG-826 > UBA4951. The sequence continues at coordinate 14,767 of CASFVT010000032.1, forward strand.
CAAGCGTTCCTCCGGACGGGGTTTTGTTTTTTTCGGAGGCAAATGCGATGGAAAGACTGAGCGGGAACGAGATCAGGCGGCGGTGGATCGCCTTCTTTGAGAAGCGGGGGCATCTTTTCGTCCCCGGGGTGAACCTCATTCCCCAGGGCGACAAATCGCTTCTTTGGGTCAATGCCGGGGTGACCGGCCTCAAGAAGTACTTCGACGGCTCCTTGGTCCCGCCCTCCCGGAGGATCGTCAACGTCCAGAAGTCGATCAGGACCAACGACATCGAAAACGTCGGGCGGACCGCCCGCCACCACACTTTCTTCGAGATGCTCGGCAATTTCTCGATCGGCGATTACTTCCGGAGGGAGGTCATCGCCTGGGCGATGGAAATCCTGACCGATCCCGTCGAGGGCTTCGGGATGGAGAAGGAGCGTCTTTACGCAACCTACAACCCCTCCGACCTCGAAAGCCGGCGGCTCTGGATCGAGAACGGGCTCGAGGAATCCCACCTCATCCCCCTCGAGGGCAATTTCTGGGAAATCGGGGAAGGGCCGTGCGGCCCGAACACCGAGGTCTTCTACGACCGGGGCGAGGAATACGACCCCTCTGGCCTCGGCCTCCGCCTCCTCCAAGAGGAAATCGAAAACGACCGTTACATCGAGATCTGGGGCATCGTCTTCTCCCAGTTCGAGGCGGTGGCCGGGGTGAAGCGGGAAGACTACAAGGAACTCCCGAGCAAGAACATCGATACCGGGGCGGGACTTGAAAGGATTGCCTGCATCCTCCAGAAGACCCCGACCAATTTCGAGACCGATCTCTTCATGCCCATCGTGAAGGCCGCCGAGAAACTCACCGGGGTTGGCTATGGTGGGGATGCCCTCATGAGTTACCGGGTCATCGCCGATCACGCCCGTTGCCTCGCCTTCGCCCTCAGCGACGGGGCCCTCTTCGGTAACGACGGGCGGGGCTACGTCCTCCGCCGGATCCTCCGCCGGGCCATGCGCTATGGCCAGAAGCTCGGGCTCCACGGTCCCTTCCTCCACAAGCTCATTCCCGCGGTCGTCGAGATCTACGACGGGTTCTACCCGGAACTCGACAAAAACCTCGAAAAGGTCGTTTCCCTCGTGAAAAGCGAGGAAGAGCGCTTCGTGAACACCCTCGAAAGCGGGGAAAGGATGCTCGATGGGCTCCTGAGGGAAGGCAAGGACATCGATGGGGAAAGCGCCTTCCGCCTCCACGATACCTATGGCTTCCCCCTCGAACTCACCGTCGAGATCGCCGCTGAAAAGGGCCTCAAGGTCGACGTGGACGGGTTCCGCGAGCTGATGGAAGAGCAGCGCGAACGGGCCCGGACGGCCCGCGGGAACGTCGAGAGCTTCCACCATCAATCCAAGGACCTCCTCGCCTTCAAGGAGCACGGGGAATTCTTGTATGAGACAACGTCAGTCAAAAGCCGCTGCCTCGCCCTCTTCGTCGACGGAAGGCGGGTGAAGCAGTTGAGCGGCAAGGGCGAGGCCGCCTTCGAGAAGACCCCCTTCTACGTCGAGATGGGCGGGCAGGTCTCCGATACCGGCGAGATCGAGGCAGAGGGGATGCGCGCCATTGTCACCGGCATGGGAAAGGCCCCCAACCTCACCCCGCTCCATGAAGTCGAGGTGAAGGAAGGGAAACTATTCGAAGGCGGGGAATACCTCTTGAAGGTCGACACGAGGAGGCGGTCGCTCATCGAGCGGAACCACTCGGCCACCCACCTCCTCCATGCCGCCTTGAGCGCGGTCCTCGGCCACGTCGAGCAACGCGGTTCCTACGTCGATGGGGATTACCTCCGTTTCGATTACTCCTTCAACCGGAAGCCGACCAACGAGGAACTCTCGGCCGTTGAAGACCTCGTCAACGAAAAGATAGCCGAGGGGCTAATCAGGAAAACCGAGATCCTCCCCATCGAGGAAGCCCGGAAGACCGGGGCCGAGATGGAATTCGAGGGGAAGTACGGCTCCGAGGTGAGGGTTGTTTCCTTCGAGGGCTTCTCCAAGGAGTTCTGCGGCGGCACCCATGTCAAGAACACGGCTTCGATCGGCTCTTTCCGCCTTGAAAGCGACGAAAGCGTTTCCAGTGGGGTCCGGCGGATCACCGCCTATACGTCCCTTGGGGCCCTCTCGCGCGAAAAGGAAGAACGCCAACTCATCGCCTCCTTGTCGAATCGCCTCTCCAGCGACCCATCCCACCTCGAATCCCGGGTTGAGAAACTGGTCAACGATTTGGGGAAGGCCGAGAAGGAGCTCAGGGTGTGCCAAGACGAGCTCTCGCGCTTAGCGGCCGCCTCGAGCCTCGCCGAGGGCAAGGAAATCGACGGCATCTATTTCCTCCTTGCCCGTTACCAGGGGGCCGACCGGAACAAGCTCCTGAGCGTCGCCGATTCGATCAAGAACAAGAAGAAGGATTGCCTCCTCGTCCTCATCGGGGGCGACGCCCCGTCTTACCCCTCCGTCGTCATCAGCCAAGGGAAGGCCCCGAAGGCCAACGAGACGATGAAGAAGCTATCCCTCTACCTCGGCGGCGGCGGGGGAGGTAGGGAGACCATGGCCTCCGGTTCCTTCAAGAACCTCGACCGCCTCGAGGAAGTGCGCGGGGAATTGGAGGGTCTACTTTGAGGAAGCTCATCGGAATCGACCTCGGGACGACGAGTCTTGGGGTAGCCGTGAGCGATTCCCTCGGCCTCGTCCACCCGCGTCCGGCCTTCTTTTTCCCGAAGAAGGCCTACCGGCGGGCCATCGCCTTCTTCTATTCGCTGGTCGAGGAGACCGGGATCAAGGAGGCCGCCCTCGGCTACCCCCTCAACATGGACGGGAGCAGGGGCGAGGCGGCCATCCGCTCCGAACGCTTCAAAGCCATCGTCGAGGGCGAACGCCCCGACGTCCTCATCCATCTGGTCGATGAACGCCTTTCGACCCTCGAGGCCCTCGACGGCCTCTCTTCCTGGGGAGTGAAGGGCAAAAGGAAATCCGCCCTCGTCGACAGCGAGGCCGCCGCGATCATCCTCGAACGATATCTCAAGGAGGAAGGACCATGCTCGAGATAAACGACAACACCATCTTGATAAAAGACGAAGACGGGACGGAAGAGGAATGGAAGATCCTCTTCTATTACGTCAACGAGGAGCGGGGGAAGACCTACTACCTCATCTACAAGGAAGATGATCCCGATTCCCTCCTCGTGATGGGGACTTCCGACGGGAAGAGCCTCGAAAGCGTCTCTCCCGAGGAGATGGAAGAAGCCGAGGAAACCCTCCGGGCCTACGAGGAAGACCCCAATATCGACGCCGCGATCAACGACTAGGCATCGTTTCCGGGAAGGGAAACGGGGTTTTGCCCCCGATTTCACTCCTCGATGCCGGTTTTCGCGAAATAGGCCACGGCCCCGATGGACATCGAATCCGATCCGGGAAAGGAAAGGGAAGGAAGGCAAAACCCGTCTTCAAGCGGAGTGCGACTGGTCCCTTCCAAAGGAAGGCCCGGGGCCTTATAATCCCGGAGGTAAGAAGGACATAGCATGGCAGAAGAAAAGATCATCATGACCCAAGAGGGGATGGAGAAGCTCGAGAAGGAGTACCGTCACCTCATCGACGTCGAGAAGAAGGAAGTCATCGAGGCCCTCAAGGCGGCCCGGGCCCAAGGCGACCTGAGCGAGAACGCCGACTGGGACGCGGCGAGGACCCGCCAAGCCCAGATCGAGGCCCGCATCACCGAGATCGAGCACATCAAGGACGTGGCCGTCGTCATGAAGGACGAGCACCGCGGGGGGAGCCGGAAGGCTGCCCTCGGGACCCTCGTCACTTACCGGCGCGGCGACAAGGAGCTGACCGTCAAGCTGGCCGGCACCGTCGAGGCCAACCCCTTGGCCAACCCGCCGCTCATCTCGAGCGAGTCGGCCCTCGGAAAGGCCATCTTCGGCCGGAGCGTCGGCGAAACCTGCCTCGTCGAGGCGAGCAAGCCCTACGAAGTCACCATCGTCAAGATCGAAGCAGCCCTTTGATCTTCCCTTACGCACCGGAAAAGGGGTTCGCCCCTTTTTTCTTTGGGCCAAATGACCGCTCCCGCGCCTATATAGGGACGAAGGGAGGGAAAAAGATGTTTAAAGTGATAATCGGGGTCCTTGCCGTGACCGTCGTCATGCTCATCGTCTTGGCCGGGGTCGATGCCATGTCGACCGACATCGTTGAGGGCAACACCGGCAATAGCTACGTCCTCGAAGGGGAAGCCAGCATCGAGGCGACGATCAGCGGGGAAGTGGTCCGGCCGGGTACTTACCTGCTCGAGGAAGGGGCGAAACTGAGCGACCTCATCCAAAGCGCCGGTGGGGTGAGCGGCAACGCCGATAGCCGGGCCTATGATGTCTCTTTCGTCCTCGAGGGCAAGATGAGCTTCTACATCGCCCCCCTTTTCGACACGAGCGACGTCTGTGCCACCGAGCCGATTGCCAAGGTCAACATCAACACGGCCAGCAAGGGCGAACTCGATGAGGGGGTGAGCGCCTTCTCGAGCTCGGTGGCCCAGGCCATCGTCGATTATCGGAACGGCAACGGGCCCTTTTCCCGAATCGAGGAACTCAAGGACGTCAAGGGCATCGGCACCGCGACCTTCGAGAAGTGCAAGGACTTCGTCGTCTTGCGGGATTAGCCGGACCGCCTGGCTTTCTTCTTGCCCTCTCCTTCTTCGTCGTCTCTTCCCATCTATCTTTCCTCCTCGGGGCCTACGCCTTCCTCGCCCTCCTCCTTTTTCTCCCCGGCCCCTTCCTATTCAAGGGCAAGAAGGGCCGGGCGCGGCTTGCCCTGGGCTTCCTTGCCAGTCTCCTCGCGATGCTCCTCTTCCTCCTTTTCCCGCGCGGAGTCGATGGGCCGAGCCGGGAACTCGTCTTCGTCATCGACAGCCGGGACACTTACTTCCTCGTGTCTGGCTTCCGGGGGCGTTACCTCGTCTACCGGGACGGACTCGATGTCGAGCGGTTCGATCTCCTCATCCTCGAAGGGGAAGCCAGGGGCCTCACGATGGCCCATTACGAGAGCCGTTTCTCTTTCGAGGAGTATCTCAACAAAAAAGGGATTTTCCGGGAGATGGAGGTGACTTCCCTCGAGTACGTGGTCAGGCTTCCCCTCCGTCTCCGGAGCCTCGAGAGGACTTTCCTCTCTTACTTCAACGAGGAAACCGGTTATCTCATCGACTCCCTTCTCTTCGGGCGTGCATCGACGTCCTCGAGCGCCCTCCTAAGCGGGTATGAGGCCATCGGGGCCCTCTTCTTCCTGAGCGGTTCGGGCACCATCTTATCGTCTTTCCTCTTTTTCCTCGAATACGTCCTCGCCCTCCGTTACGAGAAGAAGGCAGTGTCCATCGTCACTTTCCTGGTTTCCCTCGTCCTGGCCCTTTTGATGCCCCTCAAGGTCGGGATTGCCCGGGTCGTCCTCGGGCGGGTGATCCGCGTCGTTTTCTCTTTCAAGAAGCGGAAGGGCGGTCGGCTCGTGGTCCCCCTCATCACGGCCTTCTTGCTTCTGAGCATCGATTTCCACTTCGCCCTCGACGAGGGCTTCCTCGTCGGTTACCTCCTTTCCTTCGTTTACGCGTTATCGAGCCGTTTTCGGACGGTTTCATGGAAGAAGCGGGGGATTTACGGCTTCTTTTTGTCAGTCGCCCTCCTTTTTCCCATCCTCCTCGAGGGAGGGGAATACCATCTTCTCGCCCCTCTTTACTCTTTTCTGCTCTCCCCGCTCGTCGCCCCGTTCCACCTCTTCGCCTTCCTTTCCTTCCTGAGCCTCCCCTTCGTTTCCTTCCTCGAGGGATATTCCTTCTTGCTCGGGGAGCTTTCCTCTTTCCTCGACGGCCTCGACGTGGTCATCCCGGTTCCCGGTGACCCGGACTTACTTGCCGCCTTCTACTATCTCCTTCTCCTCTTCTTCCTTCTCAGCCACGAGGCGGGGCTTACCCTCTTCAGGCGGGGGAGTTTCTACGTCCTCCTTTCCCTCCTTTTCCTCAATTACGTTCCCTTCGAGGACATCTGCCTCACCCGGGTCAGTTTCATCGACGTGGGGCAGGGCGATGCGATCCTCCTTTCCCGACGCGGCCATCATCTCCTTGTCGACACCGGCGGGAACCTTTCCTTCGACATGGCCGAGGAAGTCCTCATCCCCTATTTCCGGAAGAAGAGGGTCTACCGTCTCGATGCCCTTGTCCTCACCCATGGCGATTACGACCATTCCGGCGCGGCAGCGAGTCTATTGGAGAGCTTCCCGGTCGGGGAAATCCTCGAGGGGAAAGATTTTCCCTATCGCCTCTCCGACATCGAGATCAAGAGCCTCAATCCCTATTCCGGGACGGACGAAAACGAGTCGTCCCTCGTCCTCGATTTCGAGGTGGACGGGACTTCCTTCCTCCTCATGGGGGATGCCGGGAAAAAGGCCGAGGAGCTCCTCCTGGAGGGGGGAATGGGCCACCACGACGTCATCAAGCTCGGCCATCACGGCTCTTCCACCTCCTCATCTTATTCCTTCCTCAGCGCGGTCGATCCGGAACTGGCCATCGTGAGTGCCGGCGAAGGGAACCGTTATGGGCATCCGGACAGGGAGGTCATTCTCCGTTGCCGGGCCCTGGGCATCGACGTCCGTTCGACCATGGAGGAGGGGACGATCGAGCTCACTTCCTCTTTCCTCAGCCCGTTTGCCTTATAATGGCCGCGATGAATTTCCTTTTCGCCTCGCCCCAGCTCAAGATGGCCGAAAGCGCCCTCAAAAAAGCCCTCAAGGGAAACGACATCAAGAAAGGCGATTTCAATTTCGTGGAGGTCGACCTCCGGGAAGACGGCCTCCCCCTTCTCCTCGACGAGCTCCATGGCCTCCCCCTCGGCTACGAGCACAAGCTCGTGGTCCTTTCCGGGGTCGAAACGGGAAAGGGCAAGGGCAAGAAGAAGGGGAACGCTTCTTTGGAACCCCTCTACGAATATCTCCGTTCCGGCGGGGACGGGAGCATCGACCTCTACATCCTCCTCGAGGGGAAGCTCGACAAGAAGGATCCCCTCGTGAGCGCCCTTCTCGCCGGCGGGGGCAAGGTGACCGAGGTCCAGGAATTCTCCGAGGAGGAGTGGAAGCGTTACATTCCCGCCTGGCTATCCAAGCGGGGGGTGAATATCTCCAGCGACGCCCTCGACGAATTCATCGCCCGCCTAGGGGGGGACTACGCCCGCTTCCTGAGCGAAGCCAACAAACTCGTCTCCTACAAGGGCGGGACCGGTCTCATTGGCCTAAGCGACGTCAAGGATCTCGTCCACCGGCCCCTCGAGGAAAACGCCTTCGCCCTCACCGATGCCCTCTTCTCCCGTTACCCGGCCGCCTCGTTCCGCATCTACCGGGAACTCCGCGAGGGCGGGGTCGAGCCGATTCTCCTTTCGCGGATGATCCTCAAGCAGCTCATCCTCCTTTCCGAGCTTTCCTACCTCTTGACCCATGGCCTCAACTCCGACCGGGCCGCCGAGGAACTCGGGATCCATCCCTACCGGGCGAAATTGGCCGCGCGGACCGTCGCCAGGATGAGCAAGAAGGACATCGACGCCGGCATGGATTCCCTCTTCGAATTCGAAAAGAGCGTCTTGAGCGGCCAAAAGGACGCGGACATCGCCTTCCTCGAGTGCCTCGCCTCCTTCGCCAGATGATCTATCTCTTGGCAAGCGACATCCACGGCGACCTCTCCACCCTCCGCGGGCTTGTTTTGAAAAACCCAGAGGCCGGGGCCTTCCTCCTTCTCGGGGATGTCCAAGCCTCCCCGGAGGAGATATCCCCCTTCGTCTCCGTCCTCGGGAACTCTGACCTCGGCTACCGCGACCATTACCCCCTCCACCGGGAAATCGTTTTCGAAAGCGGCAAAAAGGCCCTCTTGGCCCACCATCCCCTTCCAAATAGAGCCCTCGATCGCCTAATCGAGAATGGCTATTCATATTTCCTCCATGGCCATACCCACGTGAGGGAAGACCGTTTATATAGGGGCCTTAGGATCCTCTGCCCGGGCTCGACTTCCTTCCCCCGCGACGGGGGGATGGGGAGTTATATCCTCATCGATTCGAATCCCGACGGGGAAAAGGTGCTCTTCAAGGAAACATGAAAAAAGCGCGCCGGAGCGCGCTCAAGGAACTTCGCAGGCTACTTCTTCGCGGCGAGGAGGCGGGCGAGGGAAGACTTCTTCCGGCGTGCGCTATTGCCGGAGATGACACCCTTCTGGGCCGCCCGGTCGAGGAGACCCTCGGCGTGGGAAACGGCCTTCTTGGCCTCTTCGATGGTGCCGGTCTCGATGAGGGCCTTGGCCTTCTTGATGGCCGTGCGGAATTCGCTCCTGGTCGCTTGGTTGGCGAGGGCCTTCTTCTCGTCTTGCTTCACTCTCTTGATCTGCGATTTGATGTTTGCCATGTTGAAAATCCTTACTTCTCTTTCTAGCGCTGATAATCATACTTAGCCGTGCCTTCGAGGGCAAGGAAAATCGCACCGTCCCTTGGGAACGGTCCAAAAGGGTGCCCCTGGGGCCTTAGCCCCTTTTCTTCAATAAGAGGAGGATTTGGTAGGCGAAATCGTCGACCGTCCCGACTTTTCCATAGAGTTCGACCGGGAATTCGATGCCGAAGACGTCGTTGAGGTCGCTCACCATCGCCACGTAGCTCATCGAATCGCCCCCGAGGTCCTTGTCCCAGACATCGTCATAGGCGATCTTTTCCTCGAGGAGCTGGAGGTTCTCACTGAAGACCCGCCGGGTCTTCTTCCGGACTTCCTTCACGAGCAACTCGTCGAAGGAGGCGAAGCGTTCCTTGTCCTCCTTTTTCTCCTCGTAGATCCCCGAGAGGGGCACGAAGTCCTTGCTCCCGGATTTCAGCTCGTCCCGGAGCTGGAAGCGCTTGACCTTCATCGAGCCGGAGATGGGGAGCGATTTCCGGTACATGTAGGCCGAGGCGACTTTCTTCTCGTTAGGTAGGCCCGCGTTGATGCTTTCGAAAGCCGAACGGGTCTTCTCGAGGGCATCCTTCTCGTTGACGTTGTCCATCTCGATGGCCAGGCAAATCCGTTCCCGGCCCCCTTCCTCGAGGCCGAAACAGGCGACGTTTTTGGCATGTGGGAGACCGCGGAAAGAGTCCTCGATCTCGTCGGGGTAGACGTTTTCCCCGTTCGTGTCGATGATGGTGTCCTTGAGTCGGCCCTTGATGTAGAGACGCCCGTCCTCGATTCGAACGATGTCCCCGGTCGCGAAGTAGCCGCCATCCTCGAGGGGGGTCTTCCTCGGCTTCCCCCCGATGATTTCCTCTTCGTGGACGGTCGGGGAGCGGAGAAGGAGCTCGCCTTCCTCTTTCCCATCCCTGATCTTGGCCTCGAAGCCGTGGAAGAGGGTGCCGATGCTCCCGCCGAGGCGGGATGGGGCGTCCTCCCTTTTCTCGACGCAGGCCACCCCGATCTCGGTCATCCCGTAGCCGTTGGCCAGGGGGTAGCCGATTCCGTTGACGAGGCGGAGGGTCTTCTTCGAGATGGCCCCTCCGCCGGAGATGCACCAGAGGATCGAGGTTCCGAAGGCCTTTTTCTTGAGGAGGCGCTCGAAAAGGGCGGAGCCGGCGAACCCGGCTTCCTTCTTCGAGATTTCCCCGACTCCGTAGGCCACCCGCTTCTCGAAGAGGGTCTTCATCTTCTCGCCTTTGAGGGCAATCGAGCGTTCGAGCGTCTTGGCCACCCCGTCCCAGAACATCGGGACGCTATAGACGTGGGTGCATTTCCCGACCCTGATGGCGTCGAGGACGTCGCGGGTCGAGGTCGAGGAGGGGTAGACGATGCCCAGCCCGTAGTAGCTGTACCAGAGGAAGACGGCCACGAAGCCGAAGATGTGGTGGAAGGGGATCATCGCGAGGTTCCGCGTCTTCCCGGCGTTGAGGATGAGGAGGTTTTCCTCCGGGAGGTTGGCGGCCGCCTTGATCTGGGCGACGAGGTTGGCGGCCCCCATCACGATGAGCTTGGCTTCCCCGGTCGTGCCCGAGGAGGCGAAATAGACCCTGGAGGCAAAATGCGGCTCGAAACCCCCGTCCGGATAACTGCCCATGATCTCGTTGAGGCGGATAGTCTTTATCTCATATGGATCGATTTCGCTGGCGATGACGGCCTGGGCCCCGGCTTGGCGGAGGAGGTTGGCCGCGTTTTCCCTTTGGAGGCGGAAGTCGAGGAGGAGGACGTCACGCCCGTTCATGAGGATGGCCCAGAACAAGAGCGGCCAGTTCTCGCTGTTCCGCATCTTCAGGGCGACCGGACCGGCCGGAAGGCCTCTTAGAAGCGGCGAGAGCCTGGCGGCCAATTCGAGGCTCCGGCGGCCATAGGTCGCGTAATCCATCGTCTTCTTCCGCCCGTCTTCGTCGAAATAGATCGAGGCGATTTCGCGCGAGTGGGCCTTGATGGGGTGTTCGTAAACCTCCTTTAAAGAGGCTTCCGGGCCCTCCTTCAAGGCGCAAGCCTCGTCGATGAGGGCGCGGATGGCCCGGTACTCCTTGGCTCTAGTGTCCATGGATGCGTTCTCCTTGAAGAAAGATTGGCCCCCTAAGGGGGCATCCCGGCTATAATGACACGAAAGCACGTTCAAGAGGAGGGGTCAATATGCCTGTGTATGCGCGAAACGAGGACGTGAAGGTCCTTTTCCTCGGGACCCCGGGCATTTCCAGCACCATCCTCAAGGCCCTCCTCGAAGCCCGTTACGACGTCATCGGGGTCGTCACCCAGCCCGACCGGGAAAGCGGCCGGGGGCACGGGCTTGTCTACCCGGAAGTCAAGAAGATGGCCCTCGAATACGGGCTACCGGTCTATCAGCCCCTCAAGATCCGCGAGGACCATTCCTTCGCCGATTCCCTCGATTTCGACGTCATCGCCTGCATGGCCTATGGCCAAATCGTCCCCCTTTCCTTCCTTTCGCTCGCCCGTCGCGGGGCCGTCAACGTCCACGGCTCCATCCTCCCGGCCTACCGGGGGGCCGCCCCGATCCAACGGGCCATCATGGACGGGCGGGAATCGACCGGCGTCTCCCTCATGGAGATGGTCGAGCAGATGGATGCCGGGGATGTCTACGATACCCGGGAATGCAAGATCGAAGAGGATGACGACTACACATCGCTTTCGGAAAAGCTCTCCGCCCTCGGGGCCGAGATGATCGTGAAAGACCTCCTTGCCTACGCCAACGGGGAACTCACCCCCCATCCTCAGGACGAGGCGGGGGTTACCATCGCGAGGAAAATCAGGAAAGACGAGGAAGAGGTCTCGACCTCCCTCTCGGCCAAAGCCGCCCGCGATGCCTTCCGCGGGCTCTCCAGGACCCCCGGGGGATACATCGTCCTCAATGGGGAAAAGCTCAAGGTCTACCGGACGCGGTTGGTCGACCTTCCCGGCGGGGAAGAAGGCGACTACCTCCTTGAGAAAAAGCGCCTCCTCGTCCGTTTCAAGGACGGCTGGCTTTCCCTCCTCGAGGTCCAGCCCTCCGGGAAGAGGGCGATGGATGCCGTCTCCTTCCTCAACGGGGTCAGGACGCGCTTGCCTTCGAAAGGGAAGATCGGTCCGTGGAGCGAATAGACTTATCCGTCCACGCCCTCGTCGATTCCCTGTTCCGGAGCGGAGACCTCGATAGCCGGGTATACAACCTCGAGACGATGAAGGAGGGGAGCCGCCTCCACCTCGAGGTCCAGCGGAGCCGCCTCGACTACCAAAGCGAGGTTGACATAGACCTCGAAGTCCCTTTCGACGGTTTCCTTTTCCACGTCCACGGGCGGGCCGACCTCGTCTATGAAAGCGAAAGGGAACTCCGGATCGAGGAAATCAAGTCGACCGTCGCCCCCCTCGGCGATTTCCATGCCGAGAACGAGAAGTGGCACCTCGCCCAAGCGGTCGTCTATGCCTATGCCCTCGCCCGGGAAAAAGGCCGGGAAAAGGCCGACATCGACCTCTTCTACCTCTCGCAGGTCGATTCCGCGAGTGCGCGCTACTCCTATTCCTACTCCCTTGACGAGCTGAAGGCCCTCTTCGAGTCCTACCTGGCCCTCTATCTCGTGGACGAGAAGCGGCGGAGGGCCCGGCGGGAGCTCCTCCTCGCCTCGCTTTCCTCCCTCCCGTTCCCCTATCAGTTCAAGCGGAAGGGGCAAGAGAGGATGGAAGAGGCGGTGAGCCGGGGGATTTCGGAGGGCAAGCCCGTCTTCATCGAGGCCCCGACCGGAATCGGGAAGACCGTCTCCTCCCTTTACCCGGCCCTCAAGAGCTTCCCGAGCGGGACGAAGAAGGTCTTTTTCCTGACCGCCAAGAACAGCGGTGGCCAAGTCGCCGCCCGCCTCCTCGAGCATTTCGCGAAAAAGGGGGCGCCCGTCCGTTATTCCATCCTCGAAAGCAAGGAACGGATGTGCCTTACCCCGGGGGCCAACTGCAACCCGGACGAATGCCCCTTCGCGAAGGGCTATTACGGAAAGCTCCCAGCCCTCAGGGAGGAATCGCTAAAAGGGGACGGTTGCCTCCGCCCCGAGAAAATCCGGGAGATGGCCCTGGACGCCGAGGCCTGCCCCTTCGAGCTCGAGCTCGATTTGAGCGAGGATAGCGACGTCATCATCGCCGACTACAACTACCTCTTCGACCCCCTAGTCGCCCTCGAACGCTACTTCGGCGAGAATTCCTTCGGGGAGGAAGGCAGTTACGTTGCCCTCGTCGACGAGGCCCACAACCTCGTCGAACGCTCCCGGGACATCTACGGGGTCAATCTGTCCGAAGGGGAAGTCCTCAAGGCCCGGGAGGATCTTGTCCTTTCCGGCGGGAGGAAATCCCGCCTCAAGGCCCTGGACGCCCTCCTATCCGCCTTCGCGGGGCTCGAAGACCGCTTCCTCGAGGGGAGCACCTTCATCGATTTCCCCCTCATGCCGCCGGAACTGAAGGCGGCCATCGAGAATTTCCAGAATGTCGAGAAGGGCATCGCGTCCGAGCTCGCCAAAAGGAAGAAGAAGCCCCGGCGGGGGAAATCTCTTCCCCCGTCTTTCCGGGAACTCAGCCGGAAACTCCGCCGCGCCGCTTACCTCTTGGAAAACGTCGCGGGGCTCACCCATTTCCTCGAGAGGGGAAGGGATTCCATTTCCTATCGTTTCCTCCTCCTCGACCCCTCTTCATACGTGAGTTCCAGCATCGCCCCCCTCCGCTCGACCGCCTTTTTCTCGGCCACCCTTTCACCCCTTTCCTATTACACGGCCGCCATCCTCGGGAAGGAGGCGGATTCCCTTTCCCTCGATAGCCCCTTCCCCCGGGAGAACTTCCTCCTCCTCGTCGCCCCGGTCTCCACCCGTTACCGCGACCGGGAAAGGACCTATCCCGAAGCCGCCCGGTGCATCAACGAGTTCGTGAGTGCCCGGCGGGGGAACTGCTTCGTCTTCTTCCCAAGTTACGATTACCTATCGCGCGTCCTCCCCTTCCTCGATTTCGGCACCCTCCCCGTCCATGCCCAGACCCGGAAGATGAGTTCGAGTGACCGCGAGGAATTCCTCTCCCACTTCGTCGAGGGCGGGGAAGGGGTCGGTCTCCTCGTCCTCGGGGGCCCTTTCTCGGAGGGCATCGATCTCGTCAACACGCGCCTCACCTCGGTCGTGGTGGTCGGGGTCGGCTTCCCGCAGGTTTCCCATGAGCGCGACCTCCTCCGGGAGAGCCGCCTCGACCCGGGCGAGGGCTTCCTCTTCGCCTACGTCTACCCGGGCATCAACAAGGTCATGCAGGCGATGGGCCGCCTCATCCGTTCGGAAGAAGACACCGGGGCCATCCTCCTCATAGACGACCGTTACCGGCGCAACGAATATTCCTCCCTCTTCGCCTCGACTTACCGTTTCCCCCTTTATGTCTATTCCCCGTCGGCCATCAAAGCGGCGGTACTCTCCTTTTCAAGGAGGGGGGAAAAGAAGGTATAATCACCCCCGATGCCCTACAAGAAGAGCCAAATCCGCAATTTCTCGGTCGTCGCCCACATCGACCATGGGAAGAGCACTTTCTGCGACCGCATCCTCGAGCTGACCGGGGCGGTCGAGGCGAGGAATTTCCATGCCCAATACCTCGACGAGATGCCCCTCGAGCAGGAGCGGGGAATAACCATCAAGCTCAATGCCGTCACGGTCTCCTACCGTGCCGAGAACGGGGAGGAGTACCTATTCAACCTCATCGACACCCCGGGGCACGTCGACTTCACCTACGAAGTGAGCCGTTCCTTGGCCGCCTGCGAGGGGGCCATCCTCCTCGTCGATGCCACCCAGGGGGTCGAGGCCCAGACGATGTCGAATGCCTATCTCGCGATCGATGGCGACCTCATGATCGTCCCGGTCGTCAACAAGTGCGACCTCCCGAGCGCCGACCCGAACCGGGCCAAGAAGGAAATCGAGGAAAGGATCGGCATCTCGGTCAACGACTGCGTCGAGTGCTCGGCCAAGACCGGGGCCGGGGTGAAGGCCGCCCTCGAGAAGGTGGTCGAGCTCGTCCCCCCGCCGGACGGGGACGAGAATGCCCCCTTGAAGGCCCTCATCTTCGATAGCTACTACGACTCCTACCGGGGGGTCATCGTCCTCGTCCGGATCAAGGAAGGCCGCGTGAGGCCCGGCGACGAGATCCTCTTGATGGCCGCCGGGAAAAGCTACGTGGTCACCGAGGTCGGCATCAGGACGCCGAAGGAACGCCCGGTCGACGAGCTTACATCCGGCGAGGTCGGGTATCTGGCCGCGACCATCAAGGACATCAAGGACGTCTTCCCCGGCGAGACCATCACCCTCAAGGGGAACCCGGCCGCGGAGCCCCTTCCCGGCTACCGCCACATCAACCCGATGGTCTATTGCGGGCTTTACCCGGTCGACACCAGGAAATACGAAGACCTCAAGGAGGCTCTTGCCAAGCTCTCCCTCAACGACGCTTCCCTCGTCTACGAGCCGGAGAGCTCGAAGGCCCTCGGATTCGGCTTCCGGTGCGGCTTCCTCGGCCTCCTCCACATGGACGTCGTCGAGGAAAGGCTCGAGCGCGAATACGGGCTCGACCTCATCTTGACCGCCCCTTCGGTCTCTTACCGGGCCAAGCTCCAGGGCGGGAAGGTGACGGTGGTGGACAACCCCTCCGAGATGCCTTCTCCCCAGTCGCTCCTCGCCATCGAGGAGCCCTACGTCAAGGCCGCGGTCATCACCCCCAAGGAGTACGTCGGGGCGGTGATGGACCTCTGCTCCCGCCGGAGGGGGATCTATCTCGACATCCTCTTCCACGAGGGCGACCGGGTCGAGGTCCATTACGAGATGCCCCTTAGCGAGATCATCTTCAATTTCTTCGATGCCCTGAAGTCGCTCACCCGGGGCTACGCCTCCCTCGACTACGAGATGGCCGGCTACCGGGAAAGCGATCTCGCCAAGATGGACATCCTCCTCAACGGGGAGGTCATCGATGCCCTCTCCTCGATCGTCTACCGGCCCGATGCCTACCGCCGGGGCCTCGCCCTCGTCTCCCGCCTCAAGCAGATCATCCCGCGCCAGCTCTTCGAGATCCCGGTCCAGGCCGCCATCAACGGCAAGGTCGTGGCCAGGGCCGACGTCAAAAGCGTCCGCAAGGACGTCCTCGCCAAGTGCTATGGCGGGGACATCTCCAGGAAGAAGAAACTCCTCGAGAAGCAGAAGGAAGGGAAGAAGCGGATGAAGGCCATCGGGAGCGTCGAGGTGCCGCAGGAAGCCTTCATGGCCGTTCTCTCTCTCGACGACAAAGACAACTAAGCATCGAAGGAATCTCTTTTATTTAGTAGTTTACTAGTTGTTTTCCGTTCGTTTTCATCATATACTCCGAGCATGGATAACAACGATGTGATTGCCCGCCGTTTCACCGACGAGCGCTACCTTTCCAAAAGCGAGATCCAACTCGAGATGCGGACCTCCCTCGTCGACGGCTACTGGAAGGCGGTCCTCGCCTACCGGGAGGACTTCAAGAAGAAACTCCCCTTCCACGGAATCAGGAAACTCCCCTTCTACTATGTCGAGACCCCGGCCATCCGCGAGAAAATCACTTCCTTCTCGGCCCGCCTCGATAGCTTCCTCCTCAAGCTCTCGAACCTTTTCCCGACCCTCGATGGGCGCTCGATCAGGCAGGAAACCCTCTTCGAGATCCTCGATTCCATCGACGTCGAGGGCGATTTCCAGATGAGCGAGCTTTCGCTGAAGGCCCTCATCAACGGCACCTACGACGAGGAACAGCCCTTCCACGAACCCCTCATCAACTACCATTCCCTCCTCAACAAGCTCTCGGAACGTCCTTATGAAGGCGGGGTCGAGGATTTCCTGGCCTACGCCTACGGGGAGCTCCGGGGAGAGGGGGAGGAACTCACCGAGTTCTACCGCCTTGGCGACCTCGATCCCTCGGTCGAGCGGATCAAATGGCTCTCCGACGCCATCTATCCCTCGGCCCCGGCTGGCGAAGTCGAGGGGCTCATGGGGGAATTCGTCCCCTATCTTTCCCACAATGACGACCTCTACTTCGTGAGCGCCGTCTTCGCCCTCTATTTCCTCACCTACGTCAAGCCCTTCGCCCACGACTACAACGCCATGATGGCCTCCCTCTTGTTCAAGGAGCGCTACGCCTCGCTCTCCCGGCGGCCATCGGCCTACCTCTTCCCCTTCGAACGCCTCCTCGTCCCGGGGCGGGGGAAAGGCGGGCTCTCCCTCCTCGACCCGGGGAACAAGAAACGGGAACTCCTCAAGAAGGAAGTCCAGCGTTCTGGCGACCTCACCTACATCCTCTTCGATGCCATCGACGGGATCGGCGGGATCATCCAACGCCTCGAGGAGAAGATCGCCGCCATCAGGCTAAGCGACATGAAGAAAGAGGCGATGCTCGACAAAGAGGAACTTTCCTCGATCAGGGAAAGCACTTCCTCCTTCCTCGAGGAGGGCCAGCTCTCCCTTTTCGATAGTCCCGCGGAAGAGGAAACGAAACCCGCTCCCCTCCCCCCGGCCCCCCATCCGGTCCCGGAAGCGCCCGCGCCGGTGATCCCCGAACGGATCGCACCCGTCGTTCCCCACGAAGTGCCGGCGGCGGAAGTGGAGAAAGAGGAAGTGCCGCCCGCCCCTGCCCCCGAGCCCGAGGGGAAAGCGTCCCTAACGAGCAAGGAAAAGGAAGAGGTCAAGCCGGTCCGCCTCCTGAGCCCCGAGGAATTCGGGGAAGGGAAGTCCTTGTTCATCGAGCCCCAACGCCTCTCGGAGAAGGAGGCCCGGGAATACGTCCTCTACCTCCTGGAGACCAATCCCGCCCTCTCGCGCAAGCAAGCCGCCTTCCTCTCCACCCACTGCACGATGGGCCGTTACTACACCATCCAGCAGTTCAAGACCTCGGCCCGCGTCGCCTATGAGACGGCCCGGACATCGATGGACAAGTTGGCCAGCCTCGGCTACTACGAAAAACTGCAAGTCAAGAACAAATTCGTCTATACTCCCGTGATGAAAGGCAAAAAGTCATGAAGCTAACCATCCTCGACACCCTTCTGGAAAACCCGCTCATCATCACCATCCTCATCGTCCTCGTCTTCGGGCTCCTCGTCGGCGGGGTCATCCTCATCAAGAAGTACGTTCCCTATTTCAAAAACGACGACAAGCCGAAAACCCCCGAGGAAATCGCGGCCGAGGAGGTGAAGCGCCTCGTCGTCGACCCCGAGGAAGAGGAGAAGGAAGAGGAACTCGATAGAGCCAGCGAGGAACTCTCGCGGGAAAGCCGGGAAGCCCCGGAGGTAGACCATAGCGAAGAGGAACTCGCCCGGGCCACCCGCCCCATCGAGGAAAAAGAGGCCCTGGAGGCGATGCAGCGCTACGCCGCCGAACACCCCGAGGAAGGGGAAGCCGCCATTAGGGCCCGGGAGGAGCAAGGGGGAAAGGCGGAATAAAAGCCCGCGCCCTCTACATCCACATCCCCTTTTGCCGGCATTTCTGCCGCTATTGCTCCTTTGCCCGCGTCTATTACCGGCCCGACTGGGCCTTTTCCTATCTAAGGCGGCTCCGCGAGGACCTCGCTTCCTTCAAAGGGGAGGAAGGGCGCTTCCTGAGCATCTACCTCGGTGGGGGAACCCCCTCGGTCCTCCCCCCGGAACTCCTCGCGCCCCTTCTCGAGGAACTGAGGCCCCTCCTCCAGCCGGGCGGGGAATTCGATTTCGAGTGCAATCCCGAGGACGTCGACGCTGCGCTGGCGGCCCTCCTTGACGAAAAGGGGGTCAATCGGGTTTCCCTCGGCCTCCAGTCGAGCCGGGGTAGCGCCCTCCTTTTCCTCGGCCGCCATCACGACTTCGCGACCGTGGGGAAAGCGGTGGGGCACCTCCGTTCCGCCGGGATCAAGCGTCTCAGCCTCGACCTCATCTACGGCCTTCCCGGGGAAACCCTCGACGAGGTCGAGATGGACGTCGAGGCGCTCCTGAGCCTCGATCCCGGCCACTTCTCGGCCTATTCCCTCGAGATCAAGGACGGGACGCCCCTCGAGAGGAAGGGGCTCCACGAACGCCCCGATGCGGTTCTCAAGGAGCATTCGAGCCTCATCAAGGAAAAGGCCCGGGAGCGCGGTTACCTCCATTACGAGGTCTCGAGCTTCGCTAGACCTGGCGAGGAGAGCCGCCACAATCTCGTCTATTGGCACGACGAACCCTACGTCGGCCTCGGGATGGGCGCGGCCGGTTTCGAAGACGGGATCCGCTACGTCAACCCCTCGACCCTCGTCGCCTACCTGTCAAAGGCCCCGCGGACGGAAGAGCACCCCTCGCTTGAAGAGGAAAGAGAATACTTTCTCCTCACCAACCTCCGCCTTGCCGCCGGCTTCCGCCTCGCGGAGGCCGCCCGGCGGTTCGGGGATTCCTTCGTCGAATCCTTGCTCGGGAAAGCCCGCCCCTTTTTGCATAACGGCCTCCTTCTACTCGAGGAGGGTTCTCTCCGCCCAAGCGAAGAGGGGCTCGATCTCCTCGACTACGTCCTGCGCGGGCTTTTCGCCTAGGGGACGCCTCCCGATTTTGGTGGCACTCTCATATTGACAGTGCTAATGCCTTTCCTATAATAGGGCTTGGCAACCGGGAGACCGGATTGCCAGAAAGGGGCTAGCGATGACTTCCCGCGACGAAATCCTAAAGCTGATCATCGAGCATTTCATCAAGACGTGCGAGCCGGTCGGGAGCAAGGTCCTCAAGGAGGCCTACGGTCTCGAGGAGTGCTCGGCCAGCATCCGTTCGGCCATGGGGATGCTCGAGGCCGACGGCTACATCGAGAAACCGCATGCCGCGGCCGGGCGGGTCCCGACCGCCAAGGGCTACGCCTACTACGTCGACCATCTCCGCCATGGCGGGGTCGACGAGACGGCCAAGAACGCCCTCCAGGGCATCCTCTCGGAGAAGAGCAAGTCGATTGAGGAGGTCATGCGGCAAAGCTGCGAGGTCCTCTCGTCGATGACCAACCTCGCCTCGGCCGTCCTCGGCCAGGGCGGGAAGGAGGAACGCCTCGTTTCCATCCAGTTGATTCCCCTCGGTGGGACGACGGCCTCGGCCGTCTTCGTCACCGACAAGGGCTACGTCGAGCACAAGACGTTCGTGATGGAGGAAGGCTCCTCCCCCGAGCGCCTCGCCTCGACGGTGAAGCTCATCAACGACCGGTTGACCGGCACCCCGATCGGGGAGCTGGTCGCCAAGCTCGAGGCCATGCGGCCCCTCCTCGAGGACTTCCTCCTCGGGCAGGAGGTCCTCTACGACGCCATCATGGGGGCCCTCGCCGAGCTCCAGACGGAGCGCATCTCCGTCTACGGGGCCAAGGAACTCATGAAACAGCCCGAATTCCAGGACGTCGACTCCCTCAAGCGCCTGTTGAGGGCCCTCGAGGATCCCGGGCGCCTCGTCGAAGGGGTCTCTTCCGGGAAGAAAAAGGACGTCGACGGGGTCGAGATCGCCCTCGGGGAGGATGAACTCGAAGGGCTCGCCATCGTCTCGGCGAGCGTCGACATCCCCTCGAACCCCGGGGTGAGCCTCACCCTCCTCGGCCCGAAGCGGATGGATTACGCCCGGGCGATGGCCACCTTACGTTACTTTGCCGAGCAGCTCGACCGCTACTTCGGCGGGAAAGGAGACAGCACGTGGACGAAGAAAAAGGAAAGCAGCCCGGCGAAAAGCGCGGGGAAGACGAAGAAGACGCCCTCCTCGGCGAAGAAGAAGGCCAAGAAAGCCAACCCGAACCCGAGATAGACCCATTGAAGAAGGCCGAGGAGGAGGCGGAGCACTGGAAGAACGAATACTACCGCGCCCTCGCCGACACCCAGAACCTCCGGAAATCGCTCGAGGAGGATTACCGCACGGCCCTCCGTTACCGTTCCGAAGGCTTCCTCGAGACGCTCATCCCGGCCCTCGATAGCTTCCACATCGCCCTCGAGGCGGTCCCGAACGGGGAGGAGGCGAAGAACTACCGGGTCGGCTTCCAATACATCTACAACCAGATCAAATCCTCCCTCGAACGCGAGGGAGTCAGCGAAATCGCCCCCGCCCCCGGCACGGAATTCGACAGCGCCTCGATGCACGCCCTCGAAACGGTGAGCGGCGGGAAGAAGGGCGAAGTCGCGAAGCTCCTCGCCAAGGGTTATCGCCTCCACGAGAAAATGGTCCGTCCGGCCATGGTCTCGGTCTACGAAGGCGAAAAGGAGGAAGCGCCCGCCCCCGGGATCGAAAGCGGGGACGGCCTAGAGACAAAAGAAGGGGCCAATAGGGCCTAGGAAAGGAGAAACATTCTCATGGCAAAGGAAATCATCGTCGGCATCGACCTCGGCACCACCAACTCCGTCATCTCGTACATGCAGGCGGACGGCAAGGTCAAGGTCATCCCGAATCCGGAAGGCACGAACACCACTCCCTCGGTCGTCGCCTTCAAATCGAGCGGGGAGGAAATCGTCGGCAACGCCGCCAAGCGGCAGATGATCACCAACCCCGACACCGTCCGGAGCGCCAAGCGGCACATCGGGACGGCCGACAAGTTCCACATCGCCTGCCTCAACAAGGACTTCACCCCGCAGGAAATCTCGGCCAAGGTCCTCTCTTACATGAAGGGCTACGCCGAGAAGAGCATCGGGCAGGAAATCAAGAAGGCGGTCATCACCGTTCCGGCCTACTTCAACGACGCCCAACGCCAGGCCACCAAGGACGCCGGCACCATCGCCGGTCTCGACGTCGTCAGGATCATCAACGAGCCGACGGCCTCTTGCCTCGCCTATGGCCTCGACTCGAACAAGTCCGGCAAGGTCCTCGTCTTCGACCTCGGGGGCGGCACCCTCGACGTCTCGATCCTCGATATCGGGGACGGCACCTTCCAGGTCCTCTCGACGGCCGGGGATACCCACCTCGGCGGCGACGACTGGGATCATGCCATCGCCGACTGGATCCGGGCCCAGATCAAGATCGAGACCGGGGCCGATTTGAACGACAAGATGGCCGAGCAGCGCTTCCTCGACGCGGCCGAGAAGGCCAAGATCGAGCTGAGCAGCTCGGTCGAGACGACCATCTCCCTCCCCTTCATCGGGATGGGGAAGGCCGGCCCGATCAACTACGAAGGTACCCTCACCCGGGCCAAGTTCCAGGAAATGACCCGGAACCTCCTCGAGCGCTGCAAGGAGCCGATGGAGCGGGCCATGAAGGATGCCGGCCTCTCTTATGGCGAGATCGGCGACGTCCTCATGATCGGCGGTTCCATCCGGATGCCGGCCGTCCAGGAAATGGTCGAGGCCGCGACCGGTCACCGGCTCAACATGTCGGTCAACCCCGATGAGGCCGTCTCCATCGGGGCAGCCATCCAAGGCGCGGTCATCGCCGGCGACGTGAAGGACGTCGTCCTCCTCGACGTCACGCCCCTCACCCTCGGCATCGAGACCCTCGGTGGGGTGATGACCCCCCTCATCGAGCGGAACACGACCATCCCGACCACCAAGAGCCAAGTCTTCTCGACCGCCCAGGACAACCAGCCGGCCGTCGACATCATGGTCTATCAAGGCGAACGCCCGATGGCCCACGACAACAAGCTCCTCGGCCATTTCACCCTCTCGGGCATCAAGGCGGCTCCCCGTGGGACCCCGCGGATCGAGGTGACCTTCTCCATCGACGTCAACGGCATCGTCAAGGTGGCCGCCAAGGACCTCGATAGCGGCAAGAGCACCGACATCACCATCTCCGGGAGCAACGGCCTCTCCAAGGAAGACATCGACCGGATGATCAGGGAAGCCGAGGAGAACAAGGCGGCCGACCAGAAGAGGAAAGACGACGCCGAGGTCAAAAACAAGGCCCAGACCTACGTCGACGAGATCAACAAGGTCCTCGTCGAACAGGGCGACAAGCTCGACGAGAAGAGCAAAAACGACATGATGGCCCTCCGCGACGAAGCCCAGGGCGCCATCAGTAGCGACAACATCGACAAGCTCCGCGAGATCGTCGGGCGCCTCGAGGACATGGCGGCCAAGGCCGCCTCGGCCCAGGCTTCGGCTTCTAATGCCGGGGGCGCCGACACGGCGACCCCGGGGAGTAGCCCCGACGACGTCGTCGACGCCGACTTCACCGACAAGAAGGCATAATCGGGCTTTGGGGGAGCAAACGCTCCCCCTCATCCATCTTTAGAAGGAGGCCAATATGGCAGAGAAACGCGACTACTACGAAGTGCTTGGCCTCAAGAAAGGGGCTGACAAGGCCGAGATAACCAAGGCCTACCGTTCCTTGGCCAAGAAATACCACCCCGACATCAACAAAAGCCCGGATGCCCCGAAGAAATTCGAGGAGATCCAGGAAGCCTACGACGTCCTCCGCGACGACCAGAAAAGGGCCCAGTACGACCGCTTCGGGCATGCCGCCTTCGAAAACGGCTCCTCGATGGGCGGCGGGGCTGGTAACCCCTTCGCCGGGGGCTTTTCCTCGGCCGGGTTCGGCGACGTCGACCTCGGCGACATCTTCTCCTCCTTCTTCGGCGGGGGGATGGGCGGCCGCCGGCGGGGCGGGAGCACCGGTCCAAGGAAGGGCGAGGACACCCTTTACCGGGTGAACGTCTCCTTCATGGACGCGGTGAAGGGGAAGAAGGTCGTCATCCCGGTCACCTACGACGAGCCGTGCAGCCACTGCCATGGCACCGGGGCCGAGACCCCGAACGACTACGTGAACTGCCCCGATTGCGGGGGCAGTGGCCATGTCCGGACGCGTCAGCAGACCATCTTCGGGGTGATGGAGCAGGAAAGAACGTGCGAACGCTGCCACGGGAGCGGGAAAATCGCCCGGCGGGCCTGCTCGAGTTGCGGCGGGGCCGGCTATACCCGGGTCAAGAAGGACCTCGAGGTCCAGATCCCGGCCGGCATCGCCTCGGGCCAGCAGATCCGCGTCCAAGGGCGCGGGGGGCGCGGCTCCGGCGGGGGCCCCAACGGCGACCTCTACGTCGAGGTGAACGTCGAGCGGAGCGCGAGCTTCCGCCGGGAAGGCAACGACATCCACGTCGACCTCGAGCTGAGCTTCGTCGAATGCGCCCTCGGGACGAGCCGCGAGGTCGAGACGGTCTACGGGCCCGTCGAGGTCGAGATCCCGGCCGGCACCCAGCCCTCCCAGATCCTCAAGCTCAAGGGCAAGGGAATCAAGGACCTCCGGAGCGGGCGCCCGGGCGACCAATACCTCCACGTGAACGTGAGGACCCCCACCAACCTGAACGACCGCCAGAAGGAACTGCTCGCCTCCTTCGAGGAAGAGGAGGAGAAGAAAAACGGCAAGTGGTGGAACCGTTTCCGGAAAAGCTAGCGCCTCGGGGCCCATGGGGCCCTTTTTCGGTCGTTGTTCCTTCCCCCGGCGGTTTACTTCGTTCGCCCCGCTCCCTATACTTTCCTTAATCGGAAAAACGGGGGAATGGGCATGCTCAAGGAAGATTACCGGTCGATCAACGTGCGCGAAGGCGACGAGGACTACGTCGCCGAGAACTACGCGATGTTCGGCTTCCGCCTCGTCAACAAGGAGACGGTCGTCTTTTCCGACGAGCGGAGCCACCGCGACTTCGTGCTCTATTCCCGGAACGGGCCTTTCTACGTCGAGAAGCCAATCTATTCGAGCATCGTCCGCTACAGCAAGCTGACCTTCTCCCGCCCCTTGTCGAATCCCAACTACGCCTTCGAGAAGGCGTGGGGGGACGTCTACGAAAACCTCCGCAAAGACGGGGCGTATCTCGCGATAAGCGCCCATAACGAGGAAGGGAAGGCCCGTCGCTCGTTCTCCCTCATCTTCCTCTTCCTCGTCCTTCTAATCGGGCCGGTCGTCGCCCTGGTGCTCCTATACCATAAGGGTGGGATCTTCGACCTTTCCGCGACTGGCGCCTACGGGGCTTGGGTACTCATGGCCATCGCCCTATTCGCCCTCCTGGCCATCGCCATCGACGTCGGAACGGCCCTCTACCACCGTCTGGTGGCCTCTTCGGTCAAGAAGGATCTCGTGAGGATCTCGACGATCGAACGCGATTTCATCCGGGCGATGCGGACGGGGAATTCCCGCCCGAGCTTTCCCTTTTCGAAGGTGATGGAGATCGAGGCGAGGTACCGCCGCTAGTCCGTAGAGAGGTTCGAGAATGGACAAATTCATGGAAGAAGCCCTCCGCGAGGCCTATAAGGGCATCGAAGCGGGGGATGGAGGCCCCTTTGGGGCCGTCATCGTGAGGGATGGCGAGATCATCGGCCGCGGGCATAACCAGGTCATCAGAAACGGCGACCCGACTTGCCATGGCGAGATGATGGCCATCCACGATGCCTGCGCCCGGGTCGGGAGCTTCGACCTCTCCGGCTCGAGCATCTACACGACCGGCTATCCCTGCCCGATGTGCCTCGGGGCCATCCTTTGGGCCAACATCGAGCACGTCTATTACGGCTGCAACCTCCTCGACACCGAGAAGATCGGCTTCCGCGATTCCCGCTTCTATGAGATCAGCGAGGACGACGACAAGAAATCCGCCTTCATCGAGGAGCTCGGCCGGAAGGAATGCCTCGAGCTTTACGAGGCCTATTCGAATAGCGAGAAGAAGAAGAAGGCTTATTGAAGATGCCGCGTTGTAGATCCTGCCACCGTGAGATAACCCGTTTCGACGACGACGTCTGCCCCTATTGCGGGGAAGCCCATCCCATCGAGGATGGCTACCTCACCAAGGACATGACGAAGTTCATCGACCCGGTCGAGGGAAGCAATTCCCTTTACAAGTCGAAGCGGAAGATCGTCTATCTCCTCCTTTCGTTTTTCCTCGGGGCCTTCGGGGCCGGGGACATCTACCTCGGGCGGCTCCGGGCGGCCGCGGCGACTTTTTTGCTCACCTCCATCTTCGTCGCCGGACTCGGGACGGCCCTTTATTTCCTCGTCCCGAGCCTCTCGGGCTTCGCCTTCCTCATCGCCTACGCCCTCCCCTTCGCCGTCAGCGCCGGCAAAAGCGCCTACCTCTCGACCCGCGACGATCTCAAGGACAGCAACGGGGAGTTCCTCCGCTAGATGAAGCGTTTCTATGCTCGCGTCGAGGACGGGAGGGCCATTTTAAGCAAGGAAGATAGCTCCCACCTCCTTTTCTCACTGCGGGCCGAGGTGGGGGAGGAACTCGAGATCGTCGATGACGGCCTCCCATATGAGGCGAGGATCGTTTCCCTCTCGCCCCTCGAGATCGCCGTCTCCTCCCTCAAGGAAGAGCGCCGGGAGCCCACGGGACGGCTCGCCATCTTCTTCTCCCCCCTCAAAAACGGCCGCGAGGAATTCGTCCTCCAGAAGGGGACGGAACTCGGGGCGACCTCCTTCCATCCCTATCTCGGGGAGCGGACCGTCGTCCGCCCGGGAGGCGAATCGGCGAAACGGAAACTCGAACGCTACCTCCACATCGTCCGGGAGGCCGCCTCCCAGTGCCGGCGCGAGCTCCTCCCCAGCGTCCATGAAATCCTTCCCCTCCATTTGGCCCTCGAGGGGGCGAAGGGGAAGAAGCTCTACGGGGACGAGGACGTTTCCCTTTCGGGATCCTTCCTCTTCGATGAGATCGATGACCCGATGAGCTTCCTTGTCGGGCCGGAAGGTGGCATTTCCAAGCGGGAAAGGGAGCTTTTGCGGGAAAAAGGCTGGATGCCCGTTTCCCTCGGCCGGAGGATCCTCCGGAGCGAGACGGCGGCCGTCTTCGCCGCCGCGGCCTTCCTCGTCAAGGAGGAGGGGCGATGAACATCTACGAGTTCCTCGCCGCCCGTCAGCGGAAGACCGCCTATCCCCGGAGCGGGGAGCCTTCCTTTTTCCGCGAGCACGCCCACCTTCTTTCCAACCACGAGGCGTGGGAGCCGTGGATGAGCCCGAAAAGCCCCTTCGAGGTCATCCGTTCCAACATCATCATCCGTTCCCTCCTCAACAAGAACGCCATCGAGAAACTCTATTTCACCTACGAGCGGAAGACCGAACGGAGGGAAGAGGCTTCCCTCTCCCTCGGCAGCTACATGAAAAGCGGCATGAGCGACCTCCCCTACCTCCTCGTCGAGGGGAAAAGGAAGGTCTACGTCCCCTTTTTCCCGAAATCGCTCAACCTCTTCTACGAGAGCCAGTTCGAGAAACTCGGCGTCTCGCCATACCGGCGCCTGATCGATGAATTCGAGGCCGCCCTCGTCGATCCCTTCGATTACTATGGGCACGCCCTCTTCGATAGCTATTTCACGCGACTGGTTCCCATCAAGAAGGGCGAGAAGCTCCTCTTCGCCTACGATTACGACGCCGAAAGCGCCTACCTCATCGACGAGGAGGGACGCCTTGAGGTCGGGATCGCCCTCTTCGACGACGCCCTTCCCTCCCCGAGCCGGGCCCACATGGCCGAGCGCCTCCTCAAGGTGGCGGAGGCCTATTTCGCCGGCGACCGCGAGGGTTTTTACGGGGCCCTCGTCTCAACGAAGCTCATCTCGGGGAAGACGATGGGCGAATATCTCTCCCTCCGCAACCGCCTCAAGAAAAAAGAGGACCGACGCGATGGCTGAATCCTTCCTCTTGCTTTCCCTCGGCTGCAAGGTCAATTCCTACGAGGCTTCCCTCCTCCGGGCTCCCCTACTGGCCAAGGGCCTCGTCGAGACAAACGACCCCTCGAAGGCCGACTACATCCTCTTGAACGGCTGCGCGGTGACCGCCCGGAGCCTCCAGAAGGGACGGCAACTCGTCCGCCGGCTCCGCCATCTCGCCCCGAAGGCCCGGATCCTCGTCACCGGCTGCTTCGTCTCGGCGAGTCCCGGCCTTGCCCTCGAGCTCGGGGCCGATGCCGAACTCGGAACCCGGGACCGGGGAAAGGCCCTCGAGGTGCTTCTGGGTTCGACGCCCCCGGAGATGACCCCACCCTTCAGCCGCCTCCCGTATGAAGAAGCCGGCTCGCTGAGCGATCAGCGCGAACTCCGGGCCTACCTCAAGGTCCAGGACGGCTGCTCCCGCTTCTGCTCTTATTGCCTCATCCCCCATCTTCGCGGGCCCTCGCGCTCGAGAAGCAAAGTAGAATGCCTGAGGGAAGCCGCCTACCTCGCTTCCCTTCACCCCGAGATCGTCGTCACCGGGATCGAGGTGGCTTTCTACGGAAAGGACCTCGGGGACGGCACTTACCGCCTTCCCGATTTGCTCCTCGACATCCTGGAAGGCAATCCCGAACTCGCCCGCCTCCGCCTCTCCTCCCTCGAGGAAGGGGCGGTGGATGACCGCCTCCTCAAGCTCTTCGAAACCGAAGGAAGGCTCGCCTCCCACGTCCACCTCGCCCTCCAATCGGGGAGCGACCGGGTTCTCACGAAGATGGGCCGGCCCTATTCCTCCGCCATTTTCAGGGAAAAGGCGGAGCTACTCCTCGCTACCCGCCCGGACATGGCCCTTACCACCGACATCATCGTCGGCTTCCCCGAAGAAGAAGAAGGCGATTTCGAGGCCACCCTCCGCTTGGCCGCGGAAGTCGGTTTCAGCAAGATCCACGTCTTCCCCTATTCCCCCCGTCCGGGGACGCGGGCCCTCAAGGAGGGGCTCAGGGAAGTCGATCCCGCGACCAAGAAGCGGAGGGCCGCGTCCCTGCTTGCCCTTTCTAGCCGCCTCCACGACCGGTATTGCGAGAAGCAGTACGGGACGAAGAAACGGGCCATCCTCGAAACCCTTTCCCCGAGCGGACGTTATTTCCTCGGGCATACCTCCGATTACCTGAAGGTCCGCTTCCCGGCCGTCGGGCACGTCCGCGGGGAGGTGGTCGATTTCGTCTATCGAAGTGAGAACCGCGCGGATTGACTGGGCAAAACGCCTTTTTCTTGGACATTGTCCAAATCAATCTTGTTTCTTCCCCCTCCCCATGTATAATTTCGCCTCGGAAGGAGAAGTTAGACATGGCTGTCCCGTTCAGACGTACCTCCAAGACCGCCAAGCGCCTCCGCCGCGGCCACTTCAAGCTCAAGGTCGAGGGCTTGGTCAAGTGCCCGCACTGCGGGGCCCTCGTGAAGAGCCACCGGGTGTGCCCGGAATGCGGCTACTACGGCGGAAAGGACGTCCTCGGTCTCAAAGGCGAGGACAAGAAGTGAGGAAAGAGAGCCGCCGCTCTCTTTTTTCTTTGCTTTTACCCTCGCGCGCTTGCGTTTAGAATGAGACCAGACAAGGAAAAGAGGTAGCCATGGAACTCAACAAGCTCATCGATCACACTTTGCTTAGGGCCGACGCGCGGAACGAGGACATCGTCAAGCTGTGCGCCGAGGCCAGGAAGTACCGTTTCATGTCGGTCTGCGTCAATCCCTTCTTCGTCCCGGTTGCCCACCGGCTCCTCAAGGGGACGGGGATCAAGACGTGCACGGTCGTCGGTTTCCCCCTCGGGGCCGCAAGCCCCTCCGTCAAGGCCTACGAGGCCAAGGAGGCCGTCCGTTCGGGGGCCGACGAGGTCGACATGGTCATCAACATCGCGATGGCCAAGGAGAAGAACTTCGACTACATCGAAAAGGAAGTCGCCCTCGTCCGTTCCGCCCTTCCCGAGGAGACGGTCCTCAAGGCCATCATCGAATGCTGCTACCTCTCCCCGCGCGAAATCGTCAAATGCGCGGCGGCCGTCCGCGATGGCGGGGCCGACTTCGTGAAGACCTCGACGGGTTTTGGTCCCTCGGGGGCCAAAGTAGGCGACGTGAAGCTCATCCGCTCGGTCGTCGGTGGCGATTGCGGGGTCAAGGCCAGCGGGGGCATCCACACGAAGAACGAAGCCATGGCCCTCGTGAAGGCCGGGGCCAACCGCCTCGGCTGCTCCGCCTCGGTCACCATCGTGGAAGGCAAGTAGTGAAAGTCCTTCTTTACTCGGAAGGGCAAAATGCCCTTTCCCGGAGCGGGATCGGGCGGGCGCTTCTCCACCAAGCCAAGGCCCTCTCCCTCGCCGGTGTCGAGACGACCTTCGATCCGAAGGACGGTTGCGACCTCGCCCACGTCAATACCATTTGGGCCCATTCCCGTGCCCTCGTCCGTTCCTACAAGAAGAAGGGGATCCCCGTCGTCGTCCATGGTCACTCGACCTACGAGGATTTCCGGGAATCCTTCGCCTTTTGGCGTCTCATCGAGCCGTGGTTCGATTCCAATCTCCGGAAGGCCTATTCCTTGGCCGACCTCATCGTCACCCCGACACCCTATAGCCGCGACCTCATCGCCTCCTATGGTTTCGGCGTACCGATCACGGCCATCTCCAACGGGATCGACCTCGCCGAATACGCCCCCTCCGAGGAGCGGAAGGCGTCTTTCCTAAGGGCCTTCGGCCTGAAAGCCGACGACCCCTACGTGATCGGGGTCGGCTTCCCCTTCGTGAGGAAGGGCATCGTCGAGTTTTTCGAGGTGGCGCGCCGCTTCCCGGAGATTCGTTTCTACTGGTTCGGGTCGCTTCAGAAGGCCATCACCTCCCACGAGGTCAAGCGGGCCATCGCGCATCGCCCGGCGAATGCCATCATGCCCGGCTACGTGAAAGGCGAACTCATCAAGGGGGCCTACGAAGGAGCCTTGGCAATGCTTTTCCCCTCCCACGAGGAAACCGAGGGGATCGTCGTCCTCGAGGCCCTCGCCAGCCGGACGCCCCTCATCGTGAGCGAGGCCGGGGCCTTCTCCCCCTGGCTCGTCGACGGCGTCAATTGTTTCAAGGGACACGACGTCGATTCCTATGTGGCCGCCCTCCAGCGGGTCATCGACGGGGGGTATGGGGAAGCGATGCTTCAAAAAGGCTACGAAACGGCCCGGGAACGGGATCTATCGAAAGTCGGGGCCGCCCTCAGGGAAGCTTATTCGGGACTCCTTTTGAAAAAGGGCAAGGTTCGGTAAGAAGCGACGAAATCCGGGCATTCCCTTTCTAGGCACCCGTCTTTTCCCATGGCGGCCTTGAAAAGGGAAAAGGCGGCCTTTTCCCCCTCTTTCGTGAGGCCGGCCTCCCGGCTCCTTTTGGCCGCGTAGGAAAGGGAGAGGCGGTGGCGGAGGCGGTAGGAAAGTAGGAGGCGTTTCCCTTTCTCCTCACCACGTGCCTCGTAAAGGAGGCGGCAGGCGGCGAAGGCGGAGGCATGCTTCCTTAGCCGCCCGGCATCCCCCTTCGAGGTGAGGGAGTCCGGGTTCGATTCCTCATAGACATAGAGGCGGTCGGGAATGGCGACGGCTTTTCCCAAGCCCGGCAAAATCGCGGCATTGAGGAGGAAATCCTCCATGAAGGTGAGGACGGGTCCCTCATAGGAGAGGATGACTTCCCGTCGGTAGCACTTGCTCCACATGAAACCGCGGGTCCCGATGTCGAGGAAAAGGGCCTTCAAGAGGCGAAGGCCACTCCCCTTGAAGGAGGAAAAGAAGGGATAAGCATGCTTTTTGCCGCGGTGGATGATGGAGAAGGAAAAGCCGATGACATCAGGTTTTTCCTTTTCAATGACCTCCTTGAGCCGGGGGAAGAAGCTTTCCTCGAGAAAGTCGTCGGCATCGAGGAAGGCCAGGTATTCCCCATGGGCCAATTGGCTGGAGCGGAGACGGGAGAGGAGGGGGCCGAGCTTCCTTTCGTGGACGTCGATCAGCTTGGCCGGGAACCCGCTTAGGGCCCTATGGGCCGCGGAAGGCGAGTCGTCGCCTGGCTTCGGGTCGATCCCGACGACGATCTCGATTTCACCTGGGGGGAGATGGGCGGCCGATTTCCTCGCCGAAAGGAGGGCCCGCGGGAGGTAGGATTCCGCCCCATAGGCGGGGATGACGAGGCTGATGAGGGGTTTCACCCCTGAATTATCGGCCGAGCCGGCCTTCTTCGACAAGGAGAAGGGGCCGGGGAAGGGTGGCGGCCGCCGGTTAGAACGACGGAATCGTCTTTTCCGGCCTTCCGATCTTGAAATGCCCGCTTCGGACGCGTTCTAAAGTGCAATCCTACCGATTTGGGCGTATCGCCGCCTCGGGCGGAGCGACCGCGCCGGTAACTTTTCCGTCTACGTTTGGAATCAATGGCCCGACCTGGCCGTCGTCGGCCCGGACATCCGACAACCGGGTTGCGGTTTCTCTTCGAGCATCGGCTTTGTGTCTTCTTCGGGCCTTTTCCTCAGGTAGTACCTTCTTGCTGCCTATTTTCGATCTACCTGGAGTTTGCAATCGGTTGATGTTTGTTCTTTTTCGGGGAATGGGCAATCCCGAAGAACTGGTAAGTTCCTTTTCCCTCTCCGACGATGTAAGCGGGATGGCCGCCTTTCTCTTTGGCGGTCACGCGAATGTCGTTTTTCTTCCGAATGTCGTTTTTCTTCTCATGTCATGAGACAGCTTCGCCTTTCCATGAGCGAGAACCGGAAACCTGATTGGCAGGCCTATCCAAGGCAAGTAGAAGAATCCCCGGAACGTCCGTAATCGGAATGCATTTCCCACAGAGACCCCTAGGGGGCCCTTGACTCAGCCGCTTTCCGGCTTTAGGTTAGGGTGTCTTTGGGGCAAACGCTAATCGCGCTTGCCTTTTTCCTTGAGGTAGGCCCGTATGACCTGGCA
>CASFVT010000033.1 GCA_949298195.1 uncultured Bacillota bacterium
CCGGTCGGACGGTCGATTATTATCAAGACGGAGCCAAGGTCGACCGGGAAAAGGAACGGACCTCGACCGTCTACGAGTCGGCCTGGTATCAGGAAATGGTCCGTGGCTAGGACAGGAGGTCAACCATGAGAAAGAATCTGGGTGTCAAGACGGCGGTTTATCCCCAACCCGTCCTCATCATCGGCACTTATGGCGAAGGCGGTATTCCCAACGCGATGAATGCCGCTTGGGGCGGGATCTGTGATAGCGACAAGCTCTTCATTTCCCTTTCCCTCGAACACAAGACGGTCGCCAACTTGAAGAAGACGGGTGCCTTCACCGTTTCGATCGGAACCGCGAGTGAAGTAGTTGCCTGCGACTATGTCGGAATCGCGTCCGGGAACCGTGTGAAGGACAAAATCGAAAGAGCCCATTGGCATGTGAGGAGAGCGCCTCATGTCGATGCGCCCCTATTCGATGAACTGCCGCTCGCCATTGAGTGCGAGGTTTTCTCCCTGAACGAGGAAGACGGGATCCTCATCGGGAAAATCAAGAACGTCTCGGCCGATGAGAGCATCTTGACCGAGGGAAGGGTCGATCCCGGCAAACTCCGTCCCATCAGCTTCGACCCGGAAAATAACGCCTACCTCCTCGTCGGGGAAAAAGTCGGAAACGCCTTCAAGGACGGCTTATCCCTCCCCAAGGACTGATCAATCGAGATAACGGGCTTCGCTTTCGTCGAGATCAAGGCGGGCGAGGCTTTTCCTTTTCGGGGCTTCGCTTTGCCGGTGCCGGAGATGGTAAGTCCCTTCCTTGAGGTCATAGGCAACCTGATAAATCGTCTTTTCGCTTACCTCATTCTCGTTCAGGGCCGTGCCTTCGATGAAAGCGACGGCATCGAGGATGGAGAAGAAGCGGTCGAGTCTTTCCCGGTTTGACCCGGTGTTGACGACGTTCTGATTGAGGTAGGCCGCCTTCACGAAACGGGAAGGGGAGGAATAGTCTCCCGGTAGGCCGATCGAGCCCATCCCGATGGAAGTCGGCTTCAAGGGGGTGCCGGAACGGTTCAAAGGGTAGGTTGGGGTTTCGTTGAGGTGGTAACGGAGGAACTCGACCATCGCCTCGAACGGGGGATTGTTGGTCAAGACCCCATAGGGGTTCTCGTGGATCAGGAGTCCCTCCGCCCGGCTTTCGAGGACGATGGCTTCCTTTTGATCGACGAGGAGATAATGAAGCGGGGCCAAGGGAAGGTTTCCGTTAAGCGGCTCGTCGAGGATGGAAAGGCGTGCCAAGAAGGGCCGGGCCTCCTCGATGGACGAGAAGTCGCGGAGCAGGTAAGTGAACAGCTCGTAGGGCGTCAGGTTGTTTTTCCCTTCCGCATGGGGAAAGAAGACGGCATTCCCCGGGAAGTTGAGCCCGGCCAGGGCCATCCCCGCCTCGTTCATGGCGTCGAAAAACAAGGGGTAACCATCGACGAGGATTCCCGTCCCGATGATGGCGAAACCCTCCTTGAGAGGTTCGATGGCCCTATAGGGGAGGTTGACTTTCCGTGGCATGAAGAGTGGTTTCTCACCATAGCCATGGTCGAGGTCGAGGTTCCGCCCGAAAAGAGGATGCTTGCCTGGGCGGTAGATTCCGGTACACATGTTTTTATACTAAGTCCCGTGGAAGGCATCGACAATCCACCCGAAGGCAAAAAGCCCGGTGACGGGAAGGGATATCCGCCGTCTTCGTCGTCTTCTGGGCCCTCGGGCTCCTCGTCTTCGCTCTCTTCTTCTTCTTCGCCTTCCTCCCACTGGCCTTCCTCATCTACCTGGCCTTCGGTGTTTACCTCCCGATTTGCATTGAGTTCTACAAGATTAGGCCCAACATGTGACCACCTGCATTGCGAGGAGGCTTTTCGAAAAGCCCTGGTGAATCGGCCATGGCAAGACGGTTTAAGAAGCGTTAAGGTTCAATCGGCCTTGTTTATAATATGGCGATGGATTACCAATGCCTCGATGACCTCAGCGAAACGAGAAAGCCCGGCAATGGCCGGGGCCTCGGGGTCGCCTTCGTGATTCTCTGGCTTTTGGCCTTTTTCGCGGTGGCCCTTTTCTTCCCGGCTTTTGAGGCAGCAGAGGCAAACCCCGCCTTCATTCTCATCTGGCTCATCTATGGTCCTGCGGTTGGCCTCTTTCTATTGACGATTGCCTCGGGCCTCGGAATCGGCTACCTGGCCGCCTTCCGTCAAGGGGCCTTCATGAGGACGGTCTTGATAATCATGGTGGTTCTCGGCCTCCTCTTGATGAGTTTTTTGGCCTACATCGTCATTGTGGTCTACATCCCTCTCGTCGACCTTATCGTCTCCGGCTTCACATCCTGACGTAAACGTCAAAGAGCTCGTTTTCGGGCACCGTCTCAAGAGGCTGATAATTGGTAGCGATGGCTTCTTCGATTATTTCGCTGATCCCGTCTTTGGCAGCCAAGAGGTACTCGGGGGCTTCCTCGCCCTTTAGGTACGCGGCCGTGAGGGTGGCCACCTCGGGGCGGCTTTCGCTCCACCAGGTTTGATTGACGAAATAGGGGAAGTCGGTCTCGACACCGGCGAGAAGATAGACCCCGGCATTGCAGTCGATGGCCAGTATCGACCCTTTTTCCTTGGCTTCCTCGGGCAAAGAGCGAATCGTCAGGGCTGCGGCCTGACTCTTCTTGTAAGAGAAATCCCAGAAGCCGGGACCGTAATAGATGGTCAAGACCGAGGTCGACCAGACGAGGGTGAAAAGGGAGGGGATGAGGAGATAGAGCCCTTTCTTTTTTCCGTTTTTGAGGCGGAACGAGAAAAGGAACATCGTGAGGAAGGCGGAGAGGTAGGTAAACGAAGTCCAGTAGTAGGTGGTGAAACGGGCGATGATGAAATAGCAGACGAGGGCAGTCGAAAGGGCGATGAGGTGGGCTTCGAGGAATTCCCGGCGGATGGACGATTTCCGCCGAAGGTAGATGCCGATGATGAGGAAGAGGCAACTTACCAAGACGAGGATGATGGTATTGAGCACCCGGCCGAGGGAATCCAGGGAAGTCATGAGGTAGGAGGAGGACATGAGGTAAACGGCATCGATCATCTCCGAGAGGAACCCCCCGAGGTGGGCATAAAGGACGAACGGCACGACCGCGACGGTGAGGCCGAGGAGCCCGAAGAGGGCGTTGAACAGGAGCTCGAGGTTCCGCTCATTGCGGAAATAGTAGGCGAGGTAGGCAATGGCAAGGGCTCCGGCCCACATGATGTCGGTCGGGCGGGAATTGAGACTGAGCCCCGCCTCCATCCCGGCCAAAAGGGCGGCCAAGTGGATGTAGGAGTTTTTCTGGTACTTGATTCCCTTGATGAAGGCCCATTGGGCCCCGGCTATGAAGGGCATCAGGTATTCGGCCTCGGAGTTGCCGCTCCCCATGAGCAGAAGGAGGGCCGCATAAAGGGCCGTGGCGAAGTAAGGGGCGACCGGGTGGAGGTCCATCTCCCCGATGGCAAGGAAAAGGAAGAGCAGGGTAACAAAAAGGAAGGCGATCTCGATGGCAAAGAGGGCATGACGGCCACCGAAAAGGACGGCAAGGGCATTGATGAGGACGTGGTAGAGCCCCTTGTGGTCGAAGAAATCGAGGTAGGGGGTTTCCCCCATGACGAGGAGATAGCCTTCATAAAGGAAGAAATTGGAATCGACGGACACGAAATCGAGGTTCGTGGCTGGGTAAAGGAAAGAGGTCGAGGTGGCGAATAAGCTAGTGGCAAGGATGGAAACGAAGAGCAAGTAGAGAGCGATAAGGATGGCGGTTTTCGCCTGACGGGCTGCCCCTTTTGCTTTCATCGCGGTAATCATACCCCCATCTTTGCCAGGGTCAATCGCGCCCCAGCGCCAAGAAGTCCCGCACATGGTATCATGCAGCCGATGGATGGAATGAAAACGCAATTGACGAGGCGCTACGAAGCCCTTCTCGCCGAGGGGCCGGATCGGCTTTGCCTGATCGACGGTGATAGGGAATACACCCGCCGAGAATTCGCTTCCCTCATCGAGGAGTGCAAGGGCGATCTGAGTGGCACCGAGACTGGGCGCATCGGGATTGTCCTCGAGCACGGGGCCCGGCAGGTAGCTTCCATTTTCGCTGCCCTCGAGCTTGGACTGACCTATGTCCCGGCCGAGCCCTCCACTCCCCATGAACGGCTCCGTTTCATGATGCAGGAAGCGGGGGTCGACCTACTTTTGAGCGACAAAACCCTTTCTTTTGAGGATCTGAAGTGCGTTCATCCCGGCGAACAGGGATCGGGGGAACGATTGTCCAAGGCCTTCGCTAACCCCGGCTATATCCTCTTCACTTCCGGGAGCAGTGGCCACCCGAAAGGGGTGGAAGTGGGGGAAAGCGCGATCCTTACTTATATTGATGCCTTCCAAGCCGAGTTCCTCTTGACGGAACGCGACCGGATGCTCCAGCACTCGGTGGTCAGCTTCGACATCTTCGTCGAGGAAGTATTCGCGAGCATCCTCAACGGGGCCTCCCTCGTGATCCCGCCGCTACGGATCCGGGATGACCTTACTTCCCTCTTCCGTTACATGGAGGAGAAAAAGGTCAGTGTCGTGAGTGCCTTCCCTTATCTAGCCCGGGCCTTCGACTCGAGTCAGGTCCTTCCCTCTTCCCTTCGCCTTTTCATCTCCGGTGGTGATGTCCTTCGCGCTTCCTATGTCGAGCGGCTCCGGAAGCTCATCACGGTCTACAACACCTACGGCCCTTCGGAAACGACGGTCTGCGTCACCTATTTCAATGCCTCGAAGGGAGAGGCCCTCCCCGATGGCACCTTTCCCATCGGCAAGCCCATCTCGGGTAGTCAAATCCAGATAGTCGATGGCGATTTGAAGGAAAGGGAAAGGGGTTCCACGGGCGAAATCCTCATCATCGGACCTGGTGTCGCGGATGGTTACGTAGGCTCCTCGAGCCGTGAAAACACCCGTTTCCTTACGCTCCCCGATGGGCGTAGAGGCTATCTTAGCGGCGATCTGGGTTCCCTATTGGAAGACGGGAATATCGCCTTCCACGGGCGAAAGGATAACCAGGTGATGATCTATGGGAAGCGGGTTGAGCCAGGGGAAGTCACCTCCGTCCTTGAGGGGCTACCCGGGGTTAAGGAGGCGGTGGTGGTTTCCGCTAAAGACGACGAGGGGCTCGATTACCTCGTCGCCCACCTCGTAAGCGAGACTCCCCAGCACATTATCCGGCGCTCACTCCGGCAGAAGCTTCCTTCCTACATGATTCCCGAGGCGTTTTGCTATTATCCTTTCCTTCCCCGGAATCCGCGTGGAAAAATCGACGTGCCCTCTTTGAAAGAACTTCCAAGACTCATCATCAGGGAGGCCCGCGACGAGGAAATGGATACCGTCATCGCCCTCCGTATGAAGACTATCCAGGCGGTCTTCTGCCCTTATTACCAATTGGGGGAAGTCGACCTCCGGGCTTTGGAGCAAGCCAACCGTTCTTATCTCGTGGAAGCCCGGAAGAAAGGGATGGCCGAGTATTACCTTGCCTTCGTCCATGATGAGCTCATTGGCGGGGCGGCCATCTGCTATCAAGAAGAACTTCCATCACCCGATCGTCCCCATGGCTTTGCAGCCTATCTCATGAGCCTATATATCGAGCCTTCCTTCCGGAAGAACGGCTATGGAGGGATCGTGATCGATTTCCTGGTCGAGCGTTCGAAGGAAAGGGGAGCCGAGAAGATCTACCTCGAGTCGAGCCGGATGGGCCGCCGGCTCTATGGGGAAATGGGTTTTGCTTCCCACGACTGGTATCTCTTCTATGAAGACGAGGATTGAACGTTTCTTCATAAACAAGAAAGCTACCCTGCTCATCGAGGGGAAATCCTCGCCTTTGTTCATCGTAAACGCCTATCAAGACGACATCTCCCCCTTGATATCCGCCCTCGAGAACCTCCATGCCTCCTTCCTCGTCATCAACCGCCTGCGGTGGGATGATGACTTGACCCCTTGGCCGGTCCCGCCCATCTACCCCTCCGATCCCGGCTCCAAAGGGGAGGCCGCGGCCTTTTCGACCTTCCTCAACGATGAGGCCCTCCCGTGGGCCATTTCGGAAGGAGGGCTTTTGCCAGCCCACCTCGGGATTGCCGGCTATTCACTCGGGGGCCTATTTGCCCTCTGGGAGGGAATAAGGCGTGGTGGCTATGCCGCGATTGTCTCGGCATCGGGCTCCCTCTGGTATCCAGACTTCCTCGAGTTCCTTTCCGCGTCGGAGAAACCTCCTTCGCTTATGTGCACGTATTTTTCCTTGGGCAATCAGGAAGCCAACACCTGCAATAAGACCCTCCGAAGCGTGGGGGAAAAGACCTTGGCCGCGCGGGAACTCCTCGAGCAGAAAGGGGTCAGGACCGTTTTCGTCAGCGAGAAAGGCAACCACTTCGTCGATGGGGAAGGGCGTTTGGCACGGGGAATCGCCTGGGCTCTTCAGAACGTCGAAAAATAAGGCTCTCTCCTAATTTCCCCGCAATCCTGTCATAATTGGGCCGTGAAAGAGAAACTGTTGACCCCATCCTACCTTCTTTCCAGCGATGGGGAAGTAAGCGAGGCCGGTTACCATTTCCTGCCGGTCAAGACGTATGAGAGGGAAGTGATTGCCGCCTCCCGCCTTCGCATCAAAGAATGGGATTACTACTATGTCGGGAACCGCGACATCGGCTTTGCCTTCACCGTCGACGACAACGGCTACATGTCGTTGTTCTCGGCCTCTTTCTTCGATTTCAAGGAATCCTTCTACCGCGAACGCTCGACCATGGGCGCTTTCCCCCTCGGTAGGCTCTCCCTCCCGCCTAGTCCCGAGAAAGGGGACATCCACCTTGCCAAATCCGGCTTTGCCTTCGACTTCGTCATCGATGGGACCGCCCGCCACCTGAAGGCCAAGGTCCGGAATTTCTTCCCCGGCCAAGACCTCGAGGGAAGCATCGACCTCGTCGAGGAAAACCCGAACTGGATGTGCATCGTCACGCCTTTCACCAAGAAGGGTCATTTCTACTACAACTGCAAGAAGAACTGCTTCAAGGCGACCGGCCATTTCAAGATCGGGGTCAAGGAATACGATCTCGGGGAACACGCCCACGGGGTACTCGACTGGGGACGGGGGGTCTGGACGTACAAAAACACTTGGTATTGGTCTTCGGCAAGCGACGAGCTCCCCGACGGGACCCCGGTTGGCTTCAACCTGGGATATGGCTTCGGGGATACCTCCGCCGCCTCGGAAAACATGTTTTTCCTGGGGAAGAAGGCTTACAAGCTCGGACGGGTTTCCTTT
Source organism: uncultured Bacillota bacterium (assembly GCA_949298195.1). Lineage (GTDB taxonomy): Bacteria > Bacillota_I > Bacilli_A > RFN20 > CAG-826 > UBA4951. The sequence continues at coordinate 7,300 of CASFVT010000033.1, forward strand.
GAAATCCCGACCGGGGCAGGGGGGCGGGATGACTTCCTCCGGGAGTGGAAGATCGTCGACGAAGAAGGGCGGCTCGAACTCTCCTTCAAACCGTCCCTTTATCGCCATAACGACGCGAATGCTCTCCTCATCAGGAGCAACCAAAACCAGGTCTTCGGACTCTTCGAGGGAACGATTGAAATCGAGGGGCACCGCCTGGCCATCCCCCCGATCTTTGGCTTTGCCGAAAAAGTGATGAATCGCTGGTAATATGAAGAAAAAAGCCGCAAAAAGGGCTTCTTTTTACCATATTCGTTGTCAATTATTAGCCCGTGGCCTACACTTCGGCCATGAATGAAATCTCCTACTCTGCCTTGATTCTCCTCATTCCCTTCCTTGGGACCTTCCTAGGATCGCTTCTCGTTTTCTTTCTGAAGAAGGACATCCCGGAACTCTTAAACAAGGCCCTCCTCGGCTTTGCCTCGGGGGTGATGGTCGCGGCCAGTGTCTGGTCACTCATCGTCCCGGCCATCGAGGATTCCTCCATGATGGGGCAACTCGCCTTTCTTCCGGCGGCCATCGGTTTGGCTCTCGGTTTCGCCTTTCTTCTCTTGATCGACACGTTGACCCCGCACCTCCACGTTCATTCAAGTGAGCCGGAAGGACTGAAGAGCAAACGCTCGAGGACGAGCATGATGGTCACGGCCGTGACGATCCACAACGTACCCGAAGGTATGGCGGTCGGGGTGGTTCTCGCCGCGGCCCTCTCTTCCTTTGCCCAAGGATCCGATGTCGATGCGGCGATGTTGCCTGCCCTTACCTTGTCCATCGGGATGGCCATCCAGAACTTCCCGGAGGGGGCCATCGTCTCGATGCCCCTCGTCGCGGAGGGAAATTCCAAAAAGAAGAGTTTCTTGCTTGGGGCCCTTTCGGGGGCCGTTGAGCCCCTTGCCGGTCTCGTTGCCGTCGCTTTCCTCTCACTGGTCGTTCCGGCCCTTCCCTACCTACTTTCCTTCGCCGCCGGGGCGATGCTTTACGTCGTCGTCGAGGAGCTCGTGCCCGAGGCGATGGGCGGGAAGCACACCAACGTGGCGACCATCGGC
>CASFVT010000034.1 GCA_949298195.1 uncultured Bacillota bacterium
ACGCTAATCGCGCTTGCCTTTTTCCTTGAGGTAGGCCCGTATGACCTGGCATAAGCAGAGGGCCTCAACCAAGTCGCGTAGCGCCTCGGGGAACCCGGGCACCTTCCATTTCCGCCTCGAGTCATGAGAGAAGAACCCCTCCGGGACTGCTGTCGTCGGCATTTGCGTACCTTATATAGGAGCAAAGGCCTGTTTTGACCCTTGTTGGCCCGTTCTTTTCCAAGTGATGTCCACTTCAGGGCAACAAATGGTTACTTGAGCATAAAAAGGCCCGATTGCCCCTTGCCATTGGCGATGGTGGCCGCTACAATCCATTCCGCTGAGAAGAAAAGGAAGGTGAATGCCTTGGCCATCAAAACGGTCCTTCGGGAGGGGGAAACCCTCGATGAGGGTCTCCGCCGCTTCAAACGGAGCGTGAACAAAAGCGGTGTCCTCCTCGAGACGCGCAAGCACGAGTTCTACCTCAAGACGGGGCTGCGCCGGAAGATGAAAAGCGAGCTGGCGCGCCGCAAGAAGTGGTAAGCACGGGAGCCTGATCAAGGCTCTTTTTCTTTTTTCGAGGGCCAAAAGGGAAATATCCCTCCTACATAAGGGTGAGGCATGACCATCTACCAAGGCGACGAGACACTGTGCGGTTGGGCGGCGACGAGGATGCTCCTCGTCCGCCTCACCCATTGCCGCGCCTATGCCCGCATGGCCCTGAACGGACCCGGGCCCCATTCCCTCGAGGCCTTGGAGAAGGCGGCCCACAAGGCCGGTGTCCGCCTCCTCTTCCGCCGGGTCGACGATCCGAGGGCCCTCTTCGCGAACCGGGAATTCCCGATCCTCCTCCTGCTCAATGGGCGGAAGAACGGCCATTTGGTATTGGCCAGGAGACGGGTCGGGAACCGGTTCCTCATCGACGACCCGGCCCGTGGACGGCGGTGGGTGAGAATCGATGAGCTCATCAAGAGCTGGTCGCTCATCTACGGTGAAGGGGAACCGATTGAAAAAGAGGGCGTTCGGCCAAGAGGCAAGAAACCGCTCCTCCGTCCCCCCTTCAAGCGGGGGCTCCTCTTCGCCGAACTGGCCGCGGCCTTGGGCTTTGCCTTCGGGCTCTTCTTCCTGAACGAAGGTGGATTGCTCGAAGGCGGCTTCCTCCTCCTCGGGGCGACATTGCTGCTCGTCATGGCGTCCCTCCTCGCCGTCTTGGCCCTCAAGGACCTCGACCGGCGTTACGACCCGCTTCTCGCCTCCCTCCCCGATGAACGCTTCAAACGGGGATTCGAGGCGTTTGCCCGGCTCAAGAAAGGGGCCGTGGGGGATTATTCCGCCTTTCTCACTTCTTCTTTCGGCGGACTCTTTCTCCTTCTCCTCCTCGGCCTCGGTTCCCCGGGCTTCCTCCTGGCCGGAGGTCTTCTCGCTCTCTACCTTGTCCTCGAGGGGACCTTCGGCGGCCGGAAGCTCGGGGAAAAGGCGCGTCTATTGGCCCAGAGGGAGGAGGGGCTCTTCCGCCCATCCATCTCCTTCGAGGGGCGACTCAGGACGATGAAGGAAATCGAGGCCTCCTCCTACAAAATCCTCGCCAGCGTCCTCTATGGCCGGATCGTCTCGGTCCTCCTTTCCTTCCTATTGGCGCTTCTACCGACCCTACTATCCGCGGAGCCGACATTCCTGGCGTATCTCCTCAATGCCCTTGCCCTCTTCTCCCTCAACTGGAGCTTCCGGGGAGCCGGGAACTATCTATCAGGTTCCCCAGTGCGGCGGAGCGACCTCGACTATTTCGACCAATACATCGATCCCCTCTTCTTTCCCTAGTGGGAAAGGGTAGGAATCGCCATCGTCCCATGCTAGATTATCGGCACGATGGAACTGATCTTGGATACCGCCGAATTCCCCGTCCCTTCCTCCATTGAGGAATGTTATCGGGACATCGTCACCACTTGTTTCGCACGCCTAGGGGTGGTACTCGATTACGAGATCGATTGCTCCTACGTCGGTGACGAGGAGATGAGGGGACTGAATTCCTCCTATCGGGGAATCGACCGACCGACCGACGTCCTTTCCTTTGCCTTCAACGAGGGAAGCGACCCGGTTTCGCTTCTCCGGCTCGGGGAAGGGGAACGGCCTTTGCTCGGGGAGATAATCATCGATTACCCCCAAGCCATCCGCCAGGCCGAGGAAATCGGGAACACCCCCCTCAGGGAACTTTCCTTCCTCTTCCTCCACGGACTCCTCCACCTCCTCGGCTACGACCACATGGTCGAGGAAGAGGCCCGGACGATGTTCGCCCTCCAAGACGAGATCCTCCAGGAGGTCAACGGAAATGGACGATAACCAGCTAATCGAATGTGCGAAGGAAGCGCGTTCCCTCTCCTATTCGCCCTATAGCGGCTTCGCGGTCGGGGCGGCCGTCCTCACCAAGGACGGGAGCATCTACCTCGGGGCCAACGTCGAGAATTCCTCTTACCCGGTCTCGATGTGTGCCGAACGCAACGCCATCTACAACGCCATGATGGATGGGCGAACCCGCGAGGACTTCCTTGCCCTGGCTGTCGTCGGCGACACCGCCGAGCCGATTTCCCCTTGCGGGGCTTGCCGCCAGGTGATGAGCGAACTCCTCCCGGAAGACGTCCACATCGTCATGGCCAACCTCGACGGGAAGTCGAAGGCTACCACCTTGAAGGAACTGCTTCCCTTCGCCTTCGACGGCAGCGATCTATGAAATCAGGTTTCTGCGCCGTCCTCGGCCGTCCGAATGCTGGGAAGAGCACCTTGGTCAACGCCCTCGTCGGGAAAAGGGTCTCGATCGTCTCTCCCAAGGCCCAGACGACCCGGGACGACATCATGGGCATCTACCGGGGTCGGGGGGTGGAAATCGCCTTCATCGACACGCCCGGCCTCTTCGAGGGCAGCGAAACCCTTTACCGGCGGATGAACCGCCAGGCCCGACGTTCCCTTTCGGGGGTCGATGCCGTCCTCTTCCTCGTCGATGCCTCGAACGGGGAAATCGGGAAAAGCCTCGCGACCCTTGGCGAAATCAAGGTCGATGTCCCCGTTTTCGTGGTTCTCACCAAAATCGACCTCCTCCGGGCCCCGGAAGCCGAAAAGGCCAAGTCGGAGATTCGGGCCCGCTTCCCGGATTACCCCCTCATCGAGATCTCGGCCCTCACCAACTTCGGCCTCGCCGACGTCATCGAAGCGGTGGGCGAGGTCATCCCCGAGGGACCATCGATGTTCCCGAGCGATGCCGTCAGCGACCGCGACGAGGCCTTCGAAGCCAAGGAGAGCATCCGGAGTTATCTTCTCCGCTACCTCCATCAGGAGGTGCCCCACGAGGCGGCGGTCCTCGTCACCTCGTTCGAGAAAAAGGAACGCGAATACCGCCTCTCGGCCGTCATTTACGTTGAGAAAGCCTCGCAGAAGGCCATCGTCATCGGAAAAGGCGGCGCGATGATCAAGAAGATTTCCATGAGTTCCCGCCTCGACCTCGAGAAGAGGTGGAAGGGCCGGGTCGAACTGAACATCCGGGTCGAGGTCCTCAAGGACTGGCGGCACGACCCGCGCCTCCTCACGCGACTAGGCTATGGCGGGAAGGACTGAGACCAGAACCGGTTACCTCATCCGGTCGATTCCTTATAGCGACAACTCGAGCCTACTATGGCTGCTTACCCCTGATGGCGGCGTCTTCTTCGGGGCACGTGGAATCGAAAAACCCACCGGCAAGGGCCATTTTCTCACCTTCCCCCTCGTCGAATGCGAAGTCGTCCTCAGCCTGAGCACGGACGGAAAGAGACGTTCATTCAAAGAGGGAAGACCCCTCGCCCTTCCCGACCTGAAAGACGATTTGGCCCGTGGCGTCTCCTATTCCCTCGTCCGGGAAGCCGTTTCTTCCCTCGTCCGGGAAAGCGACGAGGCAAAGGCCTATGGATTGCTCTCCGCCTACATGGGGGCGATGGAGCGGGGAGAGGATGCCTTGACCGCCGGAGCCGCCTTCCTGGCCGAGCTTACGGCGGCCATCGGTTACGGACTCGAGGTCGATGGCTGCCTGAGATGCGGGAAGAGGGAACAGATTGCCGCCCTCTCTTTCAAACTCGGGGGCTTCCTTTGCGCTGAGCACGCCCACGGGCATGCCCGTCCCGGCGCTTCCTTCCTCAAGGCCGTCCGTTATCTGAATAAACTGCCTCTCAATGAGAAATTCCCCCTTGCCATCGATGTCTCGACGTGCAAAAGGATCATCCGCGGCTACGTCGGCCACCTCGAGTGCCTGACCGGGGTCAAACTCAAGAGCGTCGACCTCCTGAAGGCCTTTTGAGGATACCCTGATACAGGGTTGACAGCTCACGGGCCCCACCGTATCATTCACCCCGTTTTCGGCCATCGGCCGATAGGAGTTTCCATGGCTTCGAAGTTCAGTTTCGACAAGATCGTCACCCACCTCATCGACACCGGTTACGTTTATCCCGGCTCGGCCATCTACGGGGGCCTTTCCAATTCCTGGGACTACGGTCCCCTCGGGAGCGAACTCAAGAAGAACGTCCGGGAGGCGTGGTGGAAGCGCTTCGTCCAGGAGTCGCCGACCAATGTCGGGATCGACGCCGCCATCCTCATGAACCCGAAGGTCTGGGAAGCGACCGGTCACGTTTCGACCTTCAACGACCCGATGATCGATTGCAAGAAGTGCAAGAGCCGTTATCGGGCCGACGACCTCATCAAGGAGGAGTACCCGGAATCCGATGTCGAGGGCATGGATTTCGCGGCGATGGACCTCTATATCAAGGAGCATCCCCTTAGCTGTCCCAATTGCGGGGCGAAGGACTTCACCTCGATCAGGAAGTTCAACATGATGTTCAAGACCCACATCGGCCCGACCGAGGACGGGGCCAGCGAAGTCTACCTTCGCCCGGAGACGGCCCAAGGGGTTTTCGTCAACTTCAAGAACGTCCAGCGGACGGCCCGGAAGAAGCTCCCGTTCGGCATCTGCAACGCCGGCAAGAGCTTCCGCAACGAAATCACCCCGGGGAACTTCACCTTCCGTACCCGGGAGTTCGAGCAGCTCGAAATGGAGTTCTTCTGCAAACCGGGCACCGATCTCGAATGGTTCAAGTATTGGAAGGAATATTGCCTCCGTTTCGTCGAAAGCCTTGGTCCGAAGGCCGAGAATCTTCGCTTCCGCGACCACGAACCGGGCGAACTTGCCTTCTATAGCAAGGCGACGACCGACGTCGAATACGATTTCCCCTCCTTTGGGTGGGGCGAGATCCTCGGGGTGGCCGACCGCACCGACTACGACCTCCGCCGGCACGCCGAGCATAGCCATCAAGACCTTACCTACTTCGACCCGGACACCAACGAGAAATACCTGCCCTATGTCATCGAGCCCTCGATGGGGCTCGACCGCCTGATGCTGATGGCGATGGTGGATGCCTATGACGAGGAAGCCCTCGAGGGCGGTGACACCCGGATCGTCATGCACCTCAAGCCGTTCCTTGCCCCCTACAAGGTGGCCGTCCTCCCCCTTTCGAAGAAACTTTCCGAGAAGGCCGAGGAAATCCTCCGCATCCTCTCCCGACACCTCATGTGCACCTACGACGTGACCGGGAGCATTGGCAAGCGTTACCGCCGGCAGGACGAGATTGGGACCCCGTATTGCCTCACCGTCGACTTCGACACCCTGGAAGACGGGGCCGTCACCATTCGCGAACGCGATTCGATGAACCAGATACGCCTTCCGATCGGTGAACTCGTCTCTTATCTCACCGTGAAGTGCTTCTACTGATCGTTGGTAATCAATAAGTAGATAATTGGTAATTACATACTACAAAGTAGTATGGAAAGGAGGATGTAGGCTTGTATTCGCACGAACTGGTCGACGCGGTTCTCAAAAGCGCGGACATCGTCAGCGTAATTTCGAGTTACATCCCGGTCACCAAGAAGGGCCGTAGCTATGTCGCCCTCTGCCCCTTTCATGACGACAAGAACCCTTCCCTCCAGATTTCCCCGGAAAAAAGGATCTACAAGTGCTTTTCCTGCGGCGAGGGCGGAAACGCCATCTCCTTCGTCAGCCGCTACGAGAAGATTCCCTTCGAGGCGGCCGTCCGGAAGGTGGCCGAGCTGATTGGCTTCCACGATCCCCGCCTCGAATCGGAAAGGAGCCGTTTCCGGGTCGATCCATCCAAGGAGCCCCTGTTCGCGGCCATTGCCGAACTCAAGGACTATTACCGCTATTCCCTCGCCAGTTCCGAGGGTGAGGCGGCCCGGGCCTATCTCAAGCAACGGGGTCTCGACGAGGAGTCGATCAAGCGCTTCGAGATCGGCTATGCCCCGAAAGACGGGGCCACGACCATCAAATACCTTCAGGCCAAGGGGCACGGGCTTCGGGCCATCGCCTCGATCGGGGTGACCCGGGAAGCAAACGCCGGTTTCGACATGAACGCCGGCCGCCTCATCTTCCCCCTCTCCAATCCAGAGGGGCGGGTCATCGGTTTCTCGGCCCGGCGGCTCGACGAGAACGATGGGGGCCCCAAGTACGTCAATTCCCCCGAGACGGCGATCTTCGAGAAGGGGAAGAGCCTCTACAACTACCACCGGGCCTTCGAGTCGGCCCGCCGGGAAGGCCATTGCTACCTCCTTGAGGGCTTCATGGACGTCATCGCCCTCTCGCGGATCGGCATCCATTCCGCCGTCGCCCTCATGGGCACCGGGCTCAGCAGCGACCAGATTGCCCTTTTGCGCCGCGTCGGCGGGGAAATCCGCCTCGCCCTCGACGGTGACCGCCCGGGCCTCGAGGGGATGATGAAGGCCAGCCGCGACCTCGCCCGCCATTCGATTCCCTGCCGGGTCATCGATTATGCCGGGGATACCAGGGATCCCGACGACGTCTACCTCGAGGACGGGCCCGAAGCCCTGAAGGAGAAGATGGGGCGTCTATTCTCCCCCTTCGAGTTCCGCCTCTCCTTCTACATGAACCAGGAGAAGGGACTCGGTGAGGATGAGCGGAAGAAAGTCCTCCTCTCCTTCCTGCCTTACCTACACTCCCTCCCCCCGGGGCTCAGTCGGGAAGACGCCATCGTCAAGCTTGCCAAGGCGACCTCCTTCGAAATCGAGACGGTCCGGGGAGCCCTCCGCTCCTATGCCGAGAGGACTGCTCGGCAAGAGGGTCCCTCGATCGAGCGCCCCTCCACCGGCCGGCGGAAACTCCCGCCGCCGAAGACCCGACTCCAGAAAGCGGAACGGGAAGCCCTCTACTACATGATGAAGGACCGCTCGGCCATCAAGGTCTATCTCGAAAACATCGATACCTTCTACGACCGCCTCCTCAACGAAATCGCCAATTACGTCGTCGCCTATGTGGAGAAGCGGGGCAGCGACATCGAGCTCGACCTCCTCGTCGCGGACATCGAGGCCGGGCCCTCGCCCGACAAGGTCCTCCTCGAGGAAGAGGCCAGCCTCATCTACGAGACATCGAGCTTCCCGCCCTATAGCGAGGATAGGATGCTCGAATGCGCCTCGGTCATCGCCGAGGAGCGGTCTTCGCTCATCAAAAGGAGGAAAGCCAAGAAGGAAATGGAAGGGAAAAGCCCGGAGGAGAAAGCCCGTCTTCTCCGGCTCCGGGCCGAGGAGAGGGCCAAGGAGCTGGGCTTCAACAAAAAGAAGGACTGACGCGTAAATAGCAAGGAAGAAAGGACAACATGGACAAGGAAAAAGGAAAGAAGAAGGCCCCCAAGAAGGACGTGGACGAACTCGCCCTCGACTTCGGGCCGGATGTCGAAGAGGAAGAGAAGAGGGAAGAGGAAGAGGGAATCGAGACCCTCGTGAAGGAATTCACCGCCAAGGGGAAAGCCGACGGCTACATCGACATGGGCGAGGTGACCGACCGCCTCTCGAACCTCGACATGTCCGACGAGGAGTTCGACGCCCTCATCTCCCGTCTCAAGGAAACCGGCCTCAAATTGGTCGGGGACGACGAGGAGGAACCCGAGGATGCCCCAAGCGAGGAGCTCCTCGCCGAGGAAGGCTCCCCGGTCGACGAGGACGTCGACGACCTCGATGCCGAGGAAGAGGCGGAGAAGGAAGGCATCGCCTCCTTCAACGACCTCGCCAAGATGTCGACCGGCGAGGTCAAGGTCAACGACTCGGTCAAGATGTACCTCAAGGAAATCGGGAAGGTCAACCTCCTGACCGCCCAAGAGGAAATCGACCTCGCCAAGCGGATCGCCGCCGGGGACAAGGAGGCCAAGGACCAGCTCATCACCGCCAATCTCCGGCTCGTCATCGCCATCGCCAAGCACTACGTCGGGCGGGGGATGCATTTCCTCGACCTCATCCAGGAAGGGAACATGGGCCTCATCAAGGCGGTCGAGAAATTCGACTACACCAAGGGCTTCAAGTTCTCGACCTACGCGACGTGGTGGATCCGTCAGGCCATCACCCGGGCCATCGCCGACCAGGCCAGGACCATCCGGATCCCGGTCCACATGGTCGAGACGATCAACAAGATGACCCGCACCCAGCGAGCCCTCGTCCAGGAACTCGGCCGCGAACCGACCGCCGAGGAAATAAGCGAGAAGATGGGCGGTTCCCTGACCCCGGAGAAGATCAGGGAGATCCAGCGGATTGCCCTGGAGCCGGTTTCCTTCGAGACCCCGATCGGGGAAGAGGACGATTCCCACCTAGGCGACTTCATCGAGGACAAGGAGACCCAGTCCCCGGAGGAATACGCGACCAAGTCGCTCCTCAAAGACGAGCTCTACGAAATCATGAAGGACCTCACCGACCGCGAGGAAAGGGTCCTCCGCCTCCGTTACGGACTCGACGACAACCGGCCGCGGACCCTCGAGGAAGTCGGCCGCGAGTTCAACGTCACCCGGGAGCGGATCCGCCAGATCGAGGCCAAGGCCATCCGGAAGCTCCGCCACCCGACCCGGGCCAAGCGGCTCGGCGATTACCGGGAAACCCTTTATGCCTCCGGCCCCGACGCCAACCCGAAAGGAAACAAGTAGATGAGACTCTCCCCTCGGCTCGAAGCGCTCCTCAGCCTCCTCCCGCCGGGGGTTTTCCTTGCCGACGTCGGAAGCGACCACGCCTATTTCCCCGCCGAGGCCATCGCCCGGGGCATCGTCGAGAAAGCGGTGGCCATCGATGACAAAGAGGGTCCCTTCGCCCACATGGAGGCCACCAAGGAACGGTATGGACTCGATGGACGGCTCTTCACTAGGCTTGCCGACGGGCTCGACGGCCTCCTCCCGGGGGTCGACTGCCTCTCCCTCACCGGGATGGGGGGCCGCCTCATCCTCGATATCCTCACCCGGGGGAAGGACCTCCTCGCCTCCGTGAAGGCGATCCTCGTCGATGCCCATTCCGAGCGGTCCCTCCTCCAAGAGGGCCTCATCGGGCTCGGCTACCGCCCCGCGGAGGGGCATTTCCTCTTCGACCGGGGAAGCCACTATTCCCTCGAACGCTGGGAAAAGGGGAAAATGGAGAGGACCCTCGCCCCCTTCGCGAAGCGCTTCGGCTATCTCCCTTCCCTGGAAAGGAGCCCGGACTTCCTCGCTTATCTAAAAAAGGAAGCCGTCAAGCGGGAAGCCCTTCTTGCAAAGGATGGACTAGACGGGGGAAGGAGGGCGACCCTCGAAGGGGAAAGGGAAATGATTGGGAGGTATCTCGATGAAAACCGCTGAACTGGTAAGACGACTATATTCGCTATTCCCCAAAGAGACGGCCGAAAGCTATGACCACGTCGGGATGATGATCGGCCCCAGGAAGGAAAATGTCGACAGGATAGCCCTCGCCCTCGATCTTGACCGCGAAAGCCTGAGGGCCGCCATCTCGGGCGGGGCCGACATGGTGATCACCCACCATCCGGTCTTCTTCGGCTCCCGGCGGGAAATCCTCCTGAATAATCCCGAACGCCTCGAGGTCTACGAGACCGCCCGCCATAACGGCATCATGGCCTATAGCTTCCATACCAACTTCGACGGCAAGTTCCCGGAGGGGATGAACGAGGCCCTCGCCCGGAAGCTCGGCCTCCTCGACATCCATCCCCTGGTGGGCGAGCCGATGATGATCGGTGGAAGGCTTGCCGAAAAGATGGCGGTAGGGGAATTCGCCAGCTTTGCCAAGAAAGCCCTCGGGGCCGCTTACGGGCTCCTTCTCCCTTACGGGGGAAAGGAAGTCGAGACGGTGGCCATCATCGGGGGCGGCGGCGCCTCGTATTGGCGGAGTGCCTACCTGGAAGGCTACGACATCTACATTTCCGGGGATGTCTCCCACCATGTCCGGCGCGATATCGCCCTCCAAGGGTTCAACTATCTCGATTTGCCACATGAAATCGAGAATATTTTCGTCGAACGCATGACTGAAATACTACTAAATATCAACCAAGGGCTTACTATTATACCCATTCTCCACGAACTGCAGCCGCTGGTGGTCTAGATTTCGCGGAGCCTTTCGGCCACCCCTTCGATTTCCTCTTCCGCGGTCGAGGCGGCCCCGATGACGGCCGCCTTTTTCCTTCTTGACCAGCTTTCCGGCACTTCCTCGGGCCCGCTTATCAAATGCGACTCGATTTCCGGGTGGTGGCCCTTGGCCGTTCTCAAAAGGGAATCCGCGTTCCGGGAGGAAGAGGATCCGACGACGACGATGAGATCGAAATCGCCCGTGAGGCCCTTGATGGCTTCCTGGCGTTCAACCGTGGCCTTGCAAGGCCGGCCCCGGAGGACGGCATCGGGGTATTTTCCCTTGATTCTCTCATATGATTTCCAGAAGCCGTCGAGCTCGACGGTCGTCTGGACATGGACCCGGGGGGCCGTTAGGCCGGCGGGCACTTCCTCTTTTCCCCCGGGAGGGTATAGGCGGGCTTTCCCCTTTGCGAAGGAGAGGGCGGCAAGGCTTTCCTCGTGGCCCTCGTGCCCGATGTAGATGATGTCAACAACCCCCTCCCGGGCGATGGCTAGCTCATTGGCCAAGACGAAGGGGCAGGTGGCATCGATGAAGCGGAACCCCTTGGCCCGCAGGGCTTCCTCGAGGGCCGGGCAGTGCCCGTGGGCGGACAAGACAATCGGATAGGCCGGGTCGAGGTCCTCGAGAGGGCGGTTCCCGATTGCCTCGAGCCCCATTTCCGAAAGGCGTTCATTCACCTTTTCGTTATGGACGAGGGGGGAGAATAGATACGCCTTCCCGTTTTCCCTAGCGGCCCCAAGGGCCTTCTCGACCGCGGATTCGACCCCGAGGCAGAACCCGCCTTCTTTCAGGACGACGACTTCCATGGCTAGATTATGCCCTGCCTCCGCCCCCGAGGCCATCCCCGGGCTTTCCTTCCGGGGGACGGGCGATTTGGGCTATACTTCCGGTAATCATGAGTTTCTCCCGTTTCAACCTTTCTAGGCGCCTCGTCGAGGCCCTCGCCGGGCTCGGCTACCTCGAGCCCAGCCCCATCCAGGACAAGGTCATCCCTTCCGCCCTCCGGGGAAAGTCCCTCCTCGTCCAAGCCCCGACCGGGAGCGGCAAGACGCATTCCTTCCTCATCCCCATCGTCGAGAAATGCGATTTCTCCCTCCCCCGGCCCCAGGCCGTCGTCGTTGCCCCCTCCCGGGAATTGGCCCGGCAAAGTTACGAATTCGCCCGGGCCTTCGTCCGCTATTTCCCTTCGTTCCGGGTACGGTTGTTCTCCTCGGAAAGCGAGGTCAGCCAAAACGAGGAAGGGCGTTCCCTCCCGCCCCAGCTGATCGTCGGGACCCCTGGCCGCCTCGTCGATTTATTGGTCAAACGGGACGATTATCCCCTCAACAACGTGAAGACCCTGGTCCTCGATGAGGCCGACATGCTCCTCGAGGAAGGCTACGTGGAAGAGATCAAATCCCTCGCCGAGCGGCTCAAGGCCCCGCAGGCCCTCGTCTTCTCGGCCACCCTCAAGCCACATCTGATTGCCGCCCTCAAGAAGGATTTCCCCGGCCTCGACTTCGAGGGGAACGAACAGGTGACCCCCGGGGAGCTCCATCACCACCTCCTCGACATCAAGCACGTCGGGAAGGCCAGGGCCCTCGTGAATTTCCTGAAGGCCCGGAAACCGTATCTTTGCCTCGCCTTCTCCTCGAAGAAGGAGGGGATGAAACCGGTTGCCGAGCTCCTTAGAAACGAAGGCATCGACTACGTCTACTTCTCCGGGGCCCTTTCCGAGCGCGACCGGAAGAAGGCCATCCGGGAAATCAGGAGCGGCCGCCATGCCCTCGTCTTGGCCTCCGACCTCCTGGCCCGGGGCATCGACCTCCCCGGCGTGAGCGACGTCGTCTCCCTCGACATCCCCGCGGAAACGGCCTTCTACTTCCACCGGGCCGGGCGGGCCGCCCGCTTCGGGGAAGAGGGCGATTCCTGGGCTTTCTACAATAGCGACACCGTCTCCGATGCGAGGCGGCTCCTGCTCGAGGAAGCGGGCTTCGACTACTACGTCCTCAAAGGCGAGGCCCTCCTGAAGGACCCGACGAGCCTCGTGAAGAAGGAGAGGGGAGCCAAGAAGAAGGAACTTCCGGCCGAGGAAATCAAGGAAATAAAAATCGCCAAGGCATTGAGCAGGAAAAAGCACGTCGAGCCGATGCACAAGAAGAAGACCCAGTTCGCCATCGAGAAGGTCAAGCGGAAATACCGGCGGGCGGCCATCAAGAAGAAGGTGCGGGAGGCCATCAACGCCTCCTACAAGAAGGGGAAGCGGTGACCCTCCTCGGGAGCCACATTTCCCTCAAGGCCCCTTCTTATTTCAAAGGGGCCGCGGAAGAGGCCGTCCGTTTCGGGGAAACATCGTTCATGTTCTACACCGGGGCTCCCCAGAACAGCTTCCGGGTCGGCCTTGAAAAAATGGGCATCCCGGAAGGCAAGCGCTTCCTCCTTGCCCACGGAATCGACCCGGCTCTCCTCGTCGTCCACGCCCCATACATCATCAACCTCGCCAACCGTTCCGACCCCGGGAAGCTCAGGGCAATGGAGGAATTCGTCCGCCTGGAAATCCAGCGGACCGCGGAGTTCGGGGCCAAGGTGCTCGTCCTTCACCCCGGTTCCCGCGTCGGGCAGGACGAGGAGACGGCCTTTTCAAGACTCCTGACTTCCCTCGAGGAAACCCTCGGCGATTACCGGGGGCCGGTGCGAATCGCCCTAGAGACGATGGCCGGGAAAGGGAGCGAGATGGGTTCTTCCCTCGAGGAGCTGGCCAAGATCCGTTCTTCCTTTTCCCGCCCTGAGCTCCTCGGCTTCTGCCTCGACACCTGCCACCTCAACGATGCCGGTTACGACGTCACCGACGTCGACGGCCTCCTCGAGGAGGTCGATCACTTCCTCGGAATCGAAAACGTCCTCGTCATCCATCTAAACGACAGCCTCAACCCCCGGGGTACGAGGAAAGACCGCCACGCGAACCTCGGCTATGGGACCATCGGCTTCAGTGCCCTCCGCAGGTTCTGCTTCCACCCCTTCCTTGAAAGGATACCGAAGATCCTCGAGACTCCCTACGTGAACGGCCTCCCGCCGTACAAAAAGGAAATCGCGATGCTCCTAAGCGGTATCTATGAGGAAAACTGGAAGGAGAGCCTTCTCCCCCTTGATCAAGGCTCCCCGATGGCGGCGACGAGTTCCTCGTAGGCCTTTTCCTCGGGGACGGTCTTGATGACCCTCCCCTTCTTGAAAAGGGCGTAGACCCCCTTCCCCCCGGCCAGCCCGACATCGGCATCCTTGGCCTCCCCGGGTCCGTTGACGATGCAGCCCATGACGGCGACTTTTTTCCTTATGTGGTTCTCCTCGAGGTAGGCCTGGACCTTCTTGGCGAGCGGCATGAGCTCGACCGCGGTCCGCCCGCACGTCGGGCAGGAGACGAAGAAGGGCCAATCGGAGTCGAGTTCGAGGTCCCTCAAGAGCCTTCGGGCGGCCTTCACTTCCTCGAGGGGCGGCTCGCTCATCGAGAGGCGGATGGTATCCCCGATGCCATCGAGGAGCAAGGGAGCGAGGGTGGCGGCCGAGCGGATGAGGCTCACTTCGGAAGGCCCGGCCTCGGTCGCCCCGAGGTGGAGGGGGTAGGGGAAGCGCTCGGCGGCGAGGCGGTTGGCCTCGATGCTCACGAGGGGCGAGGAGCTCTTGAGGGAGATGACGATGTCGAAGAAACCCTCCTTTTCGAGGAGGCGGGCATGTTCCTCGGCCTTTTCGACCATCTCGAGGGCGGTCGGTTCCCGGTCTACGAAAAGCGAGCCCCCGTTGATTCCGATCCGGATGGGCAGCCGTCTTTTTCTACAGGCCTCGACGACCAGCTTGATACGGTCGGCGCCCCCGATGTTCCCGGGGTTGATGCGGATGGCCGCGGCCCCGTTTGCGGCCGCGAGGAGGGCGAGGCGGTAATCGAAGTGGATGTCGGCGACGATGGGGACGGGGCTTCGGGAGGTGAGTTCCGAAAGGCTCCTCCCGTCCTCTTCGTCGAGGACGGAAACCCGCATGAGGCCGAGGCCGAAGGGGACGGCCGCGTTTATCTCGGCAAGCACCTCGTCGACCCGGCTCGTCTTGACCGCGGCCATCGATTGGACAACGACGCGTTCCTGTCCCCCGATCTGGACGGGGCCGACCCACACGGGACGGGTGTCTTTCCTTTTCATGCCCTTATCCTAGTGAAGAGCGGCCCGCTTGGGAAGTGAAGGCGGAAGAGCGCGAAGAAGGGGCTTACATCTTGGGCGTGGGTTATGCTATCATCACTCTCGCGAAAAAAAAGAAGGTTTGGTGAGAAAACATGGCGAACAACAAGGCTAATCGGATCAACGTGACCCTCAAGTGCACCGAGTGCGGCGAGCACAACTACATCACGACCCGGAACAAGAAGAACACCCCGGAAAAGCTCGAGCTCCGCAAGTACTGCAAGGTCTGCAAGAAGGAAACGGTCCACAAGGAAGCCAAGTAGGAGGAGCCGGACGGCTCCTTTTTCATAACATGAAGATCGTACCCCTTTCCTCGGGTGGGCTCTCCGCGAACGCCTATCTCCTCGTAAACGGGGACAAATCCCTCCTCATCGATGCCGGGATGGAGAATCCGCCGGTCATCGGCCCCTATTTGAAGGACAACGGTCTCACCCTCCTCGCCATCCTCCTCACCCACGGCCATTTCGACCACATCGCGGGTCTGCGGAGCCTTTTCCCCGGGTGCCCGGTCTACATCCATCCTCGTGACCGGGAGGCCCTTTTCTCCCCGCGCCTCAACGGTTCCCGGAGTTTTGGATGTCCCTTCGCTTTCGAGGAGGGGGAAATCGACCCGCTTCCTTACCCCGGGGACGGAAAGCTCCTCATTCCGCCGTTTTCCCGTATCGAGGTCATCCATACCCCCTTCCATACCTCCGGTAGCGTCCTTCTCTATTTCCCGAAGGAAGGGGCCCTCTTCAGCGGGGACACCCTCTTCGTCGACGGGATCGGGAGATACGACCTCCCCGGTTCGGAGCCGGAAAAGGTGCTTGATTCGCTTCTGAAGATCCTCGATCTACCCGACAAGGCGCATATCTACCCCGGCCACGGTCCCGGCGGCCTCCTCGGGGAGGAGAAGCGGAACAATCCCTACCTGGCGAAAGCCAAGGCGGCGGCTAGTACGGCGGCAAATGATGTGAAAGAAAACCGCCAGGCAAGGGAAAAGCGCCTTGTTCCATGATGTCCCTGTGCAGGAAAGAAGACATAAACCGCATGAAGGATGCACCGCGGGAACCGTGCGGGAAGCGCGGCCCTTTCGCGGAACCCCCGCGTCGATCCCGGTCAGGAACGTCTTGTCCCCCGAGTTCGTTCCTTCCCCCGGCCCGGTCGAGGATGGTGTGGCCTGCGAATGTTCCATCTGGAAGCCTAACATGGCCAGTTCCACGGACCATTCTGAGGTGGTCAGCCTCCGCGGGGATACCCATCGCGGCATCGAACGGGAAGACGCGACATCCCTCAAACGCGTCATTAGTAGCGCCTCGCGAATGTCACCTCGAAGCCGCTGGCAATCGCCGTCCTCTTCCTCATGCCGACGTTCCTGTGCCTCGCCGGGTCAATCGGGGTTTCGCCTCCCACGGTCAGCTTTGCTAGAATCTGCCTGGCCTCTCCTTTGCCTCTTCTTTGCGTTGACGGAACAATGATGGGGCCTTTTTGGGCAGTTGCCTACTTCCTTGCAATGCGACCAGGTGGCGGCTAGGGCTGGATAAGGGGGGAAAAGAAGCATACAATCCCTAAGGATTGAAAAGGAGCAGACACAATGAACGTAACTGAACTACGGCCTGGCAATTACTTCGAGGACGAAGGCATCCTCTACCAGTGCCTCGACATCCTCCTCAACAAGACGGCCATGCGGAAGATGGTCGCCAAGGTGAAGGTCAGGAACGTCCGGAGCGGGGCAATCACCGAGCTTTCCCGGAACTCCGGCTACAACGTCGAACCGGTGGTCGTCACCAAAAGGACGATGCAATACCTCTACGACGACGGGGTTTCCCTCGTTTTCATGGATCCCAATAGCTATGAGCAGGTCGAGCTCCCGAAGGCGGGGATGGACGACGTCATCAAATACCTCGCCCCGAACGGGGAGGTGAGCGTCTCCTTCTACGACGAGGAAATCCTCGGGGTCGACCTCCCGAGCAAGGTGGCCCTCACTGTCACCGAGACCGAGCCGGGCACCCGCGGGGACACCGTGACCAACGGCGGCAGCAAAGACGCGACCCTCGAGACGGGCCTCGTCATCCGCGTGCCCCTCTTCATCAACGTCGGGGAGAAGGTCCTCGTCGACACGACGACCGGCAAATACGACAAGAGGGCCTAAGCGATGGTCGAACTCCAGATCTGGCTCCTGGTCATCATCATCGTCCTCTGCCTATTGGCCGGGGCGGTCATCGGCTTCTTCGCCTCCCGTGCCCTCTTCAAGCGGGAGCTCCAGAAGAACCCGCCAATCAACGAGAACATGATCAGGGCGATGTTCATGTCGATGGGAAGGAAGCCTTCCGAGGCCCAAATCCGACAAGTCATGAACAACATGAAGAAGAACCAGTAGGGAACGATTGCTTCAGCCGGGCGACTGCCCGGCTTTTTATTTGTCTTCATTCCATGCCGGCGAAGAGAAGAAAATGCTGATGGACAAGACGGGGGACACGTTTTCATTGACTGATGTTTGAGGTTGAAGCCCAGTTGTGCCAACCTCGACTTTATGGATCTTGCAGGGAAACAAGCAAAAAGGGGCAATGCCAACGATTTCCAGCTAAGGACGAAGTGGTGGATTTGGTCATATTAGTAGTTTATTAGTAGTGATGTTTTGCGGACATCGTAAATCTACCAGTGAGAGGAAAAGCGGGGTTCTAAACCCGTATCTTTACATTCAAACAGAATCCAGTCAGTAGAAAAACCGCCCAGCATCGGATGGTTTTGGTGGACATGCATCCGGTTGGGCGGTTTTCCACAGGCAAATGGCGTTTCGGGCAAAACTACTAATTATCTACTTGCCCCAATGGGCCGGCTTCTCTTCCCCGGCCCGGAGGCGCTTGATGTTGGGAATGTGTTTGACGACGAGAACGAGGTAGCAGAGAGCGAGGACGACGGCCGACTGCCAGCCGAGCCCCAGATATCCCGAGGCACCGAAATCCCACATGAGGATACCGCTGTTCCATTGACAGGCATCGGAGACGATTCCGATGAGCATTTCGAAGAGGGTGATGATGCCCCCAGAGACGAGCGAGGCGAAGCTCACGACCTTCTTCTTGAAGGCGAGACTCGCGAAAAAGGAGACAAGGGCAATCCCGAAGCCGACGTAGCTCGTCCCCCCGGACCCGGCCATGAAACAACTGACGGCCTTACCCCCGCCCCCGCGGAGGAAGAGGCTATAGCAATGCCCGATGGTCGCCCCGAGGATGGTGACCCAGGTCGCAAGCTCCCCGTTATCGAAGAGGCCCCAGCTCTCGGCCATCGGGGTGAAGACGATCAGGATGTAGAAAAGATAAAAGGGGATGAGTGTCTTGGCCATGTCGAGGAGGATGACGAGAATCCCCCCGGCCGTCCCGAAGACCCGGCCGGCATTGGTTCCCCCGGAATTGTGGGAGCCGTAGTCGCGGGGATCCTTCTTGTAGATGAGCTTCCCGACGATGACCCCGACCGGAATCGAGCCGAAGAGATAGCCAAGGAGGAAGGCGAGGAGTACGGCGAGGAAGTCCATGGGCAAACCCTCCGGTGAAATCGCCATATTATGCCCATTTGGCCTATACCTCGGCAAGCGCGGGCGCGTATAATGGGCATATCGCATTTTTTGTTGTCACGGACCTATGGAAGATAAAGAACTCGACATGGCGGGACCCGCCAAGACGGAAGCGGGGTACACGGCCCGCGACATCGAGCTGCTCAGCGAGCTCGAGGGCGTGCGGAAGCGCCCGGGCATGTACATCGGCAACACCAATCCGTCCGGCCTCCACCATTTGGTTTGGGAAATCGTCGACAACGCCGTCGACGAGGCAGTCAACGGCTATGGCAAGAAGATCTCCGTCACCATGTACAAAGACGGTTCCCTCTCCGTGCAGGACGAAGGCCGGGGGGTTCCGGTCGACATGCACGTGAGCGGGGTTCCGGCGGTCCAACTCATCTACACGACCCTCCATTCCGGCGGGAAGTTCAATTCCCGCGTCTATTCGACCTCGGCCGGCCTCCATGGGGTCGGGGCGACGGTCACAAACGCCTTGAGCGAGTGGCTCGAGGTCACCGTCTACCGGGGTGGCAAGATCTACAAGATCCGCTTCCACGACGGCGGCAAGCTCGAGACTCCCCTCCACGTCGACGGGGATTGCCCCCAGAGCTGGCACGGGACGACGGTCCGCTTCAAGCCCGACCCCCAGATCTTCCCCAATAGCAAGTTCAATTACGACACGATTGCCCAACGCCTCGAGGAGAAAAGCTACCTCCTGACTGGCGTCCACTTCCTCCTCAAGGATCAGATCAGCGGCCAAAGCGCCGAGTTCCACTGCGAAAACGGGCTCCGCGAATATTGTCAGAAGCTCGTCGACGGGAAGTCTCTACTCGGTGACATCGTCGATTTCTCCGACAAGGTCAACGGCATCCAAATCGAGGTGGCGATGTGCTGGTGCCTTTCCGACTACGGCGAGAACATATTGAGCTACGCCAACGACGTGAGGACCGCCGACGGGGGCACCCACGAACAGGGCTTCAAAAGCGCCCTCACCAAGACGATCAACGACTTCGCCCTTGCCAACGGTCTCATGAAACCCACCCAGTCGATCGACGGGGGCGACCTCCGCGAGGGGCTCACGGCCATCGTCTCGGTCAAGATTCCCGAGGCCCAGCTCCAATACGAGGGCCAGACGAAGGGGAAGCTCGGTTCCCCCGATGCCCTCCCGGCGGTCAATAGCCTCGTCTCCACCCGCTTCGGCTACTACTTGAACGAGCACAACGCCTTCGCCGTCGACCTCGTCAAGAAAGTCGAGGCGGCCCGTAACGCCCGGGAAGCGGCGAGGAAAGCCCGGGAAGCGGCCCGTTCGGTCAAGAAGAAGGGGCCGGAGATGATCCTCTCCGACAAATTGGCCCCGGCCCAGAGTAAGGACTATGCCGAGAACGAGCTCTTCATCGTCGAGGGCGATTCGGCCGGCGGTTCGGCCAAGTCGGGGCGCGACCGCCTTCACCAGGCCATCCTCCCCCTCCGCGGGAAACCCCTCAACACCGACAGCGTCTCGATGGACCGCATCATCGACAACGTCGAGTTGGCCACCATCATCGAGACGATCGGGGCCGGGGTCGGAAACGACTTCGACGTCGAATCGAGCCACTATGGCAAGATCATCATCATGACCGACGCCGATACCGACGGGGCCCACATCCAGACCCTCCTACTCACCTTCTTCTACAACTACATGAAGCCCCTCATCGACCGGGGGATGGTCTACATCGCCCTCCCGCCCCTCTACCGGGTCTACAAGAAGAGCGACCCGAAGAAGCACATCTATTGCTGGACCGACGAGGACCGCGAAGCGGCGAAGGCCGCCCTCGGCCCCGGCTGCCTCGTCAACCGTTACAAGGGGTTGGGCGAAATGAATCCCGACCAGCTCGAGAAGACGACGATGAAGAAGGAAAGCCGCCGCCTCCTCCGGGTTTCCATCGACGACCCGATCACCGTCGAGAAGCGCATCTCCGTCCTCATGGGCAAGGATGCCGCCGTCCGCTGGGACTGGATCAAGGAGAACGTAACCTTCAATGAGACCGATGCCTTCCTCGAGGAAGTGAAAGGAGAGGAGCGATGAGCAAGAAGAAAACCGCCAAGCCCGCCGTCGTCGAGAACATCGACGTCTCTCCCCTCGACGACCTCATGGGGGAGCGTTTCGGCATCTACGCCAAGGAAGTCATCCAGGACCGGGCCATCCCCGATGTCCGGGACGGTCTCAAGCCCGTCCAGCGCCGGATCCTCTTCGACATGTACAAGACGGGGAACACCATCGATCACCCCACCAAGAAGTGCGCCCACATCGTCGGGGACGTCATGGGCAAGTACCACCCCCATGGCGACAGTTCCATCTACGAGGCCCTCGTCAGGATGTCACAACCGTGGGCCATCCGGATGCCCCTCATCGATTTCCAGGGCAACAACGGCTCGATCGACGGGGATCCACCGGCCGCCTATCGTTATACCGAGGCCCGGCTATCCGCCCTCGCCAACGAGATGCTTTCCGACATCGACGAGGACACCGTCGACATGGAGCTCACCTTCGACGACACCCTCCTCGAGCCGAGCGTCCTCCCTTCCCGCTTTCCCAATCTCCTCGTCAACGGCTCGGAAGGAATCGCCGTCGGCATCGCGACCAACATCCCGCCCCATAACCTGGGCGAAGTGAGTAAGGCCGTCATCTACCGGATCGACCATCCCGACTGTGGGATCGAGCCGCTTCTCAAGATCCTCAAGGCCCCCGACTTCCCGACCGGCGGGGAGGTGGTGGTCAACGACTCCCTCCTCGACATCTACCGGACCGGGCGGGGCAAATGCCTCATCAAGAGCCGTTACCGGATCGAGGAACGCCCATCCGGCGGTAGCGAGATCATCGTCACTGAGATTCCCTATCAGGTAAACAAGGCCGCCCTCGTCCGCTCCATCGACAAGCTCCGGATTGACCGCTCCCTCCCCTCCATCGAGGAAGTCCGGGACGAAAGCGACAAGGAAGGGCTCCGGATCGCCATCGACGTCAAGCCGGGCACCAAGCCCGAGACGGTGATGAGCTACCTCCTCAACAAGACCCAGCTCTCCTCCAGCTATTCGGCGCACTTGGTGGCCATCGTCGACGGCCGCCCGACCGTCTTGACCCTCACTAGCTATCTCGATGCCTACATCCAACACCAACTCGACGTCATCGTTCGCCGGACGAGGAGCCTTTTGGACAAGAAGGAACGCCGGCTCGAGATCGTCGACGGCCTCCTCAAGGCCATCTCGATCCTCGACGAGGTAGTGAAGACCATCCGTTCGAGCCTCGACAAGGCCGATGCCAAGAAGAACATCGAGGCCCGCTTCGGTTTCTCCCCGACCCAGTCGGAGGCCATCGTCACCATGCCGCTTTACAAATTGGCCCGGACCGACAATGACCTCCTCCTTGCCGAGAAGAAGTCCCTCGAAGAGGAAATCAAGGTCCTTCAAGGGCTCCTTGGCGACCAGGGGAAGCGCGAGTCCCTCATCAAGGAAGACCTCCTTTCCCTCGTGAAGAAATACCCCTCGCCCCGGCGGACCGGCTTTGCCGAGGAAGCCCCGAGCTTCGGGAAGGAGGACAAGGAAGCCCTCATCCCCGACGAGACCATCCACCTCGTCATCACCCGCGACGGCTACCTCAAGCGCTCGAGCGACCGTTCCTTCAAAAGCAGCCACGGGCTCGAAGGGGCCAAGCCGGGTATCAAAGAAGGAGATTCCTTCGTCGCCATCGGCACTTGCTCGACCCGCGACTACCTCCTCGCCTTCACCAACCGCGGCAACTACGTCTACCTCCCGATGTACGAGACGAAGGAAAACCGGTGGAACCAGGAAGGATTCCATCTCTCGACCCTCGTCCAGTTGGCCCCCGAGGAGAAGATCGTCAGCGCCTATGCCGTCGAACGCTCCTCGTTCCGGGAGAACCTCTATGCCGTCCTCCTCTCCCGTCGGGGGACGGTCAAGCGAATCGCCCTCTCCTCCTTCCCGGTCAGCCGCCGGAACAAGGCCCTCGCGGCCATCAAGCTGATCGGCGGGGACGAAGTGGTGGGCACGACCATCACCAGCGGGAATTCCTCGCTTTTACTCGTCGCTAGCGGCGGGGAGGCCATCCGCTACAACGAAAACGCCGTCTACGTGACCAATCCCCGGACCGGGGGGATGAAGGCCGGGAGTTTCCGGGGAACCGAGCTTGCCGCCATCCTCTCCTTCCTACCGGAGGAAAAACCGGGCAAGTGCCTTCTCCTCACCGACCGGGGGCACCTCCGGGTCTTCGACTACCAGCAGCTCGAACTCGCCTCCCGCCTCGACCGCCCGACCCCCCTCTACCAGGGTTTCAAGAACGATCCCAACTACGTGGTCATGGTCAGGAAGGCCGGCGGAAAGGAAATTCCATACACCCTCGAGTGCGTCCTGAGCGATGCCTCGCGCCTCGACGTGGCGGTCAATTCCCTCAACCTCACCCCCCGCGACCTCCATGCCCGGAAAAGCGACTTCCTCCGCTCCAAGCTCCGGATCGTCGGGGTCGATGACGAGAGCCTATTCCACGTCGACCCGGATACCCCCTCCTTCGAGGCCGAACGCCCCGAGGCCAAGCCCGAGGGATCCGATGGGGAATTCGACATCGGGGGCTTCGAGCAAATCTCCCTCCTCGACGAACTGGGGGAAGAATGATGAACAAGAACCTCATCCCGACTTACGTGGCCTCCTCGATCTACAAGATCCCCCTTTCCTTCTACGAACGGGCCAAGGTCAAGTACCTCCTCCTCGACCTCGACAACACCCTGGCGAGCCACCGGGAGCGCCGGGCCGACCCGGAGGCGGTGGATTGGGCCAGGCGCGTTGCCGAGGCCGGGCTCACCGTCTACATCATCTCCAACAACTCGCGGAAGCGGGTCGAGACCTACGCTTCCTCCCTCGGGGTCGAGTGTCTCTACCTCGCCTTCAAGCCCTTCGCTTCGCGTCTTCTTTCCTTCCTCAGGGAAAAGGGGATCAGGAAGGAGGACTGCCTCCTCCTCGGCGACCAGGTTTACACCGACGTCCGGGCAGCCAACCGGGCTGGCCTCCGGAGCGTCCTATTGGCCCCGATTTCCCAAGACGACCCCATTTGGACCTTCTACAATAGAAGGCGGGAGAAAAGAAAGCGCGAGGAAATCTACGCCCGCTCCCTCGCCACCAGCATCAAGGAGGACTAGGACATGGAAATGAAAGTCGTGCGCCGCTGTTTCAGCTGCGGGGCCCCGCTCCAGGACAGCGATCCGAGCCGCCCTGGCTACATCGACCCGGCCGTGCTTGCCCGTCGGAGCGAGGACTCGGTCGTCTACTGCAATTCCTGCTACGAGAAGCGGAAGTTCAATGCCACCCCGGCCCATGTCAGCGGCATCTCGAAGGGCTTCAAGACGATGCTCCTCGATGCCCGGGCCAGCGATTCGCTCATCGTCTACGTCATCGACCTCTTTTCCTTCGAGTGCTCCTTCGTCGTGGAGGTGAGTTCCCTCATCCGGGGGCTCCCGATCCTCGTCATCGCCAACAAGCGCGACCTCCTTCCGAAGGATTGCGACGACGAGGCCATCAAGAAATACGTCGCCGCCCGTTTCAAGGGGGAGGGGCTCCCGGTCGACTCTTCCGACGTCGTCCTCACCTCGCTCTCGAGCTTCTGCGACATCAGCGAGGCGATGGGCCTCCTCGAACTCAAGCGCCGGCGCCACGATGCCTACCTCATCGGGGCCAAGATGAGCGGTAAGTCCTTCTTCGTCTCGAGTTTCATCCGCCTTTTCTCCAACCCGAGCAAGAAGGCCATCTCGGTGAGCGATTACCCGGGGACCGACGTCCGGGTGATGGCCATTCCCCTCGATTCCTCCTCCTGTCTCTACGACACCCCGGGGACCGACCTTTCCAACAGCTACCTCGCCTACCTCCAGCCCTCCGAGATCGAGAAGATCGTCCCGAAGAAGGCCGTGAAGGGAAGAAAGGGCGAATTGAAGGCTTCCGAGATCCTCTCGGTCGGGAACCTCGCCCACCTCGAGGCCCTGCAGGGAAGCGCGAAGCTCGTTTCCCATTTCGCCCCCGATGTTTCCCTCAAGAAGGGCAATGTCCCCGCCAAGAAGGAGATCGACTGGGACAAGCTCCTCGCCCGTTCGGGCTTCGTCCCGAGGAGTTCCCTATTGAAGGAGGCGACCGACTTCGATGCCTTCGAACTCGATTTCCACCACGAAAAGGGGGTCGACGTCGGGATCGCCGGTCTCGGCTGGTGGCACTTCGTCTCGAAAAAGGAGAGCTGCTTCCGCCTCTACGTGAAGAAGGGGGTCGGGGTCTATCTCTCCCGGGAGGCCAAGGCAATCGATGGATAAGGCCCTGGCCCGGAGCCTCCGCGCCCGCGGGGCGGCCCTTCGCCCCGTCCTCATCCTCGGGAAGAACGGGATCACCCACCAAAGCATCGCTTCCCTCGATTCGTATCTAGCCAAAAACGAGCTGGCCAAGGTCAAACTCCTCCCGGGATCGGGCCTTGAAGTGGGGGAAGCCGAGTCTTTCCTCATGGAGGCCACCTCCTCGGAGGGGCTATCGGAAATCGGGAGCACCTTCCTCCTCTACCGGAAGAAAAAGGAGAAGAAGGGAAGATGAGGAAAGAGACGCTGGTCATCTACGGGGGGAGCTTCGACCCCATCCATAACGGCCACCTCCGAATCGCCCGGCGGGCCCGGGAGCATTTCCAGTCCGACGTCGTTTTCGTGCCGGCCTATGCCCCGCGCTGGAAGAAGCCGGCGGCTTCCTTCAACGAGCGCCTTTTGATGCTCAGATTGGCCCTCAAAAGCGAGGGTTCCCCTTCCTTCCGGCTTTCCACGGTCGAAGGGGAAAGGAAGGGCGAGGTCTCCTATAGCATCGACACGGTCGAGGAATTCGCCCGGCTATACCCCTCGAGGCGGCTCGTCTTCCTCATCGGGGCCGACGAGGCCAATTCCTTCCCGAAGTGGAAGGAAGCCGAACGCCTCGCCCGGCTCGCGGACGTCTATTACGTTCCCCGGGAAGGAGTGGAGATTGAGCCTTCCCTCTTCGAGAGCTTCGGCCTCCGGCGGCTCCTCGGGGCCGACCCCGGCACCGTCTCGAGCAGCGCGGTCCGTTCCCTCACTTCCCTCGACCTCCCCTTCGCCGTCCTCAATTTCATCGTCGAGCACGGCCTCTATTTCATGGAGGAACTCCGGGCGCGCCTTGGGGAGGAACGCCTCGCCCACAGCGTCTCGGTGGCCTCGCTGGCCTATTCGATCGCCCTCCAAAACGGGATAGCTTCCCCCGAACGGGCCTACGTAGCCGGGCTCCTCCACGACATCGGCAAGCCCGTCGGGGAGGTGAGCGCCCGCGACATCGTCCTCCGTGAGTGCCCGGAAGCGGTGGACTATCCGCCCTATGCCCTCCATCAATGGGTCGGTAGCTTCCTCGCCCGGGAACGCTATGGGATAAAAGACGGGGAAATCCTCGACGCCATCGCCTACCATTGCACGGGCAAGCCCCACATGACCCCCCTTGGCAAGATCGTCTACAGCGCCGACAAGATCGAGCCGGGCCGCGGCTACGACTCGCGGAAGCTCATCAAGAGCTGCCTCGCCAATTACTACGTCGGTTTCCTCGACGTCCTGAAGGCCAACCGCATCTACTTGAAGAAGAACGGGTCGGGGATCGACAATGAATTGACCGCCAAGACGATGGCCCTCTACCTGAGAAAGGAGAAATGAACGTGAAAGAAGAAAGTAGGTCCACCCTCGAGTCCCTCAAGGAGGCCCTCCTCGAGAAGAAGGCGGAGGGCGTCGAGGCAATCGACGTCTCCTCCCTGACTCCCTATGACGATTTCTTCCTCTTGGCCAGCGCGGGCAACGAGCGGCAGCTCGGGGCCCTCGTCGACGCGGTGGAAGAAGCCCTGGAGGAGAAGGGGCTGCGGCTGGAACGCCGAGACGGTCATCCGAGCAGCGGTTGGGTCGTTCTCGAAAGCGACTTCGTCCTCGTCCAGCTCTTCCTTCCCAAGAAGCGGGAGGAAGTGGGGCTCGAGGAGTTGTTGAAGGCCGCGAGGGCCAAGGAAGCCTGAGTGAAGGAGGGAGGAGCGATGTCCTCCTTTTCCTTCGTCACAGATAACTTCGCATAATAGCCATTATGTTAAGTAAAACGAAAATAACGCTGATTATATCGACATTAATTAGAATCACCCGGCAAATTGATACGTTATCTTCTTCCCATGAATGATAAGTTATCCACCGTCTGGAATACTACTAATTAACTACTAATTACCAATGTAGCGGTTCTCGATCGACGGTTTTCGCCTGTTCTTTGAAGGGGGCCATATTCATCAACCGTCTCTTGGAAATGCCTGTAGCAAAGTAGCGGCCGCACAATCACCTTGCCGTCTTTTCCAGGTAGTTACCCCATCTATCGGGTGGCGGATAAGCAGATGACTCTCATGCGCGGTTTGTTTGGCCAAAGCATTCCTGTTCCGTCTTCCACCGCCTCAGGCGGTCGCTTTCCCATTGCCTTCCGGGGAAATTCCCCTCCGCCCCACCGCCTTATTGATGAGGAAGGCGAGGAGGTCGAAGAGGGCCGAGACGAGGACGGCCAGGAGGGAATAGGCAATCACCTCGTCCATCACCGCGTATTGCTGGGAACGGACGATGAGGCTCCCGATGCCCGGGGTGACGTTGGAGAAGTTGGCAAGGACCTCGCTCATGATGGTGACCTTGATCCCGAGGGCGAGGGATTGGGCGACGCCGGTGAGGATGTAGCCACCGGCCGCGGGGAGTTCCACCGCCAGAAGGCCGGGGACGGAATGGCCGCCGTCATCGAGGAGGAGGGCCTCGCGTTCGTCTTTGGACATCCCCCGCTTCAGGCCGTTGAAGAAG
The DNA here is from genome assembly GCA_949298195.1 of uncultured Bacillota bacterium. GTDB lineage: Bacteria > Bacillota_I > Bacilli_A > RFN20 > CAG-826 > UBA4951. Next base: position 27,039 of record CASFVT010000034.1, read on the forward strand.
GCCTCGTAGACGATTGGCTCGACGACGAGGAAGGAGAGAAGGGACGGTATGAGGTTCATCATCGTCCCGTTCCGCGAGAAGACGACGATGAGGACGAGGGAAAGGGCCGCGGTCGGGAAGACCTTGGAAAGGGCGTTCCATGGGGCGACGAGCCTTTGCACCGCTTCATATCGATGAGAGGCGATCCCGAGGAGCCCCCCGAGAAGGAAGGCCGAGAGGAAGCCGACGAGGAAACGCCCGGTGGTCACGAGGATGGCCAGGTAGGTCGAAGGGGCATCAGGCCCGAAAAGGGAGGCGAAGAAAGCGGAAAAGACGGCATCTGGCGAGGGTAGAGCCCGGTTCCCGTTGGCCTCGAGGGCTGCCGAGACGATCCACCAGACGGCAATCCCGAGGAGGACGCTCAAGATCCCGAGGAGGGGGCCGAATAGCCGCCAATCGATTCTTCTCTTCCTCATTGAGGAGATTATACACGCCTTGCCCTTACCCTACCCTTTTCTCGACTGGCAAAGGAAAAGGGGCCGCGCGGCCCCTTGCCCCACTCGTTCATCAAAGGAAGAGGCTTTTCTCGAAGGGTTCGTTCCCGAGGGCCGTCCAGAAGGAATTGGCGAAGCCATCGTTCCCCCCGAGTTCGGCCTCACTCCCGAAAAGCCCGAAGCGGTTCTCCCCGTTTCCCTGGAGGGAGGTCACTTGGGCCGGGCGGAAGCCGAAGCGGGCTTGGACCTCGTCGTCGCTACCGTATTCCCCAAGCACCTCGACGACTTCCTCCGGATCGGCGATGGCCGTGTCGATCCGCTCGAGGGTCGCTTCGAGGAAAGAGTCCATCGCCGCCTTCTTCTTTTCGTAATGCTTGGTGTTGAAGAAGAGGGCCGCGGCCGGGATCGAGGGGCCGTAACCGGCCGCCTTCCACTCCGCCTGGAGGTCGTAGACGGTATTGAGGCTGATGCCATTGGCGGAGAGCTGCCCCTTCGCGTTGGTGAGGACCGGTTCGGCAATGACGTAGTAGTCGTAATTGCCGGGGTTGGCGACGAGGGCTTGCATGACCTGCTGGACCCCGTCGAGGTAGGTGACCTGGCTATCGAGGTAATCCCATCCCCAGTAGTCCTTGGCCAATTTGTTGAAGGAGAGGGAGGCGTTCCCGGTCTGGTTGAAGGCGAGGATCTTCGCGCTTTCCCCGACGAAGGGGTCCCCGGCTTCCCGGGTTGTCGAGACGAGGTAGAAGTTCCCGCCGGAAATCCAACGGGCCAGCTTGTAGTCGTAGCCGTTTTTCCTTATGACGTTGAGCCCGTTGGCCCCGTCGAAGACGATGGCGTCTTCCTTGCCGGCGGCGAAGGCGGCCGGGATGGAGGTCGCCACCGAGGTCGAGGTCCAGTTCGGGTTGGTCCCTTGGTCGTAGAAAGCCAGGGCCGGGGAGCCGGTCGGGGTGAGGAAATTCACCGTGGCTTCCGTGCCGGAGGAGGAAGAGGTCGCGAGATAGCGCGGCCCGCAGGCGGAGAGGCCGAGCCCGAGGACGAGGGCGGCCCCGAAAAGAATCGATTTCCCGTTCATGTGTGCGTTTCCTTTCTTCACTCCCCGAAGAGCTCGGGGATTTCTTTCCCAATCAGATGCGCGGGCTTTTTGAGCCCATAGGCGCGGAGGATGCTCGCCCCGATGTCGGCGAAGGAGGAGCGTTCGGCGAGGGCCCGTCCGTCTTCGATGGACGGGGAATAGGCAAGGAAGGGTACCTTCTCCCGGGTATGGTCTGTCCCGTGATGGACGGGGTCGTTCCCATGGTCGGCCGTGACGATGAGGAGGTCGTCGTCGCGTAAGAGGGGGAGGAGTTCCCCGAGGCGCCTATCGAAGGCCATGATGCAAGAGGCGTAGCCGGGGGCGTTCCGCCGGTGGCCGTACTCGCTATCGAACTCGACGAGGTTGACGAAGGTCAGCCCGGCTTCCTTTCTCGTCTTCACGTCGAGGATCGTCTTGTCCATGCCGTCTTCGTTGCTCACGGTGTGGACGCTCTTACCGATCCCATAGCCATCGAAGATATCGCCGATCTTGCCGATGCCGTTGGTGGCCAGCCCCGCTTCCGACAAGACGTTGAGGACGGTTTTCACCGGGGGCTTCAGGGCGTAGTCGTGGCGGTTGCTTGTCCTCTTGAAGTCCTCTTTCGAGTTCCCGATGAAGGGGCGGGCGATGACCCGGCCGACCCGGTAACGGGGATCGAGGCAGAGCTCGCGGGCGATTTCGCAGACCCGGTAGAGCTCCTTGAGCCCGAGTTTCTCCTCGTGGGCGGCGATCTGGAGGACGCTGTCGGCCGAGGTATAGACGATGATGGCATTTTCCCTCATCGCCTCCTCCCCGAGCTCCTTGATGATCTCGGTGCCCGAGGCGGCGATGTTGCCGAGGATCTTGTGGCCACCCCGTCTTTCAAGCTCATCGATGAGTTCGCTCGGGAAGCCGGTGTCGGTGAAGGTCTTGAAGGGCTTCTCCGTATAGACCCCCATCATCTCCCAGTGGCCGGTCATCGTGTCCTTTCCACGACTCTCCTCGCGGAGGGCGGCGGCGAAGGAATGGGGATGATCGAGGCCCCTCCGGAGTCCCGGGGCCTTCGCGATGTCCCCGAGCCCGAGGGCCTCGAGGGTGGGTATCGCAAAGCCCGGCAGCGACTCGGCGGCATGGAGGAGGGTGTTGCTTCCGGCGTCGCCATATTCGGCGGCGTCGTCTTCCTCGCCGATTCCGAGGGAGTCGGCGACGATCAGATAGATCCGTTTGTATTCCATTTTCTTTCTCGCTTCCTATTCTCGTCCGCGCTTGGGCGATAGTCAAAGAGGACGCTCAGCGGCGGCTTCTTATTGCCGGTTCCCCCCTTCAACGGAGGGATGGCGGGGACAAGAGAATAGGGCCTTCGGGTATGGATCTATCGTTGTAGCGGTTACCGAAGGCCTCGCCGATAACGAAGGCATTGCCGTCGTGTCTGATTTTGATCATGGCCCGCACGTAGTCATTGGCTGTCTCGTACGTTCCGAAGTCGAGGATGAGGAGAGCTGAGACGACATTGCTCGGGATGACGATATCCACCGTCTTATGGAAGACGACATCCCGTTCGTATTCGACTCTCATCCGCTCGGTGTCTTCTTCGTCGAGGTAACCGGTGCGGAGGACGATGTCGTCACCGACAAAAGGGAGTGTCTCGTCTAGATACGGTTTTTCTAGATAAAGCGTGTAATCCCCGATGACGGATTTTCCATACCAATCGTCGAAGTAGAGATCGACTTGGAGCTTCTCCCCCACGGCGATCCGGCGCCTATCGATTTTCAAGGCAAGTGTGGAGCCGTCTTCGGCTAGGTAGTAGGCCGGGCCGAGGAATGGATAGGCAAGTAGATGCCCGATTGAGAGGGCAACCACCGCAAGGAGCGAAATGGAGAACGAGCGATAGGCGATTTCCCCCTTCCCCGATTTCGTCTTCTCCCGACCGTCGTTCCTATAGAAAGCAAAGGAGAGGACATCGCCCACGAGGAAGAAGACGCTCATGAGAACGAGGGCAGCCACGCCGAATCGGCTCATGAGGCCATTCGATGTGCCCGGGGGGAAGGTAGGTCCACTGGCGATCCCAGTAAACGAGCACGAAGAAATTGGCCACGATGGAAAGGAAATAGAGAATTATCGCCGCATAATCCCATCCCGAACGTGGCCGGTGGACGAAGAGGAGGGCAATGAGGCACGGGATGCTGAGGAAAGGCATGAGCGGCACCCCGACGAGGTAGGGAACGGCGAAGGCTTCTACCCATTGGATGTATTGATACGGGTAGTCGCTCATGAAGGAAAGGACAAGGGCGGCAATGGGAAAGGAGGCCGCGATCACCGTCTTGATCACGTAACGGGCGATGCGCCAGCCGTTTTTAACCGTGCGTTCGCTTTCCATTTCCGACCTCCAAAACCGGCCTTATCGCCGTTTTTATTGTTCAGACGTTGGCGATGATCATCCTTATTTTAAAATGCGATTTTTTCTTTTTTCAAGGAAGCCTCAGGGGCGTATCGAGGGTCGGTTGGCCCGAGTACCGGCTCCCCAAAGGCGCGGTAGAGACCCTGACTAGGCAGGAAATCAAGACCGGGACCGATCTGATGGGCACCGGACAGTGCATGTCCTAAACTCAATGATCTGGATTCGAAACACCGCCCTATTTTCTTTTCATGTACCGGTCGTAGGCCCCGGTGAGGCGTTCCTCCCCCACCTCGGTGTAGATCTCGGTCGTCGAGATCTTCCCGTGCCCGAGAATGGCCTGGACCATTCGGAGGGAGGCCCCGCTTTCGAGGAGGTGGGTCGCGAAGCTGTGACGGAGGACGTGGGGGCTGACCTCCTTCTCGATCCCGGCTTTTTTCGCGTAATCCCGGACGGCGAGGAAGAAGTAGTTCCTCGTAAGCGGCTTCCCGTTCCGGTTGAGGAAAAGATGGGGATCCCTGTGCCCGGGGTTCCGGGCCCGGGGGCCGTTTATGTACTCCCTTAGGTATCTCGCGGCCAGCTCGCTGCAGGGGACGATCCGCTCTTTGCTGCCCTTCCCGACGAGGCGGATCTCGAGCGAAGGCAAGTCGAGGTTGGAGAAGGTGAGGCCGACGAGCTCGCTCACCCGGAGCCCGCTCCCGTACATCGTCTCGAGCATCGCCTTGTCGCGGAGGCCGTTTTCCCTATCGACGTCCGGCTGGGCGAGGAGGTCCTCGACTTCCTTCTTGGTGAGGGAGGTCGGGAGGCGCTTGGGGAGCTTCGGCCCCTTGTAGGAAGGCGGGAGGGTCTCCTCGACGAGTCCTTCCCTTTTCAAGTAGACGAGGAAATGACGGAAGAAGGAGAGTTTCCGCCTGATCGAGGCGGGGGCATAACCGCCCTCGTGGAGGCGGTAGACGTAATCCCCGATGACGTTCGGGGTGAGCTCGGAGGCATCTTCGAGCCCCGGGGTGGCCTTCAAGAAGACGAGGAGGTCTTCTTTGTAGTTCTCGACGGTCTTCACCGCATCGCCCTTCTCGCTCAAAAGGTATGAGAAATAGGAAGCCGCCGCCTCGACGATCTTCATTTCCTTTTGGCCTCCCGGGCCAACATGAGGCTCCCGCCGTTCTTCAGTTTGCGGTTGAATTCGTTCACAAGGAGGCGGGTTTCGTCCATCTTCTCGTATTCGGGATAGTCGTCGAAGGACATCTGGACGGTTTCCTCCCGGGGGTCGTGCAAAGACGAGACGCCGAGACCGATGAGGCGGGCCGTCGCCCCGGAGAAAGAGGAGTCGAAGATGCCCTCGGCCGTCTTGAAGATGGCCCCGGCCCCGTCGATTCCCCTCCCGAGGGTGCACGAGCGGCTCCGGGTGTGGAAGGAGGGATCGCGGAGGCTCACCGTGACCGTCTTGGCCTTCTTCCTTTCCGAAACGAGGAGGGCGGAGATTTCCTCGGCCATCTTGTAGAGCCTGGCCTTGAGGATGGAGGGCTCGTCGCTGTCGCTTTCGAGGGTGAGGGAGCGCGAGATCGACTTGGCCTCGCCGCCGCTAACCCGCACCTCGTCATCGCCCTCTCCCTTGAGCCAGAGTAGGCAGGTCGAGGCGAAGCTGCCGAGGATCCTCTCGGTCGATTTCTCGCCGCGGAGGAGGCTCGACTTGAGGGAGGCGATGTCCTTGATCCCGAGTTCCCGGAGCTTGGCGGATGTCTTCTTCCCGATGCCCCAGAAGGATTCGATCGGGAGAGGACCGAGGAGGGCATCGATGTCCTTCTTCCGGATGATGGTGATCCCGAGGGGCTTTTTGTAGTCGCTCCCCATCTTGGCCAAAAAACGGGTCGGGGCCAGTCCGATCGAGGAATTGAGGCCGATTTCCCGCCGGAGGCCCTCCTGGATGACCTTGAGGTAGGCAAGGGGGTCGGCACTACCACGGAGCTGAACGCTCAAATCGACGTAGCACTCGTCGATCGAGGCCGGCTCGACGAGGGCTGAGAACCGGTGGAGGTAGCTGACGAAGGAGGTCGAGAGCATTTCGTAATAGGGAAAGTCGACCGGGAGGAAGATGGCACCCGGGTCGAGCCGGCGTGCTTGGAAAAGGGGCATCCCGGAATGGATGCCGCGCTTTCTCGCCGCGTAGGAGGCCGTCGAGACGACCCCGCGGGGCCCCCTTCCCCCGACGACGAGGGACTTGCCCTCGTATTCGGGGTGGCGGATTTCCTCGGCCCGGGCGAAGAAGGCGTTGAGGTCGATGTGCATGATGATGTGGCCCATCGAGCCCATCATAGAATCCAACGCCCGTTATGTTAAGGGGCGAGGGCCTTCCTGACCGCGTTTTCGACGTCCTCGAGGGTGACCCCGGCTTCCTTTTCCTGTTCCTCGACGCTCATCGAGGGGATGTAGGCGGAGCTCACCGCGTAAACGTGGACTCTTCCCTTGTAGCCCCGCTTCCCGAGTTCGAGGAGGAGGGAGGAGGCGAAGCCCTCGCCCGTCCCGTAGGGGTCGTAGACGAAGACCTCGGGACAATGGACGATTTTTTCGAGGGTCTTTTCCCCGAGGGGGAAGAGATAGACCGGGTCGAGGGTCGATACGGGAAGGTCGTCGAGGCGGGCGAAGAGTTCCCGTCCGCGGGGGCCGAGTCCGATGAGAAGGGCCTTCCCGCCTTCTTTGAGGAATAGGCCTTCCCCCTTTTCCGGGAGGCGCGGGTCGCTTTTCCCCGGGTCGAGGAGGGAATGGGGGTAACGGATGGCATAGGGCCCCTCGTCCTGCTTCAATCCCTCGTCCATCAGGAAGGAGGCGATTTCCGGGGTCGAGGGCATGGCGAGCCGCACTCCGGGAATCGAGCGGAGGTAGGCCGGGTCGTAGATTCCCTGGTGGGTGGCCCCGTTCATCCCGACGAGGCCCGCCCGGTCGATGAGTAGGAGCATCGGGGCGGCGATCCGCGCGCCATCGTGGAGGAGCTCGTCGTAGGCACGCTGGAGGAAACTCGAATAGATGGAGACGATGGGGCGATAGCCGCGACTGGCCAGCGTCCCGGCCATCGTGAGGGCGTGCTCTTCGGCGATCCCGACGTCGAAGCAACGTTCCGGGTAGCGTTCGAAGGCCTTCTCGAGGTGGCTCCCCTTGATCATGGCCGGGCAGACGAGGAGGCGCTTATCGTCTTCTCCCATCGCCCTCTCGACGAGGTCGCCGAAATGGTGCGACCAGCTGATGGTCCCGGGATGGTGGAACTTCGGTTTCCCCTCGTCGACGAAGAAGGGGGTGACCCCGTGCCAGAAGCCGGTCTCGTCCTTCTCGGCCGGAAGGTAGCCCTTGCCCTTTTGGGTGATGACGTGGACGACGGCGGGCTTGCTGGCCCGCTTGGCCTTCTCGAGGGCCTTCTCGAGGGCCTTGAAGGAGTGGCCGTCGACCGGGCCGATGTAGGTGTAGCCCATGTTGTCGAAGAGGGTGGTCGGGACAAGCATCGCCTTCACCTTCGTCTTGACCGCGTAGGAGGCGTCGTAGAGGAAACGCCCGGCCCTCGAGAAGGAGAGGGCTTTCTCATAGCCCTTCTTGAGGCGGGTGTAGGCCCTGGAAACCGAGATGGAGCGGAAGAAATCCCCCATTCCCCCGACGGGGCGGGAGATCGACATGTCGTTGTCGTTGATGACGAGGATACCCTTCTCGCCGAGGGAGGGGAAGAAATTGAGGGCCTCGAAGGAAAGCCCGTTGACGATCGAGGCATCCCCGACGAGGGCGACGATCTCGTAGTCTCCCTTCTTGGCCCGGCGTTCGATGGCGAAGGCCGTGAGGGCCGACATGGCCGTCCCGGCGTGCCCGGCCTCGAAGAGGTCGTATATCGATTCCCCCGTGGAGACGAAAGGAGAGGGGCCGCCTTTCTCGCCAAGGTGCTCGAGGCTCCGCCCGGTGAGGATCTTGTGGGTGTAGGACTGGTGCCCCACGTCGAAGAGGAGCTTGTCGTAGGGGAAGGAAAAGGAACGGTAGAGGGCGATCGTGAGTTCGACCGTCCCGAGGTTGCTCGCGAGGTGGCCGCCGTAAACGCTGGTCGCCTCGATGATCCGGCGACGGATTTCCTTAGCGAGGGAGGCGAGCCCTTCCCCGTCGAGTTCCTTCACGAAGGACGGGTCGGGGCCGATTTCCTTCCAACTATAGACGGCATCTGGCTTTTTGTTCATCGTGAAACAACCTGAAAACTACTAATCAATTACTAACCGACTCTCCTTCGCGTTCGATGGACGGTCCTTCCTCCGCCAGGGCTTTCTCGGCCGCGGCGAGTTCCTCGCGGAGGCTAGAGAGGAGCCTTTTCCCCTCCTCGAAACGCGCGACGGTCTCCTTGAGCGGGAGACTCCCGCTTTCGACTTCCCCCACGATGGCCTCGAGGCGGGCGAGCCGTTCCTCGAAGCTCCTTTTTTCAGTTTCCTTCATCTAGGTGACCTCCGGTGACGCTGGCCTCGATTATACCATCGCTCACGTGGGCCTCGAAAACCGTGCCTGGTTGGGCGTCCCTCGCGGAGACGATGTTCCTCCCCGCTTTGTCGACGAGGTAGGCATAGCCCCGTTTCAAGGTGTTCATGGGGCTCGCAAGCGATAGTTTTTCCGAAAGGAGCACGAGTCTGGCCCCTTGGCCTTGAAGGGCCACCGCCGCTTCCTTCTTGAGGCGGAGGGCGAGACCGTCGAGTCTTGAAAGAAGGGGGAGATAGGGATCCTGCTTCCCGGCGAAGAGGGGGCGGGAGGCGATGGCGGTCACCCGCGAGGACAGCAAGGAGACCTTCTTCCGGGCGCCGAGGAGGAGACGGCGTTCCTTCTCGTCGAGGAGCAGGAGCACCTCCTCGAGGTCCGGGGTGACGAGTTCGGCCGCCGAGGAAGGGGTCGAGGCCCGGTAGTCGCTCGCCAGATCGACGAGGGAGACGTCGATCTCGTGCCCGACGGCCGAGACGACCGGTTTTTCGATGGTGGCGATCCGCCTCACCAGGGCTTCGTCGTTGAAGGCGGAGAGATCGTCGCTGCTCCCGCCCCCGCGGGCGATGACGATGAGCTCGGAATCCCCCGCGTCGGCCTTCGCGACCGCCCTGAGGAGGGAGGAAGGGGCCTTATCTCCTTGGACGAGGGAGGAATGGATTTCGATCTTGGCTAGCGGCCACCGGCGCGAGATGTTCTTCACGAGGTCGGCCTCGGCGGCCGAGCGGTAGCCGGTCACGATGGCGATTCGGCTCGGATAGGGCGGCAATTTTTTCCTCGGGCGGTCGAAGAGCCCTTCCTTCTTGAGCTTGGCATAGAGCTCCCGGAGGGCCTTTTGCTCGCTTCCGGCCCCGCTTTTCTCGTATGAGTGGACTTTGAAGGAGAGGCGGCCCCGCGCCGCGTAGTAGCTGAGTTCCCCGCTCACGAGTATCTCGTCCCCGTCGCTCAGGGGTTCCTTCTGCCGGCGGTAGACGTCGTTCCAGATGAGGCAGGAGAGGAGGCTCCTCTCCCCCTTGAGGTCGAAGTAGACGGCGGAGCCATGCTCTTTCTTCCCGCTGACTTCCCCCTTGACGAGGAGGTGTGAAAAAAGGGCGCTCTCCTCGAGGATGCCCTTGAGGCGGAGGCTCAGTTCGTCGACGGTCTCGACGCGGCGGTCACTTTCCATCTTGCTTGACGAGGACGTTGTCGAGGACGGCGTTGACGAAGCGGTAGTCGGTCGCGTCGAGGTATTCCTTGCTGAGGGCGACGGCGACCGAGATGGGGATGGCCTTCTCGATTCCCGGCTCGACGTAGAAGAAATGCGCGTAGGCGAGGAGGAGGATGGCCTGTTCCACCCGGTTGAGGCGGGCGAAAGACCACTTGACCATGTGGGACTGGAAGCGGTTCACCGCCTCCTCGTAGTGACGGAGGACGGCGATGACGATTTCCTTGACGAAAACCGGGGCGTCCCCGTAAGGAAGGCCGCACCCGCTTTCGATGGCGAGCTTCACGTCGATTTCCTCCCCCATGTCGAGGTAGGTAAGGGCCGAGTAGAGGGCCCCCACCGCCATTTTCTGCATCTCGCGCCTAGCCACTTGCTCGCTCATCTTGGATTCTCTTCTTGTTGAGGCGGAATAGTTTAGCATAAAGAACGAGGAAGATGACCCCTCCGAGAAGGAAGAGGGCCTTGAGGGCGACCCCGGCGAGGAAATAGCCCATCCCGAGCCCGGCATAGTCCGCGCTGAAGGGCGGATAGAGGAAATAGAGGAGGCTGTCGAGGAGGAGGAGTGACGGGCCGAGGAAGACGGCCCGCCTTTTCATCTTGGCCATCCTGGCGGTGAGGAAGAGCCCCCCGCCGGATAAAAGGAGGGCGAGGATGATGCTGAGATACGGTTCATAGGCCGGGAGGAGGTCGTGGAGGAATAAGACGAGTCCGCTGGCGGATAGCAAAGCCTCGGGCAGCCAGAGCGAGAGGAAGGCGCCGATGAAGGAAAGAAGGGACGGGACGGCAAGGAAAAGCGCCCCTTTCTGGGCGCTAGCGAGGGCCTTGTCGAAGCTTTCCCCGCTTTTCATCCGACCGAGACGACCCGGACGGTCACCCCGAAGGGGACGGCCTCCGACATCATCGAGACGGCGTTGGCGACCCTTTCCTGGA
>CASFVT010000035.1 GCA_949298195.1 uncultured Bacillota bacterium
CTTCCATCCTCAAGAACCTCAAGCTCGACGGCAAGAAAGTCCTCTACGTCACCGACGGGAGCGACGAAAAGGTCATCAAGGCGGCTCTCAACCTCGCGAAAGTCGGCATCCGTGCCTACTCGAACGTCTCGGTCCGCGATGTCCTCAATAGCGATGCTCTCCTCATGGATGAGGGCACCCTCGAGAAACTTCAAGGAGGCCTCGAATAATGGCTGAAGAAAAGAAAGAGACCGAAAAGACGGCCGAGACCAAGAAGGTCTATGCCGCCCCGACGGCGCACGACTACGAAGTCATCCTCGAACCGGTCATCACCGAAAAGAGCATGGCTCTTCTCCAGAACGACGGGAAGGTCACCGTGAAGGTTGCTGCCTCTAGCAACAAGAGCGAGATCAAGGACAGCTTCCAGCGCCTCTACCAAGTGGCGGTGGAAGACATCAAGGTCTCCAACGTGAGCGCCAAGGAGAAATCCCGCGGCTCCCGTTACAAAGGCCGCGTCGGCGGCTACAAAAAGGCCATCGTTACCCTCAAGGAGGGCAACGCGGTCGATCTCTTCAAGGAATAGGCCCTGAAGGGAAGGCAGGAAACCGCCTCCTCTATATATAAGAGGAAAGAGACCGCTATAGGAGTAAAACAATGGCTATCAAAACGTATCGGCCGTACACCAAGAGCCGTCGCAACATGACGACCCTCAGCTACGGCGAGCTTAGCAAAGTCGCTCCTGAGAAAAAGCTCCTCACCCCGAAGAAGCACACGGGTGGGCGCAATAATCAGGGCATCATCACCTGCCGTCACATCGGCGGCGGCAACAAGAACCGCTACCGGATCATCGACTTCAAGCGCAATAAGGACGGCATCCCGGGCAAGATCGCGACGATCGAATACGATCCGAACCGCACGGCCTTCATCGCCCTCGTCAACTATGCCGACGGCGAGAAGCGCTACATCATCTGCCCGAAAGGCCTCAAGGTCGGCGACGTCATCTATTCCGGCGAGAGCGTCGATATCAAGACCGGGAACTGCCTCCCGCTGAAGGCGATCCCCGATGGCACCTTCGTCCACAACATCGAGCTGAAGCCCGGCAAGGGCGCTCAGATGTGCCGGGCCGCGGGCACTTCCGCCCAGGTCCTCGGTTCCGAAGGCAACTACGTTACCCTCCGCCTCGCCTCGAGCGAAGTCCGGAAGGTCCTCAATTCCTGCCGTGCCACCATCGGCATCGTCGGGAACGAAGATTACAACCTCGTCAATGTCGGCAAGGCCGGCAAGACGCGCCATATGGGCATTCGCCCGACGGTTCGTGGCTTCGTCATGAACCCGGTCGACCACCCGCACGGCGGCGGCGAGGGCAAGTGCCCTGTCGGCCGCGATGCCCCGCGTACCCCTTGGGGCAAGAAAGCGATGGGCGTCAAGACCCGCCGCATGAAGAAGAATTCGACCCGGCTCATCGTTCGCCGGAAGAATGGCTAAGGAGAATTAGGACATGTCTCGTTCAAGCAAAAAAGGCCCGTTCGTGGACCAGTATCTCCTGAACAAAGTAGAGGCGCTCGACAAAGCCGGCAAGAAAGACATCATCAAGACCTGGTCGCGCCGCAGCACCATCTACCCCCAATTCGTGGAGCACACCTTCGCCGTCTACAACGGCAAGGAACACATCACCGTCTTCGTGACCGAGGACATGGTCGGCCACAAGCTCGGCGAATTCGCCCCGACCCGTACGTTCCCGGGACACCACGGCAATAACCTCGGCGATCAAGCCGCCAAGGCCGCTGCCGCCAAGAAGTAAGGAGGCCTAAGCAATGGCAGAAACCAAGAAGAAAGCCACCAAGAAGGCCGCGACCGAAGAAACCGTCAAGGAAGAAACGGTCAAGGAAAAGGCCCCCAAGAAGGCTGCTAAGAAGACCACCAAGGCCAAGGCCGAGAAGGCTGAGGTCAAGGAAGAGGCCAAGGTCGAAAAGGCCGCGGCCAAGAAGACCAAGAAGGCTGTCAAGGCCGAGCCGGCCAAGCCGGTCGTCACCGAAGCCCACGCTTCGAGCCTCAACGTTCGGGTCACCCCGCGCAAGGCTCGCCTCGTCATTGACCTCGTGAGGGGCAAGGACGTCGATTACGCCCTCAAGATGCTCGCCCGCGTCAACAAGAGCGCCGCGACCCCGGTTGCCAAGCTCATCAAGAGCGCGGCCGCCAACGCGACCAACAACTTCGGCATGGATTACACCCGTCTCTACGTGGCCATGATCCAAGCCTCCGACGGGATCAAGATGAAGCGCTACCTGCCGCGCGCCAAAGGCTCTTCGTCCGGCCTCGTCAAGAGGACGAGCAATATCTACGTCACCGTGAAGGAGAGGGATTAACCATGGGTCAGAAAGTCAACGCCGTCGGCCTCCGCATCGGCATCAACCGCGGCTGGGAAGCCAATTGGTACGCTTCCAAGAAGGACTTCGCCTCCTTCCTCAAGGAAGACATCGACATCCGTCGCTTCCTCGAACCGAAGCTCAAGGACGCGATGCTCTCGCATATCGACATCGCCCGCAACAAGAACGACAAGGGCAGCCAAGTCATCGTTACCCTCCACGTCGGCCGTCCGGGCGCCGTCATCGGCCAGGAAGGGGCCAACCTCAAGACCCTTCGGACCGAGCTTGCCAAGGTCGTCAAGACCGGCAACCTCACCCTCAACGTCGAGGAAGTCAAGAACGTCGACCTCGACGCCACTCTCGTGGCCAAGTGGATCGCTGAGCAGCTCGAGCAGCGCCAGTCCTTCCGCTCGACCCAGAAGAAAGCCATCCAGCGGATGCGCAAGGCCGGTGCCGCCGGCTGCCGCACCCAGTGCCAGGGCCGTCTCGGCGGCGCGGAAATCGCCCGTCGCGAAGGCTACAAGGAAGGCGTCGTCCCCCTCGAAACCTTGAGGGCCGACATCGACTTCGCGGCCGTAAGCGCCCATACCGCCTATGGCCGGATCGGGGTCAAGGTCTGGATCTGCCGCAGCGCCAACAAGAGCGAGGCTTCCTCGCTTGTGAGCGAAGAGCGGAGGGAAGACCGCCGCGATCGCCGCGACTCCCGTCGCGAAGGAGGTAACCATGCTACAGCCAAAGCGCGTTAAATACCGCCGCCCGCATAGCCTCAGCTACGAAGGCATTGCCACCAAGGGCAATACCGTCGAGTTCGGGGAGTGGGGGCTCCAGGCTCTCGAAGGAGCCTATCTCACCGACCGCCAGATCGAAAGCGCCCGTATCGTCCTCGCGCGTTACACCGACCGCGCTGGCAAGATCTGGATCCGCGTCTTCCCGCATCTCGCGAAGACGAAGAAGCCGGCCGAAGTCCGTATGGGTTCCGGCAAGGGCTCGCCCGAAGGCTGGGTGGCCGTCTGCAAGGAAGGCCGCGTCATCTTCGAGATCGGCGGCATCAGCGAGGAGCTCGCCCTCAAGGCGCTCCACCAAGCCGGATACAAGCTTCCGGTCAAAACCAAGATCATCGCCAGGACCAAGGCCCTGAGCGAGGAAGAACGGGAAAAGATGGAAGAGGCCCACGCCTCGACCCTCGAAGCCATTGAGAACGAGGATCACATCGAAACCGTCTCCGATACCGGCAATGAGCCGGCCGCCGAAGAGGCGGCTGCCCCGGCCGAGAAGGGGGATAAGTAATGAACATCAAGGAAGTGCGGGAACTTACCGCGGCCGAGCTTGACGAGAAGATTTCTTCCCTTCGTCAACGCCGCTTCGAACTGACCCGGTCCAAGGCCGTCGGCCAGCTCGAGCATCCCGAGGAAATCGCGAGCATCCGCAAGGACCTCGCCCGGCTCCTCACCGTCAAGAGGGAGCGCGAACTCCAGATCGCGCACAAGTAAGGAGAAGATCATGGAAAGGAATCAGAGAACGACCGTTCAGGGAACGGTCACCTCGACCAAGACCGCGAAGACGATCACCGTGACCGTCTCCACCAAGCGGAACGACCCCCTTTACGCGAAGCGGGTCAGCTACACCAAGAAGTACCACGCTCATGACGAGAAGGGCGAGGCCAAGGTCGGCGACGTCGTCACGATCATGGCTTGCCGCCCGATCTCCAAGACGAAGCGCTACCGCCTCGTGAGCATCGACAAGAAGGCCGTCGGCAGCGAGTCTGCCGCGACCGTCGAGGAGAAGCTCGAGGCCATCGAGGGCTCTTCTGAAGAAGTCGCTTCCAACAAGGAAGAGGCCGAAGAGAAGAAAGCGGAATAGGAGGACGATATGATCCAGAACGAAACGAATCTCGTCGTCGCCGACAATTCCGGCGCCCGCAGTGTCCGGGTCTTCCGCCAGCACGGCGGCGCCCGTCGCAAATTCTCGACCCTCGGCGACACGGTCACCTGCGCCGTGAAGGATGCGATCCCGAACGGCAAGATCAAGAAAGGCCAGGTCGTCACTGGCGTCATCGTCCGCGTCAAGCGCGCCATCATCCGCAAGGACGGCAGCTCGATCAGCTTCGACGACAACGCCGTCGTCCTCATCGACAAGGACGGCAACCCGCTCGGCACCCGTGTCTTCGGACCGGTGGCCCGCGAACTCCGTGACAAGGGCTACATGAAGATCATCTCCCTCGCCATGGAAGTCATCTGAGAGGAGCAAGGCAATGAATATCAAAACCGGCGACAAAGTCATCGTCCTCTCGGGCGACGACAAGGGCAAGACCGGCATCGTCCAAAGGGTCTACCCGAAACTCAACAAAGTCGTGGTCGAAGGCGTGAACGTCCACAAGAAGCACAAGAAGCCGACCCAGAATACTCCCGAGGGGAGCATCCTCGACATCTACGTGCCGCTCGATGCGAGCAAAGTCGCGCTCATCGATCCGAAGACCAAGAAAGCCACGAGGGTCCATCACAAGATCGTCGACGGGAAGAAAATCCGCGTCGGCGCTTCCGGCGAGTCCCTTGA
>CASFVT010000036.1 GCA_949298195.1 uncultured Bacillota bacterium
CAAATGATCGTCCTCAAATCAAAGGCCGAAATCGGCCTCATGAAAGAGGCGGGCAAGGTGCTCATCGAGTGCTTCGCCCGCCTCGAGGACTTCATAAAGCCCGGCGTCTCGACCCTCGAGATTGCCGATCTCGTGGACAAGACCATGGCCGAAATGGGTGCCATCAATGCCGAAAAAGGCTATGGCGGCTTCCCCGGCTCGGCTTGCGTCTCGGTCAACGAAGTTCTCGTCCACGGCATTCCTTCAAGCAAGAAGGTCCTTCATGACGGCGACATCGTCTCCGTCGACCTCGTGGCCCAAAAGCACGGCTACATGGCCGATGCCTGCCGGACTTATCCGGTCGGGATCGTGAAGGAGGAGCACCTCCGTCTCATCAAAGAGACGCAGGAGTGCTTCGAGATCGCCTATAAGATGCTCCGTCCGGGCATCCACCTCGGCGACGTGTGCCACGCCATCGAGGAGCATGCGCATAGCTGCGGCTATAGCGTGCCCCGCGAGTACACCGGCCACGGCATCGGGCGCGAGATGCACGAAGATCCCTACATCCCCAACTACGGGCGTCCCGGCACCGGGCCGATCCTGAAGGAAGGGATGACCCTCGCCATCGAGCCGATGGTGATGGAAGGGAAAAACAGCCTCCGGGTTCTCCCCGACGGCTGGACGGCCGTCACCCGCGACCACAAGTATGCCGCCCACTACGAAAACACGGTGGCCATCACCTCTACGGGCGCCGAGATCCTAACTCGGCAGGAAGGAGAAGGCTCTTGAGCAAAGAAGACTGCATCGAAGTCGAAGCGACGGTGTTGGAGAACCTCCCCAACGCCATGTTCAAGGTGAAACTATCCAACGGCGCGGTAGTCCTAGCCTGCGTTTCGGGCAAAATCCGGATGCATTACATCCGCATTCTTCCCGGCGATCGGGTTACCGTCCAGTTCTCGCCTTATGACTTAACACGCGGGCGCATTACGTTCCGGTACAAAAACTAGCCGGAAGGAAGGAAAAACTATGAAAGTCAGACCTAGCGTCAAACCGATCTGCGATAAGTGCAAGATCATCCGCCGCCACGGGGTCGTCATGTGCATTTGCCCCAACCCCAAGCACAAGCAGCGGCAGGGCTAATTAAGGAGTAAATAAGAATTTATGGCACGTATTGTCGGGGTCGACATCCCCAACGAGAAGCGCGTCGTCGTCTCCCTTACCTACATCTACGGCATCGGGGACTCGACCGCCAAGAAGATCCTCGCCGCCGCCAAGGTTAGCGAGGACATCCGCGTCAAGAACCTGACCGACGAACAGCTCGGCGCCATCCGCGCCGAGGTCGCCAAGCTCAAGACCGAAGGCGACCTCCGCCGCGAAGTCGCGATGAACATCAAGCGGCTCCAGGAAATCGGCTGCTACCGTGGCATCCGCCACCGCAAGGGCCTCCCGGTCCGCGGCCAACGGACGAAGACCAACGCCCGGACGAGGAAAGGCAAGCGGAAGACCATCGCCAACAAGAAAGAGGCCACCCGCTAACTTAGGAGTCAACTGATATGGCAGATACCAAGAAAAAGGGCAAGAAGTCGACCACCGCGCGGAAGAAGAAGGTCAAGAGAAACTTCACGCGGGGCATCGCCCACATCCATTCGACCTTCAACAACACCATCGTCACGATCACCGACCCGGCCGGCAACGTCATTGCCTGGTCGAGCGCCGGCGCCCTCGGTTACAAGGGCAGCAAGAAGTCGACCCCCTTCGCCGCGCAGCTCGCGAGCGAAGCCGCGGCCAAGAGTGCCTTCGAGCAAGGCATCCGGCAGCTTGACGTGAACGTCAAGGGCCCGGGCCCCGGCCGCGAAAGCGCCGTCCGCGCTCTCGGCGCCGCCGGACTCCAAGTTCTTTCCATCTCGGATACCACCCCGGTTCCCCATAACGGCTGCCGTCCGCCCAAGCGGACCCGCGGCTAATAGACGAGCAAGGAGGATAGCAAATGCCTATTAACGATACTAAAACCGTCGAGAGCGTCATCCCCGGAGCCTTCCTTCCCTTCAC
>CASFVT010000037.1 GCA_949298195.1 uncultured Bacillota bacterium
AAGAAAGCCCCGGCCAAGAAGGCCCCGGCGAAGAAAGTCGAAGCGGCGGAAGCCCCGAAGGCCAAGAAGGTCGTCGCGAGCGAGCTCAACCGCGTCGAGAAGAAGTACCGGGAAGAAATCATCCCGGAACTCATGAAGGAGTTTGGCTACAAGACGCCGATGGAGGCGCCCAAGCTCGTCAAGATCGTCATCAACATCGGCGTTGGCGACGCCACCCAGAACGCCAAGGCCCTCGAAGATAGCGTGGCCGACCTCACCCTCATCGCGGGGCAGAAGCCGGTCGTCACCCACGCCAAGAAGTCCATCGCGACCTTCAAGCTCCGCGAGGGGCAAGCCATCGGCTGCAAGGTCACCCTCCGCGGCAAGAGGATGTACGAGTTCTACGATAAGCTCGTCTCCATCGCTCTTCCCCGGGTCCGCGACTTCCGCGGCGTTTCCCGCAATGCCTTCGACGGCCACGGGAACTACACCCTCGGCGTGAAGGAACAGCTCATCTTCCCGGAAATCGACTACGACAAGATCGGCAAGATCCGCGGCATGGACATCGTCATCGTGACGACGGCCAAGAAGGACGAGGAAGCCCTTTCGCTCCTCACCCACCTCGGAATGCCCTTCCGGCACTAAGGAGACAAGACATGGCTAAGAAATCGCTTAAGATCAAAGCCGCGCGGAAGCCGAAGTTCTCGACCCGCGAATATACCCGGTGCAGCCGCTGCGGGCGGCCCCACGGGGTCATCCGGAAGTTCGGGCTTTGCCGGATTTGCCTCCGGGAACTCGCCTACAAGGGCGAAATCCCGGGCATGAAGAAAGCCTCTTGGTAAGGAAAGGAGACACAGAAACATGATTAACGATCCGATCGCTGACATGCTCGTTCGCATCAACAACGCCAATGCGCTGCGCCGCGAGTCTGTCTCCATGCCCTACTCGAAGATGAAGGCCTCGATTGCCAAAATCCTCAAGGACCAGGGCTACATCCTCTCCTTCCTCTCGGAAGGGGAAGGGGCCAAGAAAACCCTCATCATCAATCTCAAGTACGGCGAGAACGGGGAGCGCGTCATCACTGGCATGAAGCGCATCTCGAAGCCGGGCCTCCGGGTCACCGTCGAAGCTGCGAAGCTTCCGCGCGTCCTCAAGGGCCTTGGCATCGCCATCGTCTCGACGAGCAAAGGAATCCTCACCGATAGCGAGGCCCGCCAGGCCAACGTCGGCGGCGAAGTCCTCTGCTACGTCTGGTAAGGAGGAAATCAGGCATGTCACGTATTGGCAAGCGTCCGATTCATCTCCCCGAAGGCGTCAGCATCGAGGTGAAGGAGCATAGCGCTCTCATCAAAGGGCCGAAGGGCGAGCTCGAAATCCACCTTCCTTCGGACGTCAAGATCGTCCTCGAGGACAAGGTCGCCCACGTCGAACCGATCCTCGAAGCCGAGGAAGACGCGATCCAGGGCTCGGAGAACCACGGCACGACCGCGGCCATCCTCCACAATGCCGTGGTCGGCGTCTCGGAGGGCTGGAAGAAGGAGCTCGAGGTCGCAGGTACCGGTTATCGCTGCTCGATGAAGGGCGACACCCTCACGATGTTCCTCGGCTACTCGCACCAAGTCACCGTCAAGGCCATCGGCAAGTACACCAAGATCACTTGCCCCGATGAGACCCACATCGTCGTCGAAGGCGTCGACCGGCAGGAAGTCGGCCAGACGGCCGCGACCATCTACGACAAGCATCGGCCGGACGTCTACGGCAACAAGGGCGTCCACTACAAAGGCCAGAAGCTCATCAAGAAAGTCGGCAAGCGCGCGGCGGCCGGCGGCAAGAAGTAAGGAGGTAGCCTATGATCGAGAAAGTATCGCGCAATCTCGTCCGCGAGCGTCGCCATGAGCGCGTTCGGGAGAAAGTCAAGGGCACTTCGCTTCGCCCGCGGCTCTGCGTCTATCGCTCCAACAAGCACATCGAAGCCCAAATCATCGACGACACGAAGGGCGTCACCCTCGTGAGCGCCTCTTCCACCCAGCTTCATCTCGCCCATGGCGGGAATGTCGAGGCGGCTGCCAAGGTCGGCTCGGTCCTAGCTGAGAAGGCCAAGGCTGCTAAAATCGAGGAAGTTGTCTTCGACCGCGGCGGCTACACCTACCACGGCCGGGTCAAGGCCCTCGCCGACGCGGCCCGGGAAGGCGGGCTCCGCTTCTAAGGAGACAGACATGGAAGAAACGAAAAAAGAGGCTGCTCCGGCGGCCAAGACCGAAGAAAAGGCCCGCCCGACCGGCAACCCGGTCTACGAGCCCCACGGCTCCGTCCGTAGCGAGCGCCCCGGTTCCCGCAAGTTCGGGGATCGGCGCGGCCG
>CASFVT010000038.1 GCA_949298195.1 uncultured Bacillota bacterium
CTCGCGGTCGGCTCGTTGATGATGCGGACGACGTCGAGGCCGGCGATGGTGCCGGCATCCTTGGTCGCCTGGCGCTGGGCGTCATTGAAGTAGGCCGGGACGGTGATGACGGCCTTCTTGATCGGCTGCCCGAGGTTCTTCTCGGCGTAGTTCTTCATGTAGGCAAGGACTTTCGAGGAGATTTCCTGCGGGGTGAAGTCCTTGTTGAGGCAGGCGATGTGGAACTTGTCGCTCGTGCCCATGTGGCGCTTGGCGCTCCTTACGGTGTCCGGGTTGGTGATCATCTGCCGCTTGGCGGCGTTGCCGACGATCTCCTCGCCGCTCGCCTTGAAGGCGACGACCGAGGGGGTCGTGTTGGTGCCTTCGGGGTTGGGGATGACCTTGACCTTGCCGTCGGCTTGCATGTAAGAGATGACGGAGTTGGTGGTACCGAGGTCGATACCGACGATGATTTCCTTTGCCATAATCGATGTTCTCCTTTCGCTCAGGCTTCGCTCGGCTTAGAAGCTTCGCTAGCTTGTTCTTCTTTCTTGTCGTCCGCTTTCTTTCCGTAGACGCTCACCATGGCCGGGCGGATCATCCGGTCATAGAGGCGGTAGCCCTTGGCGAGGACCTTGGCGACCTTGCCTTCCTCCCCGCCCTCGACGAGGTCGACGGCGTGCATGGAGGTGGCATCGAATCTGTCGCCTTCCTTCGGGGCGATTTCGCTCACCCCTTCCTGCTCCAAGGTGCTTCGGATCTGGTTGTAGATGTATTGGAAGCCGATCCGGTAGTTCTTCGCTTCCTCCCCGTTCGGGGTCGCCTCGAGGGCGATGTGGAAGCTGTCGAGCGCCGGGATGAGGGAGCCGAGGAAGCCCTCGCTCCGATAGCGGATGGCGTTTCGGTGGTCTTCCTCCAGGGACTTCCGGAGGTTCTGGGTGTCGGCCAGGGTCGTGTAGTAGGCGTTCTTCCACTTGGCAGCCTCTTCTTCGGCCGCCTTGAGCTTTTTCTCAAGCTCGGAAGTTCCGTCTTTCACTTCTCCCTTGTCTTGCTCTTCTTCTCCGAGGAGCTCGTCCTCTTCGTCGAGGGGCTTTCCTTCTTGGGAGTTGGCTTTTTCTTGCTTTGCTTCGTCCACGCTTCGCTATCTCCTTTCTGGTTGAAATAACTGTCGAGCTGCTCCGCGAAGTAACGGAGGGTGGCCAGCGCCTTGTTGTAGTCCATCCTCGTCGGGCCGAGGAGCGTCAGGCTCACGGCATTGCTGCCGGGGACCTTCACGTCGGTCGAGAGGACCGACATGTCGTTCTTCGCGCCGTGTCCGATGGAAACGTCGACGCCGCCGATCGTCCGCTTGCTTAGCTTGCTGAGCCGCGTTTCGAGGTCGTCGGGGTTCGAGAGGGCCTTCATGAGGTCCTTCATCGCCTCGGGATCCTGGAACTCGGGCTGGCTAAGGAGGGCGTCGGCTCCGTAGATGGAGCCGCGGCTCCCGGAGAGGGCGGCCAGGGCGCTGTAGAAGACGTTGTAGATCACCTCTTGGCCGAGCAGATAGTCGACCAGGATCGATTTCATCGCCTCCATCTTCGCCCCGAGCTCGTCGACGGGGGTCCCTTTCAGCCGGTCGTTAAGCAGGACGACCGCCTTCTGGACCGCCTCGAGGCCCGGTTTCTCGTCGAGGACGAAGGTCTTGTTTTCCACGTATCCCCCATCGGTCACGAAGATGGCGGAAGCCGTCGTCTTGCTGAGCGGTATGAGCTGGATGGAAACGAGCCTTTCGTCGCTCGTCCCCTGGCCCAGGACCGCCGAAGCGAGGTTGGTCATCTCCGAGAGCACCTTGCAGGAACTCTCCATGACCTCCTCGATCGACTTGCGCTTTTCCCCGAGAACTGTCTGGAGGGCGTTCTTGGCCTTCTGGTCGACGCTGCCCTCGCTCAGGTGTTCGACGTAGTAGCGATACCCGGCCGTGGTCGGGATCCTTCCTCCCGAGGTATGGGGCTTCTCGATGAAGCCGTCCGCCTCGAGGGAATTCATCTCGCTTCTGATCGTCGCGGAGCACACCTCAAGGTCGTAGGTTTGCAAAAGGGTCTTCGAAGCGACTGGCTGGTGCGTCTTGATGAATTCTTCGACTATGAGTTTCAGGATTTCGTCGCGCCTGGTCATCGTTCAAGGCCTCCTTTGGCAATCCCCTACCCGGGGTGCTAGACCTATTATAGAAACCGGCTTAGCACTGTCAACATTCGAGTGCTACATTTTTGCGAAGTCAAAGAAAAAAGGGCCCGGGGCCCTCACTTGCGGACAAGGATCGTCCCGGCGAGCTTGTCGGCCAGCGTCCGTTCGCTATGGCAGTAAAAGAGGCTGAGCCCCGAGCAGACGGCCACGGGTAGAAGGGCGTCCACCGCCGACTTCATGAAGGCTTCGCGCGCCCCGGCCTCGGTTCCGTCTTCCTTCTTGAGCGAGAGCGAGCAGACGGCCAGGCCGATGGTTCGCCCGCGGCTGAGGGAAAGGGAAAGGAAGGA